>CBDUKN010000009.1:0-85084 GCA_965367815.1 uncultured Thermoprotei archaeon
CTACACCGTCTAATTCGTCGGCAGCGTCAGATGTGTATAAGAGACAGATTTCTGATAGAGAAAAATCGGCAAAGGAATTTAAAGATATGATAATGCGTTTAGAGAATATCTTACAAGAAGAAGAAGCAGCCGCATGTCTAGTAGCAGAACTTGAAAAAGATTTGAAAAAAAGTCTAGGAAAAAGACCAGCTATAAAGAAACTACTAGAGCTCCTAGGAATAAAAAAATATAACCTTACAGAAATTCTAGCATACCTTCTAGCATCATCAATAGACATCAAGTTCAGTAGAAACGCAGAAATTGATAGAGATAAAGTCATTGAACAAGTATTTGACGTAGTTTGTGCTACTTTAGGAGGAAATAAAGCTAGATTAGAGCTTGTTCCAAAATTTTACATACTAATAGGATTCGATATTGATAGAGGATACGACTCACTGATAAAATATATCCGTGAACAAAAAGAAAAAGCTTCCAATGAAGATGAAAAAGCAAAAATGGACGCCCTTGAAGTTATTTTTCTTACAGAGAAAGATTACTATAAGAGACGGCTACTTGAACTTTTAGCCGAAATAGGAGAAGAGATTATGAGCACTTAGTGAAAATACTATGAGAAACAATTAAGTAAGCAGATATTCTGATATACATGGTGCATTTTTTTCATATATTCTTCTTAGGTCTCTTTCTGTGAAGGGGAGGTAGCGGTTTTGAAGCAATTTGAATTCCTTTGGAGGGAGTCTTCCCTGTAAAAGGTTTACGATTAATGGGGAGACTCCTTTGGCTGTCATGTAGGCTGCAAAAAATGCTCTTAAATCATATAGTCTAAATTGGCGGCCTAGAGTTTTCTTCATAGCTTCGTAGATTTCTTTTCTTAGTTCGTAGTCGTTGAAGGGGAAGAGCTTTGCTTCCCATTTTGCTGTATTTAGTCCGAGGTTTAGTACTGCTGCTTTGAATTTTTTCACGAATTCTTGCCTAAATAGGAGGTATGTTTCCTTGAGGTACTTTGCAGTTGTTTTATGTAGAAATGTAATGAAGCTTCTTTTTGTCTCTGAGACTTTCCCTATAACTATTTTCCTATTTTTTAGGTCTATTTGATTGAGCTTAAGAGAGTATATTTCACTCGGCCTCAGGCCGGTTTCAGCAAGAAGAATAAAGTATGCTTGTGCTCCTAAGTGCTCTACTGCCCTAGCTACCTCAATTACCTCTTCTAGTGTAATTGCCTCTGCTACAATTTTTTCTCTTGGCTGCGGAGTTTTAAAGGCGTAGTAGAGAGCCTGGTCTTTGAGGACCTTTTTGATAAACAGCTTTAGTGCGGCCGCAGTGTGGTGTGCAACATACTCTGATTCTTCTTTTAACTCAAGAACATATTCCTCAAGGCGCTCAGGCGTAAGCTCCCACTCTAAATTATTTAATGCTCTTAGGAGATACCGTAAATGGTCTTCTCTAGTTTTCTTTGATTTATCCGAGAGTATTTTCTTGAATTTCTCTACGTGCTTCTCAGTGACTTTAACTACATGAGGTATTTCGTGGGCCAGATTCTCGTAAAACCATTTCGCAATAAGATACTTCAAGTACTTGTCTTCCTTGGCGACTTCAAGTATCTCCATAACTAATCCGTAGTCAACTACACCTTCCCTAATAGCCCCTAGGGCCTCCAGCTTTTTTCTGGCTCCCAGCAGCCTAGTGAACTCCTCTTCAGAAAGAAACTCAAGCAGCCTGGATAGCAACCTATCTGAAATTCTCTTTTCTCCCTTTTTGACACGATATAGATAAGACTTATCGTAGCCTAGCTGCTTATAGCCTACTTTAGTTAAAACATAGTCAAAAATCCTCCTCCTATCATCTTCACCTATTCTGCTTAAGTCAACTTGGTCTCTCCAAGTAATTTTTCTTACTTTTTTCATTATTATCCCATCTACTTTTTCACTTAAAAATCTAGTTGCCCATCAGAACATCAGATTGGGCAACCGATGGTAATCCCACTCTAGGAGAATTCTCTTTTTCTTAAAAGTGCCGGGGCGGGGACTTGAACCCCGGAAAACCGGATTATGAGTCCGGCGCCTTAGACCCCTCGGCCACCCCGGCATTATTTTTTCCTTGCTAGAGAATATATTTCTTACTCCTTAATAGCGAAAAGAGCTATTGACCTATCTTAAAGCGCAATATGGCTGCTATTCCTCCAAAAGAGTTTCTAAGCATTTCTCCTTCTTCCGTATCAACAGATATTATCTCCACGTTGGTTCCTGTTTTTTCTGCTATTTCTATTAAATCGTCTATGAGCTTTTTCTTTTCGACAATATTTGCAGATACTTTGCATTTCGGACACTTTATTTCGTTGTTAAGGCTCTTTACAGTTTTTTCGAATATTTCTCCGCAGGCAGGGCACTTGGCTTTGATTCTATATCCTTCTAGTTTCTCGGATACAAGTAGAGTATCTACTGCTCCCATTAGCAGTGCTCTCCTGACATATTCTTCTCCGTAAGTAGCTAATCCTGTGTCTCTAGCCACATGATATAAGAATTTTTGAACTATTTTCTTTTCTTTAGTAAACTCTAAATCTTTTAGTACTGACTCTGCTCTTTTAGCTAGTTCATATATTCCTTCTTCGCCGCTATTTCCTACGTCGAGTACTGCTATTATTTTCTCTTTAAGCCTGTAGTCTAAGTAATCGCCTTCAGCGAATTCGTATTTTGTTGGACCAGGGCCACCTATTATAAGTCCTTTAAGATTCTTTTCTTCAAGAAATATTCTTTTGGCATACTCGCCTGCTCTTTTTAAGAACTCGTGAGCTAGCTGCTCTATGATTCTCTCAAATCTTCTTGAAGACTGTCCTCCTGCTCTATGTTTTCCGGGAACTCCTGATGTTATTTCCTTGATAATTTCTATTCTTTTTCCTTTGAGAAGAGCGTAGGCTGCTCCTCCTCTGTCTATTACCATCAGACCGTAGACATCTTTTTCCGCGATCATGTCCTCTAGTATTTCTACGTGGAAACGTGAATCACATCGGTAGAGGTATACATTTAGTTTTTCTGGAGGCTCTAACACGTGTACTTCCATTTTTTCTGCTCCAGGTATTCCTGTCGAAACGTATCCGCAGAAAATAACTAGTCCATTGGATGGAGTTTGCTTGAACAACTTAAGTCTCTGAATAACGCTGGTTAGCGCCTCTAGAACATGGTGTCTCGTTGTTCTGTCTTTAATGTTTGTTGCTGTCGAATACTCTTGTCTAAGTGTATTAAGTACGTCTGCTATAGGTCTTCCTGCAGGTATATATAATGTTATTAGCTCTGTGCCTCTACCCTTTTTCTGCTTTAACTCTTCAAGTAATCTTTTGAGCTTATATCTTTCAAGAGAGCTTCTCGTCTGCTTAGACATTGCATGAAAGATTAACAACCATAAATTTAACTTTAACTCTTGATGTTTGCTGTGCTACTATCTATGCGCTAAGCCAACTATACTTTTTATAGACTTGAAACCGTTTTCTTTAAGGTATTTCTCTATTCCTCTGTTTATTTCAGCAAATATATTTAGTCCTTTTTTAGCTATAGCTGATCCTATTTGAACAGCTGATGCGCCCGCAAGAAACATTTCTACAGCGTCTTTCCAAGTCTCTATTCCTCCAACACCTATTATAGGTAGCTCAGCTCCTCTGAACAAATCGTATACGCATCTTACAGCAATTGGGCGAATAGCTTTTCCCGAAAGTCCTCCATATATGGAAGATAAATACGGCTGTTTAGCGTAAATGTCTATCACGACACACTTAATAGTATTTATAGCTACGATGGCGTCGCCTCCTGCCTTTTCAATATGTTTTGCTAATTCAATAATATTGTCGCATAGACCTAGCTTGACCCATACTTTGAGTTTAGTAGTTTCCTTAATCTTCCTAATGGATTCTACCAGAACGTTAATGTTTCTGGACAACTCAAGCCCGTAGCTTTTTACATGAGGACACGAGAAATTCAGTTCTACTGCCCTAAATCCTGTTTCCTCTACTGCTTCAGCCATTTTAAAGAATTCTTCAGTAGAACTTCCAGCCAAAGAAACAATTATTCTGTCTTTTTCGCTCAAATGCTTTATTTCTTCGAGTAAATGAAGATACCCTGGGTTAGGTAAGCCTAGAGCGTTTACATACCCTACTTCAAGCTCTATGAAACAGGGTGTAGAATGTCCTCTACGGGGATTTAATGTAACTGATTTAGTTACTACCGCTCCTGCGCCTGACTCAAGTACGCGTTTTATTAGAGAGGCAGAAGATCCGAGAATACCTGAAGCTAAGAAAACTGGCGATGGATACTTTAGTCCAGCGATCTCCACTTCTAGTGCAGTCATACTGGTATTTTTCGACAAAATTCATCCCTCTTAAATTGCCCAAAATCGCTGTTTAAGAGAATATTCCCTTTTATTACAGGTCCTTCGCAACACACTCTAAGCCCTATTGGGTCTAACACGCAGCTGCCGCAGAGACCTACACCACACCTAATGTATCTTTCAAGACATGCCTCCACTTCTACTCTATGGGACACACACAGCGAAACTACTTTATACATCATTTTCTCAGGTCCGCATGTATAAACATAGTCGTATTTTTCCTTAGAAAAGTGTTTTTTAAACAGATCTGTTATTAGACCTTTAAAGCCGTAAGTACCGTCTTCTGTTGCGATAAATAGTCTGCCTGATACGTCTCTAAGTTCTTTCAACAAAATAAGGTCTTCTTTACTTTTAGCCCCATAGAATATATGCACATTCGTACCTTTTTCAAGTAGCTTTTTAGCTAAGTAGTAGAGAGGCGCTATTCCATAGCCTCCTGCTACACATGCTACTTTTGCTCCTTCGATTAAAGTGAAACCTTTACCGTAAGGACCTCTTATACTGATGTAGTCTCCTCTTTTAGCATGATTGTGAATATACGAAGTAGCTTCACCTACTCTCGCTATAATGAGCCTTATCGTTCTTCCATCTTCGTAAGCTACACTTATAGGTATCTCTTCAGTACCGGGATACCACACCATAACGTACTGTCCTGGTTTAGAACATAGTTTTCTTTCAAGTTCAATAGAATACGACTTTATCCTGTAGTTTTCTAGTTTTACTTCTTTTACCGCTCCAGCGATGTTTAGCAAACACTACCACCGTGAAAGCTGCTCTACTATTTCATTTGAAGTAATGTATCGACCACAGTATTCACACTTTAGTATAAGCGGCTCTCTGCTAACTACCTTGAATACAGATGTTACAGGCTCTCTTGTCTGCCTTGTTATGCAGTTCGGATTACTGCACTTAATTAAACCAATTACTCTCTCAGGTACTTTTACTTTATGCTTGGCAACAACTTTATAGTCCTTTATGATGTTTATAGTTGCGTGAGGAGCTATTAGAGCTATTATGTTTACTTCTTCGGGTGTTAATTCTCTGTTCTCTATTTTTACTATATCTTTCTTACCTAGTTTCTTGCTTTTAACGTTCATAACTACCGCTATTGTAATGTTTTCTGATCCTTTAATTCCGAGTATCCTTAACACATTTATAGCATTGCCCGCAGTGATATGATCTATAACAGTACCATTTTTTATTTTTCTTACAATAAGTTCACTATTTTTCACATTAGCCATTTTAATCACCTAAAATTAGGTTTAAGAGAGCCATTCTTACGGGAATACCGTAGGCAGCTTGCTTAAAATACTTAGCTTTAGAAAGCTTGTCTACTTCATACGGTATTTCATCTACTCTGGGAAGAGGATGAAGCACTATCGTGTTCTCTTTAGATTTAGACAAAAGTGTTGCTGTTACTCGGTAGCTTCCTTTAACTTTTTCATATTCTGAAGGATCAGGAAACCTTTCTTTCTGTATTCTGGTAACGTATAGTACGTCTAGCTCTGAAATTACTTCCTCGAGGTTGCTAGTTTCTATAAAGGGAATTCCTTTAGACTTTAAGTAGTCACGAACTTCTGCTCTGACTTTAAGTAAAGGAGGCGAAATTAGATAAAGCCTCTTTATGTTGTATAAAGTCACTCCGTAGATAAACGAGCATGCAGCCCTCCCGTACTTTAAATCACCTATAACACCTATATTTAGTCCATCTATAGTTCCTAGCTCGCGCCAAATAGTATATAGGTCTATCATAGCTTGCGTTGGATGATGCTGCGACCCATCGCCGCCGTTAATTACAGGTACATCAGCTATTTCAGCTGCAAATTTTGCTGCTCCTTCGATTCGGTGTCTTATCACAATGGCATCAGCATATGCATTAAGCATAGTAATAGTATCGGCTAGGCTCTCTCCTTTAGCGATTGAAGTTATTTTCACTTCACCTAGATGTACCACTTCTCCTCCTAAACGCTTCATAGCAGCTTCAAAGCTGAGTCTAGTTCTAGTGCTTGGCTCGAAAAAGGCTAAAGCCAATATTTTACCCTTTAAGTAGTCGAAAGTTCTACCTTTGTATTTCTCGAATTTCAGGGCTTCCTCGAATAATGTGCTTAGCTCATCTCTGGAAAAGTCTAGTATCGATATAACGTCTCTTCCCTTAAACATCATAATTTTTTCAATCATATACTTAATATTTTTATCTTTCACATGCAGCCTTTTTATATTACCTTATTAAAATGGCACAAGTGCCTTTGTTACAGGAAAAATAAATATACTACAGCCACATGAAAGACTTGTGGAAGATTTCGAAGATTTTTTTGAAAAGAAACTTTACAAGAAAAAGTACAAGAAACTTAAAGACTCTGAGCTATTTGAGATTACAGAAGATGTATTTAGTTATTCAACACTAATGGCTCTCTATGAGCTGATTAATGACCGCATTATCGATAAAATGTACGGTGTTGTCGCCACAGGTAAAGAAGCCCGAGTATATTGGGCTAAAGCTCCTGATGGAACAGATTTAGCCGTAAAGATCTTTAAAGTAGAGACAACAGAATTCAGAAAATCTAGACTAAGTTACATGATCGGTGACCGTAGGTTCTCTAAAATAAGACGAGATTTAAGAAGCATTATCAGAACATGGTGTTCAAAAGAGTATAGGAACTTAAAACGCGCATATGACGCTGGAGTTAGAGTACCTAAACCCTATGCTTTTAAAGAAAATGTACTTGTTATGGAGTTTATTGGAGAAGAAGGCGTTCCAGCGCCTTTAATTAAGGACCTTTCCCCGGAAGATCCTGATGCAGCATATAAAACTATAATATCAAGTATAGAAAAGCTGTACTGCGAAGCAAAACTAGTTCATGCAGATCTATCTGAATACAATATTTTAAATAAAGACGAAGAACTTGTAATTATTGACTGGGGTTCTGCCGTTGAGACAAGTCATCCACAAGCACTAGAGTTCCTATTTAGAGACATTAAGAACATCACTAGATACTTTGAAAAACTCGGCGCGGAAGTAGAAGACCCTCGCGAAGTCTTCAAAAGGATAGCTAAAATTTAGAGCAAGTCCTTCAATAGCCCAAGTTTTTCTAGTTCTCTTACTTCGCTAGAAGTATAGCGATGTACTATGTCACCTCTTTTATCAGATTGAAATTCCCATGGAGCAACTAATACTATGTCTCCGACTCTCATCCATACACGTTTTTTCATTCGTCCCGGAATTCTACACAATCTTATGTAGCCGTCTGCGCATTTTACTCTGACTCGGTCATAGCCTAACATCTCGTCTATTACTCCTAGCACTTCACCTTCTCCAGGTAATCTTAACTTTACTTCCTCTTCTTCACTCTTTTTACGTTTCTTTTTAGCCATAATATCACCTATTTAAGGTATAAACTCCTAGTAGTTAAATATTTTGCAAAATGTTAGCTTCGCTTAACTTAATTACATACCCCTGTGTTTAAGGCGGGAGTACGTATATTCTTCCACGATAATTGACCGCCTCAATAGTTCCTCCTACTTTGAGCCACTGCGGTATTACTGGGAGTCTTGCTTCAATAGTTTCGTAGCTAGCCAAGTTAAGTAACGACACTACAGGAGGTGTAATAGAGTTTACCAAATACTTTTCTTTTTCTACTGAAACTCTTTTAGTAGATTTGGGGCAAGTCTTAGATGTTACATTAATCGTTTTATATGTAGATAAATTAACGAGCTTTATTATTCCCCTCTTAATTTCTTTTACGTAAAATAGTGTTCCTTTTATGTCGACAACATCTCCTTTACTGAATGGAGGAAGCTCTACCTTTACTGTAACTTTGGAAACAGGTCTACCATTTCTATCTAAACGTATAAGCTTATATGTTTCTTTAATTAGCGCCGGAAACTCTTTTTGAATAGCTGCGGCAAGTGCTCGAGCTACATTAGCAGATAATAGCTTAATGTCGAGCCCCTTTTTGTCTTCTATATCAACTATAACTGCATTTCGTTGTTTTCGCTGTAGTTTAGCTATTTCTATTTCAACTATTTCAAGTATTCTTTTCTTTTCTTCAAGCGAGAGCTCTCTATTAAGCGCTCTTACTTGAAGGATAGCCTTCTCCTTCTTTAAAATAATGTCTCGGCAAACAGGACACACTTCGTATCGAACTCTAACTTCAGCCATATATTCTTCCTTGTAGTAAGGCATGTCGTGTCTGGCGCGCCCTACTACTGTTACTAGTACTGTATACTTGCTTTTGTTTTCCTCAGTTACCGAGATTTCAACATTTTTTATTTCTCCTTTGCTGAGTTTTTTGACTTCTCTTCTTATCAACTGAAGCAGAATACTTTCAAGGTCTCCTTTAACCCATTTGTTTAAGTAAAAGATACTGTTACATTCTCTACAAATCGTTATTTTAAGTTTGAGAGGTTTAGATAGCAAAGGATGGTTTTTTCTAAAACAATCTAAACACAGATTATCATAGTACACATCTACTTCTCTTCCACAAATAGCGCAAAATCTTTTCATTATTTTCACCTAATTAGCTGTACGTGTGGTATACCGGCCACTTTGATGGGAGCATCTTTTGATAATAATCCCTTTTCAATAGCTCTATTAATTACATTTTCTCCGAAAAGACTCGCTATTGTAGCTGCTTCCAGCAAAGCTAGTGCTTGATCTATTTCCATTAATTTTCCTCCGAAGAATGATGAAGAGAAATCTATGACAATATTTCCTTGTTTAAACTTTTTCCCCAGGAGATCAGCATCACAGATACTGACTACTACTTCTCCTCTAACTTCGTGTACTTTGACATAACACATATTCTTCATCAAGACCGACCTAAACTCCTATCTTTTAGTCAGCTTAATATTTTTTACTTAAAATCAGCTCTGATGTCTCTCTTCACCAAATCCGCAATACCAGCCCTCATCATAATTCATCGATATTTATGCTATAGGTATCGGCAGCGATCTTATATATTCTCTCAGTCTTCCCTTAATCACTATTCCTTTGCCTGGCACTATCTCGAATACATATATCGAAGGCTTAACAGGCCTCCACCTCATTTTTCTAACAAGAAGTGTTCGTATATATTCATCGCCTATTCTTTGAAGCCCTAAGACAAGCACTCCACTGGCAAGAAATTCCTCTACTCCAAAGCGGCTAATAGTATTGCTATTAGTCGGTATTTCAGATGTTATGACAGTAGTGCAGCCAATGTCGTTTTCAATACTTATGATAAGTCTTCGTATAAATTCTCTCATCCAGACGATATCTTTTTCCTGAAATACTAGCGAAACTATAGGATCTATAACTAGGCGAGACGCTTTTATTTTATCTACCTCCAATTTAATGTCAGTTACAATTGACCTAACTACAGTGTCGAGAGGCTTCTCGCTCAGCTTTTCCATAGCTTCTTGTGATAGCGTTAGAATATTGAGCAAACCTCTTTCTACTAGGGCATCTAGATCCCATCCGAAGTCTTTTGCTCCGCGCATTAAGTCTTCTACTCTTTCATCAACTAAGACGTATACTCCTCTGTCGCCTAAAGTTATTCCATATACTAGGAAATTGAGTGAGAATAAAGTTTTTCCAGTACCTGTTTCTCCTGAAACTAGGTATGTTCTGCCTTTAATGAACCCACCTCCTATTATTGGATCTAATCCTTCTATTCCTGTAGGTACTACCTCGAGTCCTTTCATAGACTCCCGTCTTCCTACTCGCTCTACCTATTTAAACCTATATTAAATAACTGCTAATAAACGTACTAAGCAATACACACAATACTATGTACTGAACCGTTTACCAAAGATATCCATCATGTATTCTTCTCTAAAGTAGCATCTAATAGCTCTTCGAATGAAATCAGACCGACTCTCAAAAAGACCTTTCTTTACTAGCTCGTCTATAGCCCTCAGCTGCTGTTCAGGTATTCTCACTGATATAGCTTTCACATAAACTAAATAGCCTGCAGACTATTTAACTGTTTGTTACATTAAATCAGGTGATGTAACACACAATTAATCAGATAAGTTACCTGTGTCCTAGATATATTTCTCGCCATTAGTGAATCTAACACTTATAAGTTCTCTCAAATAGTGATGTACGTGAAAGTACCACTATCCCTCATAGACTCCGGGCTGAGAGCCTTAGATATATTGTTTCCTCAAGGCTTCCCAAGAGGATCATTTATTCTAGTTTCAGGTGAAGCAGGAACAGGAAAAACAATATTTGTATATAACTTAACGAGAGCGTATTTAAAAAAGAGAGAAAAATGTATATTTATTTCACTAGATGAACCACCTTTTGTTATCGAGGAAAACATTGTCTCATCACCGGACAGCATTCCTCCAAAGTCTCTCACAATAATAGATTGTTTCAGTTTTAGGTCAAAATATCTACTATATTCAGGAAACAATGTGTCTACCAAACACTCAAATGTACTTTATGTAAGTAATCCAAAGGATATTAAAGCTCTACAGAGACTTGTGCACTATACTGTAGAGAAATTCATGTCTATGAACAGAGGCTTAATAGTCATCGACTCTCTAACTGAAATGATTAGCCTATGCGATGCAAATTCATTTGTAGAGTTCGTTAAAACAATGCGCTCACTCTATGCGAGAAAACTCGGAATAACAGTCGTCGGCACACTTACTTTTGGAATAAAACTTCTTGAAGGCCTAGACGATCTATTGGACTATGTGGCCGACATAATCATCGACATGCGCTATGAGCCTGAGTATATGAGACAAGGACTTTTAGTAAGACAGCTTAGAGTAAGGAAAGCAAGAGGATGCCCGCATGACACACGGTGGCTTACATTTAGTGTAGAAAACGGCGAACTATGTCCAGTGAACTTAATTTCTAATAAACATTACTTAAAAGTACCTGCTAGTAGAATAGATCCTCCTTTAGAATGAGCTAATTCGTAAGTTTTACACGATAATCCGTGCTCTTTTGCAATTTCTTCTAGATATTTTGCGTAGTTCTCGCTTTGAGTTGTAATGATAACCTGCTTCGAGAACTCTCTACTTCCAAGTAGTTTTCCTAAAGACTTTTTCAACTCTTCATCGATGTTAGGCAGTGGATCATCGAATATTATGAAATCTGCTGAATGGGGAGAAATTTTATTTAACGCAAAGACTAGCGAAAAAGCGAAGAGAATTTTTTGTCCATCGCTGAGAAACTGAATAGACGGAATTACTGCACCATCGCTGCGCTTTACGTAGAACATATACTTGTATCTACCTTTCTTTTCTGCTTCAACAGCCTTAAGATTAATTTCTATTACATCTGGATGCACATAAATTTTTTCAAAAATAGAGTTTATTGTATTAATTATTTTAGTTATCGACTCATTTCTAATAACATCCTGTGCCTTAATATATGCTTCTTTAATTCTGGAAAACCTTTCAGCTAGCTCAGAGATTTTAGAATATTTTTCGGAGAGTTTACTGTATTCTTTTTCAAGTTCAGCAATAAGACCAAGCTTCTTTTTCGCCGATGAAATTTCTTTGGTGTAATAGTTAATTTCTTCAAGATATTTGTTTCTAAGCCTTTTAATTTCTATAAGCCTTTTATTTAGCGATTTTTTCTCATTAATTAATCTAACTCTCTCGGAAACTATAGTCTCTATATTCACTTCCTTTAACTCTAAGTCAAGCTTATCTAATTGCTCCTTTAAAGTCTCTATTTCTCTTTCTATTTTAGATATCTCATCATATTTACTTAAATAGCTTAATTTATCTTCTATTTTAGATAATCTTCTTCGAAAACCGGAAAGAAAATTCCTCAAGTCATTGAGCTTATACTCTAATTCTTCTATTTCTTTATCAAGTTCATTTATTCTCTCTTCTATTGCATCAATCTCGCTTTCAATACTACTCTTCAAAAGCCTTAATTCTTCCAATCTATTTATTTTTTCTGAAAGCTCCTCATATTTATTTAGTAGTTGTTTGTATTCTTCCATTTCAGCTAGTAGTTTTTCTCTTTTAATGAAAAGTTCTGATTTAGATTTAATTATTTCATTTAAATGTTGCTCTAAGTGCTCCTTTTCATTTTGAAGAATATCTTTACAGCATATAGGGCACTTAATGCGATCTTTTGACTTTAATTGACCCAGTATTTTTCGAATTAAAGCTATTCTACAATCATCTTCCTTTAAGATATTATCTATTATACTCAACTCGTTTTCTATTTTCTTTAAATTCTTTTTAGCGTTTTCTATGTCGCCTATTTTAGCTAGAATATGTGAGAATTCCTTCTCGGAGCTTTCAAGAAACTCTATCTCACTTATTACGTCTGATAATTGTGCTTGTTTTGAATCTTTAATAGCTTCCAGCTTACTTTTCTGTCTTATAAGTTTACTTAATTCGCTTTGCAAATAAGATGATTTATTTTCTATACTGAAGTAGGCTTTTCTAAAGGTTTTAATTACCTCATCTACATTGTCTAAAGATATAGTTATTTTCTCTATTTTTTCAAGCTCATCTCCTAAGAGTAAGTCTGCAAGAAAGCCTGAGAGTTCAGCTTTAATACTCTCTAATTGATATATTGCCTCCTCTATGATTTCTTCTTTCGACTGCCCTAGTGCTTTAAGATCTGCTTCTAGCTGGTGTTTTCTTCCGCTTAAATTTTCTAATTTTTTTATTAATTTTTCTTTTAATCTTTCTTTTTCTTTTATTTTACCATATATACTTGATATTTCGATTATTTTTTTATCAATTTCAGATATTTTCCCTAAGATATCTTTCTCTTCTTCATTAAGTTTGTTTATATTTTCTTTCAACTCATTTATTTTATGCTCATATAGCTTTATTTTTTGTATAATTTCATTTTTATTTAAATAGCTAATATCTCTTTCTATTTGCTTCATTTTAAATGCAATATTGTTTTTTACTTCATCTATCTTCTTTACCGGTATACTAGCTGCTATTCTTCTGAATGCATCTATTCCAAGCATTTTATCTAAGATAATAGTCCTTCTTAAGGGTGAGCCGTAAGCAAGAGTTTCTAGGCTGCGGTGTCGAATTAGTATATAACGGACAAAGTTTTCTAGAGATATTTTGAGCAATTCCTCACTTATTATTCTGTTTACTTGAGATGTTGTCGAAGCAATTTTTTGTCTTTCTTTGTAAAGAATACTTTTGAGAGATTTGTCTTTAAGCTTTTTCCTTTCTACTCGATATTCTACACCGTCTACTACGAAGTCTAATGCTATTCTAAAGTGATTGCTTATATTGTTTATGTAGTCGTCAAGCTTAGCGCTTTTTTCTATATTTGTCTCATATGTTGCTCCGTAGAGCGCTAACTCAATAGCATTTAATATTGTAGACTTACCTACACCTACAGGACCCACTATTAGCGTCAGCTCTGAGGATAAGTCTAGTTTTATTGTTTCCGTGAAACATCTAAATCCATATATTTCAATTGATCTTAACAACATAGTTACTTCTCCTCAAGATATTTTTTAATAATTTCTTTAATTTTCTCTTTTAATATAATTCTACCTCCAGTGATGTACGCTTTATACAACTCAATTGCAATACTATAGTCCTCCTCATCACCTATTATCTCTTTAAGAATCTCTTCAGGAGCTCTTAGTTTTACTTCCTCGCTACTATTTCTCATAGTTATCTACCTCTTTTGCTCAATACATTAAGCCAAGGATTATCTACAAGATAATCTGGTAACTCCTCATCAGATTCCCTAGACACTGACTTTGATAAACTAACTTCACTTACTCTTACCGTACTCAGCGCAGTTCTGCCTTTAATGTATTCTATTTCTTTTTCAAGAACTTTAAGCCTACTCAGTATTCTCTCTAGCTCCCCTGAAAAAGCAGCACTCGAGCCAGCCGATACCTTAGAGACTTTATTTTCTATTTCTTGGACAATAGTATCCAATTTATCTAAATGCGATTTTATTAATGAAACCTCATCTATTAATACCATTAATTTATCTTCAAGCTCTTTTATCTTTGTCTTGAGCTCTCGTATCTCAGATATTGTCTGGACCTTTTTACTTGAAAAAGAAGGAAAAGCTTCTTCTATTTTACCATGAGAATATATCAGTACACCTACACCACACTCCTTGAGAAGCCTTCCATCAATATATCTTGGTGAGTAAATGCCTTTGGGTAGAAGTAAGTAAACTTTATCTGCTAAACTAGCATATTTTGACGCTTTAGCTAAATAAGCTAAAATAGTACTTTTACTTATCTCTCCTTTCACTATTCTAGGAACAAGTACAAATATTATATTATTACCATCTCTTAGTATTAAATCTACATTCTTTACAGTATCTTCATCAAATACTTTTTCTGCTTCAGTAGTAGGAACTATACTCCATCCTTTACGTGATACAAAATATTCTTTCGCTAATTCCAATAATCTTTCCTTAGAAAAAAGTATGAACTCGTTTACCTCCACTTGTACCATCCCTCTCTTTTCTCCCAACTCCACTCATAGTCTAATGGTACTGCAACGCTCCAGACTATACATCCCTTCCATACAGCATACTGAGGATCTACAGTGAGCTTTACTCCTGCATCGATATCAAATCTCTTTAAGAGCAGCTTAACTTTAATAGGAGCATCACACGCTACATCCTCGAGTCCTGGAGGAACTTTCCACATAAAGTTTCCTCCGCTCAAAATAACTTTCTTGTATACCTCTTCTTGTATTTCTAGAGATACTTTCTCAACCGATCTAACAATAGCTTCTCCTAAGTCTATTTCGCCGGGCAAGATATCGTCTCCAAGTCTTCCTTCCCTAATAGCAAATCCTCTCTTGTAGTAGCTGGCAAATATTTCGTGAGATGGATTAAACACTATTTCACCTATTAGAAACCTCATCCAGGCCTCCTTTTCTAGCTCAATACATATGGTAGTTCCAGGAAATCTATAAGATACTTTAAATCTCTCGGGATTTGCTTTAGCTTCAGTTATGGCTTTATCTAGGTCTATTGGAACTAGCCCTATAAGCTCCTTTACTTTTCTGACAACAGTTTCTTCTCTAGCCAGATCAGAGTATCCAGCATCTCTTAGTATTTCTGCAGTTATCATATCGGCTTCAGCTCCACCTCTGTTTAAAACAGCAATAGCATCTGAAATAGCTCTGAGAGAAATTGGACAGATTTGCGTGTTTCCGTGACCCGACTCTACGACCACACACTTAGTTTCCTTATTGGCAATAGCAACTGCAAGAGGTTGAGGAATTATGCTAACGGCCCTTACCAAACCCGTCTCTTCATCTATTTTCTCATGAATTTCGAATATTTTTTCATACATATAGTTAGGAGCTACAGCCGAAAGTGCTGCCGTTACGCAGTATCCCTTAAAGTCGGGACCTAAAACTTTATACTTCATTAAACCGTACTTCGTTACTTCGTAGATTACCCTCCATGCTCTCACATCTTCCTTAGCTATAATACCGTCCTTCATAGGGTAAACGAGATTGCGCTGCACTTCTTCTTTCGTTCCAAGATAATCTCTATACTCTGGTCCAACTATTAGGTCTTTATCAATACCATAAAGTCTTCTAATCAGCTTATCTTCTATAAAGTATCCTGCATTTTCAATAATATCGGGTTTCTCCTTAATAGGACCAAATTTATAGAACCGCGTACCGTAGTCCTCGCCGAACGAATACTTCTTTTTATACTCTTCTATACTCATAGTTTTTTCACCGTGTATTCACTACCCTACTTTACAAAGTCTCTGCGTACTATAAGGATTTTATGCTTATTAGCTATTTCAGAGAGAAGACTGAAACTGTTCAGGAACCAATATCCTTAGCACACTATATTTTCAAAATTATCCCCAGGCACCGACGATATATTTTAGCTGAGCTATCCTATCCATTACTTCAATGTATTTCTTTTCGATATCGCGTTTCTTTCTATCAAAATCTTCTTGAGAAATAATCCCCTTATCTTTCTTCTCTATTAATTCTTCCATCTCTTTTTCCAACTCTTCCTTTTTCTTTAGTAGTTTTTCTAATGCTTCTTGAGGAGACTTTCCCTCAAAACTCATAATTAGGCTTAAGTAAACACGTATTTAAACTTAGTCACAACAATACTTATACTATGAGTATCGAAACTCTTGAGGTAGTTTTCGAGTTCGAAAAAGCAGGCACAGCCGAAGGAATACTACGAAGATATCTAGCCCCCTTAACTATAGAACATTTAGCAAAGAAATTACCTATATTCTCTACAGCTAACTCGATTCAAGGAATAATTTTCATACCAATAGACTTAAGAATAGGATTTGAAAAAAGCAAAAATAATGTAAAAGAAAGAGAAATCTTCTACATACCACAGAATAAAGCAATAGGAATTTCCTTAACAAATTTCAGTAAACTGCCCTTTAGAGTAAATCCTATGGGCGAAATAACTAGCGAAACTTTAAGCATCTTAAGAAATGTCAGACGAGGAGAGAGAGTTAAAATACTCCCTAAAAGTAGATAAAGAGAATATGTCAACAAGAGATGTAAAGTCGCTAAAAGATATTAGACCCTGCATTAAAGTAAAAGTGTCTTCGATAAACGACTTGGCTAGATATGCTGCATCCATAGCCTCTTCTAGGCCTTTTTCTACAACATGTGTTCTTCACTTTAAAGAAAACAACAAAAATATTTACGGAATTCTCGCTGTGTTTAACGACTACTATAATCTTTACGGACTACCAATATTCTACTACTATGAAACACAAGAAGAACTTAAAGGAAACTACATTCTAGTCAAATTAGATGAAACATCTGAGAAAATTCTGATTTCTAATGGATCAAAACCAGGATGGCTTCATATACCAATAATTTCTTTAGCAGAAAAACCTCAGTTTCTATAGGTGAAACAATGTACATAAATAGCTTTTTAAGCATACTCATAGCACTGACAGCCTATGCTACTGTAATAATTCTCGTATTTACAGGAAAAGGGAAAAAGTACAGGTTTCAGAGAATTTACGCTAAAGCTCTTACAAGCGTTATTGTATCATACATTCTGCTATCAGTATTCATATTTATTTTACTGACCCCAACTTACGCAAGCTTTACTGCAGCCACAATACTGTTTATATCATCTCTTATGCTACCTCCTTTCTCCTGGTTCCTAGTGATAAAATACTGGAGCGAAGAATAACAGTAGAGTTAATACTTAGGAACCGAAGTTTCAGTATTTTTGAAAAACCGAATTAAATAAAAGCGTTGAAGAACTAGAAAAAACTAATTTTATTGAATGCTTTTACTTCTTTACTCTCTCTAGAACTATTTCAATTGTTGAAACTGTTCTCTCTTTTCCTGGTTCTCCTACCTTCTCGCTACTAATCTTGACTTCTTTTACTGTTATCTGGTCGGGTAGGAATCTTGTTCTAGTTATCTCAGCAGTATCTACTGCCTTAGAGATAGCTCTTCCTCGAGCCTTGATAATTACTCGGTCTACACCTTGGTTAAATTGAATTACTGTTGCTAGTACGTAGTTCATAGTGGGCTTTTGGCCTACTAGTATTATTCCCTCACTAGGTTTTTCGGTAGACATTCTCTCACCCTGTAGCGCCTTTTTAAAAGTGTTGCTTAATATATAAATTTTTCGGGCTAATCAACTATGTTTTTTGCAATATTTTCAAAAATTTAGACAAAATAACTCAGAGACCTAAGAAGTGAGGTAAGAATATAAAAGTGTAAGCAAAAGAGAAAAGCGTGGTATCAACTCATGTAGTTGTGAAAGGAATCGTTGTGAGCAAGAGTCTTACAACAGACGCTTTAGGAACAAGAATTATTAAAATAGAGATTGCCGAGGAAAGAGAACTGCCAGGGCCTATAATTATGCAGCCTCGTGACTCTACATTAGCCAAAGAAATTATTCCAATAGTCTCACAGGTAATGAGAGCTCTCCCTCCATTCTCGCAAAATAAAGTAATGACGCCTCGTGCAGTTATCTTTCTAACAGAAGACGAATGGGATAGAATAATAGATAAATTTGATATAGGCGATGAAGTAGAGATTTTAATAGAAAAAGGAAAAATAAGTATCAAAAAGAGTGGTTAATCGATCTCCAGTGCTTGTAAAGGTATATCTTGGTACTTCCCATTAGGCAGTCTGCGCCTTATAATTATTGGCAGTACCTTTGCTTTGAGCTCAAGTCTAGCGATTTCTATAGGATCAGTTAGCCCTTTAGGTATCTCTATCAGTACTGGTGCTCCTAGAGCTATTTGCAGAGCCCTAGCCCCTATGATCCTAGATTTCTCATATCTAGTTAACTTAGGCGGCCCTATAATTTTTAAAGTTAAATCACTCATTCACTCTCAGACTCCTTTTCTTCCTCAAATCCTTTTTCCTCTTCTCCCTTCTTTTCGCTTTCTTTCGGTGGAGCTGCTGCTATGATATCGTCTATTCTCAGTATCATTATTGCTGCCTCTGTAGCTGACTTAAGTGTCTGTTTCTTTACTATAGCTGGCTCTAGTACATTGAGCTCCCACATGTTAGCAATTCTAGCGTTTAGCACATCTACTCCTGCCCATATTTCATTCTTCTCGTGGCGAGCTCTTAGCTCGACAAGAGCATCTACTGGATCTATTCCAGCGTTATTGGCTAGTATTACTGGTATTGACTCAATGGCCTCAGCGTACTTCAATACAGCTAACTGTTCTTTGCTTGGTAGCTTCTTGGCAAACTCCCTTAGTCTTCTTGCTACCTCCATTTCAGGAGCTCCTCCTCCTGCAAGAATCTTTGGCTCTCTTATAACGTTCCTGATTACACACAGTGCATCGTGCAGTGCTCTTTCAGCTTCATCTACTATGTGCTCAGCTCCTCCTCTTATGAGTATTGTCACTGCCTTAGGGGTCGGACACTGCTCTATGAATACCATCTTGTCTTCGCCTACTTTTCTCTCCTCTACTAGACCTGCAGTACCGAGGTCTTCTGGAGATAAGTCCTCTACACTTGTAACTATTCTGGCTCCTGTAGCTCTAGCTATTTTCTCCATGTCAGACCTCTTTACTCTTCTTACTGCTAGAATTCCTTTCTTCGCCAAGTAGTGCTGAGCTAAGTCGTCAATACCTTTCTGCACTATTACTACGTTAGCTCCAGTACTGGCTATTTTGTCGATCATTTCCTTGAGGATTTCTGACTCTTGGTCTAGAAACGCTCTCAGCTGATCAGGGCTTGTCACATGGATCTTTGTACTCCATTCAGGCTTCTCTATTTCTAGTGGACAGTCTAGTAGAGCTATCTTAGCATTCTCGATTCTCTTAGGCATATCGGGGTGAACGACTTCCTTGTCAAGTACTATACCCTTAACGAGAACACTTTCTTCAATAGATTTGCCCTTCTTCTTTTCTACCTTAATGTTGTCTAGATCCAACTTATATCCGCTGTCAGTTTTCTCAACTACGTAGAGTGCTGCTTCTACTGCTAAATCTGCTAAGAATTCCTTAAATTCTGCGACAACTTTGCTTCCTAAAGAAGTCATAGCAACGTGCTTGAGTATGTTCTTGTCCAGAGGATCTACTTTTACAGCAATATCATCAATTACTCCAAGGGCAAAGTCTAGAGCTTTCTTGTATCCGTCACATATTATTGTCGGGTGAATTTCCTGGTCAAGTAGCTCGCTCGCTACTCTGAGAAATTCTCCGGCAAGTACTACCGATGTTGTTGTACCGTCTCCAACTTCATCGTCCTGAGCCTTAGCTACCTCTACAAGCATTTTCGCTGCTGGATGCTGAACATCCATTTCTTTCAGGATCGTAGCCCCGTCTCCTGTTATTGTGGCGCTTCCGAAGGAGTCTACAAGAAGCTTGTCCATTCCCCTTGGACCAAGGGAGCTAGCCAGAGCCTCCGCTATTACTCGCGCAGCCAGAATGTTAGTTCTTCTAGCCTCTTTACCGACTGTTCTCGAAGTACCTTCCTTTAGAATCAATGCGGGTATACTTGCTTTAGCACTCATATTCTCACCAGCAAACAAACTGAACTAGCGCTTCTATATAAATATTTCGATAAAAAACACGTTCAATTCTAATACTTCTCACATACAGCCACTACTAAATGTATTTAACAACAATTCGTCTCTAAAAGAGCTTTGTCGCCAAAAGCAGAATTTAAAGAAATAGAGCCGGGGCGGGGATTTGAACCCCGGTATAACGGGTTTCTGTCCACCTGTGGTCTGCAGCCCGCCGCCTGACCCCTCGGCCACCCCGGCAGTGAGAAAATGTTTATAGGAAAATATATCTGTTTCTGTTTGCTGGCCGGCATACTTTTATCGACAACTGGTTAATACAGCAAACAACTCCACGTATTATTACGAAAAAGCTTCACTATTACAGTAATTGATAAAAGTATAAAGCGCTTAAATAGGGAAAAGACAAAAAATATCTTAAATTATTTTATAAGAGGAGATACTAAATCCATTATTGCCTTATACCAATCTTTTGCTTTAACTACACCCGACGCGACCAGTACGCCTACTGTACCTAGTTTCACTGCTGCAGCTACGTCTTCACCGCTGCTTATTCCAGCTCCGCAGAGTACCGCGACCTCCGGGTTTACCTTCTTTACTAGCTCTAAGGTTTTAGTTATGATTTCTGGTTTCGCTTTAGAGACAGGTATTCCTGTGCCTATTAGCTCGGGTGGCTCTATAGCTACCATAGTTGGGTTCACTGCAGCTACTGCTGCGCTTACTTCAGGTGTGTTTGCACAAATGCATGTTACCAAGCCTAGTTCTTTAGCTCTCTTGACTATTGAGTCTATCTGGTCGATTCTGATTCTTTTCTCCGAGTGGTTGAGGAGTGTGCCTACAGCGCCTGCATCTTTTATCGCTTCTAATGTGACGTGGCCTGTATGTGCACCGGGTGTTACGTCGTCTACATGTTGAGAGAAAACTGGTATCTCTACGCTTTGGGCTACTAGTGCTAAGTCTGTCAATTGGGGAGCTACAGCTACTAGAACTCCGGTTTCCTTGTATACTTTTTCAGCTACCTTAGCTAATTCTACGGCTTTTTTCCCTGAAGACTGACTGTATGCCTTGAAGTTTATGAGTATCAGTGGGAACTTTATTGACATTGAGGTCCCTCTTATTCAGCCTTCTTGAATCTGTCTTTCAGTTTTTCTAGGACTGAAGGTAGTGTAGTGTATTCCATTTCATCTGGTCCTAGTCTGTGTGGCATGAAGGGTCCATGTCTTCTTAAGAAGTCGGCTATCTCCATGGCTAGCCTTCTTGACCAATCGTATGCTGGATCATCGAACAGGTCTGCTGGCCCTATTAGCTCACCGTTGCATAGCTGGAATCCTAGACCTACTACTCTTGGAGGACCATCAAATCTTGTACATTTGGCATCCTTAAGTCCTACGGGCATTAGTGGGCCGACGTGGCTTCCTCTCATCCATCCGGCTACTAGGTGTGGGAAAGCAAATGCTTCTATTATCTCGCCTAGAGCTGGGAAGCCGTGCTGAGCTCTGACGATACATACTGGGTCGTCTTTTCCGACGTAGCGCCCGGCTATTAGTGATAGCCTTGTGGTGCTAGCTACAGCTGCTATTTCGTTGTCGCTCTTTCTGTGTATTGCAGAAATAACGTATCTGCTTGTGGTTCCAATAAGTGCTAGTAGGTCGTACATTTCTTCGGGGCAGCTTAGTGTTACTTCTTTTCCTTCAAGAACATCTAGGACTGTGAACTTGAAGCCATCATGCATCTTGGGGTCTATTACTAGACCAGCTGTGTTGAATGGGTCAGCGAATATCTTGAATAATGGCATGTTCCATGCGCCAGGCTCTGTTTTATCGGCAGCAAATACGACTATTGGCTCACTCTTTCTTTCCTCAAACTCCATTTCAGCTACTCCAGGACCCATTCCTTTAACGTTTCCGGAGAATGTGTCTGAAAGAAGATCTTGACCTGCAGCGTAGAGCTTAAGCTTCTTTGAAACTTTTTCAGTTACTTCCTTAAATGTGTTCCATGCAAGTCCATGTATTTCAGAGTTTCCGACTCCTTTGTCATGTGTCATTAATAGCTGTAGGTCGTCGCCGCAGTTAAAGACGTAGTAGTCTATAATTAAGCCCTTTTTCTTAGCGTCTTCGAGAATCTGTTTGGCAAGTTCTTTCTGCTTGGGGTGAACAATGTGGTGGCCGGCAAGAGAACCAATGTCTGCTTTAATTAGGCTTATGGTCACTTTCACGTTATTCCACCCCATTAGAAGGCGGATTGCTAGAATATATGTTTTATATTTAACAGATATAAAATACCCGATAAGCTACTTATTTTGTGCCATTGTGAGAAAAACCTTAAATAGAGAAACTCCATGAATGTATTCTGAAGGTATATGCCAAAGAAGAGAAAAAACAGAGGACGGAGTAAAGGAGATAAAGGCAAAGAAGGCATGGTTCAATGTGACAGTTGCGGCGCTCTTGTTCCACGTTCTAAGGCAAAGAAAGTAACGAGAGTAATTTCTTTTATAGACCCTCAACTTGAAAAAGAACTTAAGGCTAAGGGCGCAATTATACCCAAATATACCGTCACTAAGTATCTATGCATAAACTGCGCCATTTTCCAAGGAGTAGTTAAAGTAAGGGCTAGAGATGAAAGAAAGAAGAAAGGACCTCTAGGAAGGTAATTACCGTCTCATTACCTATAGTTCTTTGTGTCGATCTTTAGAATGATTTACCTTTTAGAATCTTCTACTGCGGTCACTGCTCCAATATTCAATATAAACAATCCGGCATCAACAGGTGGGAGAATCGATGTAGTATTTAGAAGTCTCATGGCAAGTATGCCTGAAGAACTCAATAAGAGAAAAAACATTGATTTTTATGTTCTCCTCAACGGCCCTCCTTCACCTCCACTTCTACTAAAATTTATTGGGAAAAAGTTTTACATGCACTTTATA
Source organism: uncultured Thermoprotei archaeon (assembly GCA_965367815.1). Classification (GTDB taxonomy): domain Archaea; phylum Thermoproteota; class Thermoprotei; order Thermofilales; family B15-G2; genus B15-G2. The sequence continues at coordinate 23,229 of CBDUKN010000009.1, forward strand.
AGTGAGAGAAAAGTAGGTCTCCTTTTTAAAGAGATTCTTTCTGGGAAGAAAGTTGAAGGCGTTATTGTAGAAAAGAAAAGTTTCTCTAAGATAATAGACGAATTAAGAAAAGATAAATACACAATATTTCTTTTAGATGAAAAAGGTACAGATATTCTGAAATTAAAAAATAAAATTATTCAAGCCTTCCCTCGAGCAGTATTCATTTTAGGAGACCATGATGGCTTAAGCTTAGATGCTCTTAGATTCATTGAGAAAATAGGCGCAGTTAAGGTGAGTATAGGTCCTAAAGTATATCTCACGTCACATTGTATTCTTTTCATGAATTTTATACTCAGCAAGTGGAGGCTTCTATAAGTCTTCGCAATTTCCTATATAAGGCAAAATAAAATAAATATAGGAGGCAATATCATGTAAAGTGATGCCAGAACGAATAGTATGCTCTAAATGTAACTTCGTATTGTATAAGGGCAACGACCCTGTATCTCCTGAAGAAGTAATCAAAAAGTACGGCGGAAGATGCCCTCGCTGCCTTTCGAGGCTTTCGCTTTCTCCAAGAACCCTTGAAATTACGATTTTCAAGCGTAAACTAAGGTATTTACTATAAAAGGTGCTATATCATGAAAATTAAAGCCAGCTTTTTTAAGAAAGTATCTAAAAAGGCAGCTGGGGGCTTAGTTAGATTTCTCGAAATAGTAGGTTCAGAAAAAGCAGTCATAGTTACAGTACTAGTCTTAACTTATGCAACGGGAGTAATGTTCAGAATACTGCCAGCCAGATGGGGTATATACCTCAACGAATTCGATCCTTTCTACGAATACTACTTGGCCAAAAAGATAGCAGAGAAGGGCTGGGGCGGAATACTTTGGTGGTTCTCCTGGTGGTTTGACCGCGGACAACCAGACAAACTATTCTGGTATCCCTACGGAAGAGATTTGAGAGCTAGCAGTGAAGTGGGAATATCAATGATCTCCGCGATTATATATTTAATACTTAAGTCTCTGGACCTCGAAGTATCTCTCTACGTTATCCACGCACTAGTTCCAGTGTTCTTTGCATCACTCATTCCACTAACACTTTATCTACTTGCTTCAGAAATTAACAATAAGCCAGCCGGCCTCTTTGCGGCCTCTCTTTCAGCAGTTAGCACAGCACTCCTGACAAGAACTCCTCTAGGAGGAAAACACGAGAGCGTAGCTATGCCCTTCATGATTCTATCAATGTATTTCTTCATTAAAGCAATTAAAGACAAAAAGCCTCTCTGGGGAGCTATCTCAGGAATATTCTTGGGGTTCATGGCATGGAGCTGGGGTGCGTACCTCTATGCCTGGAACATGATTGCACTCTACACACTGACAATATGGATTCTAGGAAGATCTAATAGAAGTTATGCATTATCCTATGTAAGTTTCTACGCAACTTCAGCGTTCATGTTAACAATTTTCCCGAGAATAGGCTATCGTGTAACATTTCTATCGCTTTCAGGAGTTCTTCCCTTGATCGCTTTAGTCATATCAATTACAGAAATCTTCGCTATAGGAGCCGCTGAGAAAAAAGCTGTCGGAGAACTCTTCAAACAGCGCAAAGTACAGGTACTAGCTCTGCTATGCATTATCGCCATTGTGGCCGCTGCATGGTATGCGGGAATTCTAAAAGGACTAAGCGGAAGAATTATGGCTATTATATTCCCGTCGCACAGAGGTGCTCTAGTAGAGAGCGTCCAAGAACATAGAATACCTACATGGAGCATGCTTTACAGCGACTATGGTTTCTTAACAGTAATCGCTGTCGCTGGAGCCGCTTTAGCTATCAGAAAGTGGCGCGAAGAAGACATGTTTCTAGTACTCTTCTTCATAACATCACTCTACGCAGCAGCGTCTATGGCGCGTTTAACGCTGCTACTCGCCCCGGCAATATACATATGCGCGGCACTTGGAATATGGGAGATTCTGGAGGCTGCCCTGCGTCAACCAAGAATACATAAGAAAGAAAAAGCTAATCTAACGTCACAGGCAACTATCATAGCTGCGGCAGTGCTGATTCTAGCACTAGTAGCCTCTTCCTTCACTATATTTAACACACTGTACTTAGCTGAACAACCACCCTTAATAGCCACGTCCAGCCTCGGCCATAGTCCACTAGCAGGAGACTACAATTTCGATAAAATGGACTGGATCGCGGCCTTAGAGTGGATGAAAACAAATCTCCCTAAGAACTCTGTAATAGCATGTTGGTGGGACTACGGCTACTGGATAGCAGTTAATACAAACATGTCGACTATATGCGACAATGCTACGCTCAATAGTACACAGATAGAACTCATGGCAAGAGCATTCCTCTCAAATGAAAGTGAAGCACTCAAAATATTCCGGAGACTAGGAGCAGACTATGTAGTAGTATTCCAACCTTTCGTTTCAGCAAAAGTAGGATACATTACTCTATGGTACCCAGCAGGAGGCGGCGACTTCGAAAAATCATACACAGCTATGGTTAAAATAGCCGGTCTCAATGAATCTAAATACTTTGCATGGATTAGAGTCGGCGGAACAACAATTTTAGCTCCTGCAAATACACCCGAAGCAAGAAATGCAACATTATTCCGCCTAGTATTCATAAGAACTCCTCAGAGAGTAGCATATGTCTTCAACTCAATAGTAAAAATGATGGGAATACCTGTAGAAGGAAACACTGTAGATATTCCGCCGCCAGAACACTTTAAGCTAGTGTACATGAGTCCAAGAGGCTGGGTTCTAGTGTACAAAGTAGAATACCCAAAGTCTTAAGAATAGTATTTCTCTCCAAAAGCAAGTTTTTTCATAAGTCTCCTATATTTACCATATCTGTCTTCAGGCGAAAACTTAGGTGGATGAGGTACTTTAGTTTTCTCTCCACACAGTGGACAATACTCTTCTAGTGTATATATTTTACAGCGAGGACACTTTTTAAGTAAACTTTTAGGGCTCATTTCTTCAACTCAATTCTACTGAATGATGCCTTACAACCTAGTTTCTGAGCGTAGGAGAGCACCTCGTCGACTATTTCCTTTAAACACTTCTCAGCTATCTTGTAGTTAGGCGCTGTTAGGTCCATACGGTATCTAGGAGCCCCCATAGTATACAGCCTTGTCTTAGTCTTTGGATACTTCTCTGCAACTTTAAGCGGTATCTCTAAGATTTTCTTTATGTCTTCTACGCCCTTAGGACTATACGACTGAATAACAAAGATTCCACTTATTTTAGCTTCAGGAATTTTTATTCTCTCTTTGGCGAGTGCCAGTGCTACTTTTGCCCAGTCTTCTGAAACTCCTGCCTCTAGAGCGGCTTGAATTCCTCTTTTAGCTATTTCCTCAAATCCCGCATATATCTCTCCGTAGTAGTCTTCTAGCTTCCAGCCTAATTCTCTATAAGCATCGTCAATGGTTTTTCCCATTTTTTCAGCTATTATTTCTAGTAACTTATGCGCTGATACAGCCCGCTTCCACTCCCTCATTTTTCTAGCTCTTTCCTGATCAGTAACTCTCTTCAGTGATACATCAACATGTCCTCTTCTTCTATTAACTCTAATAACTTTGAATACTTTTTTCTGTCCTTCACGCATTACATCTCTTATACTCTTAAACCACGAGTGGGATGCTTCGCCTACTGGACAGTAAGCTTCTATTCCACCATACTCATCCAGAGTCACGAATGCTCCATGCTCAAATATTCTTTTTACAGTACCTACTACTAACTCGTTTACTCGAGGCAGTTTCTCGCGTTTCTTTATCATATTGACAGCACCTAATTAATGACGTTATTCAAGTATTTTAATTATTTTGGCTTCAATCTTACACTTTCCGCCAGTGGGTCTAGCTAAAACACGGTTACACACAAGACATCTTACAACAATTGACGCATGGTCGAAAATAATCTGTTCTGTACCGCAGTCAGGGCACCTGACTTTAACAAACCTACTTTTCGGCTCAGGTATCAATATTTTACGTTTTTTCATAATCTCACCTTAGACTATTTCTATTCTCTTGAGCCTAATACCTTTCTTATGATAAGTGTACCCGCAGACTCTACATGTCAGTTTGAGAGTCTGCTTCTTTGTAACTTTGGCGAATCTCTTTTGTTCAGGTTTTCTCTTCGAACCATAACCTTTCTTCTTTGCAGCATATCTTCTCTCTCCCTGAGCTAAACTTCGTCTCTTACCATGCTTATAGAGACTTACAGTATGCTCTGTGTGTTTCCTGCATCTCGGACAATATGTTCTGATAACTCTTGGTACCTTCATTGTCTCCACATAGCTATTTTACACAACTTATTAAATATTACTCTACTACACGCATTTCAGCTTAATTAGAGACCCCTTCGACCTTAAGCTCATTTAAGAACTTCGACTAACGTTATTTTATCAGATGGAATTACTCTGAGAGCTTTCAAAGGAAGAACAACTACATCACCTTTAGAAAAAGGTCCTAGAATTAAGTTCTCTAAATAAACTTTATGTAAAGGTTCTTTAAAGACCACTAAAGCCAGTTTTGTCTCCTCTTCTTTTTCTACCGTTTCAACAACTTTTTCTCTACTAATATATTTTGAATAAATTTTCTTTAGATGCTTCAATACTTCAACTTCTTCTACAGATAACTTATCTTCATCTATCTCTACTCCCAAGAAAAATTTTCCTAATATTTTGACAAGCCTTATGTACTGCAAAAGATTTAGTAATTTAATTAAGTTACCGCTTTCCTTAATGTTTCCTATCTTATTTGTTATTTTCGAATAAAAGTCTTTATTAATTGAAGCTATATCATCACTTTTTATTTCATTTGCTATTATCTCCTCTATTTGCTGGATAAGAGATATATCATTTGATAAAGAATCTTTTTTCTCTGATATATTTTTCAATACTCATCCCCTACCACTTCGGCAGCTCCTCTTAGAATAAGATACAGCCCCACATTTATAGGTAATTTAACTACTCCGTTTCTTTTATCCAAAGTGTAATTCAATATTTTTTCAGGAGCATCCTTCAATTTAACCTTAATGTATTCGTTAGAAGATAAAGGAGAAGCCTTTTCTAGGGGATCAAATAGATCTAAGTCATCTATTATGGAGACAATCATTCCTGTTTTTCCGTGAAGCGAGAGAGGAAGCCTAATTAAACGCTTTATGTCGACTGTAACTCTTTCATCTATCTGGCACCCATAACGCTCTATACACTCATTTACTAATATATCGACTAATTTTTTCTTCCGAGCTAGTTTTTTGTACACTGATTCAGGCGTTCTCACACTGAGCTTTTCGTATGCTGTAAACATGAGTCTATTAATCCATCCATAATTTTCCCAGAGCTTAGCTTTTACAAGCGAAGGAAAACTTAAGCCTAAACCTCTAACATAGTTTACTACTTCTCTTCTAGCATCTTGGTCTAGCGAATATACTTTTTCAGATAAAACATGTATGTGGAAACCTCTGTGCCCGGAGAAACATACTAGTAGCTCGCTTCGCGAAAAACCGAAGTCTATTAAGAGAAAATCGAGAAGCTTATTTGTCTCCTCTTTAGCTACTTCTAGGCATTCATCACAGACCCAGGACACTGTTCTTAAAGCTTCACTTCCACAGACAGGACATGCGGGAGGAGGAGCACCATTACCGCTGTTTCCACAATTAGCGCAGAACCACTTGTCATGTTTTTTCTTACATTCTGTAGGAATGTGGTCCACGTCTATGTCGAAAACTAGTTCAGCACCTTTCCACCCTTTCTCCTCCATTGTTGGAGCATCTGGTCTTTCATAGAAAGCTGTCGAGTAATATACATGAGCTGGAACATGCTTCCTGAGATATAGTGAAAGCTCATTTACGGACTTAAAGGCAGTGTGTCTGACCATGCCTTCTTTATTGAAAAACATGAAGCCGAATTCTCTTTGCTCTATTTTTTCTACACTGAAGGGCGATAAGTTCTTGTAGTATCTCCTAAATATTTTCATCACAAAATTTAACGATTTATTTTTCTCTTTTTCCATACTTCATCAACCTCAATGCCAGCCTATAGTATTGTAGTGGGTGCTTCACTCTCTTACACAATTTATTAGGATAACAGAAACCTAAAGCTTTCATATTCTCACACTTAAACGTAGTATACCGAATACCAGATCCCCTCAATCCAGCTATATGTTCAACTTGATAACGTGTCTTGCGCTCATCAAAATCAGGAGCACTGCTGAACAACTCTACTACTTCATCAACAGTTTTCCCTATATTTAGCAAGAAAGCTGTTATAGCAAATCTGGCTGCATGCGGTACATTCACTCCTCTTTTAATATCATTCATAATTTTAACCATACATGGTGGAATAACTGTAATATTCTCGTCAGATATTTTAACTGCAGCATGTTCGTCTATTTCTACAGGCTTTAAATATTTTTCGCATAAATTAATTAAATATTGGACCTCCTCGGGAAAAATTTCTCTAATAAGTTCTTTATTCGATAAGGGTTGGTCAACCATATTTAATATTTTAATTCTTACTGCCTCCTGTAAAATTCTGTTTAATTGGTTTCTAGTAATTAAAACATAACCATTCTTTATTACCTGATTTATAAGACTCCAAGGTCCACTCAATTTTGCCGCGTACTTCAAGTAGTCTACGAAGTGTAGCGAATAAAATTTTGCTCCATAGACTTCCTCTTCTCTTATACCGATGTTGAACTCTTCTTTAGCAAAACTAAGTATAAAATCTTCTGGTTCTTTACTAAGTAAAGCGTAGTACTTTTTAGCTTCGTGTACAGCAAACTTACTATTGAGTAATGTATTTGAAACAGTTCTTAGGAATAAAACCGATAAATAAAAAACTAGTAGATTTCTTAGAGGATCATGTATTTCTATAAGATAGTTTCTATGGTTTTTTCTCATAAAAACTGATTCTATCTCTCTAATAGTTTCCTCTACTAGACTTTTGTCTCTTCTAATTACATCTAAATCTACCTTAATGTTCTTCAAGTAGTCTATAGCCTTTTTTGTAAAAGGATACTTTAGCCATAATTCTTCCATTTCCGTAGACTAGTAGACTTAGTCTCTATAATTTTAAATTAATGAGAGATAAGAGAAAATATTATTTACGTAATACGTAGGTTATCTAGTCGTATTCTCGCCAAGTGTAGCCGCACTTAGTGCATCTAAAGAACCTTGTAGGCGCTTCGTCAGCTCTTCTAGTTTGCACCATCCACCAGTAAGCCTCATTGTGTCCGCACTTCGGGCATTCAGCCTTAGTTTTCGGTAAAATTTTTAGCTCAACAGGAGTTTCGACAATTATTGTCTTGTCTTTAACAGTATGTTCTATTCTTTTCTCTTCTCTAAGCGAAACTCCTTTAGGTAGTTCCTTATAGCCGCATTTTCTACACACTAAAAACGTTTGATTTCCTTCTCTCTTAGGAATCATTAATGAACCACACTTAGGACAGAAATTCATTATCTCACCCCCTTAGCTACTTAATCATTCTAACCGAAGACCTAGCTCCACATGCCTGACACTGTAAATAAAGCATTCTCTTCTCTCTTATTAAAATAGTATCTGGCTCACCGCACACTGGGCATAGAACATAATTTTTAACATACCTTTCTATTATCGCGTCTATAGTTCTTTTTCTGTGTTCACCGTGTATTATAGCCATACGTCCTTCAAGATATCCTGGCGCACCCAGTTCTCTTAACAGATATTTCAATAAGTGCTTAGGATCTCTATTTAGGATATTACATATTTCCATGAAATTCTGTATGACTATTTTTCTGCCTATAACGAGAACTTCAGCCTTCGGTATTTCAAATCTCTCGCGATAAGTTCTTTTTTCAGGTAGCTGCTTAAATGCCCGATCTAGCAGTGCATTATAATTATATATAATGCTACCTTTGCTCATCATGACCGCTTGTGTAGTTAAGCTACTCTGCTTCATAAACTTTCCGCTATTGATAAAATACTCAGCCGACTGTTTAGTCTTCACTAATCGGATACGGGGGCTTTCATCATTGTGTTTATTCTGTGCGACTACTTTGACTCCACTTAATAATATTTACGAGACATTCTCTCAGCTCTTTTACTCCTATACCTTTCAATGCCGATATTAAAAAACATTTAGTGTAGCCTTTTTCTTTCAAATATTTAAGAGAATTAATTACCGATTTAATATCAGCTGCATCTATTTTATTCAAAACTATAACTATTTCTTTTCCTTCAAAGTATTTAGATATATCCTCTAAGACTTTAAACTGATAGCTAAGAGGGAAGCCGCATGATTCACTTGGATCGACCATGTATACTATTACTCCCTTCAAGTGTTTAAGTGCTAATATAGCTTGGCGCTCCATTTTATTTCTTTCTGAAAGAGGTCTATCAAGAAGGCCGGGAGTATCTATTACTTGTATCAGTAAATCCTCTGGGTTTAGCCTAATGTGTCCTATGGACAGTTTCTTAGTAGTGAAAGGGTAGCTAGCTACCTCCGATTTAGCAGTTGAAATAGAGTTGACTAGAGTAGACTTTCCAACGTTAGGTGCTCCAGCTATGACTATTGTAGGCAAAGATGGGTCAATTGAAGGAAACTTTTTGAGTATCCTTTGATATTCTCTAATTCTAGCAAGCTCTTCATCCATGCTTTTAACAACAGAGTATACTCTCCCTGTGTACTCTCTTCTGAGTTTTCGAGCCTCCTTTACGTCTGCTATGTATCTTGCTCTATCGAGATACTCTCTTCTTAATTTATATAAAATCTTTATGCACGCCATAACTTTACCCATGCGTTTTCTAAAGTCATCCATGTCTACTACTGTGTAAGCTAACTCTCTGTAGAAATCGTCAAGTTCATCTATTCTCGGTATCGAGTATAGCCCCTCCTTAATTCTCCTCACTATATTTTCATGAAGTACTTTAATGTAGTTTTGAGTAAGAGTTTTACTTCTTTTAACTGATGCCCAGCGGATAGGACTTTTAACTTCTAGACGCTTCGCTCTGTTAAGAGCTATTCTAAAGACCTCCTCCCCATTTTTAGGGACTAATTTTATTTTCGAGAAAGGATTAGTAAACACCATTACTATACTGTATATTTCACGTTAGAGGAACAAATATTTCTTCGGCTCCTTTGCCTGAAATTACTAAGAGATCTATGCCGTCTCCGCTAACAGCATCTCTTGAAATAGCTGTCTTAATAGCCTTGATAGCAATACTTTTAGCTTTTTCCGCAGTAATATTTTCGCTATACTCTGTTTCTAAGATACCAATAGCTATTTTGGCTCCAGTTCCTAATGCAGCGTACTTATCTTCTATCAGCGATCCTAAAGGATCTAAGACAAAAATATGTGGACCTGTGTCGTCTATTCCTCCAACAACTGTTTCAGCAAAGTAAGGCATTAGTCTTCTATTGAATAATATTACGGATAGAAGCTTAGCTACTCCTCTGATGCTAAGTATTTTCTTTGTTTCTAGCTCATATAGATTCACTTCCGCTGCGAGAGTTTTAGCAATCATCTGCATGTCAGCAATAAGTCCTGCACAAGCTATTCCGACTCGATCGTTTATTTTATAGACTTTCTTTCCAGCTTTACTCATAAGACTAAAACCATAAGTAACTCTTTTTTCGGCTGCAAGAACGATACCTTTATCGAAAACTAGTCCTACAACTGTTGCGCCGGGAGCATAATGATATTCATCATAAGACATCTCTCTCACACATTGAAGAAAATACACTTGTTTAAAAAGTTACTGTAAGTATATAATAAGCTAGATTTAATAGAGTCTTCTGTAAGAATAACATGTAATGGAATCATTTGAAAAATATCTTAGTTTAATGCGTGACGCTTATAAAAAGCAGGGTTATCACTTTGTGGGTGTTCAAGCAGTAGTTAAGCCCTGCCACTGGATGAAAAGATCTCTACTAACTAGAGGCGAAAAATTCTGCTACAAGCAGAAGTTCTATGGCATACCGTCTCATAGATGCCTGCAGCTTTCACCAATTATTCAGTGTAGTCAAAGATGCCTTTACTGTTGGAGAGCTCAGCCCCAAGACCTTGGGATAGACTACAACGAGCTCGACGTAAAGGTATACGACGATCCCTATACAATAGTAGAGAATAGTGTAAAAGAATGGCAGAAAATACTTAGCGGGTACCTTGGAAACCCAAAGGTTGACCCTGTAATGCTCCAAGAAGCTATGAGACCAACGCACGCAGCTATAAGCCTAGTAGGAGAACCAACCATGTATCCTAAAATAGGCGAATTAGTAGAAGCTTTCTTCGAGTACGGATTTAGAACAACGTTTATTGTAACTAACGGAAACTTTCCTGAAGTTATAAGTAATCTAGAAAAAGAGCCTTCACAGCTGTATGTGAGTCTCTCGGCGCCCGACGAAGAGACTTTCAGAAAAGTATGTAGACCTATGTTAAAAGATGCTTGGAAAAGAGTTCTCAAGACACTAGAACTACTAAAATCTCTTTCATGTCCATCGGTTGTCAGAATAACACTTGTTAGAGGATTAAACATGAAAGGAATAGATAAGTATGCCAAAATACTGTCTCGCGCAGAGCCAACCTATATAGAGCCTAAGGCAGCGATGAGCCTTGGCTACTTTAGGTACAGGCTAGGTGTAGAGCCTATGCCAAGACACGAAGAAATTAGAGCTTTTGCTGAGAAGCTAGCAGAGTACACTGGATACAATATTATCGACGAGGCTATGGATTCTCGCATAGTTCTACTTTCTAGATTAAATAAGCCTTTAAAACTCATGTAGGTGATATCTCATGAAAATAAAGCTATGGATACTTGACGTGAACTACGAAATAGTAGCCGATGAACCTGAAATAAAGCTATGGGGCATAACTAGCGAAGGTAAACGAGCACTAGTTAAAATTAGAGGCTTTAGACCCTACTTCTACGCAGTTCCAAAAGAAGGAGTACCCATAGAGGACGCAATAAGATCTATTAAAGTACTTGCTACTCAATATAAGATTTTATCTGTAGAAAAAGTGAAGAGAAAATACTATGGCAGGCCCTTGGATGTGATAAAAATTACTTGCAAGCTTCCTCCTTCGGTTCCGAAACTTAGAGAAGCTGTCGCGAAATTAAAGGCTATAGAAGATGTACTGGAAGCAGATATAAGATTCTATATGCGCTACTTGATAGATAAAGATGTATATCCATGTGCATGGCATGAAATAGAAGTAGAAAAAGACTATGATAAAAATGCTCATGTCGATGAAGTATATAGAGCAGTCTCGGACCCAGTATATTTACCTGAAGAGACACGTATACCCGACTTGCGTGTTCTGGCTTTTGACATAGAGTGCTACAACCCTAGAGGTACTCCTAAGCCCGAAAGAGACCCCGTGATAATAATCTCCGTCAAAACAAGTGATGATGGAGAAAAAATTTTTACCGCAAATGACCATGATGATAGACTTCTTCTTAAAGAATTTATTGAATATGTAAGAAAATATGACCCCGATGTAATAGTAGGCTACAACAATAATGGATTTGATTGGCCCTACCTTTTAGACCGCTGCAAAAAACTTCACATAAAGTTAGCCGTTACAAGAGCTGATGGCCAACCTGCACAAAGTGTTTATGGACACTTCTCTGTAGTTGGTAGAGCTAATGTAGACCTCTACGACTTCGCAAAAGACATGCCTGAAGTGAAAGTAAAAACCCTAGAAAACGTAGCTGACTACCTTGGAGTAATGAGGAAGAGCGAACGAGTCCTTATTGAAGGAAGCGAGCTGTACAAATACTGGGACGATCCCTCTAAAAGAAAAACGCTAATCGAGTATGCCCGCGACGACGTAGAGAGCATATATGGTTTAAGCGAAAAAATACTTCCTTTTGCAGTACAGTTATCAAACATCGTAGGACTTCCACTAGATCAAGTAGGAGCGGCCTCAGTAGGTTTTCGAGTAGAATGGTACCTAATGAGACAAGCATATAAACTAGGAGAACTCATACCAAATAGAGTCGAGAGACCATACTCCTCGTACAAAGGAGCAATAGTACTCAAACCAAAGCCAGGATTACATAAAAACATAGTTGTATTAGACTTCTCTGCAATGTACCCAAGCATAATGATTTCTAAGAACATCTCGCCTGATACTTATGTCCCGCCCTACGAAGAAGTTTCTCCTGACGAAGTTTACGTAGCTCCTGAAGTTGGGCACAGATTTAGAAAACATCCACCAGGCTTCTATAAAGTAGTTTTAGAGCGCCTACTCAAAGTAAGGAAAGAGATACGAGAAGCAATGAAAAAACTAGATCCATCTAGCTACGAGTACCGTGTTTTATATGAGAGACAGAGAGCAATTAAAGTCATAGCTAACGCTACTTACGGATATTGTGGCTGGGTTGGAGCAAGATGGTATAAACGGGAAGTCGCTGAAGCAACTACTGCCTGGGGAAGAGAACTCATAAAGAAAACAATAGAGCTTGCGAAAAGCCTAGGGCTTGACGTAATATACGGCGACACAGACAGCATTTTCGTACAGTATGATAAAGATAAAGTTGAAAAACTGTGCAGATTAATTCAAGAAAAGTTTGGACTTGAAGTAAAACCAGATAAAATTTATATAAAAGTATTCTTTACAGAAGCAAAGAAGAGATACTGTGGTTTACTACCTGACGGTAGAATAGATGTAGTCGGTCTAGAAGCTATTAGAGGAGACTGGTCTGAATTAGCAAAGGAGGTTCAAGAAAAAGTAATAGAAATAATACTCAAAGAAGGAGACCCCTATAAGGCTGTAAAGTATGTTTCAAATGTAATTTCAGATTTAAGAAACGGTAAAATACCATTATCGAAACTAATTATCTGGAAGAGTGTCACTAAAGATTTAGATAAGTACGAAGTCAGAGCTGCTCATGTAGCAGCAGCTAAAAGACTTCTAGAGGCAGGCTATAGGCTTGAAATAGGAGACAAAATAGGATACGTAATAGTCAAGAAACCCGGAGACAAACTGGCAGATAAAGCAATGCCCTACATACTTGTAAAAGATATCAGCGAAATAGATACAGAATACTATGTTAGAAAACAGGTAATTCCTGCAGCTTTAAGAATACTAGAATATTTCGGTATTAAAGAAGCACAGCTTGAAGGAGCAACCTATCAAAAAAGCCTATTAGACTTTTTCGCCTAATTCACTAAATGTACTTATTACTAAGTCTACGGGTTTACGAACGACATTACCTACTCTAGCTCCAATAATTATTTTAATACCCTTCTCTTGAGCAATATCTACTACTCTCTGAGTTACAATACCATCAAAGACCACTGCATATACGTTGTCTACGCTCTGAAGAGTTGTAACCAGGTCTCTCACAGCTACTCTCTGTATTTCTTGCCAGTTTTTATCAAACAGTATTCCCTCAAGAGTACCAAGAAGTTCTTCGACAAGACTTTTTACTTTATCTGGAATAACTACCTCTGGTCTAGGAGACGGAGGAGCTTCTTTGACAATTCTTTCAGGACCTTTCCCTTCTTTACTTCTTCTAGTTTTTTCAATAGTTTCCATGTACTCCTCTACGGTCATTTTATTTTTTAGACACTTAGCTATCTCTTTAGCTGTTAACTCTTCTACCTCTTTTCCAGGAGGAGCTCTGGCAATGTAGTCTACGTCAACCTGACTTAGGAGAGCTTTGAGTATCAGGTCGCCTCCTCTATCTCCGTCAACAAACGCTATTACTGTCTTCTTTTTACTTAGATCTACTATAGTTTTAGGTATTGTGGCTCCCTCGAGCGCAATAACGTTGCGGTAACCGTGTCTAACTAAGTTGACTACATCAGCTCTTCCTTCTACAACTATAATCGTATCAGATTTATCGACATCAGGTCCTGCTGGAAGATTCTCTGGACCATACTTTATTACCTCAGAACTTCTGACCGCTTTAATTACTTCCTCGGCTATTTCTCTGCTCTCAGGTATACTCTCTTCCCACTTCCTTAGAATCTCTATGGCTCTTTCAATAATCTTCTTTCTCTTCTCTTCTCTGAGATCAACTATTCTCGAAAGCTTTATTCGAGCATTATAGGGTCCTATTTTATCAACACTCTCTATCATCGCCGCAATAATAGCTGTTTCAACGCGGTCCAAATTCGATGGAATTGTTATTTTGCCGCGAGTTTTTCCGTCGACAGTCTCAAGTGATACTTCAATACGCCCTAGTCTGCCTAATCTCTGCAGTTCGCGTAGATTAAAGCCATTCCCTAAGAGTCCCTCTGTCTGGCCGAAAATGGCACCTATGACGTCGGGTTTTTCTACAACGCCATCTATCTCAAACTCAGCTTCTATAACGTATTTAGCAGTAACAGCCAGTCCACCCATCAGCATCACCTGTTACTGAGATATTTCAAGCCTAGCTCCTCTTAAATATTTTATCTACGATGCATAGCTTCATATAACCCTCCATTACGCGCGAAAATAAAGGTAAGCCGGCGGGGGATGTATTCCCACCGTTACACCCGTCTTCATCACTAGGCGGTACAACGCCTTTAGCTCAACGGGCTCTCTTGCGGTGGGAAATAATCCCCCGCTACATTCATAAACATAGCGAAAGGAATATTTAAACTATTCATATTAAATAAACATAGCGAACCCTCTTCCTGCTCGGGCGCAAAACGCTCCTTCATCGCGACCTAAGAGTCAGGTGGATTACCCTTATGGGGCTAGTGAAATGTCTCCCTATCGGATAAAAATTTTATTTTAGTTTATTTAAAGACTTTTTCTCAACCATTTCTGCTCTTTAATTAAGTACATGTATGTCTTAGGATAATTAAGCAATCTTTCAATATTGCCCGTCCAAAGAAACACTACCGCTAACCTTCATTATATTATACGCTGCTGCCAGACCAATGTTAAACTGTCCCATTTCTCACACTACCAGTCCCCTATAAGGACGCTGAATCCGCCGACCACACAGTGGACAATAAGAAGAACCACACAGGATGCTCGAAGCCCTATTGTCTCCGAACCAAACCCCCTCAAGAGGGATGTTAGCCTCGGAGACAATAGAGCCCTTCTCCACTTCTCCTTATGTGTAACCAATATACTTTTGAAGAGTATTTTGCCTCTATGTAATGACTTTTCTCATTAAATTAAAACCATTCGCTAGACACCATTTTAGACAAGCATTAGATGTCTATTTAATCAAGTAATAACTTATTAACTGAGAAACAGATACTTTAGAAAAACATGTCTATAGATAGAAAGAAGACAAACATAGAAAAATATTTTTGCCCTAACAAAACTATCAATTATGGCGGAGGGAGGTCGCCGCCCGAGTGGCCGTAGGCTACAATGACCGGCGGTATACCCGCCTCCGCTACACATCAAGTTATAGGCTCGCGACCTCTACAACAATATCCGCCGCAGACCTTCTTCATAAAAGCACTGTTCATATCTAGCGAATCGCCGCAGTGGTTACATGGTATTACATTCATCTCTGTGAACTAAATATTTACTTAGAAATCTGTCCGTAAAAACATTACATAGCATCCTTCGCCATCCTGATAGTAATTTGGCCTGAAAAAGCTATATCGAAAACCGAGACTCCTATATAGCCTTATAGCAGGAACATTGCTTGCTCTAACTTCAAGTCTAAATACCTTAATTTCTTTCTCCCTCTTTATTCTCTCAATAGCCTCTTTTAATAATAATCTGCCTAAGCCACGTCCTCTGTACTTTGGGTCAATAGCCAAAGACAGTATGTGACCCAGATTTCCCCACCTAATAAGAACTATTATGTACCCTACTACTCTTCCATTAACTTCAATAACAAAAGATGTGTCACCAGCTAGAAATAAGTAATATGACAAAAGGCTCTTAGGATAAGCATCTCTTGGAAAACACTTTAACTCAATTTCATATATTCTGTCTAGATCTTTTTTATCAACTTTACGAATACAGTAATTCACGAAGTACATGTGCGGCAATACCTTTAAATATATTCACTTCATTCAACACGGTAGAAAGTAAAAAGGTGATAGTATGGCCTACGAGAATATTTTTGCTCAAGTAACATTAATTCTAAAAAGAGTAAGCGAAGATCCTGGAGTTCCAAGAAACATTAGAAGAGCCGCAAACGAAGCTGCAAAAACAATTCAAAGAAAAGACCTAACTCCTGGACTAAAGGCGGCAAACGCAATAAGTATTTTAGAAGAAGCTGCACAGGACCCCAACATACCACTATTTGCTAGAACAGCCCTGTGGCAAGCAATTTCTTTACTAGAACAAGTCAAAGACTAAGCCAAAATAAACTTGGTAAATAGGTTATTTTAAATACTATTTTTATCTAAATCTAATCCTAGGTTAAAATAAACTAATAAAGAAAATTTATATACGAGACCATAAATGTGTTTTCTTGCGGGGGTGCCCGAGCCAGGTCAAAGGGGCAGGGCTTAGGACCCTGTGGCGTAGGCCTGCGTGGGTTCAAATCCCACCCCCCGCACCACTCCTTTTAACTTATAGAACACTATACACCTTCTTGTCCAATTTACACAGCTACATATCATGGAACAATCATTCAATAGCATATACATAAAATAAAATATTAGACTGCAAGAAAGATAAATTAAATGGAGCCCTTCTCTATTCACTTCATTAAAGCTCGATATTTCTCAAAGAACTTTTAAACTAAAATCTCTCTCCATGCCAGTTTCCTAGATGCTTATAAAACTTAGATACCTTAGTCTCGAAGAACATGTTTTAAAGCTTCTTAAAGTAAAGCTAAGCCTAAGATTATGTTTTTCTAAATCTGCTACAAGCTTTATAGGCACAAAATATTTTAGTCTAAATTAAATGCCCTCAAGAAAAATAGCGCCCCGGCCGGGATTTGAACCCGGGTTCTGGCGGGATCTACGAGGCCACAGCCTCTTGACAGCCGCCCATACTAGACCGGGCTATACGACCGGGGCGAGAATATTCTAAGAGCCTCCCTTAATTAAATTTTTCTCTGTGAGCCATGTTCACTGCTGTAGCGTTTACTATAGATCTATTGTCCTAATATTCTCAGAGAAAGCTGTTTCGTAGGTTTAAAGATTTAAAACATCAAAGTGGGCCCGCCGGGACTCGAACCCGGGACCTCCCGCGCGTCAGGCGGGCGTCATAGCCGCTAGACCACGGGCCCATTTAGTAGTTTACAGGGCAGAAAATATTTTTTTCTACACTGAGACCCTCTCCCAGACCTATGCAGACACTAAGCTCGCTACAAAAGAGTGTGAACAAGTGTCACTTCGCCTTATATATCCCTTGTCTACTGCTACTCCAGGTGCTATCAGCTAGCGATTTTTCGATAAAAATTTATCTACGCTAAGTACTATTTATGTGGGCCCGTAGCTCAGCCAGGACTAGAGCGTCGGCCTTCGGTTCTGTGTAGAAGACAGCCGATGGTCCCGGGTTCAAAACCCGAGGCTAAGATCCCGGGTGAAAGTCCCGGCGGGCCCGCTTCAAATAGTAAAGTTTTTAAGTACATTTTGGTAAGGGGTTCTGCTTATGCCGAGAGAGATTTTCGATAAGGAGAAGTTTTTAGAGCTAGCCAAATATGCGAGAGAGTGCAGAGTAAAGAAGCTTGGCGACGTAGTCAAACTAAAGCTACGTTTAAAGAGATACTTGTACACTTACAAAACTACTTCTGAGGAGGCAGAAGAGCTCCTTAAGCAAATTCAGTGCCCTATTAGAGAAGTTTAGCTCTTCGCAATATAGATGTAGTTACGATGTAATTACCCTAGCGCTATTGTTTCACCATTTCTCGGGATTTTTGCATCAAAGGAATATCTGTCGAGTATTTGAGGAAGCGACTCTTTTACTGCTCTATAGTCTCCGTGGACAAATATACATGTTTCCTTAGGTTTAATTCTATCTAATAGCTCAAATAACTGTTTTCTTCCTGCATGTGAAGAGAAATCGAGCCACTCGATTCTAGCTTTTACTTTACTGTTTACTTCAGGTAGTAGCCCTGTTTCAAGTAGAGCTCTTCCAGGAGTGTAGGGTGCTTGAAAACTCACAAAGACTATCGCACTTCTAGGATCTTTTGCTATTTTCTTTGCGTAGTAGAGCGAAGGACCTCCTTTAAGCATTCCAGCGGGAGAAACTATTATTGAGGGTACTTCTAAGGCTTTCTTTCTGTCACTCCAATCTCTCACTATAAATACTTTCTCTAGTGCTCTTTCTAGCAGATAAGGGTCTCTTAAATAACCTGAATACTTGAGCAGTATTTCTATTACTGCTCTCGCCATACCGTCAATAAATATTGGATAGTCTATTCCGTGCTTTTCTAAGACTAAAAGCACTTCCTGAGACCTTCCTACGGAAAACGAAGGTATTAGTACTTTTCCTCCATTCTCCAACACTTCTTCAAGTATTTCTATGAGCATTTTTTCGCAGTAATCTCTTTCCGGGTGTTCATAAGATATGTACGTCGACTCTGTGATCAGTACATCTATGTCGCCTACGCCGCTTAAATCTGCTCCTTTAAGGAGAGCCGTAGTTGAAGGATTTATGTCTCCTGTATAAAGGATTTTTGTCCCAGATATGTTTAATATGAAGAAACTGCTTCCGGGTATGTGTCCAGCATCTTTAATTTCTATTACATGGTCCTTGTCTAAGCTGACTATATCTCCGTAATCTAAAGGATTAAAGCATCTAAGCATTGCTTGAAGTTCTTGGTGCTCGTAGGGAACATAGTAGCCGGAAATTTTCAGAAAGTCCCTTATGAGCAGTTCACTTAGCTCTAGAGTTAGGCTTGTCGTGTATAGAGGTATTTTAGCATTTATGTATAGTAGAGGAAGAGCTCCAGAATGGTCTAAGTGGGCGTGCGAGAGAAATACTGCGTTTAAGTCCTTTGGACGTACATGAAGAGGAAAGAGAGGCTTATCCTCTTCGAATATTACGCCGTAGTCTAAGAGTATTTTCTTTTCACCGCTATCGATTAGTATAGCGCTTCTCCCTACTTCTCTACCTCCTCCTAATATTGTTACAGATATTTTGCTCATCTCAGCTCCCTTCCCTGTCCCTTGTTAAAGGCTACTTGCTTAAAACTCTTTTTTTACTTCAGTTAAGTTCAAGGATAATGCCACTCTTCAATTAACTCACACTGCTTCTCAAAATACTCTAGTCCTTCCCTCTCTTTCGGCTTTGTCAAGTGCCTATAGGCAGCTGGTGCTTGCTTAAATGGAATAAGTTGTTCTCTTAGAATCTCTTTGAATGAAGGCTGCTTAACGATGTATTTGCAACGTGGGCACTTGTATCCTACAGCCCTTCCTTTAGATTTCATTTTCTCTCTGCAGAATGGACATAATGGAGGCACTCTGGTAAGTACTTCAGCCAACTCTATTCTTTGTATTTTTTCTACATTGAGCGTTAGTTTACCTTTTCTCACTTTCACTCCTCCAGAAAGTTCAACGTAATCATGTTTTCTGAGCTTTAACACCAATACATTTAATCGAGTCTTTCTGTAAAAAATACAGTCAATAGACCCAGTACCATCACTTACTTCGATAACAACATGCCCACCTTTAATTACTACTGGCTCGCTTACTACTACGCCACTTATAGTTACAGAGTCGTAAGGCCTAACTTGAGAAATAGTCTTTCGCATGAAGAGGTGTATTTCTGTACACTGATTTGTTTTAAAAATCAGCCAGCGGTCAATTTTCTCTTCCACTTTAATTTCTTTCATAGCCTCTACTAGGAGCTGGGGAAAGTCACCTCTTATACCAAAGAGTACAGGATCAGGGCCGTGAGACAGTACTAGAGGTCTTTTTTTCCTATAGTCTATGTTAGCGTAAATATATGGCCTAAAAGCTCTATCTACTTTAAGTAAACTCTCATACTCCATTTTTCTAACCTTACCCCACATTGACCTCTCTCTGTAGGCTAGTAGCTCAAATGTATAGTCACTGAAATCTGCTTCATAAAAGCCTACAGCTGCCAATGCTCCTACAAGTCCTCTGCCTCGTCCAATATATCTGCATTGGATATTATTTTTAGCGATAACTCGCTTAACGTAGTCTAGAGAAAGCACTTCATGCAGCGCTCTCATAGAAATAATTTTCACAATGCTAGGGATAGTCTCCTTAATGGCAACAAGTGCAGGTTCCGCCTTACCTAGTCCACTATAATTATCCATAATAGTGTTCCACACTAAGTCTACTACATCTTCTGGATCTTCACATAATATTTTAATTGATACAGCAGCATTTCCTCTAGTTTTAAATGGAATATTAGGGTTTAATCTAATTAAATGAGGATAATCAACAAATGTCACTTTTTTAGACAATTTCTCAACTATGAGCGAACATATGTACGTTGTACAGCCTCCCTTGTAGTGGTCAGTGTCGTCAAATCCTATGTGTAGTAACACGCTACTCAAAATATTCTTAAGCTATACTGTATTAGTTTTTCGATGTTGTACTTTGTAGGGCTAGGACTTTATAATTGCGAAGATCTATCAATAAGAGCCCTTAGAGTACTTAAAAAGTGTTCCAAAATATACGTTGACTTATATACGAGTATAGTACCTCAATTTACTTTATCTGAATTCGCCAATATTTTAGAAAAATCCTTAGGTAGCGAAATAGTCGGTGTTACAAGGAGAGAACTTGAAAACGATATCTTTGTTGAAAAAATACTCGAAGAGTCTTCTGAGAAAGATGTAGCAATAGTCGTTCCAGGAGACCCCTTTATAGCTACAACGCATCTATGGATTAGACTTGAAGCAGAAAAACGGAAAATTCCGACCGCTGTTATTCACTCTACATCTATTTTAACTGCAGCTATAAGTGAGACAGGGCTACATCCGTATAAATTCGGTAAGTGTGTTACAATAGTATATCCAGATCTGGAGAAAAACTTCATACCCTACTCTGTTTATGAAACCCTAGTGGATAATATTGGGCGAGGTTTACACACATTAATGCTTCTCGATTTAAGACTTGAAGAAAAAATAGCTATGACTATAGCCGACGCTATAAATGTTTTAGAGTTACTCGAAGAAAAAATAGGTAAAGGAATAATATCATCAGAAACATTAGGTGTAGCACTCTCACGTATAGGTTCTCCTGATTCAAAAATAGTGGCAGGACCTTTATACAGCTTAAGGAAAATAAATTTAGGTCCTCCTCCTCACTCTCTTATTATACCTGGAGAACTGCATTTTACAGAAGAAGAAGCTTTAATAGTATTGGCTAAAGCTTCAATAGAGGCTGTGAGAACATGGAAAAAGAAAGTCAGAGACTTGAGAAATATATTAAATCATTAGAAAAGGTATTGAAAGATATTAAATACGATTCATCTGTAAGCGAAATAGTTCATTTAGCTAAGTGCTATACTGAAGACTCTAAGTATTATTATAGGCTAGGAGACTACTTCACCGCACTCTCCTGTATAGCTTATGCCGAAGGTCTTTTAGACGCTATTAGATTCTTGAAAAAAGCTGAATTCACTTGGCCTAAAGAAAAACCTTCAAAAGGAAATAAAGTCCTAGTAGGAGGCGTTTTCGAAATACTACATCCTGGACACATATTCTTACTGAAGAATGCTAGCAAATATGGAAAGGTCATCGTCATAGTCGCCCGGGATAAAACAGTGCTTAAATTTAAAAAACGAAAGCCCGTAATTTCTGAAAACCAGAGATTAGAAGTAGTTAGCAACATTAAGTATGTATATAAGGCTAGACTAGGCGAAGAAGAATTTAATTTAAAGAAAATACTTTTAGAAGAAAAGCCAGACTACGTCATACTAGGCCCCGATCAAGAATTCTTAGAAGATAAACTCTTAGAAGAAATAAAAAGACTTAACCTTAACACAAAAGTAATAAGAATAAAAGATTTCTATAAGAAATACTCTCTCTGTAGCACAAGTAAAATAATAGAAAAAATTAAAAAAGAGCTTTAGTGCCTATAGCTTTCGAAGCTTTAGTAGCTTCTTCGTGCGCTTTCTGTAGAGGCACAGGCAGCCTGTACCTGTTAGTAAGACACATTGAGGTTAGTTTGTAGGCTGTATCCAAGGATATTTTATGCCCTACACTGACAAAAATTCTTTTAGATTTAACATAAGCTCCTATGATCTTCCCCTTGTAGACTACTACAGGATACTCTTTATCGCTATTCTCCACTATTTCTCCACATAGAAGTTTTTTAGCTACGCCAATAGTAGGCTTATCTATTAGCACTCCTAGATGACATGCTATCCCGCAGAAATAAGGATGTATTCTACCCTGACCGTTTACAAAAACTACATCGGGCTCTAAGCTTAAAGAAAGATAGGCTTTATGCATAGGAAGAAGTTCTCTAAATGCAAGTAGCGTAGGCACATAAGGTACCTTTATCTCGAGTACAGCACACTTTACTTCAAGGACTTCTAGCGAAGGAAAACTTAGAACACATGCTGCCGCAACTCCCCATTCAACTCCGTTGATTTTCTTATAGGCAACGTCGAGCCCACATATCTTCTTTATGTTTAATATTTCTATGAAGTCTTCCTCTACTACTCTCTCTGCAAAAAGCCTCTGTACAGCTCGCGCCTTAGGGACACTAAATGGAAGTTTTCCCGAGTTTTTCGAGGAGCTTTTTCGCATAGTCCTCTATTCTTTTTCTTTCGAGCGCTCTTAAATAATCGGCTATTGTTTCCTCGAGTATTCTACGCCCAATATCGCATTTTCTTCTAAGACCAGGTACAAGCGCGTCAGGAAAATGTATTTGACTTAATGCCGCGACTATATCGTTCATTACTTTAAGTAGTTTTTCAGCCCTCTCCAGGTCATCCTTTATCAGTGACGAAAGAACAGCTCTTCTAAGCTCTCCTACAACGTCTCCTAATCCACATAAGTAGGACTGAATAGGTACTTTAAGCTCTCTATATCCTTTGATGTCTTCTTTTCCTTGAAGAATTTTGTAAAATACAACAGCTTCAACATATTCTGCTAAGCAGTCAGAGACATAGCCTGCTTGAAAGAACTCGGGAAAGTTCTCACATAACCTATTAAGTTCGTCGACTAAGTTCTTTAATTTTTCTATATTTTCTTTAGCTTCGCTAAAATTACCTATTTGCAGTGCATGTATAGCATTACTAGCATTTCTTGTAATTTCTCTAGAGATTTTTATCAAGTTCTCTCTTATTTGGTCCTTAAAAGAAAGCTCTTTAATGCATTCCTCTACAAGCACTCTAAAAACCGACATATGCGTGAAACTACACGTCTCTTAAAAATTTTACCGCACAGTATCAAGGAAAAGCACTTAACCCTCTTTCATAACATTTACTCGTGTTGTCAGAGGAAGAAAAGCTTTACAGACGTGCAGGCGAAATAGCACACAAGGCGCTTGAATACGGAATTAAGTTGACTAAACCTGGTACTAAAATTCTTGAACTATGTGAAAAAATAGAGAAAAAGATAATAGAATTAGGAGGAAAACCTGCTTTTCCTGTAAATGTGTCAGTGAATAGTGTTGCTGCTCATTATACTTCACCACCTAATGATAAGTCTGTAATACCAGATGACTCTCTCGTGAAGATAGACGTCGGAGTACATATAGATGGATGCATAGCAGACACTGCAATTACAGTAGCTCTAGGGAAAGCAGATGAAAACTTAATAATAGCTGCTGCTGAGGCCCTTCGTGCCGCCGAAGAAGCTATATCCCCTGAAGTTAACACTAAAGAACTAGGAGCAATAATTGAAGAAACTATTAAAAAATACGGGTATAGACCTATAGCCAATTTATGTGGCCACCAAATCGAAAAATACAATCTCCACGCAGGTAAAGTCATCCCAAATATTAAAACACAAATAGGTTCTAAAATAGGTAAAAACACAGTATATGCTATAGAACCTTTCTCAACAAATGGTGCAGGATATGTAGTTGAATCGAACGAAGCACATATATTTAGATTAAATAGAGTAAGAAAAATAAGAAAAATAAAGCTACATAGAAAAACTTTCATACACGATATATACTCCACATGCCGTACATTACCATTTGCTTTGAGGTGGTTTACTAATCTTTACTCTACGTTAGATCTTCTAGAAGAAGATATAAAAATGTTAATCGATAGAAAAATAGTGAGTAAGTATCCCGTATTAATTGAAGTAAAACAAGGCTTGGTAGCGCAAGCTGAAGATACAATAATGGTGTTGGAAAAGGATGTAATTAACTTAACTAATGCTTTAGACCTCTTAATGTAGCTAAGAAAAGAAAATGTTAGTAGATAAAAATAAATTCGCTGAAGCGACGAGAGACACATGAGCGAAGAAGAAGTAAATAAAGACCTTCAAAGAGCTCTTGACAACATAGATGAAGCGATATACTTGCTTAGAGAAGTAGCTAAAATAGGAGAAAGTTATGCCGAAATGCTAGAAGATATTCTTTATCACCTAGAAGAAGCTGCCGAACAACTAGATACATTAATTTCCCGCAAAAGATAATAACTATCTTCTTTCTTCATACAGTTTCTTTAATATGGGAATGTTTTTAATTTGCTCATCTTTAACTTCATCCCAGTATATACCTTCAGGTTTAGAGTACTTACCCTCTGTTTTAATTCGTTTGGTAGGAGTGAATACATAGTCTACTGGAACATCGTGCCTAGTTACCGGAATATATTCAACTATTTGGATATCATGGACCGTAGTTACTATAGGAGTCTTCTCGTCTACAAGATTTAGTTCTCTCAGAATAGCATATTCTAGGTCGCTATATCCTCCGCCTTTACCTAGCCGCGCCCCCTCTGTTGTAACAGCAACACTACCCGTGACTTTTACGTCGATATGATAAGGAGGAATCATAAACAATTTTCCATAAATAAAGGCCCCCCTTATAGTGGACGCTTCACGTTCACGACCAAGAGGAACATATTTGCGCTTAATTACCAAAAATCCTTTGCGCAGTCTAGGAGTTGCCATCACTAATACTTTACCAGCCCTTATTACAGCTTCCCTTATAGGTCTTTGAGGACTATCTGGACAGCAGAAAATAACTTCAGCTTTTCTAAACAACTCACTCTCAATAAATCTTCTAGCAGCTAATTCATGTCCCTTAAAGTTAGGAATTCTACCATAAACCGGCCTAGGGAAAATAGCTATTCCTTTTTCTTCCATAAGCCTCCATATTCTCTTCCTTATCTCCTGCTTTATCTCAGAAATTTCCTCTACACTCATCTAAACCACTCAACTAGACTAAATTCTAGTAAATAAAATCATTCACTAAAATTAACCTCGTCCACAAAGCTTATATCGAACCCAAGCAAAATACTCTCGCCGGGGTCGCCTAGCCTGGTTAGGGCGGAGGGTTGCTAACCCTCTGGCCGAAAGGCCGCGTGGGTTCAAATCCCACCCCCGGCGCCTATTCTAGTAGACCTTTTACCTCACGAAAACATATACATTAACTTAAGAGATAAAATAGAGAAATGCTTATATACAGTTTCATGATAAGAGTTGACGGGCCCGTGGCGCAGCCTGGATAGAGGTCTAGTCCGTCTATCGCGGCGGCCTTCTAAGCCGTAGGTCCCGGGTTCGAATCCCGGCGGGCCCGCCTTTAAGAAAAAGAGATTTTTCTCCGATGTAAGTTTCCGGGTGTTGCCAAGTTAATGTGCCTGCAGGCAACGCCCTTTATATATGACTCTCTGATAATATCCCTGGATGAAGGATTCTTGGAGAGACAGAGTAGACTTAGCTAAAATAGACGACGAGACACGGTACCGGATACTCGACTACGTTTTAGCGAAAATAGGGTCGTACAGGGAGCTGGGCTGCGATTGAACCTACATCTACAGGCTGAAGACACGGAAGCCCAGAGTACCGGACAGCTTTCTGAAGAGGCTTCCCGAATAAGACCTCTGAGGCCACTTCACTGTGAGGGCTGGGAAAAAACACGGAGAAGCCTCAGGGCTCTCTGCTAGGCTTTACTCTGAGCACGTCTAAGAAGCCTTTATCGTGCAGTCGAGAGAGCAGCGCGTCAGCCTCCCTCCACTCGATCTTCATCTCTCTTGAAAGAGAATTCACAGTGCAGAAACCCATTAAGGTGAGCTTAAGGTGCCTCTACTTCCTCTTCGCTCAGCTTCCTAAGCTGGGCGTTGATTCTCTGTGTGTCGGGAGTCTCCTGTAAAGTACCTGTAGAGGCTCCTGGAGATACTCTTCTCTCCTCCTTCTCCGTGAGCCTCCGCCTCCAAGAATCAAGTCCCTCTACCAGCAGCCTTATGGTTTAGTTCCTCGTTTTCTTTTCTCAGCTTGCTGAGTATTTTCTTGTACTGTACTATGAGAGCCCTATACTTTTCTTCCTGAGACCTCTTCTTGAGCCAGATCACCTGCCGCCACCTTTCTCCCGAGTATCTCTAGCCACGGGTTGTCCTGCACCCACGAAGGCAACTTGGGCTCCGAAGAGACCCCCGCTGCGGCGCCTTCTCTGCCGCGGAGGAAGTCCCTTATCTCGGCTAGGAGCCTGTTCTGCTCCTCTAGGAGCTGGTTCACTGCGGCTGCGAGCGAAAGCCCCCGTGTCCTCGCGTAGGCCTCGAGCCTCTCCTTAATGCTCCTAGAGACCTTGATAGTAGTATACTCAACCACGGTAAAGGCTGTTGTTACTTAAAAGGTATATCGGAAGCATACCTGCTCTAGGAAGAAGAGTATGCCGTAAGTATACTGCTCAAAGTACTCTTCTAGGGTTCCGGGTCGGGGAGATAATTAAGGAGAGAGAGCCTGAGGCCCTCCTCCACTCTAGGAGGAGAGCGGTTCCCAGCAGGAGCACTGTACTATATGTAATGCTGACCTAGTGACACTAGGCTTCTTCGCACTCCACTGGGTTTACATGCTCACGAAACGAGCACTTCAAACAGCACAAACAACGATAGATATGCTTATATAGTGCTGGACATAGTGTTAGCGCAGGGAGCCCGGCATGGACCCTACAACTGTTCCTCTACACATGTACTTCCTTCAGCGTTTGGTAATTTCAATCGCGTTCCTAATTCCCCTTATAGTAACTTGGTGGCTCAAGAGCACCCGTTTAAAGGACACTCCCCGCCCTCTTACCTACATTCTAATAGGTTTCGCTATAGGCTTCCTAGCTAATATTATCATAGGCCTTCTGGGGGCCTATGTTTTTAAACTACCATTACTTCCACTGCTACTATATCAAAAAGACCTACCTATGCAGTACCTCAGCCACATAGTATTTATTTACAATACTATATTTAATGTTGCATACGTGGCTTCGCTATTCGCATCACTCCTACTAGTAACATACGGAATGTATAAGTTAGCGCTATGGAGCTCAGATAAGAGAACTCCGTAGATAGTTTCTTATTTAGCTCATTTAAAGAGACTAAGCCTACATCCTAGTTACAGGTATCCTCTTTACCTTACCAAGATCCTTGTTGTCTGAAAACATGAAACCTTATATCTAACTTCTTAACAACTTACAATTAGGGATTTCAACAGGAACCTTTAACTATACTGTCACAGCGATAACATTATGATTTACATTCCACTTAGTGCTGCAGTGATTCAGAAAGTGCTCGCGATGGCTCTTAGTGAAGCCATAGAGCGTACTGTCACATTTTTTAACTTCTATGTAAGTTAGTATAAGCAAAACTAGCAAAGAATTTATAGAGAAGGGTGAGAGCAATGCCCAGAAACATCAACAAATAATCTATTTTCTCAAAACAATTCCTTTCTCTCAATATCTTTGCTCCCAGCTAACTTTCTGGTCTTTTAATTTCATACAGTGTTATCCCCTTTTTATACCCCAGTACCTTATTCTAGGATTTATTTTGCTCTCTTCAACAGCTTGTATATCTTCGTCTTGCTTATACCACTCTTTATTGCTCCACCATGGATTAAGATCATTTAAGATTATCTCGAGACTGTTTTCTCGTCACTTTTTACTTCTGAGTCTGCGTTCAAGCAATACCACCCTTCTGGAGTTAATGTCTACTTTTGCTCTAAGTTCATCTATAGCTAGCTCTAATTTCCTAACTTTCTTATCTAGCTCTTCTAAGCTCGGGCGCCTTTTTCTACTATGAACATACTCTTTAAGAGCACAGAGTATTACGGCGTGAACAGTTAATCCCTCCTCCTCAGCTATTTTTTGAAGACTCTTGTACAGTTCTTTAGGCATATTTACGGGATACCTTACTCTGCTCACACTAAACATTTTATACTTAAAGTATAAAAATTTTATACTAAGAGACTAAAAAGATCTTGCTAAACAAGGAAATTCATTTTACCATAATTAGCTTCAGACAGAACGATCGCCTTTGCTTAGCTAAGCTCAGTTGCTTTAACCAGAACAGGAAATTGTAGTGGTGTTCTGCAATGTGTCATTGCAGATTCAATGCAGATCCCACTCCCTACATAATTTTTCTCATTAAGTTGATGTAGTGGGATCTACATTGATCGCTGACCCGAGGACACACAAACTCTCCTTCAGTTTTTTAGTTTCTATACCACTAGTCCCACTTTAGGTCTCACATCAATTATCTCTAGATTCTTGGACAGAGACCGCGCGCTATATGCTGAAACGCTGCGGCGCCAGCTCGGCTAGATTTACTGCTCGTATTATTTAAATCTTCTTATAAATATTTGATGACATTAAGTTAAGTTTTGCTGTATATCTGTAGAACAGACTTTGCAAAATCTTAAACTTAACAGCGCCGAACAACCGCAAGGAAATGCGCCGCACGCTACATAAATTTTTACAAAATACCGAAAAAGAGAAAAATAGCAGAAATTTTATAAAATATGATGTCCTTTACTTTCTGTGCTCCTGCTAGTGCTCGACGTCTCTAAGGGCCCAGGCGGCACTGTTTTCGCAGTCATAGTCGTCGAGGAAGGAAGCTATAGAAAACTAAGGTCAATAATCAGTAGCTGGATCAAACACTATAAGGACTTGCCCAGTAGACGAAGAAGAAAATATTTGCTTGTTTTTGAAAGAAAATTTAATAAAATTAAAGACATGTTGTATTGCTATGGATGTTTTACTAGATTTGATAGTGTTTTAAGGATTATTGATTTATTTGCTGGTAAGTCAAAGTTAATTATTGTCGACGATAAGTTTTACACGCTTATCAAAAGCAAATATGGCGGTAAAGTCGTGGCAGAGGGGAAAGCAAAGCCCTATTATTCAGCATTTATTTTACTCGCCGATAATTTAGCTAACTTAGTGAGAATTAAACTAAGTAAAGCGAAGTCTACTCTAAACAAATATAAGATACTCGAAGAATACAGGAAGAAGAAATGACCCCTCACTCAGCGGGCCCATCGGACCCCCAGCTCATCTACACATCGCCAGGGTCGCCTCCGCCCGCATCATGCCCCGGGGCCCATCGGGCACAAAGCCCTCAAACACTATCTCGCCGCAAACGATATAAAAATTACGTTTTAAGCAAAAAGTATTGTTTCTCACGAAGCCTCTCCTTTATCTTTAATTGTTTGCTAGCCGTCAGCACACATGCAGCATATGAGGCTATTTTCTTACTGCGGGAACGTCCGCTCTTGTGCCAGGTTTTCGCTTATGTTCGGGTTTATAAGTCTCAGCTGAAGCCGCTGTGAGGAAAGTAGACGGCGGGTGAGACTTTGAGGTGTTTCCGCCTAGACAGGCCCTGCGCCTTTAGAGACCAGAAAGGCTTCTGCCAGTTCAGCTCTCAGGTGATCACCGAGGACTGTCCTGAAGACTGCCCATATCTCTGGAGACAGTTCTTCGGGAAGAAAAGTAGCAGCAGACTGCACAGTTCTCTGCGTATACGAGCTCCCAGACGAGTGCCCGAAGAAACGCCGCCTCCTAGAAAAGGCTCTGAGAAAATGAAAAATACCCTTTTATTCAAAGTTTTCAGTATTTTGCTATAAATCTCTATATTCTTGACTAAAGTATTATACTAACTTTTACTCTTATTCCTTTTAAATATCTCTGATGATCTTTTGCAATACTCTGCATGTAAGATCCCGCGTCTGAATTAGTTCGTCTAACACTTCGGCTTTAGAATCCAAATTTTTCATCATGCCGAGAAGAATACGTTTAACTCTCAACCCATGTGCCCCTATTACGGATCTACGCTTATAAATTCTCTTGATTAGCTCTTTATCCTGTGTCGAGAGCTCGAAGCCGTGCTTAGTAAGGACATTAATTATGCTCCCAGCAGAATCTACCTTAAGTTTAGAAATATTATTTCCCCTAACGTAAGCATAAATATAGCTTAGTGACTCCAAGATTCTGCACAACTGAACTAGCTTTTCTTCCATTGATAAAATTTCGTGCTCACGGGCTAAATCAGCGAGAACAATCTTTAAGACTTCTATTAGCCTCTTATCGCTCAGCTTTGACAGTTTATTAAGCTTTTTAAAGGACTCCTTCACGCAGTTCCATGACTTCGTCCTCTTCTTCCCCGCTGGAAGGAAAAACAGCGTATACTCTGAATTCACTATAGTGCCTGAAGGTTTTAGTGAGCCAGTGTCACCTAAGGGATTCAGCCCAGAGCTCATGCGGGTTACCATCCTTAATGCTGTGGACGAGTCTGGCCATATAGCATCCACGTGATATACTGCATTGATAATGACCATATCTGGGTCATATACCTTTAATAGTCCTACAGCTTTTCGGAGTTTTTTCAGAGCTTCACTATGAAGTATACAATGTGCTTCGTATATACTCCACCTTCTCGGATCCGGCTGTAAATCAACAGCAAAAACCGTCTCTATACATAAATCTTCAAGTGGAGATAACAAAGCTACATCCGAAATCGTCGATGAAGCTGGTGTGTGACCATTAGTCGCCAATATGGCCATAGCGATAGTTCTTGAAGAATCTCTTCCTTAAAGCCTGAACTATTTAATTTAATGCAGACAAAGTGTATCATCAGTATTCTTTTATTCTTCTATAGGAAATCTCATAGGAATACCTTGTTTCTTAGATAATTCACGTGCAACAGTTTTTCTTTCATCATCATTAGTGAGTGTAGGTAGGAGTAGTAGCATTTTCAATTCTTCGGTATCGGGTTTGAAGTCTAACAATAGGTATTTGCGGCTAATTGATCTTAGATGCTCCTCTACTTCTTCTTTCATTAGAGCCGGTGTTCCCGCTAGAACTACCAATACGTTCTCTCCTATTATCTCACTTAGTTTCTCTTTTAGCTGATCTTTAGTTAAAGGCTCATTGCTTGCAAGTATTTTAACAGAATATATACCATCTTCAATATTGACAATAAGTTCTTCGCTTCCTGATAGCGATAGTTCATAAGCAGGTTCTAGTCCTAATAGATTCAAGAACTCAAATACCGCTTCTTCTGTTTTTCTGTAAAACTCTTCACTTGACAATTTACTTATATCAATAGGTTTAGAGAGAACTCTTCTTCTAATTACTTCTAGGGGCGCCTTGCTTTCATACCATTTTATTATCTCATTAGTTACTATCTGCACTACTTCTCCTCTACGCCCTCCTGTTTCCTCATATATCTTCTGATACCATTCTTCTGGAAAAATAGGTATTATATCAGTTTTATATACTATTGAAGCTACTTTAGATATTTTTTCTACTAACTTTTTAATATCTTCTATTGTAAAATCTTTGATAGCCAGCTCAAACAGCTTGAATCTATTTAAACTATCATACTCTACTAGGATATCATTTAGTCTCTTTTTCTCGCATGCTAGAACTAGAAGAAGGCTTGGTATATCTCTTTCATAAAGCGACATAAGTAGTGAAAGGAATCGCTGTCTTTTAGAAAAGTCCTCTATTCCTAGTACTTCTAGCTCGTCTATTAATAATATGGATATTCCTGCCTGACTCAAAGTTTTTAGCATAAAAGCTAACTGCGCTAGAGCGTCATGTTCAGAGAGATTAGGAAGAATTATCGTATGTAGATACTCTTTCTTCTCGAACAGTTTTTTAAGTCGATCCTCGGCGTCAACATCTCCTTTAGCAGCTTTAATCAAGAGCTTGGATATTTCTTTGCCGAAAATTCTACTCATGCTTTTCAGAGTTCTTTCTTCGAAGTTTTCTGGACTTATAGTAGATTCGATTTTCATTATCTGTGATGCTAGTCCTATCCAAGGAGCCGGGCCTCCCTCTATTATAATACCTTTAATAATGTTTATCCACGAAATGCCCTGTTCTCTCAGCGAAATATATGGACAAAGAGCCACTCTAACTTTATCAAAAGGCGGCACTTTTTCTTCAGCATATTCTTTAATAAGCTGCAAGGCGAAAGTTTTTCCTCCTCTAAAGGGAGCTGTTATTACCACTACTTCAGGTCTTCCAGACTCTTTTACACAGTCTACTTTTTCTGATATAGCCTCGATAATGTCGTCAACTGCTACAGCTATTGTTGAAGGAGAAGGAGGCACAACACCATTTTTACAATGGTTTAGTATTTTTGCTGCATCTATCTTTTCGGCCATTTTCTGCTCGAATGCCACTTTTATCTGAGAAATTTTCTGCAGAATTTTTACAATATCTCTAGACAAACTACATCACCTCTAGCTCTATACACTCGAATACGAGGATCTATTTTTCTTAATTCAAACAAGGCAATTTTAAATCTCAAGGGGTCTATTTTGATGCCCATTTCTTCTTCAACTAGAGTTCTTAGAATATTATCCTCTGCTACACTATAGCCTGCAGCTTTAAGCTTCTCGTATGACTTCAAAACAGCCTCGTGTAGCTTATTTAAATCTATTTTTTCTGCGTAAATCAATCTCTTTTCTAGACGCTCAAGCTTCAAATTAATGTCTCTAAATAGCTCCCTCACAGAATCTTCCACTATTTTATAAGTCAAGTATACTTTATAACCTCTACCAACTCTAATTTCCATTATATATCCTTTTTCCTTGAGACTCTCGTAAGCTTTAGCGTACTCCTCTCCTAAATTGGTTATCTTTGACTTACTTATTCCGCTAAAATAGTGTTTCTTCAGAAGCTCTAACAACTTTCTTTCATAAACTGACAACTCCTCCATAGCCTGTTCACTTGTACTCCTTTTCAACTACTATCAATAATGTACGTGTTTTTAGGACCGCTTTTACTTGTTTACGCTTTAATTCAAAAGGCAAAATAAATTCTTTATAAAAATCTCTCCCCTCAATATCAGTAGCGGTTACATGTATGCGATTTCCGTGGACTTTGACCTTAACATCCTCTTTTCTCACAGGAGGCAACTCTATAATAATTTTAACACACTTCCCGTCATCGTAAATCTCGCTGTAGGGCTCCTCTATTAACCAGTAACCACTTCTTCGTACTCCAAAGTCATCAAACCAGTCATAATCCTCCTCGAACCCTGAACTCACGATAAAACTATTGCGCAGTCTCTTAGAAAAACATTTCCTCTAATGTCTGCACCTAATTAGGCCCACATATTAGCAGTATATTTATTTTGAAAATCTCCCGATATTCGCTTCAAATACTTCGCAGACATCATTATTTAAATACTTAACGAAAAGAATACGATGTCTTACTTTGTTGCAGACTCCTCGGGACTTGAATGCATCTACAGAATCATCAAAAAGAATAAAACTCCTTTAGCTAGATACAATATAATTCATGTCTCTTCTGAGACCGCTTCTTCCTCAAGAATCAGCGGCAAATTCGCCAAAAAGCACCTAGTAGTGCATAAAGTACCAGCACTTAAAATAATGAAAACTATGAACTTACTCAAAGTGAGCTATGAAACAGCCTCGGCCCTATCATTAGCTAAAAGACTAAATGCAATATATCTAACTGCAAGCAAAGAAGCATACATTAAAGCCCGTAAATATGGACTAAAAGCTCTTTTAGTTGAGTATTCACTAAATACTGTTTAGCTCCTTGAGAACAAAATATTAATTTCCTGAGACTAAAATGTATGCTTAGCAATGAGCGAAGACGTAATTAAGGAAGGCGACCACATTCTGCTTTATTACAATAGAAGGAAAAAATTCTTAGTTAAAGTAATTGCTGACAAAAAAATTCATACACATAAGGGCATAGTAAACTGTAGCGACATAATAGGCAAAAAATACGGCGAAATCATTAAAACACATGTAGGCGAAGAATTCATTTTATCGAAACCTATCTTTCCAGATTATTTAGCTAAGTTCAAAAGAGCTACTCAAGTAATACATCCTAAGGACCTGTCTCTTATTGTATTTTTAAGCGGAATAGGACCTGGATCTATCGTAGTCGAAGCAGGAACAGGATCGGGATTCCTTACAGCAACGCTAGCCTACTATGTAAGACCGGAAGGAAAAGTTTACAGCTACGAAGTAAGGAGAGACTTTCTCGAAGTAGCTAAGAGAAACTTAAAGCTATGCGGCCTCTTAGACTACGTCATCTTAAAACATAAGAATATAGCAGAAGGAATAGACGAGAAAAATGTAGATGCAGTAATACTAGATATGCCCAATCCTTGGGACGTAGTAGCCCATGCCAAAAGTGCGCTTAGACACGGTGGCGTCTTCGCTTCATTTTCACCAACTATAAATCAAGTTGAAAAAGTTGTTGAAACTTTACGTGAAGAAAACTTTATGGAAATAACTTCGCTAGAGGTCTTTCTAAGGAAAATAAAGGTCGAGAAAGGAGAGACTAGGCCAGAAACCTTTATGATAGCTCACACAGGCTATCTTGTTTTCGCAAGAAAACCTTAAGCTACATTCTTGCAATAGGCTTTATTCCAATGATATTGAGCGTATTGCGCATTATTATTGCAGTGGATGCTACTAGAACAAGCCTGGCTTTCTTCAATTCTTCATTTTCCGCAGACAGCACAGGATAGTTGTCATAGAACAGATTAAACTGTTTAGCAAGATCATTTGCGTAATCAACTATATAGTCTGGCCTAAGGTCATCTGCAGCTTTAGCTACAATAGCAGGGAATTTTCCAAGATGCTTAATCAACTGTCTTTCTTCTTTTGAAGATAGTAGAGAGAAATCGGCATCTAGAAACAGTGCCTTTTCACCTAGACCACTTTTCGCTATAATATTATGCGCTCTTACGTAAGCGTACTGCAGAAACGGCCCGCTATTCTGAGAGAAATCTAAAACTCTTTTCCAGTCAAAAGATATAGTCTTAGTTGGAGAAACACACAGCATAGCATACTTTAAAGCTCCCACACCCACCGCTTCTGCAATAGCCTCTTTTTCTTCCTCAGGTAAAGCTCTAGACCTCTTCTCTATTTCTGCTCTAGCTCTAGTTACTGCTTCATCCAACAGCTCATCTATAGTAATTATCTCTCCTCTTCTACTAGACATTCTTCTGGCTCCTGCTAGTTTTACGTGCTCATACGCATAGTGTACCAGATTTATTGCCTCCTCTTTATAGCCTAAAACACATAGTGCTACCTTAAGATGAAGTTGCGCAAGTTTCTGTTCAACACCAATGACATTTATAACTCTTCTTGCTTTTTCAAACTTCATGATAGTATAGGCAATGTCTCTGGTAGTATACAGAGTAGAACCATCAGACCTTACAAGAACCATAGATGGTATTTCGTATCTAGGCGATAATCCCAGTAAGCTCTTAAGTTCAAGCAATTCAGCAGCTCTATTGGCGTCGAATACAAGAGCACCCTCTTTTCTGAAAACAAAACCAGAAGACCTCAATCCCTCTATTACTCTATCTACGAGCCCGCTCCACACAACATTACTCTCCCAGTCCCAAGAATCAAAAAATATACCTAGCCTGCTTAAAGTTTCTTTGAATCCCTCCAAACACAATTTTACGGTTTTTCTTACAATATCTACTACATCAGGGTCCTTCTGTTCATAGAGTCTATTTATCATAGATACCTTTTCTTCCGGATCTGAGTCAGAGGATATAGAAGTGAGAAGCTTTCTAAATACTTCAGGGTTTCTTTCTTCAAGTTTTGAAAGAATACCTAAAGTCTCATCCAGCTCCGACAACTTCTGCTTGTATTCATCGAACAGCCCCTCACTTTTAAGTCTCTCAATCTCCTTCTTAAGCGAAATAGTTTCAACAATATTATACGTACACGCATAAATGTACCCTATAAAATGATCAGGCTTTGTAGGTGGACCCGGCATACCTAGCTTACTGTAACCGTAAGCAGCGTAAGCAACCTGAAGCCCTACATCATCAATATAGAAGTGTCTTGACACTCTGTGTCCTCTTAGCTCTAGTATTCTGGCAAGAGAATCTCCTAAACAACAGTTTCTGAGATGCCCTATATGAAGAGGATGTATGGGATTTGCACTCGTATGCTCAACAATAATACTGGTCGGAGACTCAACAGGATTAAAACCATATTTAGCCCCGAGCTCCTTAATAGAGGAAAAAACTACTTTAGCCAATTCAGCAGAACTTAAAGTAAAATTCACATAACCTCCAGCACACTCAATTTTATCGAGAAAAGATAGCCCCTGTCCACTAAACTTACTTTTAATTCTCTTTGCTACAGCGTCAGGTCTCTCACCAACTCTTTTAGCTATACTAAAGCACTTAAAGGAAAAATCACCAAACTTTTTCTCCTCTTCTACAACAACATCAACGTCTAGACCGTACTCTTCACGTATAATTCTCTTTACTTCTTTCTCAATAACACTCACAATAAACTCTACAGGACTGTAAATCATTCCACACATATCATTAAAGTCACCTTTATAAAACCTACCTCTAACACCCGAATAAGATTTAAATGAGAGTTACAATAATCTAAAAGGGCCCGTAGCTCAGCCAGGAAAGAGCGGCGGCCTGCGGAGCCGTAGGCCCCGGGTTCAAGTCCCGGCGGGCCCGCCATTAAGAAAAAGAGAATAATTTTCAAGCAATTTTATTTAGTGATGAATCAGAGAACACCACAACAAGTATTCCTTGATCACTTAGAAAAACTTCTACAAAGTACTTTTAAACTAAAGTTAAGTCTATAATTAAACAATAAACACTGCAATATCATATCAGACTCCACATAATAGCATACTAGGAAATATAACTTCACTTCGCAGCCGCAAAATCACCTTGAACAAAATAGCAGTAACATAGTGGCGAGAATTCGCTGAAGGAAGTGGGGCCGCCGGGATTTGAACCCGGGACCACCAGGGCCCAAGCCTGGCATCCTACCAAGCTAGACTACGGCCCCGATTACTCGGTGCTAGACAGATAAATAAACTTTACTAGTTCTACCAACTTCTCAAGTGCTCCTTACTTAAAATAGACCTAGCTGCAATAATTCCGGAAATAGATGCTTGAACTAATCCTCTTGTTAACCCAGACCCGTCTCCTATGCAGTACAGGTTTTTGATAGTAGTTGTTTCTAATTCGCTGTTAACGTCGACTCTGAGTGAATAGAATTTTACTTCAACACCGTATAAGAGCGTGTGATCTGAATATACTCCTGGAGCCACTTTGTTTAATGCTTTTAGCATTTCCTTTATGTTCACTAAGTACCTGTACGGTAGTACAAAACTAAGATCTCCTGGAGTAGCTGTTTTTAAAGTAGGCTCGACTATTGACCTTTTTATTCTGTCTTTAGTAGATCTGCGTCCTCGGAAAAGATCTCCCAGTCTCTGGACGATTACTCCGCCTCCTATTATGTTGGCTAGTCTTGCGATATATTTTCCGTAAGCTATAGGGTCTTCAAAAGGTTCAGTGAACTTTGTGCTTACAAGTATAGCGAAATTCGTATTATCTGTTTTCTTATCTTCGTAGCTATGTCCATTCACGGTAATTATGTCTTCGTATACTTCTGCTATAACCTCTCCATGAGGATTCACGCAGAAAGTTCTTACTTTGTCATCAAATGTCTTAGAGTAGTATATAAACTTTGGTTCGTAAAGCCTGCTTGTAAGCTCCTCCATTACTTCAGCTGGAACTTCTATTCGAACTCCTAAGTCTACTGGATTTACTTTCATTTTCACTCCGATTTTCGTTAAGTTATTTTTAAGCCATTCTGCTCCTCCTCTGCCGGGAGCTAAAATAACATATTTTGCTTCAACTATATCGCCAGTTTTAAGCTTAATTCCTTTTACACAGTTATTTTTGACTATGACTTCCGATACCTCTGTATTTAATATAATATCTACTTTTCTCTCAAGATCTTTTTTCATGTTCGATAAAACTTTTTTGCAGCCATCAGAACCCATGTGTCTTATTCGAGTATAAACGAGTTTTAAGCCAACTTGTCTAGCCTTCCACTTCAAGTAGTCAAAGAAATCGGGATCAGGTTCGTATATTTTTGAAGAAGCCCCATAATTTAAATAGATTTTATCAACATAGTCCATTAGCTGAGCAAGTTCCTCTTTTGATATGAGCTCAAGAAGCCAGCCGCCGCTTTCAAAAGAGTAGTTTAATTTACCGTCGCTAAACGCTCCAGCCCCGCCCCACCCGCTTATCATATTGCAAGGTTTACACTTTAGGCATTTTCCTTTAATAAGTATATTACATACTCTTTTGTCTATATCTCTCCCTTTATCTATCAATGCTATCTTCAAGTCTGATTTTTTTGAAAGCTCCATAGCCGCAAATATTCCTGAAGGCCCTGCACCAACTATAACTACGTCATAGCGCAGCAACTATTCACCAGAGTACATTTAGGTGCATAAGGAGTTATTAAATCTTTTCAGACAATATACCTTAGTTCTCCTAAGTAAGTACCGTCAGTTAAGTATATTTCTGCTGTATCCAAGTCAACTACTTGGTTTAAAAGAAATACACCAATTAATTCTTGAGGCCCCATATCTCTTCTATTAACCTTAATTCCTCCCATCAATGGATTATATGCGGGAATAATAACCAGATATTTTGTCTTAGGTTCAAAACCGTACATTTCTTTAAAGAGCTTAATAGGATGCTCTATCTCTTTAAGTCCCTTATACCTTAGGTAGCTTTCAGCCAGTTTTTCAATTAAAACTCTGGCTTTTATCCATACAGGTTCTACTACTCTATACCCTGTAGGATCCCTCAATTCTATTGTCGGATGACTGTGAGCAACAATTATTACTTCTGATGAAAACAGTTTAGGCGAAGGCCACGCATGGCCATGTATAAGCGATAACGGATTTCCCTTAGAATCTACAACTATTCTGCCTCTAGGAGAAACTAGCTCTATTTCTTCAGGTAATGCCTCTTCTATACCGCCATCGTGGTTTCCTGGAACAATACTTACTCTAGCTCTATTTTTCAGAAGCGACAACATGTAATGCACCATTTTCGCTTCATAATGTCGAAAACCCACAACCGAGTGTTTAACATCGCCCAGCAAGACTAGTTCATCTATACCATTTTCTATAACATCTTTCGCGAGACTTTCAGTTATTTTTTTATATTGAAAAACTATCTTTATACCTTTATCAGCATATTCATATTCTACTCCAATATGTATATCTGCAACAATTCCTATTCTTCTGCTTTCTCCCTCTACTATCAGCATTTTATCGTTAAAAGAAATATCGTACATTCTCTAGTGATATAGCCTACCGTTATATCTATATTTTGCCTACTAAGACAAGTACGCTGATATATATTTTTAGAATTCTCTAACTAGTGTCCAGTCTAGATTTAATGAAAGCTAAAAGAGCTGTAGCTAGTAGAAGAGTATGGAAGATTGTAGTCGAAGACTCTCCTGAGTATTCACTATGGGTAGTTTATGGCCCTAAACTAAAAACAAGTCATATAGTTTTACCAGGTGTTCACTGTGACTGCTATGACTTTCTATTTAATGTAATCATACGAGGTAGAAAAAGTAAGTGTTACCATATTCTTGCACAAGAAATAGCTGAATCACAAGGAAAATATCAAGTAGTTACTATGGATATAGCTACTTTAGCTAAATTTATTCTACTCCAAAAACTTAAAGGAAATATTAGCGTATGGGCTTTTAGAGCTCAACAGCAACTTCAGCTCTAGTTTCGATTCTCTCTATCTTTCCGTCTCTGATGTATACTATTCTGTCGCTTACGTCGATCATTTTTAAGTCGTGTGTAGCAGTAATGATAGTGACTCCCTTCTCTTTGTTGAGTGTCCTCATCAAGTTAATTATTTCAAGACCTGTGTTTAGGTCTAGGTTTCCTGTGGGCTCGTCTGCGAGAACAATAGCGGGGTCGTTTGCTAGAGCTCTAGCAATAGCAACTCTCTGCTGCTGACCACCAGAAAGCTCGCCCGGCTTGTGGTGA
The DNA here is from genome assembly GCA_965367815.1 of uncultured Thermoprotei archaeon. Lineage (GTDB taxonomy): Archaea > Thermoproteota > Thermoprotei > Thermofilales > B15-G2 > B15-G2. Next base: position 63,307 of record CBDUKN010000009.1, read on the forward strand.
AGCCTATCACCTAGACCTACTGCTGTCAGTAGCTCTATAGCCTTCTTAATTCTCTGTTCTCTGGGTACGCCAGCGAATATCATGGGAAGCATTACATTTTCCAGAGCTGTGAGTACTGGAATTAAGTTGAATGTTTGAAAGACATAGCCTATTTTTCTGCAGCGCAGCCATGCAAGCTCGTATGCGTCAAGCTTAGATATATCGACTTCATCTATGTAGACTTTTCCTCTCGTAGGCCTATCTAGACCTCCAATCATGTTAAATAGTGTTGTTTTCCCTGAGCCACTAGGCCCCATTATTGACAAGTATTCTCCCCTTCTTACTCTGAGATTTATTCCGTCTAGCGCTTTGACAACATACTTACCCATATAGTAGTACTTCGCGAGATCTTCCGTTTCTACAGTATATTCATACCTCATGTACACCACCTTTAGACTTCAAATCTGAATGCTACAGCTGGCTCTAATTTAGCTCCCTTGTAAGCTGGATATAAAGATGCCGCTAGGCTTATACCGACTGCCACTACTAGCGATAGTATAAGTAAGGCTGGTGCAGTAGGCAGAGGCATAGGCAGAGTACGTAACGCAAAGAGCGCTGCTGAAATCGCTGCCATGCTTGCTCCCTGGAAAGCAACGCCATAGACTATTGCCGCTACTAATCCGGCTATATAGCCCACTAGGCCTCCGATAAGCCCTATAAGTGAAGCTTCGATTAAGAACAACTCTAGTACATGTTTGTCTAAAGCTCCAAGTGTTTTCCAAGTACCTATCTCCTTATACCTTTCAGTGACTGCGATGAGCATAGAGTTTGTTATACCGACTGCACATACGAGAAGAGAAATGAATAGAAGCCAGTACTGGTAAAGCTCTATTCCGCCCATACCGCTTACTTGCTGGTTTATAGCAGCCATCATCATTAGAGAATTCATGAACGCTATACCGAGCACAACGGACGCTGCCGTTATGGCAGCTCTGGTAAACCTCTTTTTAATGTTTTCTAAGCTGAATCTGAAAGCCTCAGAGAACGGAAATTTTATCTCACCTATTTCCCATGTTCCGGTGCTACTCACAGGAAGACTTAACCTCCTATCCTTATATAACTTTTACGTCCAGTTAATGTACCAGCAACTAAACGCTAAGCAAGCCTTTTACTAAGCATCACTAGCCATTAACTAGAATCAAATCAGCTTGACCTCAAAACACTCATAGAAAAACTATTATCTAGCGTTTAACTTAAAACAGTTGTATGGGGAGAAGGCGCAAGCGGCGTAAGATTATTAGACGCCCTAAAAAGAAAATACCAAAAATATTCACATGTCCGAATTGCGGAGAAAAATCGGTAAGCGTCCATATAGATAAAGAAAACGGGCAAGTAAGCGTAAGGTGCGGTATATGCGGTCTAGAAGCGTCCTTTGAGTACACACCAGTACTTCAGCCCGTAGACTATTACGGAAAATTCGTAGACAAATTCCATACAGGCGAAATATCTGTATCGAGTGAAGTGGGCGAGATCCATGAAAGTACAGGAGTACTTGAGACAGGAAATAGAGAGTAAAAAAGCAATACACATGACTCTAATAGACCCAGACAAATCAACTCCCAGCGAGAGTGCAAAAATAGCTTCAGCTGCAGAAAAAGCCGGAAGCTCAGCGATAATGATAGGCGGCAGTCTAGGCGTAACCGAGAAGCTAGTATCAGAGATCATAGATGCTATTAAAGAAAAATCAAGTCTGCCAGCAATACTATTCCCAGGAAGCTTGAGTGGACTGAGTCCTAAAGCTGACGCAGTATGGTTCCTATCAGTCTTCAATTCAACTAATCCTTACTACATTGTCGGCGCTCAAGCGGCTGGCGCGGTAATAATAAGAAAGTATAATTTAGAGGCAATATCTCTAGCATACATCATAGTAGGTGAAGGAGGAGCCGCGGGCTATGTGAGCTACGCCCGCCCTATACCTTACAGTAAGCCAGAAATAGCAGCAGCTTATGCTCTCGCAGCACAATACATGGGCTTCAAATACGTTTACTTAGAAGCAGGCTCCGGTATGCCGCCTGCACCTCCTTACTTCATCAAAGTAGTCAGAAAAACAATAGACATTCCGCTTATAGTAGGTGGAGGGATAAAGAACAAAGAACTTGCATTTAAAGCAGCGAGCTCAGGAGCTGATATAGTCGTTACAGGCACTATCGTAGAGGAAGTAGAGGTCAATAAACTGAAGAAAGTACTCTCGAGTATAGTAGAAGGAGTTCGTGAAGGAGGTAAGGCTAGAGAACATTAGCTATAGCTGATACAAGGTCTTTATCTTCTATTACTCCGACTAACTTTCCTCCAGCATTCAAGACAGGTAGCTGGTCAATATTATAGCGGGCCATCCTTCTAGCACACTCTTTCAGGCTTGTGTATTCATTAACAGTTATCACGCGTTTGACCATAACGTCCTCTACTTTAACATCAGAGGGGATAGTCAGCTCCTTTTTAAAAATGTAAACTATTGTTATGGCATCCCAACCCCATTCGGTTCCCTCCGAAGGAGCGCTACTAGACTTCTTTTCCATAGACTTTATTTCAGCACTTCTCACAATATCTTCTTCCGTTATTATTCCTGACAGCTTCGCTTCATCATTTAGAGCCACTAAATACTTGTACCCTGATAACCGCATTATTTCATATGCTACATTAAGAGGCGTCTTGTCCCATACTAGAGGAATACGCTTACTGTAAAAGTTCTTTACAGGTTCGTTAAAATTTAAGCGATGAATGACTTTAGTTACTATATCTGCAACAGACACTATACCTACTATTTCTCCAGCTTCATCAACTACAGGTAGACGCCTGATACCGTGTCTGACAAACAGTTCAACAGCCTTCTTTACATCATCCTCTGCTTTCACCGATATGGGATCCCGTGTCATCAATAGAGCTAGTTGCTCTTCATCGGGGTTTTTCAGTAAGTCACTTTTTGTGACTATTCCAACGAGCTTCCTAGTACCCTTCTTTACTACTGGCAACCCGCTCTTGCCGCTTTTAGCCATAATTTCTATTACTTCACTGCGAGACCCTGGTACCTCCACATATATTACATCCTTGGTCATTATGTCAGCTACCTTCATACTCGTCCCAAAAGTCTATGGAGGAAATAACAAATGAGCAAGAACTACGGTGAAGATTAAGACTACTGTAAAGCCTATTACTGCCGAAGGAGGCACTTTAAAGCCTTTTGTTTCTTCCTCAAAGAATCTAAGCAAACCGGCTCCTGAAAGTAAAGGAGGAGACTCAACATCGCGTCGTTTTCTGCGCGCCATATTCTCAATAATTCACGCATAATATACCTTAATTAATTTTACTACTTTACTCTAATAGAGCACGAAAGATTAAAGCCTAGAAGAATCTGTTCTTTAAATACACTTAGATAAATTAACGCGAAGATTCTTCTTCAGAAAGCAGAGCCACTCTTAACTTAGACTTCATTTCGGGCGGAGGAATTATAGCGCTGTTTCCAGTAGGGTCCTCAATTATCAATGTAATCTTGTATTCGCCTCTCTTAACTTTATTTACTAGGTCAAGAACTTCTCTAGCCCTCTTTTTTACTTCCTCGTCTTCCTCCCATAATAAAAAGTCCTCAACTATATAGGTTATTCTCTCCAGCACGCCTTCTATGTTTGACACAAACGCTTCAGCAAGAGGCCCCGGTGTTATTTCCACGCCTAGCTCAGGTATTCGTATAACACCATACCTAGACCTAACTACTCTGACGCTCATGTCTTCTGGCGAAGAAACTTCATACTCGTAGCGCCTAGGCTCTTTAACTTCTAAACAGTAAACATCGTTATGGAAATATCCGCATTTTTCGCATCTCTCTGAAATAATAGCTACTTTGCCGAAGTAGGGTATCTCGTGCTCAGCAACTCTTATCGTAAGACTTTCATAGCCGCAAATAGGACATTTTTCTTTTCTCTCAGTACACACAACCCTTTTAATACACAAGCTTATTTAATATTGTCTTCAGCCGCGTTAGCAGTAAGGCATAAATACACTAAATGTGTATTGTGCGTGTGAACAACAACGCAAAGAAGATTTTAGGAATAGCGGTCTTAATAGCATACATAGTCTTAGCCTTTGTCGCATACAGAGTCTACCAGCATGTAACACGCGAAACATATGTGCCTTTTCAAGAACTCCAGACATACTTTACAGCTATTCTCCTAATATCAGTGACACTCTCAGCTCTCTACGCAGCAGCATTCATTAGGAAAAAGAGCTAACTAGGAACTATCTCGAGCTTGTCTATTATCTTTAACTCGAAGACCTCAATTTCGGCTTTTATAGGAGTGAATATTCCGTTGTCGTCCTTGTAGTATATCACTATTCTGGCAGCCTTATCAGAGTACCCTGCTTCATTGGATTTCTCGACAAGCATTCTAGCTAACTTCACCCAATTCTCCTTCGATTTCTCCTTCTTTGTCTCATCGGACTCTTTGCTATAGAAAGTAGCATAAAACCACCTCTTAGCTCTGAAAATTGCCCCCCTGCACGTTGGAGCTATCTTGCTTCTCCAAACCTTCGCCTCTGTTTCCTCTGACATATATATCTCACCTCTACACTATTACCCTAAAACGATATAAATACCTTATTTTAAAGAAAATCAATGACTCCAGAAGAAGCTATATATAAGACACTCGTAAATTACATTAAAGTTCACGGCAAAAGAATAATATCAATATCATCTGTATTTAATCAAAAAGAAATATCAATAGAAATAAGATCTCTTTTCAGATACTACGAACCAACTCCAGAATATCCAAAACTCGAAAACGCCATCAACAACTGCAACCCAGATACCCTCCTCAAGAAATATAGCATAAAGTTAGCAGAAAGAAATAATCAAAAAGTACTGATAGTTGATATTAATTTACTCAAAAATATTGTTAAAAACAATTAAAATCAGGTAAACAGGTTTCAGCCCAAAATCATTTACTTCATCATTGTTCTGTCAGCTTACAGCAGTACTTTATTAGAATTATCTCTTTTCGGGAATAGAGCCCCGGCCGGGATTTGAACCCGGGTCCAACGGCTTACGAGGCCGCCGCTCTACCGTGCTGAGCTACCGGGGCATATTATTTTATCCGAACAAATCTAAAAATGTTTCTTTAAGCCAAGATACCCGCATCAAATGCCTATTTTTATCAGAAATAGTGCGGGGGGTGGGATTCGAACCCACGCAGGCCTACGCCACGGGATATCCTACAGCCCATGGGCGGACTTAAGTCCCGCCCCTTTGTCCTGGCTCGGGCACCCCCGCAAGAGAAAATGAATACGAGGGAGTATATAAACTTTAGACTCAGCATGCGCCGGGGGTGGGACTTGAACCCACGCGGCCTCATGGCCACCAGGTCTCGAGCCTGGCCCCTTAGACCTAGCTCGGGCACCCCGGCGTTTCTTTTTTACTTTAAATGAGATATATTTCTTCCCCTCATCACAGCCATGACCGCGGACAGCTGATGCTAAAAGCTATTCTACAAATACCTGCGTAACACTCACTTATTTTAAGTGATAGCTTAAGAAACCAATTTTTCCTATGCATCAACTGGAGAACATGGGCACTCCTCAGTCTCTTGAAGAAATTTTTGAAAAATTCACTAAGCCGAGAATCTTCAAGGCCAGAGAACTACTTCTCCCAGATTACGTGCCAGAAGACCTTCCACATAGAGAAAAACAGATACTCAAACTAGGATCCATCTTAGCGCCAGCTATCGCTGGATCGAAACCCTCCAACGTCTTCATTTACGGGCTACCTGGAACAGGAAAAACGGCTGTCACAAAGTATGTTTTAAGAAAAATGCTCGAAAAAACAGGCGAGAAAATAAGAGTAGCATACGTTAACTGCAGACAAAACAACACAAACTACAGCGTCCTCTTCGAAATATGCACCCAGCTCGGAGAAAAAGTCCCCTTCACAGGACTCTCACTAGCAGAACTATTTAAAAGGCTACGCAGAAGAGTAGACTCTGATAAACGTCTCGTAATAGCAGTACTAGACGAAGTCGACCACCTAGTCAAGAAAAACGGCGACGACCTGCTATACTACCTCACAAGAATAAACTCTGATCTATCTCGGTCAAAAGTATCCCTAGTGGGAATAACAAACGACTTAAAGTTCATGGAATACCTCGATGCTAGAGTAAAAAGCAGCCTGTGCGAAGAAGAAATAGTCTTCCCGCCATACACCTACGAAGAACTAGAAGATATCTTAAAAAAGCGCGCTGAACAAGCACTCAACGAAGGAGCATACACAGAAGAAGCAATCAAACTCTGCGCAGCAATAGCAGCTAGACAAAAAGGAGACTGCCGCCTAGCCCTAGACATACTCCTCAAAGCAGCAGACCTAGCAGAACTCGAAGGAGCTCCAAGAATAGAAGAAGACCACGTTAGAAGAGCATACAGGGAACTAGAAAAAGACGTAGTAGTAGACCTAGTCAGAACAATGCCTCTTCACGCAAAACTAGTATTACTCTCAATACTGTATCTATCAAAAGAAAAACCAAAACTAATAATCACAGGCGATGTTTACAGAAGATACAAAGACCTATGCCGCAAAATAGGACTAGACGCACTAACACAACGCAGAGTAAGCGACATTCTCTCAGACCTAGATACCGTAGGACTAATCTCTACTAAAATAGTAAGCTTAGGCAGATATGGGCGTACCAAACAAATAAAAGTAGCCGCATCTGAAAAAGCAATTATAGAAGGAATGAAAAAAGACCCCCTAGTATCCTCACTCATATTCCAATAGCTACTCGTTTACTCCACCGGCCCTTAAACCATAGTTACACTTAATCTAACCGAATCAATTCAAAAGATCAACAGTATTTTAATCAAACTCATTTAATACTAATCTAAGTAAAATATCTACATAAAATAAACTTGTATAGACTAATTGCAAAAATACTGAATGAAAAATATCATAAATTTAAACTAGAGATATTAAATAATACTTATTTACTCAAACTAATAACAGTATATAAAAATACTTAATCACGTATACTTAGCTAAAAAAGTTGCCCAAAAAAATAACAGCATAAGGTGCTAAGAACTCAAGACAGAAAAATATATCTTTAACCCCCCACAAAATCCCATTGGGCCGGTAGCTCAGCTGGAAGAGCGCCCGCTTGGCGTGCGGGAGGCCCCGGGTTCGAATCCCGGCCGGTCCACCATTTTGCTACTTCTTCTATCATATGATCGTCAATTACCTGAAGGGTCTCGAGAAATTCATAAAAAATGTAAAAATGTTTAATATTGAGAAAAGACTATATGGCAAATTCTATGATTTCTCTTTCGTCTACTGCTTTTCTACCGCATTTAGGGCAGCGGGCAGTAAGCCTTATACTAACCATAAGTGTTTTTCCTAGAAATTCGTCAATACCTGCCGAGACTTCAAAGTCTCTTTTATCGATGTCTACTTCTTCTCCACACGACTTACATTTTACTTTTACCAAAGCTCACACCTCTCGAGGACTACTCCATTAATTATACACTAGAGACACATTTATTTACTCTTTTATTTATTAGTAACTCTTCATTTATTCTGACAAATACTCTACCCCTTTTCCTGTACATATTTATTAATCCTACTCTTAGCAAAATTGCTAAGTGATTGTAGAGCGTTCCAGCACTCATATTTAGTTCTCTTGCCAGTTTGCTGAACGGTACTTCTAGTCTCTCTATTAAGTAACTTACTATGAGTCTTCTACGAGGATTACGAAGTGCTTCAGTTACTGAAAGTATTTTCTCAGGCATTTAGTGCACCTCTGTTGTTTGTGGATAATGTAGTTCAAGGTATATAAGTCTGTTGCGATTCTGTGTAAAACTGTTGTCTCTTTACGGCTAATTAGTAAAAACAGAGCTCCCAGAGTATTTTTCCTGTACCTGTGAAGATAATGAGAGAAAGTGTCAGTGGCTGCCCGCTTAGATCACAGATCACTTAACGCTCGTGCCTCATCACTCGACCTTCATAAATGCTACTTAATTATATAAAGTTTTCTTTAAGTCACTGTCTATTTATTTCTATAAACAATATTATCTTCTTTAGACTACTACGATTTACTATTTCAATTAAATGATTATAAAAGAAACTAGTTAAGCCTCTTCTTTAAGTTTAGCGTGTTACTCGTAGAGGTAGATGTGGGGAGTTAAACCCAGTTTAGTTAAATCGAACGTGTAGTGGATTTCTTGGTATTGTTTTCTAAACTCTATTACTTCTTTCTTTACTTCTACTGGATTCTTTTTATCTATCAATATTTTCTTGAAGAACTCTGCTATAACATCCATTTCACTTTCCTTCATTCCTACTCTAGTCATTTCTTGTACTCCTATTCTTATTCCTGAAGGATTCTTTATTTTGTCTGGTGTATCGTAGGGGAGCATGTTTTTGTTGAGAATAATGTTTGCTTTTTCTAGTGTTTCTGCGACTGGTGCTCCTCCTCCGAATTCTGTTACGTCGACTGCTACTTGATGCGTTTGCGTGAAACCGACTTTTTCTCCCAATACCTTGAATCCGTATTCGTATAGTTTTTCAGCGAGGCGCTTAGCGTTTCGTACTACTTGTTTAGCGTATTCTTCTCCGAAGTACTTCATTTCTAAAGCCGCTATACCCGTTGCAGCTAGTCTATGTAAATGGTGATTTGATACGAATACTGGGAAGACTACTTTCTTTATTTTCTTGTAGAGCTTCTCGTTGTTAGTCATTATGACTCCTCCCTGGGGTCCTGGGAATGTCTTATGTGTAGATGATGTTAGGATATCTGCTCCTCTTTCAAGGGGATTGGGGAAGACTTTGCCTGCAATTAGTCCTAGGACGTGAGCTACGTCGTGTACTAGGACAGCTCCTACTTCTTCACATGCCTCCTTTATTTCTTTGTCTGGGTGGGGGAATAGGTAAAGCGATGCTCCTAAGACAACGAACTTCGGCTTCACTTCTTTAATCATTTTCACTGCTCCGTCGACATCTATGTTCATTGTTTCTACGTCGAACGGCAGTTCGTGCGGCGTTATTTTAAGCGCCCCCATTATGCCATACTGGGAGTGGCTTACATGGCCGCCTCCGCTGAGTTTAACTATGCAGGATTCTCCTCCTTCTGGCGCTAGCGCGTAGAAGACTGCTCCGTTGGCTGTAGTTCCGCTTATAGGCCTCAGGTCTACGTACTTTGCGTTAAATAGCTCTCCCATAATGCTCGCCGCATATGTTTCTACTTCGTCTACGTAGCGCGTGCCTTGGTAGAATCGCTTAAAGGGCATTCCTTCCGCGTATCGGTGCATAAAGTCAGATAAGTACACTAAGTCTACGAGAGGAGAGGTAACGTTCTCCGACGCAATTAAATTAATACAGTTTTTCCTCCAAGTATTGTGTTTCTTCGTGAGCTCCACTAGCTTAGAAACCTCTTCCAAGCTCACATCTAACTTTACGCGACGAAGCTTTAAATACTCTTACGAATAGGCATGTTGTGCCCGCATTAAAGGCTGCCGCCGTAGATATAGATAAGACTATTACCATGCACGGAGTTATTCCAGCACCCGTAGTCGCAGCGTTGCGAAAACTAGAAGAAAACGGCATAAAAGTCATCTTAGCTTCAGGCAACGCGCTTCCAGTTATTTCAGGGCTCAGAAAATACCTGGGAGTCAGCGGAGCAGTGATCGCCGAAAACGGGGGCCAGGTATATTACAAGAGAAAAATAGTGAAAATAGGAAGCAGAGAAAAGGTGCTTAAAGCTCGAGAACTCATATTAAAGCATCTAAAAGAATACGTTGAGGAGAGCTGGCAGAATCCCTACAGGTACTCTGACTTGGCTTTTAAAGCAAAAATTGACATAGAAACTGCTGCTAAAAAAGTTAGAGAGCTCGTTTGTTCTGCTATGGAGGATATGAGAGTTTACAGCAGCGGCGTCGCTATACACGTAGGCGAGAAAATTGTTAACAAGGGAACAGGGCTCAAAGAAGCCCTTAAGCTCATGGGGCTTGATCCCACTGAAGTAGTGGCAATAGGCGACAGCGAAGTAGACTTAGAGATGTTTAAGGTAGCTGGACTCTCCATTGCTGTAGCTAATGCTGTAAGCGAGCTAAAGAAGCTGACTGACATAGTGACTTCGTGCAGCGAAGCCGAGGGGTTTCTTGAGGCAGTAGACTATATTCTGAGAAAAAGATACATGCATACTTTAGTCTAGTACATGCCTCTAAGTATTATCTTGGTGTCACCAGAGTATTATGCGAGTTTTCCGGAAATAACCCTAACAAAATTCATGAACTTGTCTTTCATGTGAAGACAGTAAGCTTAGCCGACGTAGCTAGATCACTAGCAGTTACTGCCGCTGTTCTATGCTTTATGCTGATATTCAAAGATAGCTTAAGCTTCGCAGACCTGCTCTTAGCCGTGCCGCTGGCTCTCATTGCTTTGAAAAAGCCTTCAGCGTCACTAGCACTCGGCCTACTCTTAGTATTTCCTGAAATTTCTTCAAGCATGCAGTACTTTCTAGCTATATACGCAATAATGCTTCTCTTCCTCCTCCCTCAAAGCATGTACTGGCGCTCTATGACTATACTTCTAATAGCGCTGTTTCTTACTCTTCGGAGCAATGTGCCTATGCTTGGCTTAGCTCTCGTTCTCTCTTCGTTTATTATACTCGACCCGCTCCAAGTAGCTAGGCTCTCGATATTCTACTCCACGATATCTACTTTAATAGCACTAGTAGAGCCTTCCACTAACACAGTTAAGCCTCTGGGCATGCTCCTCGTTCCCTGCGAGACAAATATAGCTGCTTCTCTCACTCAAAATCCCTTAAAAGACGCCATTCACATAGTCACAAGCTACGTGCAGGCACTAACATCACACGACATGGTACTGCTGTACCAAGTACTCACACTACCTCTCGCAGTCACAGCCGCGTCACTAACATATGCGGGTAGAAGCAAGAAGGACCTCGCAACGTCTTCACTAATACCGCTCACAGCTATTAGTGCGAGCTACACAGTATCGTGCTTAAAACTCCTAGGGAAAACCCCTATTCTTGAAACCTACCTCCTTTTCGCGGCACTCTACTTCTCTCTAGTAGTAATAATGGAGTCAACGGCAAAACTCTGGAAAAACAGTGTTCCCGCGCAAAAAGTACTACCCAAAACGAGTATTCACATAGTTTTAGCAGACAACTCCGCTTCTCTACACGCTATCGCCAGTAAGCTTCATTTAGAGAAGACAGCGGTCGTCGACTTGAGTGAAAAAAGAAAACTTCCACGCATAGGTAGAAGAAAACACTTAAGCAAGCTAGTCCTAGCCCCACCATCAGAAAACATAGACTCCGTTCTCAAAGTAATCAACGCTTTGGGAGCTAATGCTGAGGAAATATACCTAGTGCTCAAAGATGAGAAGACTGCTGCCGAAATTTCACAAAGGCTTAAAATAAAAACAGTAGTAGACCTACGCGACCATAAGTACTGGAAGCAGATAATAGGCTTAAGCAACCTCAAAACAGAGCTCGTTAAATCTATTATAATTCCCGCTAAACTCAAATCAGACTCAGTCAAACCGAAGAATATTCTCCTAGTAGGTCCTCCGGGCTCCGGAAAAACTCTTCTAGTTGACGCTATACACGAAAAGCTAGGACCTTTAGGCATCAAATACTACTCGCTAAACCTACCGGACAAAAACAGGACTTTAAAAACCCTAGCCTCGCTGGGCGCAAAAGTGGTGCTAATAGACGACCTAGACCTAGCCTTCTATAACAAAGAAAAAAGTGCCGAACTATCAAGCCTCCTCAAAGACTTAGCTAAAAAATACTCTATAGTAGCTACAGCTTACGACCTTCAAGCAATACCTCCCGCAGCCTTAAGTGTATTCGACCACATAGTCAAAATACCTCCTCCTACACTCGAAGACATAGAGCTATTTCTCTCTAAACACAGCTTCTTCAAGACCCTAAACATAGACCCGAAAGCAGCCGCCAAGAAGTTCCAAGGACTTTACTTCGGGAAAATAATCAAGGTACTCGAAGAAGCCAAGAGAACATCTATATACAGGAAAATCCACGGAGGCCCTCCTCTAACACTAGAAGAACTAGAGAAAATAGCCTCAAAGTATTCTCATCAAAGAATACTGCCTACGCAGGCTCTACAACTAGATAATATAGAGCCTAGGATAATTACAGATTTAAGGAAAAAGTAATTAGGTAGTATAACTATACAATAGTTGATGAAACCCTTTTTAGCAGACGGTAGCTTGATCGAAAACTACGATATTTTAGTAAAGTACTGGGAAAAAGAGAAAGACAAGTACGGCGAGAACAAAGCAATACCTTCAGGCAGAGACTTAACCTACGTAGAGAAAGTAATCGAAGAACAGAGAACAAGTCTCCTGGAGCTAATAAACACGCTTAAGCAGCGGTTCGTGCCGCTGATTGACGGTAAAATAGCCAAAGAAGTTCTCGAAGAAAAGGGCTTTAAAGTAGACGAAAACTACGCGCGCCTCAAAATAGCGGAGTTTTTAGCCAAATACTGCATCGAAGTCTGCAAGTCACTGGGCATAATAAAGCTTAAAGAGCCTTGGAGAACTAACGCCTAGATATTTTAGCTACAACCTTCTCGTAGCACGACTCACAGTACTGAGGAGGCTTGTAGTCCGTATCGAGGATACTATTGCTAAACATCATGACACAGTAGTTCCGGCAGTGCGTCAGGCCATAAGTATGCCCAAGCTCGTGTAGAACCTCCTTGTACACTCTCTCTAAAAACAAGTCCTCGTCGAATTCCTCTCCATAGAACTCAGGGTTAAGGCGCGCTAAGTAGACTACAGCTGCGGGCCCGTTTAATAGAGCCTCGCCGAAAACAAAGTTCAGTGCATCAGAGTAAGCGTCTACGTCTGCTAGCCCTACGACTCTATCTACGCCTCTCAGGCTAAAAGCGAGTCTTATGAGAACGTCTAAGACCATTGGAGAAAAGTACTGTCCCCTACGCCTGTCAAAGCAGTTCTTTATTCTCTTGAGGTCTAGGTGCTGGAAAGAAACTTTGACCGGCAAGTAGTCTTCCAGTTTTTCTCTCAAGTAGTAGAGGATTTCCTCGTCTGCTTGACCTATCTCGACTAAAACTATGTGGTGCATACTCACGCTCTCCTAGCTTTAACAGCCACTATTTTAATTATATCGCCGTCCTGCAGCACGTAGTCTTCTCCCACTTTCTGCTTATCTCTAACTCTCACTGCATAAAGAAAGCTTTCGCCCAAGTCCGTGTGAATGAGATAAGCGAACTGCCTCGCAGTAGTACCTTTCGGCACTAGAAACGCGTCGGGAAGAACTCTCCCCTCGTGGTCCGTAAGCTTAGATGCGTCTTCCACAGGGTACACTACAATCATGTCGAGCAAGTCGAAGAACGCCCTGTTGATTACTTCCTGGACTCCAGTGCTCCCCCACTTCTTCAAGACCCTATCTTCAATATACTCCAGTGCCTTAAGCTGACTCGAAGTCATCTTAGACTCATCTAGTATCTTAAAGCTGCTGTCGCCAGGTAAGTACTCTATGAGCCCCTGCTTAGCAGCCTTCCTCAAAGCCAGCTCTGCTGCAGCAGAAGTAGGAACCACGACCCTATCTTTGAGCTCCTGCTGCATCCTCTTAATATTGTCTTCTGCCTCAAGCAAATCAGCTTTATTAGCGGCTATAATCGTAGGCTTAGCTATCTTCCTAAGAGCCTTCACGAAATCCATTAACTCTTCGTCACGCCACGAAGACAGCTTCGCAGACTCCAGCTTAGCTTCCCGCATAGCCTCAACAACATGACTCCTCGTAACCGATAAACCAGAAAGCCTCCGAGCCAGCGCCTGAACGGGATCCTCCGAAGTATAGTCAACAGTCCTAGCAAACTTCTCCCAATCCTTCTTCAGTATACCGAAAAGCCACAAATCAACCTCCCTCTCTATAAACAGCACGTCTTCGATAGGATCATGAGTCCCGGGCGGAACAGGTTGCCCCTCTTCATCAGTACTGCCCGCCGCATCAACAACATGTATCAGCGCATCAGCCTGCCTCAAATCGTCCAAAAACCTGTTGCCAAGTCCCCTCCCCTTATGAGCATCTCTAATAAGCCCGGCAACATCCATCAACTTCACGGGAATAAACCTGTAGCCCTTAATACACAGAGAATTACGCGGATTATCCTTAACACCGAGCTCTCCGCAAACACACTTCACTCGAACATAGCCCACACCAACATTAGGCTTAATCGTCTTAAACGGCCTATTACCTATCTCAACAGGAATAAGCGTCGCAGCACTGAAAAACGTAGACTTACCCACATTAGTCTTACCAATAACACCGACAAGCCTAGACCGCACACCAAAAACACAGCAAATAAACTTAAATCTCTTCCCGAAACACCAAGATTTTTATACAAGACAAAAACTAGAGAAATGTGGCAAAAACCTGCTCAATAGAAGGATGCGATAAACCAGCAGTAAAAACAATATCACGCATAGACTACGAGGCAGCAAACCTACCCTACAGCCTCAAACCAGAAGCTAAAACAAAAGTCCACCTATGCAAAGACCACTACAAAGAATACAAAAAGAAAACCAAAAAAGAAAAACAGCTCAAAAAATGGCGCCTATACATGAGATAAGCACACAGACCCGCCAGACAAGCCATAATACTTCTCTCACGAGACCACCCCTCTCTAAAACCACATCCCACAAACCTTCCACAAACACACAACACCTACCACTAAAATAAACAGCTAGCCAAATACCAAAACACAAAGCAGCAACACAACTGTTCCAAGCCACTAGAGAAAATCCCTCAATTCATCAAGCAAATCTTTCGCATAACCCTTGATATCATCATCAATATTCTCAGAAAGAATCTCATATAGCTTCCTTCCGGTAAACTTAATTTCTTCTTTATTCAAAGCTCCTTTCCTAGCCAACTCAACTAAATACCGAGCAGCCTCAACCCTCACCTCAGGATGTTCGTCGCAAACCAGCCTCAACAAAACATCCTTAGCTTTTTCGCCGAAGTAAAGCCAGTAAGCACGAAGCCTATAAGACGCAAACAAAGATATCTGTCTTCAATAAGCTTAAGTAAATATCTACAAAAACTCTCGTCAAGTTCTTCACAAAGCCTATAAAGCCTCTAGGCTGCTTCCTGTCTAAAATAAGGTTCGTCGGAGTCAAGAAACTCAACTAAGCCTCTGATATTTTCCTCAGAGTAAAATTTACTAATTAGTGCTAGAACTCTCTCGACTTTTTCACAGCCATATTTAATAACAGCAGTATATGCTAAAGCATGTACTCTCACATAGCGATAATCGTCTTCTAGAGCAACTTTGTCTAGAATCTCTAGAACCCTTTTCCTATACTCAGGACTCCTTAAGTTAATACAATATAAACCATTTACAGTAGCCTCGCGAACCTCGCTCCAGGTATTTTTCAGAGCCTCCACAAACCATGTAAAAATTTTATCTGCATACCTCTTTAAATCCCCATCACCACATGTTTCAATAAAACAGACTAGTCCTCCAACAACGCTAAGAGGACAATCTCTGTAAAAGCTCCATAAAACATCAGGACCCCGAGGATCACCATTCTCGCACAGAAAATGAGCTACTAACAATTTCTCACGACCTTCTACAGTTTTAAGCAACTCAGCTAACTCATCTAGCGATAAACCACTATATTTTCTGAAAACATGCCTATCTGTAATCTCGTAATCTTTACCAATGTCTTCAGCTCCTCCGCCCATACACTAGCCCCCACTATCTAAATATGGTTTTTAAGACCCAACTTCACATTCACCGAAAAGATACACTACTTTTTCTTTTCACATACACAAATAGTCGCCTGACCTGCCCCTCCGGAATATTAATGTGCGAAACTAAACATCTCTACAGTGCCTCTTATATATTACATACTCATCTAGCCAAACTCAGTAAGCTTCTCTTCTCCGACCACCGAACATATACTTAAAGCCTTAACACCTCCAGAAAATAGAAACACTCAAAAGCACCAATAATGTACAAAGCAATATCATGAACTCAAACACTTAACAAAATCTCCAGCCCTTACTAAAGAAAACCATAAGCTCCTAAAACATTCTCCCTAACACACAAGCCACTCTTCTCTCCTTAAGACAAAACACCCCCTCATTAAGCCTATCAAGCCCTTGTACAAAATAAACTAACATTAGTTCTGCTCCCTTATCATCTATTTCATTAATAGAACATGACCCCAGAGCACAAAAGAGCTTCATCCCCACTTTCATAACTCCAAGAAACAGCATCTAAGCCGAATACTCTCACAAACTCCTTTAGACAAAACTCCTAGACAGACAGTAACCAAGACGCCCCTACAATAAGACTCAAGCACACCAAAATAAAGTAACTAAAGCCAACAAGAAATAATGTTCCAAATTCCTCTCAGGAAAATAGTAGCGGGGGGAGGATTTGAACCTCCGACCTCGGGGTTATGAGCCCCGCGGGATCGGCCCCCACCCGCCCTTTCACATCCAACAGGGCGGGTGAAAGACTACCTGGCTGCCCCACCCCGCTATGGTATCTGTCGCTTTGGCTGTATTTATTTTTTTCTGTGATTGTTAAAGAGTGTTTAAGAGTATTTTGTGCAGGGGGTCTATTTGGGCTGTGAAGAATGGATATTTTACGAAAGTGGGCTTACTTGTTGAGAATAGGGAAGTATTTCCCTATGGAGTGAAGAGTCCTCTTTATGCTTATGTTTATCTCCAGTCGTAGGCCTGTTCTATTAGTCCTGTGTTGAAGAAGAGTCTCCACATTATTTTCTTGAAAGTATTCGGTGCTCTGCGAGGACGGGGGAACACCTCTATTACCGTGCCTGTTGGTACAGCTACTCCTCTTACTTTGTAGCCGACGTGTCTCCATTTCCTTATAGTGATTGTTGCTTTGAAAGGGCTTAGTACAGTGAATTTTATTTCTGTTTTGAAGGGGCTTTGTGTTACTCGGTATTTGGCCTGTATTTCGTCTAGTGTTTTCTTTAGCTCTTGTGTGATTTCGCTGGTTAAGTCTTTTTCGTAGATTGTGGTCTGCCATGTTTTTTGAGATAGTTGGAGGTATAGTCCGTAGCTCAGTGCTGCGGTAAATGTTATTGCCCAAACTAATCCTCCGGCGATTTCTGTTATTTTTGATGGATTTTTTAGCAGTACTGCGAGACTAGCTATTAGCGCTGCTATACATATTGCCAGGGCTATAGCCATCAGTCTGTCTGACCCACCACCACATTTACTTCAGCTAAATTGTTTATATGTTGTATAGTGTGTTAGTTTGCCTAACTGAGAATATGAAGGAGAAAATTGTATAAAATTTAGAAACAGAAAAACTGCTACTAGTTTACTGCTTCTTGCTGATTATTTGAACTAGATTGTCTACTAGTTTTTTGTTGTCTGCTATACTTAAGTAGGGGTCGAGTAGTATTGATGAGTCGCCTACTACTATAACGTTTTTCGCTGCAACAACTACCGTGTATTTCCCTGGAGTTTCTAGTAAATTGTGTACTGAAGCATTGTAAGTCTGAACTAGCGGAGTCGCGTTAAAATATATGTGCGCAGCAGTGAAGAACACTAAAGTAGTTATATTCGCTAATAGTGGATGACTTTTATCAACTGGATAAGCTTCAATATTCCTATATATTCCGTAGTGGTGGTACATGTCATAGATATATCCTGCTGCGAAGAATATGCCAAATTCAGTAGACAGTATATTCATATCGGTTGGCAGCGCGTAAGCCGGATCATAGAGTAATACAAGGAGCCCTCCTCTCTTGACGTATTCTTTAATACAGTCTATTTCTCTTTCCGAATACGGCTTAGTTGGTGTAAAAACTATTAGTGCCCGCGGATTCTCTTTAAGCGCACTACAAAGGTCTTTTTCAATAAAGGATACTTTCATTCCTTTTTCAGTGATCTTTCCGAAGAAATAGGTCATGAGCGGCGGTACGAAGAGATTTCCGTGCGACACATCAATAGCCACTGTGCTTGAGTAAGATTCTTTAGCGTAAGTGTACCTGGACACCATTTTTTCTAAAAGTTTCGCAGAGTCATCGACTACATAGAAGGGAGACAAGTACAGCAGCGAGAGAGGCTCTCTATTCACTTCCACTAAAGTAGACAAGTTCAGCAGAGTCCTGTTTTTCCAGAGCTTAGCCCCATAGCCGACCACTCCATACCGCTTCTCAACAAGCGCAGTAACATCTACGAGAACATATTTCCTCAAATACACTTTCTCAGATATCTTAGCTATCGCCTGAGGAATCCCTCCCACATCATCTACAAGCCCCAACTCCTTCGCAGTAGTACCCGGATAAAGCTTCCCCAGTAGCAGCTCTTCTTTAGTCACTTTAAGTCTCCCTTCCCTTCTCTCAAGAACCCTGTTCACGAAGTTATCTGCAGCTCTTTCCACTACTTTAGGGAAATCTTTGTAAGAAAACCCCGCATACTTGTAGGGCCCCGACTCGTAGACAACCTCAGAAGGCACTATAATCGACGGCGCGAGAGCTATTACACCAATATTACCTACAAAAGACGTCGGAGACGCTACAATATAGTCAGAGGAAAGCGAAACATAGTAGCCCCCCGACGCAGCAATACCATCTATAACTACGACAAGAGGCTTCTTCTCCGAAATCTTCCTCAAAAGAAAGTATATCTCCTCAACAATAGAAGCATAGCCACCAGGAGAATTCACTAAAACAATCACAGCCACATAGCTATCATTCCTCTCAATCTCATTGAACACACGCAAATACAGCTCACGGTCACTATCACTTATAATATACCCGTAAACCTTAACAACCGCTATAACCTGAGGCTTAGTCAGCACCGGTATAACGAAGAAGTATACAGAGAACACCGAGAGAACAATCAGAGCAACGCCCACAGCCCCTAAAACAACCTTCTTCCTACTATACAGCATACGAAAACCACACCAAACAGAATATAAGGCTTCCGATTAAAACCACAAACACAAACACCATCAAGTTTCAACAACCACCAACACACCAGGCTAAAACACTATAAAAACCATCTACAGCATCAAAAACACGACAAAACACACAGGAAAGAAAGCTTATATATTAGACCAAGATATCTCTCACGCCGCCGTGGTGTAGGGGTCAACACGTCGGCCTGTGGAGCCGAAGAACCCGGGTTCGAGTCCCGGCGGCGGCCCCACAACTCCTCACAAAAACTTCTACAACAAATAACAAAACACACAAAATAAACGCCGTATCTTCTCCACTAAACATAACCACCACTCCTATACACCTTCACTAGAAAACACTCGATTCCCGTTTGAATGAAATTATTAAATATCTGGAATTTTTATGATTTGTTTAATAAATTTGTTGAGCAATAAGTGAAATTGAAGACGATTCTAGACTCTATTTACTTGACAGAATCTTAGTAGAAGGAAATTTAAGTTGCTTAAATTAAGAAAATTTCTGGCGAGAACTATGTTCTAGTATTTTGTTTTGATCTGTCTTAGGGCTTAATGTAGTGAGTTTTATTTTTATGCAAGTATATAGTAGTTTGGAGAATGGCTGAAGCTGTAGGTACTGTTGCTAAAGAAATAGCAAGAGAAGTAGCTATTAAAGCTGGAGAAAATGTACTTCGGAGTATATTTAGTCACCTTATTGATAAGTTAAGGAGAAGAAAAGTTCCAGCTATATTCTTCTTAGTCTACTGTTTTGATTCGCCGGTAGCGTTAGAGGAACTTGCTAGTGAAATAGTTTCTACATTAAAGTCTCTAGGTGTAGATGATAGAGGTTTTATTGGAGAAGACGTGCGTGTAAGCTATGATATGACTTTCCTGCTAGATGATGTTTTGTCTTCAATACCCGATGACCCAGGATACTTTGAGCTCAGTGAAGAGGAATTTGAGGAGTATAGTAATCAAGTAGTTAAGCTAGTAGTTTCTCTTGATGTTTTAAAGTGGAGTCGCAGAACCTTGAAGAATGCGTACTCGATATTGCATCGAATAATTGATGATATTAGAGGGAAATACAATGGTGGTTATAGAGCTTTTCTAATTGTAAGAGGAAAAATCGATAAAAGTCTTCCAGTAATATATTCTACAAAGAAAGAAACAGTACTAGAAGCAGATCCTATTAAACTGGGACCAGATGGTGTAAACAAGTTAGTGAAACTGCCGCCGGTGATCTAGTTGGTTTCCTGTAAATTCGTCGGAGTAGAGAATATAGATGCTGTCAAAGACCTTATTTTCAGCGGCAAAAACGAATTTGTTTATGATAAGACTAGGGAAGGAGAGGAATTGAAAATATACGTGGATTCAACTGAAAAGAACAAGTACGGTTTTCTCTCAAAATGTTACATTGACTACATCGTTAACTTATACAACAGAACTAGAGGAAATTTCCAAGTAGTGGTTTCAGAATCTTTTGAAATCCAGCTCTACGTCAACGAGCAGCCTCCACTACTAGCTATTTTCGCTCCAAAAAATTTAGCTCAAAAAATACTTTACCCTATTAGAAGTAAAACACAGCTGATTACAATTATCTTCGATTTAAGCGGAAAATACGAGAAAATAAAGTCTCATCCAGCGTTCCAAGACGTAAAGCAACTTAAGTTAAGTAACATAGCGGACCCCTATTTAGAAAAAGCGGCTTTCTACGGAAGAAAAATAACATACTCGCCTATAGTTGAAACCATTGCCGTAAGCATAGGAGCTAAATTCAACGCACTAGCCATAGTCTACAGAAACATCTGGGTGCTCGTCACAGCAGACGCACGAATGTTTACACCCATTCCAGCACGCAAGCTCCCAGGAACAAAACCCGGCTTCTTCCTAGACCTATACAAGGAACTCAAGAAAATAGACGCTGTAAAATACCAGCAACCCCTTTACTAGCCCTAAAATCCACACCCCCTCCTCAAGCCCACAACTACCTGCCCCGCGCGAGATGATTATTTGAGCCGCTGTTTTACTGGTGCGTGGATGATGTTTATTGCGGCCATGATGTCGCGGTCCCAGGTTCTGCCGCATTTGGGGCAGATAAGTGTTTTGTAGTTTCTGTGGTGAGCTTTGCCTCGACAGCAGGGTGTGAGTGTTGATGTGTAGGCTGGATCTACCTCATAGACCTTGACTCTGCGGGAAGTAGAGTGTAGGAGGATCTTCTTTAGAGTGAAGTAGGCCCACCTCTTAGTCTTGTCGCAGTGCGAGGCCTTTCTGTTGATGGAGGATAGGTCCTCTATTTTGACTACGGTAGAGCCGATTCGAGAGAGTTTTGAGGCAATTCCAGCTACAAGAGAACAGGCGTTCCTAAGCCTAATCTTATACAGGCGAGTCCAAGTAGCGCTAGCTCGCCTAAGCAGGTAGCTGAGCTCAACCGAGAAAAGCCACGGAGCCTCGCGTAAACCTAGCTCAGTGAGCTTCGAGTAGACGAGCCGTCTGACGCTCCGGTATTCGGGGAGAGCTCCGGGGACTCTGAGGCGTCCGCAGAGAGGCTTTAAGCCCAGCGAAGAAAGAACCTCGAGTTCTTCAGCATATTTCCTGGCGAGAGAGTCGACGAGAGGCTCGATGTACTCGAGAAAAGGCTCCGCGACACGCACTCTGAAAACAGCGTAGAAGTAGCCGCGCACCTCGAGAACCTCGGCCCGCACCGAGGCATCAGCCAGGATCCTCAGAGCGTCGGCGCCGCAGCCGCGCACCAGAACAGCGACACCCAGCTCCCGAACATTATTGTCCACGCCCACAGCGAACACAATAATCC
>CBDUKN010000010.1:0-82192 GCA_965367815.1 uncultured Thermoprotei archaeon
GCGCCGTTGGGACCTGTAATAATGTTGAGGCCTGCTGATAAAGGTATTCTAGCGTACTTATATGACATAAAGTTCTCGATAATAACTTCTTTAATTAAAGGCCTTCTGTGCTCCCCCACAGCTTGTACCATTGACTTATAGTATCTCTAATAAATATAGGTAGTGATACTTATTTCGGAGATAATAGCCGGGGTATTGTTAAATTAACATATGTTTATAAAACTAGTTATTTTTCATTAAATATTTTAGAATCAAGTTTAAAGTCAGTAAGTTTATATTTTGCGGTACCCTGTTTTTTCGCACAATTCGTGTATTTGTTTTTAGTAAGAAGGTATATTTTGAGAACGCTTTCTGATGCTTTTTTGAGTGTTTCAGACTGAAAGCCGAAATATGATGCTAGTATTGAGGCATATATTTTCTTTCCTGTAATTTTTTCTGCTATTGCCGTACTTTTTTCTAATTGTTCTATTTTAGTAGGGGGGCATTGTTCTCCGAAGTAGGCTTCAAGTACTAGTACTCTGTTGTCGATGGTTTCTATTATAGCGTTTACTTCTCCTAAGGCACCTTCATATCTATAGACTTTGTTGTCTATACAGAAGAAGAAGAGAAAAAGCTGAGAGAAATTATAAGAAAGTATGCCGATATTTTAAAAGAAACTGCTAGAGTAGTTTTTGAGAAAGCATTAGATGAATTAGCACCATGGTTTGAGAATACTTTAGTAGCAAAACATGGATTTACGTTAGAAAGTGGTGAAGTAAAGCATTTAGTATGGGTTACTCTGAACGGCTTAATAGAACTATACTTATCAGAGAGAGGAGTACTAGTAGATCCATTAAAGGACTCCTAAGAGACATTTCTTGTACATGAAAATTAAGTCGAATTAAATATTTAATTGTTATTTTTTCAAAAATATGCTTATTTAAAACATATCTTACTTTAGCGCTTTCCGACCTAAAGTAAGTCAAATATATGTGTACGCTTATTTTCCATATATGCCTTTAGTCTGTAAGATATTCGAGCTTATTGAGTCTCTTGAGCTAGAGTTTATTGCCATGAAGCTCAAGGACTTCAAGCAAGTTTATACCGAGGAAATAGAGGGCAGAGAAATAGAGCTAGGTTCTCTTGTAAAAGACTTATCTCTTCAAGAGAATATTTTGAGCGGCGTTTACGAGGACAGTTTTCTTGTAGAGCTTCCTTATAGAGGAGAGTATAGGAAAGTACCTGTCTCGAAAGAAACAAAATTCTTTTTTATGAGCCATGATGACAAAGTATTCCTGATTATAGGCGATAGAAAGCTTAGAGCTAATTTCCTGGCGAATAAGTTTTCTAAAATACTTTTTGCTAAGCGCGGAGGAATACTAGAGGCTACTATTAAGCCTCAAGTACTTAAAAGTCTCTATGAGTCTAAGAAAAGCGCTGTTAAAGTAATGTTTTTCGACGACGTAAAAATACCTAATGTAAATAAGCTTTCTCTGTACGGCGACAATGTCGTAGACACGAGTCTTTACGCAGAGTATCTGAAGTACGGTAAGGTCTGGTACATTGTATTCGAGTACAGAGAAGGACTAGTACTGGGCTTAACTAGGAACTGTGTTGTTACAGCTTTCTCTAAGATGAGTGAAGAAGAATTTTATCGCCTTGTCTTTGATGAAATAATTCCGTTAATTTCTACTACAGTAGAAGAAGAATAGCTTAATCTAACTACAAATTATTGGCAGTACTAAAAATAGTCACTTACTGTGACTTACCTTTTAATATTCGATAATATAGTACTATTACATGGGTAAAAGACTTCACATATATATTTGTGGGTCAGCTGGATCTTGGGATGAGTACAATCCTTTCTACGTGGCTAGTAAGAAGTATGCTAAAGAAGTAATGTACCTTATAGCAAAGAAGCCTATGTCTATTGAAGAATTATCTGCAGCACTTAATGTTGATGCCGGCCCCTTGAAGGAAATTGTTGATGCTTTAGTTAAAATAGATGCTGCCGTAATAGAGAACAATAAAGTGAAAGCTAATTTTGTTGTCTTCTTTAAAGAAGACATATATAAAATAAGTAATTTTGCAGAAAAATATAGTAGAAAGCTTTCCGAAAAAATTATTGAGAAGTGGAGTACTATTGAAAGAAAACTGAGTGAAGTGCGCTGTGTTGAACAAGTAGGCTTAAAGAAAGTAGCTTTTGCGGTAATTGGAGCCTATGCTTTAGACTTAGATGCTCTCTCTACATTAAGAGAAAAGGGTTTAGCAATATTTAAGGAACCTAAGCCAGGCAATAGAGAATACATACTGTATGGAAGAGAATACTTTGAGGAACACATTAAGCTAATAAGTGGTCTTTACTGGGGCTGCCATAGTACTATAGTCAATGGAGTAGGCTTCTATACATTCGGGGATCATGCTGGTAGACGCTATGCTATACCTGATGTCAATTTTTCTGAAAAAATATTAGGTGAGTTTAAGTCTGAAGATGAGAGGAAATTTAGGCTTAGGGCTTCTGAACTATTAATTAAAGTGTTTAAGGAAAAGAAATGTTCTAAGGAAACTTTAGTAGAAACGAGTACTGATTCAAAAATCTTAGACTTGCTTTTAGACATGTCTTACTTAAAGGAAGAGAATACTGCACTTTTCTTAAACTATCCCGTCATACTTGAGGAAGATAACGAAAATATTGTAGCTTCAGTTGATTCAGTTGAACCTACCGTAGAGGAAGTTGCTGTAGAAAGTTATCAAGCTTTAGAAAGAAAACTACGTGACATTACTCCGCTTAAAGAAGGCTTTAGCCCTAAGCTAATATTCACAGAAGTGTGGCACTGGATATTCGGTAAAGCTAACAAGATTCTAGCAACAAAAGGCTACATATACGATCCTCTGAAAAGAAAACCTAGTGAAGGAAAATATATTGCCTGGATCCACGTAAATCCGCCGCCTAGGTTTATGTAAATTCTCAAGAATAATTTAAGCGAGCTACCAAGTACTAAGTTGCAGGTAAGTTTTAATGCTAGAGGGCAGGTGTTCAATTTGAGAAAATGGTATTAAAGTATGTTTTCGGACCAGTTCCTTCCCGCCGTCTCGGACGTTCTCTTGGAATAAATAATCTTCCTTCAAAAATATGCACTTACTCCTGTATATACTGTCAGGCTGGACGCACACTTCTCCTCACTAGTGAAAGAAGGCCTTACTCTGAGCCGGAGAAAGTGGCAGAGGAAGTCGTGACTGTAGTAGAGAGACTCGGCGGTCAAATAGACTATGTCACATTTGTGCCTAATGGTGAACCTACACTAGACTCTAATTTAGGCGAGTCTGCTAGCATGATTAAGCGGAAGGTAGAGGTGCCGTTAGCTATTTTAACGAATTCTTCTCTTCTTTCAGACAAAAGTGTTAGAGAGGATTTAATGATATTTGATTTAGTTTCGCTTAAAGTTGATAGTGTTGTAGAAAGTACTTGGAGGAAAATAAATAGGCCTCATAAAAACTTAGTTCTTCAAAAAATACTAAGCGGATTACTAGAATTTTCCGATAACTACACCGGAATTCTTCTTACTGAAACTATGCTTATCGAAGGAATAAATAGCTGCGAAGAAGAGTACTTTAAAGTAGCGGATTTTCTACAAAAACTTAATCCTGATAAAGTGTATATAGCTGTACCTACAAGGCCTCCGGCAGAATTGTGGGTAAAGCCTGCTTCAGAAGAAGAATTGACCAAAGCATACATTATTTTCCAAAGCAAATTGAAGTGTTCAATAGAGCTACTTACTGGAAAAGAGAAAGGAGAATTTATTTCACTAGAAGATCCGGTAAAGTCTCTTTTATCAATTACGTCTGTTCATCCAATGAGGCTGAAGGATGCTTATCGTCTTCTTAGCAGGAAAGGTGATCCCTATGCAATATTAAGTGAGCTTAAGTTAAAAGGTGATGTAAAAATAGTGGAGTATAGAGGAGAAAAATTCGTTATTAGGTCTTTTAGACAGTTTAAAAAGATTTCTTAGAGACTTAAGGGAAGTTCTTCAAGAGAGTACTTCTGCTTAGTTCTTAAAGCCTTACTTATATTTCCTAATATTATGTATTTATGTCTCCGGCAAAGCTCTAGAATTTAATTTAGTTTAATAGAGACAGTGGTCTAAATGAAAGTTAAGCTTATTGCATGGAATAAGCTAGGGGAAGATAATTCGCGAAAAATAGTTATACTAGCTGTTAAAGTTTCCTGCGGCAAAGTGAGAGAAAAGGGTATTGACTACTATATTGAGCGGAACTATAGCGACGAAGATTATAGAAAATGGCTTATTGATGCTTTAAAGTATCCTTCAGTGCTAGAACATCTTGTATTTACGTTTTATATAGAGGGTATTAGTAGAGTATGTTCACATCAGCTAGTTCGCCATAGATTAGCTTCCTATACTCAAGAATCTCAGCGGTATAGTGAGTCCTATATGAAAAAAGCTGTAGAAAAAGTAGCGCACATATGTTCAAAGAAACTTGAAGAAAACTACGATTATTATTCAAGACTAATAGAGGAATTTTTAAAAATTGCTGAAGAAAAACAGGGTGAATACAGGAACTTAGTTATTGCGGCGGCGCAGGAAGCTTTTGTTATTCCCTGGAGTCTTTCGCTTAAAGAAAAGTATTGTTTAGCTAGAAGCTACTTAGAGAGTTTAGCTGAATACTATAGACTTTTAGCTAAAGGTGTTAGAAAAGAAGATGCTAGGTTTATTATACCTCAGGCTATTAAAACTGCTTTAATAATGACCGTGAACTTAAGAGAATTGCTTCATATAGCTAAATTGAGACTGAGTAATACGGCTCAATGGGAAATAAGAGAACTTGTGAAAAGAATGGTTGAAGAGGCCAGTAAGATTGTTCCAGAGATAACTAACTTAATTAAGAGTTATAGAGAGTAATAATTATCTTATAATTTGAGTTGCTTTTATGTAGTTTTCGAGCTTTTCTACAATTTCTTTAATACTTCTTTCGCCCAGTATCATAGGTCTATTTGATATGAATGCGGGGAGTTCTTCTGCTTTAAGTATTCTAACGCTTCTATGTTCATATACCTCTGATCTACAGTCTACTAGAGCTACTACCGCGTCGACCCATGTACCTAGAATAAATTTATGTAGAAATGTAGCTGCTCTCTTGACTTGGTTTACTGGGTCTGTCGTTAAGGGTCTTACTCCGTGGCTTGTTTTAACATACCACTGGTCATCTTTGACGAAAAGCGTTCCTCCAGCTATTCTCTTTACTTCAATAGCAAAAACTCCTGTAGGTCCCACTACTACTGCATCTATATCTCCTGCGTCCTTAATGTAAACATTAAAGAATACATGGTATCTATCTGGAAGTCTAGTTAGTTCTTCAGCTACTTTCTTCTCACCTATTATGCCACTTGTATAGCTCTGAATTACTTTTAGTCCTACTATTATCGGTATTATACCGACTATTACGGCCAATAGCAGTTTAAGTGGCTCTAGTTCCTGAAAGGGAACAGGTATAAACAATACGACTATTGCGAAGCTACCTATAGATGTTATTGCTAGGACAAAGAGTAGCTGAACCAGCTTATCGACTGGTATTTCTGCAGGCTTGTTGTATACTATTACCACGTATAAATAGTAACTCGGAGGAAATAAAAACTCTTCAGTAAGCTTTTTCAGTCTTTCGCTTGTAAATTGATTTTTAGGGCAGGTCGGCGTCGCTCTGTGGACAGCGGAGCTAAGTAATTTAAATAGATAGTGCGTTAAGTGAAGGAAGTAATATGAGCAGCTACGAGGCAGTTTTGCCCGCATTGTCTTCGGCTGTAGCTAGCGGAGCTGCAGCAATACTTCTTAAGCACAGTACTAGAGGAATTAAGCCTATTTTAGTGAACTACATTAAGGCGGCTGCAGGTAGTCTGACGCTGGGATTAATTGTATTGGTTTTTGCTTGGAGCGAGCTTGTCTCAATAAGTTTGAATGACCTTATTTTAGTGGCTTTCATAGGCTTAACAGGACCCTTTATTGCATGGTTTCTTTACATAAAGGCTCTCTCGATAGGAGACATTAGTTTAGTACACCCTATAGTAAACACTTACTCGCTTTCAGCAATGTTATTTAACTTTATTTTACTTAAGTCTCCTATTAAAATAGAGCACGTAGCTGGAGCACTGTTTGTCGTAATTGGAATAAGGCTTCTCGCTGAAAAAGGTAAGAGGGGTAAATTTCTCGCCCCAATGTTGCTTGCTTTAGCTGTTTCGCTTATTTGGGGGCTTAATACTGTTTTGTTTAAAATAGCTTTGGCTAGAAGTGGGCCTCTAGTACTTTCTTTTCTTCGAGTATTCTTTGCTTTTATTTTCATGACTCCCGCAGCTTTAGGACAGTTGAGTGGAGTTAGCATTAAGTTAAAGTATGTGGGTTCGGCTTCTTTAGCTGGTCTTGTTTCAGACTTTATTGGAGTTTTTCTGTGGCTTCTTTCACTTAAATTAGGTGAAGTTTCTGTTGCTGCTACTATATCGGCTTCATCGCCTATATTCTCGGCTATGTTCTCTTGGAGTATTTTCGGCGAGAAAATAAGTAGGAGGAGGGTTCTTGGAATAATTTTGACTGTAGCTGGTATTTGTGTAGTATCTGCTACCTGAAGTCAAGTATTTTGATTTGATTATTTTCAATTATTTTATTTAGAACCCTATTATACCATTTTAAAGCCTTTTTAATGACTTTAGGATATTTTTCTAAATTAATGTTTGACTGCGGATAGGCTAATACTTCTGCTGACTGACTGTCTTTTTCGCGTAGAGTAGTTCTTTTCAGGTATTTTGAGAAGAGGTAAAAGCTACAGCAGTCTGGTGTATTGTCTATTAAAATAGGTTCTTTACAGGTAGCTATTTTGATTCCTATTTCACGTGCTATACTCTTTATTTCAAGAAGCTTTTCTTTTCTGTAGCTTAAAGGAGGTTTTATTATTTTCGAGTATGCGCTGTAGGCGTTCCAGTGGAGAGTGTAAGGTGTTTTGTCTAGTGCGTGTTTTTTTGAAGAGGTTTAGCAGATCTATGTTTGTTCTTAAATACTCTACAATAACATGTTTTATATTAGCGTTTTTTAGTTCCCGGAAAGCATCTTCTATTACTTCAGGTATATCGCTTAATCCGGGGATAAGTGGCTGATATCTAAATACTACGGGTACTTTTTCACGAGAGAGGTTTTTAGCTAAGTCTAATAGTTCAGTAAATGAAGGGGCTTTAGGTTCAAGTTCTTCTATCTTGAAGGGGGAAGCCGAGCTAAATTGAACTACTAGTAGATTTCTTGTCGATAGTTCTTTGAGAACTGTTATCCAAGGATCTTCTGCTATTAGTGTGCTTTTAGTATTCACTATAATCGGGTACTCGTGTCTAAGAGCTACGCTTAGCACTAAGTAGCTTACTTTATGTGTTTTCTCTATTTCTTGAAAGGGATCGACTAGAGTGGAGAGTCTAAAGGGGTAAGGGTGTAAGTTATATTTCTTTATTCTCCTGGCTACTTTATTGAATAGTTTAATGTGCTCTTTTATAGGTCTTGGCGCTGTTTCACTTAAATACCATTTTCCATAGCAGTAGACGCACCCGAAGCTGCAGCTAGTGTAAGGCTCTATTCTGAATATAGAGTAGCACAACGAGGCTATGATTGGAGAAGGCTTAATTACTAAGTCGGGGTGTTTCATTTCTAGTTTTCTAGAGGAGTAAGTTGATATATTGTTTGCTTTCGGAAAACTAGATTTAAATATTCTTGTTCAGTGATAGTGAACAGATGTTTATAAATTCTGTAAACCCCTGGTAGACTGGAAGTATAGAAGAAGACCCGGATTACTCTAAGTGGCTTAAGAGGAAAGTAAAGTGGGTGCCTTCGGAAGTAAATACTATAGTAAGCTCTATTAGAGATGAAGGGACTCATTTAAATTTCATAATAGGTCCACGGCAAGTAGGTAAAACTACTGGAATTAAAATAGCTGTAAGCAAATTATTGAATAAAATAGATGCTAGAAGAATATTCTATTATAGATGTGATCTTATAAGTGACTACAAAGAATTACTTGAAGTTATTCAAAGCTACTTAAGGCTCGCTCAAGCCTGGGGTATTAAGGAATCAAAAGTAATGTTTCTAGATGAAGTAAACATGGTTAAAGAATGGTGGAGAACAATAAAGTATCTAATTGACACAGGGGCTCTCAAAAATGTCAACATATTTTTAACAGGATCATCTAGCATGAAGTTACTCAAAGAAACTGAAAGATTTCCTGGCAGAAGAAGATTAGGCAAGGACATATTCTTTCTTCCTCTATCTTTTAAAGAATATCTACAGGTAGCTAATAGAAAGCTTTACAGCGAAATTAAGCATACTTTGATTAAAGTAAAGGCAAGAAATTTAAATGAAGTACTAGAAGCATGTTTATTCATAGAGCCTTACTTACATGAACTAAACAGGGTTTTCTTAGAGTATATCGAGTGCGGAGGATATCCTCTCTCCATACTAGAGCGCTTTGGAGAAGAAAAAGGGGCTTCGGAAAGCTTACTTGCTTCAATTAGATACGATGTAGAGAGAGCGGGAAGAAATATGGGAGTATTTAAAGATATTTCAACATATCTTCTTCAAGCAGCACCGTCTCCTATTTCATTAGTAAAATTGCGAGAGAGGCGGGAGTAAGTAAAGCAACGTGCCAAGAATATATTCAGCTTGCAGTAGATCTATTTCTCTTAATCGCCTTAAGATACATAGACCCATACAGGCTACAGCCAGTTCCTAGGAAAGAGAGAAAATACTGTTTCATAGATCCGTTTATTTACACTGTTTTCTCGGAGTGGTGCGACGTCACTATTAAAAAGGAGCATGTAGTTGAGGCAGCGGCCATAGCCCACATACTGAGGCTAATTGACTGGAGGAAAGTATACGAGAATACAGTCTACTACTGGAGAAATAGAGCTGAAGTAGACTTAATGGTGAAGGTCGATGGAAAGCCGCTGGGATTCGAAATAACATGGAGTCCTTTCAAAGAAACAGTATCAGCTGTAGGCAAGATAAAGGAAATAGTCCTCTTGGATAGAGAAGAACTAGACTTAAATAAGAGAAGAATTCCTCTTGTGCTTTTTCTTCTAGTAGCAGAGCTAAAGAACATTAAGTTCAAATAGTTTTAAATACTCCGTATTTGTGGGCAGCCCTATATAAGGCAATAATATTTTCTACAGGAACTTCTGGCTGAAGAGAGTGACCAGGGCCTAGAATAAGACCTGTCGGTCCAAGTTTCTCTATTCTCTCTTTAACTTCTCTCACCACATCTTCTACAGTACCAAAAGGCATTGTTCTCTGAATAGATATTGTTCCGTCGAAACACAGCTTGTCTCCATAAAGTTCTTTAAGCTTATAGACATCCATGCACTCGGGCTGAACAGGGTTCAGTATATCTACACCTATTTCAACTAAATCAGGTATAATAGGCTCTATCCAGCCATCGCTGTGAAAAACAAAGTATGCTCCTCTCTTGTGAGCCAAATTTGCTAGTTTAACGTATATCGGCTTAAGATACTTTTTCCACATAGCTGGAGAAATAATCATTCCTTTCTGCATACCCACGTCATCTCCATTAACTATAGCGTCTACACCAGCATCAAGAAGAATCTTAGCCTGCTCTTCGGCTATCTTATATAGTTTGCTAAGAATATACTCTACTTTACTCGGCTCAATGATCATTAACTTCAAGAACTCATTAAAGCCTGTAAGCTTCCAAGCAGTCTCAAAACACTGTAAAACACCGCCGTAAACAAAGTAGTCTTCATACTTATTCTTGAACTCTACTACTCTATCGTAGTCTTCTTCTCTAACTTCGGGCCAAGGATATTCTTCGAGAGACATGTGCTGAAGAGGATACTTGCAGTAAGTATATGTGTGAGTTTTCCCAGGAACCCATATTGTCTCATAGCCGAAAATACTTCTCCTAATTTCTTTATCGCCCATACGTTTAACGACATAGCCTTCTTCCTTCCACTCAACTTTGCCTTCAGGCTCAAAACCTCCTTTAAGCCCTATACCAGTGCCTACAATATCTACTCCAAGCACCTTTACTAAGTGATCATAATCTTTAACACCTAGAGCTTCCTTAAGCTTCTCTAAAGGCTCGGGCCTAATTCTCAAAACTAGAGGAACTCTATCAGGTACTTCGTGTTCTACAGCCCTAATGCATCTTTCTCTAGGCTTAAGCACATTTCTATAAATAAACAAGCATTTATAGAACTACTCGGCTATTTCTTCAAGTATCTTGCCTTTAGTTTCTTCACCCAGCAGTATTACAGCGAAACCAGCTATCCAGTGAACTAGTGCAAATACAGCAAAAGCCCACACTAATTCTTCTCCAGCAATAACCATTAAGTACCCGGTTACAGCTGGAGCCAGTATACCAGCTATTCTACCAACACTACTTGCTGCTCCAGCTCCAGTACCTCGGACTCTTGTAGGATAGAGTTCGGGAGTGTATGCGTAGAGAATAGACCAAGCACCCAAATTAAAGAAGGATATAACAATACTACAGAGCAGAATCGAGTTTATGTCATGTGCAGTACTCATTACCAAGCACGCTAAACCAGCTATAATCAAGTAAGTCGATAAAAGAGGTTTACGGCCAATTTTATCAAGTAAAAGTACTGCGCTATAGTAGCCTGGAATTTGCGCCAACGTAACTATGAGAGTCCATTCAAGAGTTTTTATTATCTTGAAGCCGAGTTTGCTGTAGTATATCGATGGAAGCCATAGAAAAATTCCATAGTAAGTATATATGAGCGAAGACCAGAGAATCCACAGTAAAAGAGTCCTATGCCAGTATTTTACGCTGAATAGTTCTTGAAGAGCCTTAATAAAAGTCAATTTAACATACTTTATTTCAATATATTTTAAATTGTTTACAGGAAGACCTAAGTTTTTTAAAACTTTTTTAAGCTCGGGAATATTTTTCTTTTCAAGCAAATATCTTATAGACTCTGGAAGGTGCTTCACAATAAAGGGGAGCAGAGCTAGAGGCGCGAGAGCTATGCAGAAAGTAAGTCTCCAACCGTAGGCTGGAATAATAAAGTATCCTGCTAAAATATCTGCAAGAACTCCCCAAACCCAGGCTGTTTCAGTTAATCCAACAAATCTTCCTCTATATTCACTAGGAATATACTCCGCCAAATATACTCCTGGTAAAATCAGTGTACCTCCTAATCCTACTCCAGCTAAAATTCTCAGTAAAGAAAGTGTAGCAGGATCTAGCGCTAAAGCATTCATAGCAGTAAAAAGCGAAGAAATAGTGACCATAATAATTAAAGTCTTTTTTCTACCTATAACATCAGATAAATAACCTGACATTACTGCACCAATAAACATTCCCAAAAAACCTGAAGCTAAAATTATTCCAGTTACAAGCGGATCTAGTTTCCAATCGGATTTAATTACAGGTAACGCTACTGAAATAAGCATAATGTTCATTGCTGCAAGCCCATAGACAGTAAAGCATATTACTAGAAGCTTTATGTGAAAAAGTCTAACACCTGTTTTCTCGAGATATTCTAGTAGAGCCATACTACGTAAATAGTGTACACAAACTATATTAAATCCTATTTTAACGATTTTTCTCTGACTAGACAATAGTTAAGAACTATTAGTAGAGTTTTCTCCACAGCTTCACTTGAACGATTTCTTCTTTAAATGATTTACTTAAAGTAGTTTTAGAGCAGTTTAAAATTAAGCTGCTTTAGTGAAGAATTTAGGTAAGTCCTTAACATCTACTTTGCTTTCAACACTTTTTGTACTAAATAAAGGAGCTATAGGCAAGTATATTAGGAGAGTAAATAAAGTTAAGAGCATTATGTATGCTGTTTTCTATCAAAAGCCGCGAAACAATATTTCTCGTGCATTTAAATACCTGTTAAATTTAACGAATAGCTAAAATACTTCTAGTTAGAAAATAGAACTTGTGAAGTCTGTTAAGGAGTATGTAGAAAAGGCTCGTGAAATTAGGCGTAAGCGTGCTGACTGGAATTTTATTAATAGTCAACCAGAACCCATTAAAAGCGCCCTAATATACTATATTGAGACAGGAGACTTCAGAACAGCTTCTAAACTAGCTGGGCTACAAGTAAACGATTTCTTGGACTTAGCCTATAGGGCTAAAATACCAACAGTTACTTGATACTATTTAGCTAAAAGAGACAGTATTTTCTCACATATCTGCGATGGAATAGTATTTCTGTTACTTAAATTAAGAACGTACAGCTCTACATCACTTCTCCTCTTAATAGATCTCGCGAAAGGATCTCTATCAGCTTTAATATGGATAGTAGCTACTACTGGTTTCCCGGAGTCAAATGCCATGAGAACAGCGTCTTTAAATTTTCTCAAATAAAGCTCCATAGGCCCTATTTCGTCAATACATATTACGTCAGCTTTCTCGACAGCCTTGAGTATAGCCTGAACACCTACATTATTCAAGTCATTTAAGTTAACAGTATATTTGCCTACGCGAGGACCAGACTTAAACTCTACGTGAGCTAACCATCCCTCACGGTTTTCGAGAAGATCTCTTATCTTGAATCCAACTCTTCTGCCTCTTTCTCTTACTTCGAATGTAACCATGCCTCCTACAACATAGCCTCTTTTACTAAGCATATCAGCTATCTTGTAGATAGCTGTAGTTTTACCGATACCTGGTCTACCTGTAATAAGGAAACACTTCTTGTTCACACCAAAGAATACGCGGCAGAAATATAATAGCTTACAGTTCACTCCACAACACTTTTGAAGAAAGTTTCAAGAATATAGTGATGAATGGAGTAAACATAGTAGTATTTGTTACTACTTCTAGTGAAAAAGAGGCTTCCGAAATAGCTCGTTATCTTGTAGAAAAGGGTCTAGCTGCATGTGTTAACATAATAAAAGATATATCCTCAGTCTATGTTTGGAAAGGAAAAGTAGAGGAGAGCAGAGAGTGTCTTCTAGTAATAAAGTCTAGAATAGACTACTTCGAGGAACTAATTAACGCTATAAAAGAAAAGCACAGCTACGAGGTTCCCGAAATAATAGCTTTACCCATTATAGCAGGAAATAAAGAATATATCGACTGGCTGAATAGCTCATTATGTTAACACTTAACTATTTTAGTTCTTTTTATAGTTATTTAAAACATTCTAATTACAGTATTCCATGATATTATTTTCTTAGGTCTAGGTAAATCTTTATGATTTATTTCCAAGAGTTCTTTATCTTCAGTTAACAGTATAGCGTGATAGTAGGTTGCTGTAGCGTAAATTACTCTATCAAAGTAGTCTTTAATCTCCGCTTTCAGTAAGAGATCGTCAGCTATTTTCTCTATAGTAGAGTTAGTTAAAATTGTTTGATTTATATTACTATTTAGGAGAGCCTTAAGACCTTCTCTAAATGCTTCTAAAAGTATTATTTTCTTTGAAGGATTTTTCTTGCATAATTTAAGTATAATCCACTTAGCTTCAATTACCGATACAGGGTTATATAAAACTGTATAGTTTTTGAGTAGTAATGGAAATAGTTTATCGTAGTCTTTAAGCTTTATTTTTATTCCGAAGAGTGGAAGAAGATACATAGTGTCTAGAACCAGCTTATCCATAAATTTCTTCCTCTTTCTGAATTTCTTCACTTAATTTTTCTGCTTCTTCGGGACTTAGTTCAATAACATGTTTTTTAATAACTTCTTCTATTGTTGGAATAGGCTCTATTATGAGTCTTCCTTTCTCAACTATTGCTTTGACTTTGCCGCCTTCTTTAATACCTACCTTTCTTCTAACTTCTTTGCTCGTATAAATTTCCCCCTTCTTTCCGACTTTCAATATTACTTCGGACTGCAAAGTATTCACCGAGAGCACTAGTTGTCTCGGAGATATAAATATTCTGAAGCTATCAAAGTGTTAATGCTGTTTTGTTTTAAGTTTGACTAAATATTTGAAAGTAAGTAATTTCCATATATTTCTTGTAAATATAAAATTTATGTTGTGTATCTATGAGTAGTATTTGCTAGGCTTTATTACTTATTATTTTTGATAATAGAGTATTTTAATGTTTTGTTTCGAGCATAATAGCTTACCCAAGTTTTTCTGCAGAAACATGTCCACGTATCATAGGGCTCTGTGTCTGCTTTAATGCCTTGGCCTAGTACGTAGAAGGATGTAGAAGACTCTATTTTTGTTTCATCTATAGCTAAGTATTCTTCTTTGCCTGGAGTACACATAAGTATAATGTTTATGGGTTTTCCCTCAAGTTTTTCTACTATTCGTATTGGAACTAGTGTTTTTTCTTTAAAGGGCTTTACTTTATCTACTTTAATAGTGTACTCTTTATCAGTTTTCTTTACTATACTTACTTCGCCTACTGCTACGGAAGAACATGTGCCGTCTTTGTAGCATAGAGTTAGGCTAGCGTAAGGTTCTTTAGAGTCGGGGCCTGCTGAACCGTTTATTAAGACATCTATGTTTTGTAGATTATTGTAGAGAACTTTATGCGTGTGTCCTGTAAGTGTACAGACTATATTAGTGTTTTTAAACACCATTACCGCGTGAGGATACCACTGGTCGAGTGGGTGGTGAGCCACAATTATTTTTGCTGAAGGATCTTCAGTTAGTCTTCTTTTAAGCCACAGTAAGTCGTTTAGTGATAGAAAATAGTGGCTTGTACCTGGTATTACTTCTTCTTCGCTGAAAGTATCGAAGGCTATTATCTTGAAGGCTCCTGCCTTAAAGCACCATAGTCTTTCGCACCACTCGTAATAGTACTGGCAGCCCGGGTCCACATCGTGGTTTCCTTTAACCCAGAGCATATTAGGGAGCTTATCTTTCATATAGTTCCAGGCACAGCTAAACCAGTTTTCCTGGACTGAAGGTGATCTATATTCGCCAGAGCCGTTTACGATATCTCCTATAAGTATTGAGAGAGAAGGATTACATTTAGACAAGATATCTACTATTTTAGCTGGATTAGGTGGAACAGAGTCTGTGAAATGAGGATCTGCAAACCATCCTAACATTATTGGGTGTAATTGAACGAAAGATGCTGTTAGCTTTGATAAAGAGTCGATAAACATTTTTCCTTTGCTGTAGTCTCCGTGAATACACCAAAGCGATGAATCTACATATACTCTAGCTTTTTCTTCAACTGCAATAAGGTCTTCTATTATTCTATATTCGCCTGTAGGTACCTTAAATAATCCTCTCACAGAGTGCTTAGCTAGCTATTATTTATATAACTTCGGATAGAGCACGTTATACATCTTTGTGTAAACTGAACTAGATAGTGTTCGAAGAAGAGCATACTATTTTCTGCTTTCAGAACTTTGCGAGAAGCGGCGTAGATATCTCTTAAAGCATATGGTGTCTTTAGTAGAGCTAGTTTCGTGGAAGAAACTAGATCCGTGGAGAATATTTTCTGACAAGAGGTATAGGCTTAATTTGTTTTGCTTTCTGCGAAATCTTATATAGTGCCTTGGCGTATATTCTGCCGAACTCTGTTAAACATACTTGTTTTTCTCTGCCTGCGTGAAGCTTGTATACTAGTCCTTTTCTAACTAAGTCGTCTATCATGCGGCTGTATCTATTTTTCACGACATTGTCTCGCGGATTTTCTCCACACCACTCTATAAGGTCTTTGATGGCGTTCGCTTTTCCTCCTTTCTCGTAGAGAGTAATTAGTATTTTCTCGGCGAGCCACTTCTCGTTTTCGTCGAGAAGCTCTAATCTTTCTTCAGGAAGCATTAGCTGCAGTGGCTCTAAGCCGCGTTTATTGTCTTTTTCCTCAACCCATTCTTCGAACTTAGGTGTACCGGGCTCAGGTATGAATTCTCCTCGCTCTATTGTAGGCACTACGTATAGGTATACTTTAGGGTGCATGAGCGCGATAGTAGTGACGCAGGCAACCATTTCTGGAGGCATCGATGTTATATCTATATATACTTCTCTGCCTTCACTTACTTCGCTGTGTACTAGCGGATATAGCTTAGAGAAAACGTTTTCGAAGCTGACGGGATTTACTTTCACTGGCTGTGGTCTGAAAAACGAAAGTATTTTGTACAGTTTTTTAGCATTTCTGCGTGATACTGCGCCATATCTGTCTTTCTTCATGTCGTAAAGAATGTATACTTTCTCTATCGGTTTTAAGCGTCTCAAGTACTCAAAGCCATCTAAGGCCAGTGTGGGATTGAAACAGACGTATAGCACTACTACGACCATGGGGAGCACTCAGTTAAAGATATATTCTTACGGTAACATTCTCGCATTATACTAATATATATTTTTCTGACAGTAACTAAAGTCTCCATAACAGTAACTATTTTGTGTGACTATCACCTTGGGTTCCTACATGGGATAGTATCAGAAAAATGTGACTATCTATGGTGGAGCTGTTTCTATCACAGGTATGCGACGGCATCACTTTTTTATGATTTTCATTAGAATTATATTATACTTTCAGTATACTCTCTCTCGTGAGGCTTCAAGGGGCTTTCAGAGAAGATGTAGTGAAAACTGATATCAACATGGTTTTAGATAAACTCAGGCTAGTTTACTTGAGGCGTAAAGCTAAAGCCTTAATCAATGAAGAGGAAGTATACCCTGTCCTTAAAGTTAAAAACAGGAGGATTACTGGTCTTCCTATTAGGCCTAGCAGGCTTAAAGTACTTGAAGTTATTCCTCACTCGAAGAGAGTTCTTTCAGTTGATGCTGGACTGAAAATTCTCTTTGACTGCGGTACTTTCAAAATTATTTTAGCTAAAGTAGCCGCCGGAATGTGGGTTGGTAGAGAAAAAGTGCTGGAGCCAGAGCCTATTAAGAGAATAACTCTTGTATGGGATAAGTTTGAGGCAGCTGAGTGGCTTCTCCGCGTAGAAATAGAGGCTTTGCTGAGCATAGTTCACTTGCTTAAAGCGGGAGACTACTGTATACTCGATAGATGCTTAATGGCTGTACCTGCGTTCCGTAAAAGCACTAAAGAGTTTTTCGAAAAACTAGACGACACTCTGAGCAGTAGAGGAGCTATACTCGTAGGAGTATCTAAAGCCAGCCAGCTGAAGCTAAATACTGGAGAAAGCCTCATAGGGTATCTTCTACACCTCGCCGACAGGAGGCTTAGAGGAGTACCTTGGTACTACTACCCTATTTTCAGGGAGTCAGAGCTCCCTCCATGGTACTTAGGTAGCATATGTGTAGCTAAGCTTGATCCAGACGTAGAGCATGCTTTCAGAATAGATATTTCTAGAAAAGCTCTAGCTTCAAGAGACATAGGAGATATTCTCGGCGAACTAGCGTATCTGCAGGATCCTGCTACACCCGGCTATCCTTACCCAGCTAAAGGAGTGCACGATATGACGAAAATCGGTGAAGAAGAGCTAGAAATGGAGAGAATGCGTTTTCTCGAGCTCCTCGACGAGGAAGGTTTACTGAAGAACTTTATTGCCGATGTCCGTAGCGTGACTTTCAAGGAGCGCTACTTGTGGAGGAGGTAGCTATGAAAGTAGGTGTTGTAGTCTGGGCTGAAGGCACTACAGTAAAGTTCAGGATAAAAGAAAAGGCTCTAGTAGAGAGAGGACAGTTGCTAAAAGTAGACACTAAGTACGCTAAATTCATTTTAAGAGTCTACGACTTTAAGCCCGAGAGCCTGCTTACTCAAGCCGAAATAGCTAGGCTCAGCAAGAAGAAAGAGGATGGCGAAAACATCGAGATATACGACAAGGGCTTAAGGCTCTATGATACAGCGCTAGCAACTATTATTTGCCAAATAGACTCTGAGGGACACGTCCACGGACCCACGACAGTTCCCCCTCTTTTTAGTGAAGTAGAAACTCTTAATAAACACGACTTAGAGCAGCTCCGCTTAGATACAGGAGACCTTCCGATAGGGTACATTAGAGTAGGCCATAAGACGTCAGAAGCTATCGTCGCGTTAGACGGAGCGAAAACTATACCTCACCATATACTAGTCTGCGGAGTCACTGGCGCAGGTAAAAGCAATCTAGGTAAAGTTCTAGCTTACTCAATTATGAGAACTAAAGGAAAATATAGCCTCGTGCTCTTCGACTGTGAAAGCGAGTACTTTCAGGGTGCTAGTCCAGCTCAGCTAGGACTTGTCCACGCGCCTGAAGCAGAAGACTACTTGCTCTACGTAACTCCCCGCGTACAGGAGCCGTGTAAACTGAAAGTAACCATAATGTATAAGGGAGCTGAAATTGAGCGCAGAGTAGAAGCTTATCCCCTAGCAATAGGCTATGATCAGCTTAAGCCAGATGACTTTACTCTAACAGGAGAGTTTACTCACCCACAGGAAGAACTGCTCTGGCTAATATACAGGCTCAGGAAAAGAGACTGGCTTAGCTTCCTCCTAGAAGCGCCTCCAGACATGATTTACCGCTTTGTAAAGAAGCTTGCCGCTAAAAACACTATAAATACTCTTAAAAGAAAGCTAAAACACTTGCTAGGCTCGGGAGATATATTTGTAGAAGATGCTCCGCCATTCAATACTCTTGACGCCATAATAGGGGCTGCTATGAGAGGCTGCGTTGTGCTAATCGATATACCTTATGCTACTGAAGGCGAAGAAAAGCTTTTGGCGACAGCAACAGCTAGAAGAATATTCGATACATATGAGAAGCTGAGAAAACATGCTCCCGAAGACTGGGAGAAACTCCCCTACGTACTTATAGCAGTAGAGGAAGCTCACAGATACTTGTCTAAAACAAGTCTTACTTCAACAGGCGAGCTTAGAGAAAACATTTTCTCAATAATAAGTAAGAGAGGAAGAAAATACAAAGTAGGCGCGCTCTACATAACGCAGATGCCCGGAGAACTCATAGAGCCCGTGATAAGACAGAGCCTCACTAAAATAATACTCCCGCTGCCCACTAAGCCAGACTACACACGCATAATAGAGTATTCGCCTTATTTAGATGAGGCTTCACAGGAAATAAAAACGCTGGATAAAGGAGAAGCACTACTAGTATCGCCTCCCTCTGGTATAAGGTTCGCTGTACCGATTAAGGTGTTCTCGTATGAGGAGCTAGTAGGAAAGAGGTTAAGTGAAGAAATAGCATCTAGGTATACTCCTGCGCGGAAAATAAGGCGATTTAAACCTCTCAAGAAAATAAACGAGGAGGCAGTAGTCTTAAGCTAATACCTCAAACTTCTTGAGAACTACAAACCCGGCTTTTGGAAATAGGCTGTAGAACATTTCGTAAGCCTCATTAATGTCTATTTGTAGTTACTAATAGGTTTGAGTATTAAGAGGGAACTTAAGTTAAAGGAGTGGAAGGAGGCTATAAAAGAATTTGACAGAATAGTTAGCTTAATTGAAGATATATTAAGAAAGCGTGTAGACCCCTTTACGGTCGATATCTCTGAGCTTTTAGAGAAAATGCGTTTGCTTTTAGAAAAGTACGGCGATGAAGTTCTCCTAGTGGATATTGAGGCTTTATGCAAAATAGTTGACTTGATTAAGGAGCAGGAAGAATGGCTTCAAAATGAGTCTCTTGTTTTAAGTCTCGGTCCATTCTTTGCTTTAGCGAGAATAAAGCAGATGAGTGTTGAGGAAATAGCAGAGAAATTCTGCGCGTCCTGGACTCCTATTGCTTATAGAGACCAAGCATCTATTTCTACCTTAATGAAGGCTTTAAATTACTTAGATGCACTCAAGAAATTTCCTAAAACAGTAGATTTCTCGCTTAGCAGTGAATACGAGCTCGATAGAAGTTCCTTGAATTTAGAGTTTTTAAGCGACGAAGACTTTAGAGAGAAGCTTGAGACTTTAGAGAAAAAGATTAAAGAAGTTCTTGAAGAGAAAGAAGAAGTTGACTACTGGGATTTAGTTATCGACAGGAGTTTTGAGCGGTCTTTAGAGAACATGATTATTTTATCTCATTTATGTAGCAGAGGAGTTGTTTCAATTAAAATAAATCCTCTTTCAGGAGAAATAAAAATAATGAAGCCTCGCAGAAAAAGTGAAAATTATTCTGTGGCACTTGTATTTAATTACGAGACGTGGGTGAAGAAAATTGCCGAGAAAAAGAAAACTAGAGAAAAAAGTTAAGCGCTTAATAGCGGTTCTCTTCTTGAGAAGCAGAAGCAGACCAGGCGTCAGAGGATACGAGTTAAGGAAGCTTCTAGGAGAAAACTACATGGAAGTAGTGAGAGCAGCTCAAAGAAAGCTAGAAGACTTAGGACTCGAGATAAAAGCAGTTACCGACGACGGGAAAATACTAGATATAAGTAGCGAGGAAGATTTTAGTGAAGCTCGCTTCGTGTTAGTTGTTAGAGAAGAGCTTAAGCCCGAGGAACTTAAGAGCTGTGGCTGGAGAATAGACGATATTGCTGTGCTAGCTACAGCCATAATCTATATTCTCTCGCTCAGAGGAAAAGCTCCTAGAGAAAATATAGTGAACTTGCTTAAAGATAAAATTCCTGAATGGAGAGTGAATACAGCGTTAGATAGGTTCATTAAGGCAGGCTATCTTGAAGAAGAAAATGATTTACTCAAGCTAGGGTGGAGAACTTACGCTGAAGTCAACTTAGAGAAATTGATGACGTTATTTCGAGCTCCGAGTGAGTAGTTTGAGGTCTATTAGCCATCTCCAGAGAGGCTTAACTTCTATTTCTCTATTATCTTCTAGTATTTTGTCTTCTTGACTCCAAGTAACTATTACCAGTTTTTTGCATTTAAGTTCTTTTGAAGCTTTAACAAGGGTTTTTACTTCTCTTTTCCATTGTTCTCTATCATCGTATCTCAAGTAGTATGTAACTTGTATAAGTTGTTTAACTTCACCTTTATCTACTATAATAAAGTCTACTTCATTATCGTTAATTTTATAATAAAATATGTTTTCGTTTTCAATAAATCCTCTTTTTCTAAGCTCCATGAAAACTAAGTTTTCTAATAATTGACCTTGCATTTCGGGAGTAATTACATTGTATACTCTAGCGAGGCCATTATCTACGACATAGATTTTTGGAATACTTTGCTCAACTATTCTTAGCGAGTAGGAGAAGCGTCTTAAAGGGAAGGCTATGTACGCGTCGTTCATATAGTCTAAGTAGCTATAGAGAGAGTTTTTGCTTATTCTAAGTCCTAGAGATTTCATGTAGTTAGCTACCTTATTAATTGAAAAGTATCGTGCAAAACTAGTGAAAACTATTTTGAAGAATAGTTTAACAGTATCTATTCTTCTGATCTTATATCTTTCTACAATATCTCTATAGAACATTACTTCCGCGTATTCTCTTAATATTTTTTCTTTTTCTTCTCTGAGAATTACTTCAGGAAATCCTCCATATTCTAAGTATTTTTCTGCTTCTCTTTTTATAGCTGCTTCTTCTCTTGATGAAAAATACTTGCCTAAGGGCAAATTTCTCGCTTTAAGTACTTCAGTAAAAGTAAACGGGAAAATTTCATAAACTACTGTTCTCCCCCTTAAAAGAGACGCTATTTCTTTAGATAAAAGCCTTGAAGAAGATCCAGTTATGTAAACCAGTATTCCTTCTCGTTCAACAGCTCTCTTGACAAAACGCTCCCATGAATCTACTTCTTGAATTTCATCTAGGAATAAGTATACTGGTTTTTTACCTAGAATTTCGCGAGAGACTTTAAGTAGGAGATCTAAGTCTTTTAGACTAGGAGGATATATTCTATCGTCGTCTAGAGGAAAGAAGATCGAGGGACTATCTTTCCTAATTTTTTGATATAGGTAAAGTAGGTAGAAAGTTTTGCCAGCTCTTCTAGGACCGACTATAGATATGGCTTTCCTAAAGGTGTAGTCTAGAGGCACTTTGAGTTCTCTTTCTATAATTTCTTCTTCTTTTTCCTGAAATTCCTTTATTATTTGACCTATAGCGTATTCTTTGCTCATTTGTTAAGTATAAAGGGAAACTTTCTATAAAATATTTCCCTCTATACTGGAAACCTCAAGTTCTCTCAGCTCACCATTTTCTAAGATAAATGTTTTTTCTGCTATTGAAAATATGCGTTTTCTATGAGAAGCTATAATTATTTTTGTTTTACTAGAGATTTCTTTAAGTAAGTTAAGCACAAGAGACTCTTTTTTAGAGTCGAGGTTCGCTAAAGGCTCATCGAGTAGCAGGTATTTAGGCTCTACTACAATAGCCCTAGCTAAAGCTACTAGCCGCGTTTCTCCAGCTGACAGTTCACGCGACTTTCTTTCTAGTAAATGCTTTATGCCAAGTGATTCTGCAACACTCAGCACTCTTCTTTCTCTCTCGCCTGCAGAAATACCTCTAATTTTAAGCGGATACTCTATATTTCTGTACACCGTGCCTCTGAACAAAAAGGGTTTTTCGTGAACATAGATTATCTGCCTGCGAAGCTCAAGTCTCTCTTTTTCATCTACACTCCACAAGTCTTTACCTAATATAATGATTTTTCCTCTAGTTGGCTTAAGTAAGCCTCCCATACATTTAAGGAGAGTAGTTTTCCCGGAGCCATTAGGTCCTACAATAACTAATATCCTTTTATTAAATGTAA
The DNA here is from genome assembly GCA_965367815.1 of uncultured Thermoprotei archaeon. Classification (GTDB taxonomy): domain Archaea; phylum Thermoproteota; class Thermoprotei; order Thermofilales; family B15-G2; genus B15-G2. The sequence goes on from CBDUKN010000010.1 coordinate 22,506, forward strand.
ATGATATTCCCTTGAGAACATATTCTCTACTGTACTTGAACCAGAGGTTTTCGACGATAACTGCTTCTTTGCTGGCAGCTTCAGTTAACTGCATTTATTTTTCACCTATTGCTCTTATCATGATAGTTAGCAAGACTATTACTACTATGAAGACGGCTCCTAGATTTAATGCTTGCTCAAAGTTTCCTTTAACTACTTCAAGTGCAATAGCTGTGGTCATTACTCTAGTGTAGCCCCTAATATTGCCTCCGAGCATTAGTGCTACGCCGAGCTCTCCTATAGCTCTATTAAATCCTATTAGAATAGATCTTACTAAGAGAGGAAGTCCTTCATGTAGTAAAGCAAAGTAGGCTTGACTAGAAGTTGCTCCTAAAGCAAAAGCTGTTTCAAGTACATTTTCCTTTATTCTACTCAAGCTATTTGACAAAACAGACACTATTAGCGGAGTAATTAACAGTGCTTGACCAATTGAAATAGCTAGAGGTGTGTAGAGGAGTTCTAGGAAGCCGAGAGGCCCTGATCTAGATAAAATCATGTACAGGCAAAGCCCTAGGACTACGGTAGGTATTGAGACAAGAGAATTGAAGATATCTAGCAGTACTCGAGATAAACGGGTCTTAAAAACTGTTAGTACTAGTGCCAGCGGTATACTCCAAAGTGATGCTAGCAGTGTTGCTAGTCCAGAAACAGTTATTGAGCGTAAAACAATAGAAACTAGTTCATTCATAGCTCCCTTCCGCTAATAGCTCCCAGGCTTTCTCTAAATAGCTTAGCGGCTTCGATGAAATAGGGTAGAAAAGCGGTATCCCGTAGTCTTTTACACCGTAGTTAGCTATCAGCTTCTGTGCTTTGCTCGATTTAAGGAATTCTATGAAAAGAGAAGCTTCCTTCAGCTTGCTAGATCCTTTAACTAGGTATGCGCTGTAAATATTGAAGAGTATAGTGTCTCCTGAAGCAAGTATTTTAAGTTCTTTTAGCTGCTTTTGAAACTTAAGGAAAGTACCTATATCCGATAAAGTATAAGCTTTCTTTTCATTAGCTATCATTAGTGTCTCACTCATACCAGTACCCGACTCAATGTACCATTTTCTTCCATGGGGGTCTAGGCCCGCTTTTTTCCATATTATGAGTTCTCTGACATGAGTTCCCGAGAGATCTCCTCTAGAAACAAATAGTGCTTTGCCTTTTTCGCCGGCTTCAAAAATTCTCTTAAAGGCTTCCACTGGATCTAGTCCAGCTATGTGGGCTGGATCGTCTTTAGGCCCTACTATTACGAAAAAGTTGTAGGCGAAAATTGTTCTGTTGAATATAACTCCTTTCTCAATGTACTTTTTCTCCAAGTTTGGAGCGTGGACTAGAACTAAGTCAGCGTCACCTTTCTCGGCTCTCTTCAAGGCTTCTCCACTGCCCACTGCGACAAAATTCAGCACTATATTTGAGTGTTTTTCCTGAAACTTCTCTGCCAGAGCGTCTAATAGTCCGGTAGCGTAGAGACTTGTTGTGGTTGAGACTATTACAACTGTTTTTCTCGATAAGTAGAAGTACTTGTAGAACATGTATGTGGCTAAAATGGCTACAATTACTACTGCTGCTAAGACCAGTATTTTTCTCGACATATCGTTATCCAATATCAGACAACGATATATATTATTTATTAATCCAATATGATATAAGGCTGAAACACTATTTATAACTGTGGAAGTATTAAATGAGCTTCAGTTTGAAGTAGACTTAGTAGTAAAGCTTAGAGATAAAATTATAATGAATAAAAGTACTGCACTACTTTTAAAAGCTATACAAGAGAAAGGGTCTATTTTAGCGGCTTGTAGAGCGCTAAAAATACCCTATTCACGAGGGTGGGAAACAATAGCTAGACTTGAAAGAATGCTAGGACTAAAAGTAATTGAAGCTAGCAGAGGAGGAGCTAAAAGAGGAGGAGCTAGTTTAACTGAAGTAGGAGAAAAACTTCTTGAAAAGTATTTTGAAAAGTATAGAAAACTTGTAGAAAAAGAAGAAGCTATTGGCGAGGCGAAAGCACCAGACTTAGTTTTAGCAGGAAGCCATGATCCGATACTCGAAGAAATAATAGAAAGCTTCAAGGAAAAATGCCCTGAATTAGATATTGAAGTTTCATGGATAGGTTCAGCTGGAGGACTTGCCTCACTAATGCTCGGTGAAGCAGATATTGCTGGAACACACCTCTACGATGAAGAAACAAAAACATACAACATACCCTTCCTCAAAAGATACTGGCTTGAAGACAAAGTAATAGTAATAAAAGGATTTGAAAGAAACCTCGGCTTCGTGTACCATCCTTCAGTTAAGTTCACTGGAGTAGACGACATACTAGAAGGCAAAGTTAAAGTAGTGAACAGAATACTTGGCTCGGGTACTAGAACATTCTTTGATCTACTATTAAAAAAGAAAGCATTAGAAAAAAATATAGATCCTTACTCAATACCAAAAATAGTTAAAGGCTACAATCTAGAAGTAAAAACACACTATGATGTAGCAAAAGCCATACTAGACGGAAAAGCCGAAGTAGGATTAACTCTCGAATACATCGCCGATAAATATGGTCTCAAATATATACCAATTCAGTGGGAGAACTATGACTTTGCAGTACACTTAAACTCGCTAAAAAAGAAATATGTTAAAAAGCTGCTAGACTATCTAAAATCATCTAAAGTGATAAATACTATCAAGGCGGCGAAAGGCTACCGACTACCATTTAATTACAGCAAAATAATCTATAAGCCCAACTTGACTGAGTGAACTAACTAAATACTCAGCATTTAGAAACATGATGCATAGACTTATAAAAATTTATGAAGATATAAGAGTGCATGGATGAGCGTTCTTTTCGTGACAAATTTAAGAGAACATTTAATATAGTATTTACATCGCATGCAATAGAAAGTTTATTAAAAAGATCGATAAAAGAAGAAACAGTGTTAAATGCGTTAGATTCGCCTGATAAAATCTTATTGGATGTCGAAACCAAGTACTTAATATTTATAAAAGAAACTGGACTCACAGTCAATAATTGTAGTTTGTGACATAGAAGAAGAAACTTATAAAGTAGTGACAGCATATAAATCCTCTAGAGTAGAGAAAATAGTATCAAGAAAAATTAAGAAAAAGCGGTGGGTGGAATTATGAAAGTACGTTATGACAAAAAATATGATATTCTCTACATAGATCTCTATCCAGAGAAAAAGGCTAGTGAAACAGTGCCGCTAAATGATGATATATATGCAGACGTAGATGAGAATGGAAACATAATTGGATTAGAAATTTGGAGAGCATCACAAACAATAGCAAAGCCAATCGCGGAAACAATAGTAAAAGAAATAAAGAAAGCACTTAAGCAAAGGCTCATAGAATAATAGCAAAGATCTTCTGTCAAGTTTAAATTTATTTCCTTTGATATTAATCAATAAAAGAATAGCTAGCTAATAAATTGAAGACTTATTAGATTACGAATTTTTAAGGGTCTTTAAAGGAAAGCACATAAATTGTAAGATGTTAGTGTTTTCTAAGGAGTTAGTGGTCGAAAATAGGCTATTACTTTGAGTACTTTAAGGTTAATGTTAAAGTGAGTCTAAGTGTATTAGTTAGTAGTGTCTAGTGTTTTAGACATGTTTACTCCTCTCGTAAGAAAACTTATTGAGGAACGAGGGTTTAGTGAGCTTACTCCTCCACAGAAAGCAGCTATACCGCTTATATTGAAAGGACATAATGTGCTTATAGTTGCTCCCACTGGAACAGGTAAAACAGAAGCAGCAGTAATTCCTGTAGCTGACTTAATGTTGCGTGAAGAGCGGAGGCCTGGAGTAAAGCTAATTTATATTACTCCGCTGAGAGCTCTCAACCGCGATATTCTTGAGCGTATTGAGTGGTGGTTTAGAAAGCTAGATTTCCGCGTAGCTGTCCGCCACGGCGATACAAGTGCTTCTGAGAGACGTTTCCAGGCAATTCACCCGCCAGATGTGCTCGTAACGACTCCAGAGACTTTTCAGCTTCTTTTCCTCGGCAAGCTTCTCAAAAAGAGTCTTCTTTCGGTTAAATGGGTTATAGTAGACGAAGTACATGAAATTGCTTCGAGTAAAAGAGGAGTTCAGCTAGCTGTGCTCTTAAGGAGGCTGACTAGGCTAACGGGAAGCGAGCCTCAGATAATAGGGCTTTCAGCTACTGTAGGCAATCCCAGCGAAGTAGCGGAGTTCTTAGTGGGCTGCGGCAAAGAATGTAAAGTAGTTTACGTACCGGTAGCTAAGCAGATAGAAGTAAGTGTCGAGTACCCTAAGCCTTCTCGAGGAGACGAAGAAGAAGCAAGTAAACTTTACTTGAGGCCGGATGCTTTCGCCAGACTAAAGTTCATTAAGAAACTAGTCTTAGAAAACAGAGCTGTTCTCATCTTCACTAACACTAGACCTATGGCAGAACTACTTTCCAGTAGATTTAAGCTATGGGACCCTAATCTACCTATACATATTCACCATGGAAGCCTATCTGTTCTAAGTAGGACGAAAGCAGAGAGAATGCTGAAAACAGGCAAAGCTAAGGGAATTATATGTACTTCTTCGCTTGAACTTGGAATAGACGTAGGGCACATAGATCTTGTCGTGCAGTATAATTCGCCGCGCCAAGTATCGAAGCTAGTACAGAGAGTCGGTAGAAGCGGGCATAGAATAGGTGAAGTTAGTAGGGGAGTAGTTGTTGTACAGAATACTGATGATGCTTTAGAAGCACTAGTCTTGAAGTATTTTCTAAGTAAAGAGAAAATAGAGCCTATTCAAATACCTGATAAGCCGTTAGATGTGCTTGCACATGAGTTACTAGGCTTGATTATAGCTGAAAAGAAAGTAGATTTAGCTAAAGCTTACCAGTTGTTCAAGGAATCTTATCCCTACAGGAATTTAGAGCTGCCTGAGTTTATGGACCTAGTATCTTTTCTCGAAGAAATTAGGCTAATTAGAAACATTGGAGGAGTACTCGTGCTAGGCGACAGAAAGTACGCATACAAGTATTTCTACTCGAATTTATCGATGATACCTGAAGTAAAGCAGTATATTGTAGTAGACGAAAAAGAAAAACTACCTGTAGGAGTACTAGACGACTTCTTTGTAGCACACTACTGTGAACCTGGAGTAAAATTCATTATGGCAGGTGCTCCCTGGAAAGTAAAGCAAGTATTCGAAGACACAGTGTACGTTGAGCCTGAAGAAGACTACACTGGAGCAATACCCAGCTGGATAGGAGAAGAAATTCCTGTTCCATTTGAAGTGGCACAGGAAGTAGGTAAAGTAAGGAAGCTTACGGAAACTCTTGCTCAAAAAGGATTGAGCTTAAGTGAAGTCGCCGAAGAAATCGCGAAGAAGTATGGGTGGTGTAGAGAAATCGTCCGTGAAGCTATTCGAGATGTCTACGAGATAGCTGCAAGGAAAATACCTGTACCTTCTCACGACACCATAGTAGTAGAGAAGTTCAAGGACATAATAGCAGTACACATGCACTTCGGAAATAGAGTAAACAGAACTATTGGACGCTACCTGGCCTATAAAATATCAGAGCTCTACGGAGTAAGCGTACATATAGCAGAAAAACCCTACGCAGTCTACATTAGGTCTAAGTGGATTACAGCCGAAGACATAGCAGAAATATTCTCAAAAATAAGCAGAGAAGACTTCATTAAAACCCTTGAGAAAGGTCTGCCTGAAAGCAGGTTCTTTAAGTGGAGACTGACCCAAGTAGCCAGAAGAATAGGTGTCGTAGACCCCGAAGTTAGACTTACCCAAAGCATAATAGATAAACTAGCTTCAGCACTCAAAAATACTCCAGCTTACCGAGAAGCCCTCAAAGAAACTCTTCACAGAGACCTCGACTTAAATACAGCACTTAAAGTAGTAAACAAAATAGCTCGCAAAGAAATAACAATACACATTGTAAGCGGACCTACTCCGCTTGCTCAGCAATCGCTGCTCTACGCAATTGAGTCAATGGAGCCAACAGGACTAAAAGACAGAAGAATGCTAGGCTTCCTCATATTCAAAGCAAAAATACTCTCAGCTACGGTAACAGTAGCCTGTCTATCCTGCGAAGAATACATAGAGGAGAAAAAGGCGCTCGAAGCAGAATACAAGCCATGTCCAATATGCGGATCAGAAGACATAGTTTTTAGCCTCAAGTCTCCCGAAGAGCTTTCCAGAGACATAGAGTACTATCGAGAAAAACCAAAAGCAAAGAAAAGCAAAAAACTAAAAAAGATAGCTCAACTCTACAAAAAATACGGAATAAAAGCAGTATATGGGATAGCAGCAGGCTTCACATTAAAAGAACTATCACAAATACTCAAACAACAATACACGAACACAGACGAATACCTAAAAACACTATACATAAACCATAAAAGAAAACAACTAAAACAAGCTAATCTTTCACATAAGCTATGAGCTTCTGCTACGTATCGCCCATAGCAGTAAAACGCTACAAGTGTTCCTATAAAGTAGCCTATACAGGCCATAAATATCTTCCATACCAAAGGATTTAATATCCCACCAGGACGGTAAAAATTCTGCAGAAATATAGCCTACAGCTGCTCCAATAATACTCAAGATAATACCTATGGCTCCACTACCTATACCGATGAGATAAACAATAAATTCGCCAATAATCATGCCAACTAATGCATTAATAATAACACTTAAGTCTCTATTTATCCGGTAACCAATGATTCCGCCTATAGAAAAGCCGATAATTCCGCTTATTTTACGGCTAAATATACACATGAGACTCCTCTCTCATCAATGAGTCTCAGAATCTTATACTTCTAGTCTATTATTTACTCTCTTTGAATAAAACCGCAGCCGCCGCTTATTCTCAGTGTTTTAGCTGCGGTTTATTTAATGGTAGAAAATATTTAAGACTTGTTGTGTTTAAGATAATATTGATTTTGTTTGTTGCTAGTTTACTGTGATGCTTATGGTGTTCAGAAGGTACGTGAGTATTTAATGGCGGCTGTAGGGTAGGTTGTTGGATTTCAGTAAGTGGTTAAGGTTTACTTATTTTTGTTGCTATTTCTTTTACTAGTTTTTCTGCTTTCTTTAGTGCTGTGTCTACGTCGTCTTTAGTACACCAGTTTTCGTAGAAACATATATGCATTGAACAAGCGTATGCCCAGGTATCACGTACCCAGTCTCCTAGTTCGCTTGCTATGATAGATTTGTATATCCATAGCTCTCTGTGGCTTGTGAGACGTTTACCTTCTTTCCAGAAGGCATAGGCTTTAACGGCTAATGCTACTGCACCCCATATTTTCTCAGCAGCTTGCCTAATATTGTTTCTTTTAAGCTCTTTTTTAGCCTCGTCTAGGAGCTCAAATGATGCTTCAATATAGTCTTTTGCTCTATTTCTGGGATCTAGCTTTTGTGTTGCTATTTCAAGTAGGTATTCTTCTAGACTTAAATTAAGTTTAGAGGCTTCTTCTTTAAGTCTTTTGGCAATAATACCCTTTACTACTATAGTACTCATAATCTACTTACTTTATTCAAAAATCTACTTAAATTTTTCTTTAGATATTATTTAAGTAGATTATGTGAAATACAATGTCAGGTATTTTGATTTATTCTCTGTTTGCTATGATGTGCTAAGGAAAAAATATTTGTGTAAAGTATATTTCTGGATATACTTGTGAGAAATATACTTATTAGGAATACTGATCTTGCTCGCTAGAGTAGGGGTTGAGAGGAGAGTGCTTGTGCATAGTAGGAGGAAGGTTTCAGAAATATAGAGGTGCTAAAGGTATGAGATTCTAGTGGAGCTATTGTAGAAGAGTCAGTAGAGCTAGAGGGAGAAGTTTTAGCAAAAAGAGTCTCTTCTAATGAAGTTTCAGCATTTACTGGTAAAGGATCATATTCCTATTAAAGCATCTAAGTCTATTTTAAGTATCAAAAACATCGATAACATACACACTAGTATAGCTCGATTTAAAAATGTTTTAAGGGATATTAAAACATATTCTTTTATACCTAAGGAAATTAAAGAAGAGAGCAAGGTAGGATTTAGTTTAGAGCTGAGTCGTACTGAGAGAACCTCGCTACTGTTCTTCACAACTTACTCGTATACGATAGAAAACACTTCCTAACTATTGAGGAGATATTGAAGAGTCTAGTACCTGAAGTAGAGGAAATAGATGTTCCTTTAACTAAAGACGGCACTCATACCTATATTTGTGTACATGAAAGAGATCTAAGAGGATCTCTCAGTTTTGCTAATATTTCTGACAGCACTTTAAGGCTACTAGCATTTATTATCGCTCTCTACTCAGATAAAAGTATTATTTGTTTCGAGGAACCTGAAAATAATGTACACTCCTATCTTTTTGAGACTCTATTAGATCTTATGTGAAAATCTCCTTCACAAATACTCATTATGACACATTCCCCTTACCTATTGGACAAAGCTAAGTTAGAAGAGCTTAAAATAATAGTTAAACATAAAGGAAAAACTATTGTAAAAATGCTTACAGTCTCCCTTCATTAAATAAGATTAAAGCACTTTTAGAACAAGGAAGTTGAGTGAAATATTGATCTTTGTAGAAGAACCTATAGACAGAGGAGTAGTCTCAGCTATTTTAGAAAAATTAAATTTAAGAAAAACTATTAAAATAAGATTAATGAGAGGCAATAGATTAGAACTTTTACCAAAATACGTTAATGCATACAAATGTAAAATAATAGTCTTAAAAGATCTTCATACACTTAATGAAAAATATCTTTTATCAAAATTTAATAGAATTAAAAATATGATAGAGCAATCGTCGAGAAAACACGTATACTTAATTATAGTTAAGAAAGCAATTGAAGCATGGCTTTTAGCCGATATAGAGTCTATCACTTCACACTATAAATGTAACATTAAAGTTCACATAGGAAATCCTGAAAAATAAGTGATCCTGCAGAAGAACTCGATAAAATACTCAGAAAATGCGGTAAAAGATACTTCAAAAACGAAAAATTAGCATATACTCTAGCCTTACAAATAGATATAGAAAAAGCATGTAAAAAATCAAATTCTCTATTAGAATTCATTAAACTAATATCCTCCATTTAAACTTATCTAGAGTTAATAATAAAGCTTAGGGAGCTCGAAGTCCGGTAATAAATACTTAGTTTTTGAAGATATAGCGCTTAAATATCGAACTATAAGCACTAGCTTTCACTATGATTTTCTGTTGCGCCTTTTTCTTCTATACAAAGTAATGAACGCAGCTACAAGCGAAGCTATGAATATAATTAATGGAAGATTTCCTACAATAAAAGCAGTAATCTGAACACTTAGCTCCACAGGACCTAAATCCGCATTAGTATCATACAAAACATAGCTACTATAGGAAGAAAATTGATATACTCCAGTAAGCTCTATAGCCTTAAAGAAAGCTTCCCTCGCATGACAAAGATCTCCTCGCACTAATATGCCAGTATCATAATCGTATAGTAGATCAAAAAATAGTGAATAAACAGCATATATTCTTTGAGCACCCTGAGGAGTATTAGCATAATGTGGAGGATTTAGACCAGAGATTTCTACTTTAATTTTAGTAATATTTCCTTTTTCCGAAGGAATAAATTTAGCAAAGTGTTTAGTATACCACACTAATTTACCCGTACTTTCATAAAGAAAATCAACCTTACTCTTTCTAGGGTATCTTTCAAAAAACATATAAGTTACACCTATTCTTTCACCATTCATGAAAACTTCTCTCGTCAAAACATTTACTTTTACTACGCAGCTTTTACTATAATTAAGTAAAGTTATCTTTATATAAGCAATATCGTCCTCAACCTTAATAATCTCCCATTTCAATAAATAAAATGGCTTAAGTGTATAACCATAAACCTTGTATATGAAGTAAGTACCTTTTCTTAACCATGGATAGGGCTGAGAAAATGACTTATATAAACTAGCAACAATCATTAGGGAAAGGAATAGAAAAATGAAAAGAGTACTTATTTTAAGGTTTCTTAACATTAATAGACCCCTTAAGTGCTTTAGAATACCCGTATGTTCTCTGAACTCCTGCATATGCCTGATAATGTTCATAATATATTCCATTTCTAGTTATTATTTCAAAAGTTCTCTCACATATACATACCGCTGTAATAGATTCCTGAGACGCGGATAATCTGAGAGAATTACCTGTAGTATATCCCTCAGCAGCAACGCCTGAATCCGTTCTAAGCACTACATGTAATGGACCATAGTAAAGAACTCCCAGCACGTTAATGTAGCTAGAGCCTTTAGCTTCTTCATAACCGTAGTAAGGAATATCGTCAGTATAGTAGCCCCAAACTTCAGCTTTAACATAGTAGTTTGGATAGGGGCCAGCTATATCCGAGTCATAGTCACGATATTCTTGCGCAAATACTTTAATTGCAGTAATTGAAAACATAGTTATTATTGCCGCTAACAGTATTGATTTGAAGAGAATTTTTAATATGTCTTTCCTATTCATTCTGTCACCAAAAGTATTATATTTTTCGAGTATATATATTACGGTGTAGTAATGGTCAAAAATATTGTCGAGGCTAAAGATTTGTGTAAAAACTTTGGTAAGATTAGGGCATTAGATCATTTGAATGCCATCTTTCCTAAGGGTATTTGCGGACTTATAGGACCTAATGGATCTGGAAAAACTACTTTTATCCATATCTTAGTAGGATTAGTGAAACCTGATAGCGGTAAAGCATATGTTCTTGGACATGATTCTCAGAAAGATTCGCTGAAAATTAGGAGAAGAATTGGAGTACTGCTCGAAGACGAGAGTTTTCCCCAGAATTTATCTGTTTACGAGTACTTGAGATATGTGAGTAAAATTAAGGGATACAGTATTAGAAAAACTATTAGAATTTGTAAAGAAGTAGGTCTTTATGAGTACTTAGATAGGAAGATTAAGACTTTGTCTGCAGGAATGTTTAAAATGCTTGGTTTAGTGCAAGCATTAATTGGTGACCCCGAATTAGTAATACTCGATGAGCCTACAGCGAATTTAGATCCCTTAAAAAGAAAAAGACTTCTCAACTACATTCAAAGAGTACACAGAGAGAAAAAAGTAAATTTCCTAATTTCTTCTCATGTTCTGCCTGAATTAGAGGAAATATGTAACTGGGCAGTTTTCATATACAAAGGAAAGGCAATAGATCAAGGGTATCTTAAAGATCTCTATGTTAAGTACAGTACTGGAATTTATGAAATTATATCTGACAAGCCTAAAGTACTGGCAGAGTATTTGAAAAGTTTTAAGAGTATAGATATTGTTGAAGAAAAAGACGATGTTTTGAGAATTAAAGTAAAAAACTATAGTGAATTGAAAAATGCATTATCTAAAGCACTTGCCGAAAAATCTATTCAAATAATTTCTTTTAGGCCTTTAGGAGGATTAAGAGAGGTGTTTAGCCGTGCTGTCGAAAAATATTCTGAGGTTATTAATTAATATAATGTCTCTTCAAATGAGCGTTACATGGTCTAGGCTAGTATTGTGGATAACTATTATACTGTTAATAACAATTACTCTACTCTATTATCAGTCAGCTCCATATACAGTAGATCCATATTCTGTGGAAATGAGTAAAATGGAAAGTTTGTCTGCTATGAGAGATGCCTTAGTATTATCTTCAATGATATATACGATGATTTTGATTATTATAGGTGTAATGGCGTGGACTATGCCTTTAAAAAGATGCCTTGTTAAGACATTTTTGTCTCTGCCTATCGGTAGGAGTGTGTTTTTTATAGGTAATGTTTTTAATATTTTCTTGCCACCATTTATTGTTTTCTTGGTTGCTCATGTTTTTGCAGGACTATATATTTTGAGCTATGTATCAGTTTTTGATTTATTGTTACTATTTCCGCTCATTCTACTAAATACTTTATTTATTGTGTCTATTGTGACACTAATTTCTCTTATAGTAAAGGATAGTATAGTGTCGCTTTTCTTGGCTTCGTCTATTTTTCTTTTACCTTATCAATTTCCCATGCAACTTAAATACATTAATTCATGCTACTTTTACACGGTAACTGTTGCTTACATATGGCACTGCGTAAAACATGTATCTTACTCTGAAGCTATAAACCTTATTGCAGTTACTTCTCTAGTGACTTCTATAGCACTGATTTTATCTTTTATTTATTTTCTTAAAATGGATGTTGATTAGGTGAGAATATGAAAGTTCAGAAAATAGGCGAAATATTAGTCATGTTGGGTATCGCGATTTTACTGTCTAATTTAATAAGGTCAAGTAACTATAGTGAATGTTGCGGTTTCTTGTTAAAGCCTAGTAAAGAGGCTATTGAGGGATTTAGACTTCCTCCGAGAAATATTAGGTTTGAGGTAAACGTCAAAGGAGGGAGTATTGACCTATACTTTTTGAGCGAAAATGATTTTAAGAAGATGAAGGAAGGGAAAGTTGCTTATATTAAGTATTTTCATAATATAACTAGTTTGCAATGGGAATTTACTGTTGAGCGTGGAAACTATTTTATTTTAATAAAACCTATTAAGTTTACTGATAATGAAGTGTTCGTCGAAGTATACTTGACTCTTTATGGTATAGAAAGAGATATGACCTATATTGGGTTTAGTTTAATATCAGTGGGAATAGCGCTAGTGTGTCTTACTAAAGTATTCAAAAGAGCTAATGAATTTAAATAATATAATTTCAATTTGTTAGAAAGCTGTGTTGCACAGCTTAAGGAAAGAAGTTATTTCAAGAAGGAGCGGCTGGAAGTGTAACGTTTATATAAAGTATATTTCTGAATATACTTGTGGAAAATATACTTGTCAGATATACTGACCTTGCTCGCTGGAGTAGAGTTGGGAGAAGGGTACTTGTGTATGGTAGGAGGAAAGTGGGTAAGAGTTTCTTTGTAAAGCGTTTTACTAAGTGGGATGCTTATTTTCACGTTAAGAGAAGTGGAGGAATTCTTGAGCTTGATTCTTTGCGTGAAATTGACTACAATTACTTGAAAGATTACATTCTTAAGGAAAAGGATAAGAGAATCGTTGTAGATGAGTTTCATCGATTGCCGGAAGATTTTCTTGATTTTCTTCAAGCATATGCTCATGACTTAAATTTAGTGCTAATTACATCTACTCTGTGGCTTTCGCGGAAAATTCTTGGAGAAGACTCGCCTATTTTAGGATTATTCGAGGAATTTCGCATGAATATTGTAGATGAAAGAGACGCGATAATGTTTCTTAAAGATAGAGTTAAAGGTAAAGAGCTAATAGATACGGCTGTCTATATTAGGGAGCCTTGGATTATACCTTTACTTAAAGAAAGTGTGTATAAGGATATTCCGAGGATTTTAGTGGAGCAAAAGAATACTGTAGAGAGGCTTATCGGCGAAATATTTAGGGAAGAAGAAAGAGAGCTCAAGAAAACATATTTGGCTATAATGGAGGCAGTGGCTAATGGGAAGAAAAAGTCTACTGAAATATCTTCTTTTCTTTACTCGAGGAGGATCTTAGAAAAAGATGACGCGAGTTTAATTCAAAGCTATTTAACTACACTCTGCAACATAGGGGTACTTGAGAGAGTTAATGTAGTTAATAAGAAGTACTGGTATTATCAGCATGTATCTCCTATAATAGATCTTTACTTTTACTTGGATAGTAAGTATGGTTTTTCCGAGATAGATATACCTGTAGAGGAAGTAGAGAAAGTTTTCTTAATGAAGCTTCCTTTACATGTAGAGCAGTTTTTCCGAAATCTATTATCGAAGCTATTTGGGCTGAGGAAAGGTATGGCAGTTGAGAAAGAATATGATGTAGACATTGTTCTTCAGTCTTTCAGGAAAGTAAGCTTAGTGGCTGAAGTAAAGTGGAAGAAGAGTGTTTCTAGGCAAGAAGTGCGGCGCCTAGAAGAAAGATTTCAGAAATATAGAGGCGCTAGAAAAATACTAATAGTGCCTGAAGAAAATGTACTGGAGATTGAGCCCGAGGAGATAGAGGTATGGGATTGTGATAGAGTTGTAGGAGAAGTATCTAAGTGTATAGAGCGTTTAAAAAAGACTTGAGTATATTATAGGCCTACAATTATTTCAGGATAGTTTTCTACTCTTCTTCCTTCAGTGAACTTGTTGTCGAGCACTATTTTCTTTATGTGTAGTGTGTTCTTGATGTCTTCTAGACATAGCTCTGTTTCTCTGCGGTATTTTCCTGGATTTATTGTAGCTGAGTCTACTTCCTTGCTTAAAGGTATTCTTTTATCGTGTTTGAGTCTGCGTAACTCAGCTGTTACTGCTACAGCTATATCGCCTATACGAGCCTTTTCTTCACTATACTCGGGGGGTTTAGGCCAAGGAGCTACTGTAATGCTTATCCAAGGTTCTTTTCCTTCGTAGAGCCTGTAGTAGAGTTCTTCTGATATATGGGGAGCGAAAACTGATAGCATTTTAAGCAAGTCGAGTATAATGGTGTGGAGTGTGTATTTGGCTGCTTCACTTGAAGCTACTCTATATTTAATTAGCTCTAAGTAATGGTCGCAGAATTTATGCCAAGTGAAGTCAATTAACTTGACTATAGCTGACTGGAAGTCGAAGTCCTCTAGGCTTTCTTCTACTTCTCTTACTATTTGAGCAAATTCGCGTAGAATCCAGTTGTCTACCTCTTTGAGGTCTTCCGGAGACATTTTCTTCGATGGCTTGTAGTCTTTAATGAATAGGTAGGCTAGTCGCGTGGCGTTCCATATTTTAGTGAGAAATCTCTTAGCGTAGCTTAGTCCCTGCCAAGAGAACTTTAAGTCAGAGCCAGTGGCGGCTGCTGAAGCAACCCATATACGGAAAGCATCTGCTCCATACTTTTCGATTACTTCAAGTAAGCTTACGTAGTTTCCATAGCTCTTGTGCATCATTCTGCCATCGGTTCCTCTCATCATGCCGTTTATTAGCGCTGTTCTGTACTGTGTTTTCCCGAAAAGCGCTATTCCTCTAACTAAGAGATAGTAGTCCCATGTTCTAATAATATCGAAGCCGTTAGGCTGAAGATCTGCTGGAAATAGCCTATCGTCTAGTTTATCTGGCCAGCCAGCGTGAACTGCCGCCGTGATACTGGAGTCCATCCAAGTATCCATTACGCCTTTCTCTTCCCAGAATTTTTGCCACTTAGGCTCTATTTCCCGGAAATTGTATCTCTTAGGAAAAACTATTTCGATAGAAGCTCTTTTTGTACTAAAAGTTAGCTGACTTCCGGCAAGATGTCACCTGTTTTAAAGATTGAGAAAATTCCTAATATTCTTTTCGGAGCTGTGCTAAAACACTGATTTATTCTGTTTCTTCTCTTCGCTTTCTTTTTCTAAGTCTCTTAAGTTTCCACTGAATATTTGACAGTGTCTCTAGTGAGAATACTCTCGCAGTCACGTAGAGCAGTACTAGTGAACAGAGAATAGATACTGCCAAGTATACTGGTGTTTCTGGCGGAAGACGACTTATCATAGCCTGCTTAACCATTATTATTGGCTGAGTAAGCGGAATACAGTAGAGAGCAACCTTAACTGCTGGAGAAAACATTTTGAGCGGAGCAAATGCTACGAGATATCCTGGTATAAATACTGCCATTGAGAGCGGGCCTACGAGTGTTCCGGCTATACGGACGTCGCTGCTGAATGCTCCAATAATGAGGCCTAGTGTAGCGGTAAAGAATATTGTGGCTATCATGCTTATTGTTATGAAAGCTAGGTCCTGCGTAGATATCATAACGTTGCTGAAACTGAAGAATCCTGTTTCGAACTCAGATGTCTCTGGTACAGTGAACGCTGAGGCGAAGATGTACATATATGCTATGTAGCCGAGAATATTCAGGAGAGAGCCTATTACTGATACAATAAAGGATCCGAGAAGCTTGGATAAGAGTATTTCCATGGGGGAGATGGGAAATGTGAGTAGAGTCTCTAGAGTCTTTTCTTCGTTTTCTACGGCCATTGATGTAGCCGATAACTGTATTACTGTAACGGCGATAATCATGAGAATAAGCGGCATGAAGAATGATGCGAAGCCAAGCGAAGTAATTAACATGAACGGGCTACCAGCAATAAGAATATCTTTGCCTTCAAGGTAGCTTACAGACTGCTCTGTGACAGGATTCACTAACACGTCGTATGGTGCTTGAGCACCCGCAGCGTACTTTTCTCCAAGATACCTTTCAATGAGAGGCTGTATTCTCCCTGTTTTAGCAGCTGAGCCCCCGAAAATTGTTATTTCTTTAACAATATTGAGGCAGTACAGCTTAACTCTCTCTTTTTTCACTACTTTTTCGCTGAAATCGGGTGGAATGACTAAGATCAACTCTAAGTCTAATTTCTGTTGCCTAATATGATCTACTATTTTCCTGAAAGTATTCGATGAAAGCTCTTCTGCACTAAAATCTATCTTGTAGATTATTAAACGGCTTTCATTCTTTTTAGACTCTAAATAAGACAGTAGTTTTGCTCCCTCAGAGCCCTTGTCTAAGCATATTACTCCGACTTTTAAATACCCTTTAACAGCTTCCTCAAATACAGATTTCATAGGAAACTGTATTACTAAAGCCATTATCGGCATTATCAGCGCTCCAATAATAAAGGGAATCCATATTCTCGGGTCTCTAATTAAGTCTTTTATTTCTTTAACTACAAGAGGCTTCAACATAGTTCTCACCTCTTAACTAGAAGCAGAAATAGCTCCTCAAGGTTTTTGACGCCGTGTTCTTGAAGCAGGTCTTTAACAAATCCTTTAGCTAGAACTTCACCTTTATTAATCAAAGCTACTTTCTCACAAACATACTCTACTTCAAGCATATTGTGGCTCGAAATAAGTACTGTTGTGCCGTAAGTTTGCGCAAAATCTTTAATCATGTTTCTCACCTTAGTAGCGTGTATAACGTCTAGTCCTGAAGTGGGCTCATCTAAAATGGCTACCTTGGGCTTCACCATGAATACTCTAGCGACCTGAATACGGCGCTTCATACCCTTACTGTAAGTCTTCATTTTATTGTGAATCTGGTCGCCGAGATTAGCTAGTCTTATTCCAAGCTCTAGTGCCTCTTCAGCTTCCTTTGACTTCCCATAGTAGATTTCAGCAACCATTTTCAAAAACTCGTAGCCTGTGATATTCTTATATGCTCCAGCGTCTTCAGGCAAATAAGAAACAATGCGTCTGAGTTCGCTTAAATTCTCGTAAATACTCTTACCCATTATTTTAACGTCGCCAGAGGTAGGAGGAATAAGTCCTGCAATAATTCTAAAAGTAGTTGTCTTACCCGCGCCGTTTGGTCCAATAAGCCCGAAAATTTCGCCTTCCTCTACTTCAAATGAGATTCCTTTAAGTGCCGGAAAATTTCCAAAAAATTTCTTTAAGTTAATGACTTCAACAGCTTCCATCACAAAGAAATGAAGAAGCTCGTATATAAGGTTTCACTTAAGTAATAAACGAATATTAAGCAGTATGTAAAAAAGAAAGTAAAGAGATTAAACCGAGTTCTCATATAGCTCATCAATAGTTAGCACTTTGATTTTCAGGTGCGCGTAGTTCTCGTCAATAAAGTAATATGAGAAAATAATGAAGTTTTCCTTAAAAGTAATACTTGGATAGCAGTAAGTATGCTTTTCACTAGACTCTAAGTCCAGCACCTTTACCCACGTAGCCCCCTCATCCTTAGAAATAGCGCATGAAAGAGGAGTCCTCCGCTGAAACTCTTCATCAACAATATCAACGCCTCTCCTCTTAACCTTACTTAAGTCAAATCCACTTTTATCATTCCACACTAAAAGAAGATCACCTGTCTTCGGAATTCTCTTTATGCTAGATGGAGACAGAGGAGCCTTAACATTGCCCAGTGGTTCAGGTTTGCTCCAAGTTTCTCCTTCATCCTCAGAAAAGCTAGCATAGATGTAGCCCAGTGCTGTCCTCATATACATCATAAGCCTACCATCCTTCAGTTCAACAACACCGGGCTCCTGAAGCCCCGCCCAGCTATCAACATCCTTTAAAACAACTTCTCCTGAGCTCTTTTTCCAAGTCTCTCCGTTGTCGTCAGAGTAGTATATGAAACTTTTCCAGCGACTATACTGAGTAGGATCTTGGTACACTGCTACAGGAGCAGTAATTCTTCCTGAAGATAATTGGACAACTCTATCATTATTTAAAACAAAGTACCTTTCTTCCCCTGTAACGAGAACAGGTTTGCTCCAAGTTTCTCCTTCATCAAAAGATTTCCTCATATAAACTCGGCAGTCATGATAAGAGTTCTTAACTAAGTAAAACATAGCGAGTTCGCCGCTCTTAAGCCTAAGCAAACTAACACTCATAACATTACATCCACCAACATTTTCTTGAAGCAGCCGAAAATCTTCCCAAGTTCTTCCATTATCTCTCGAAATCGCCTTAATTATTCGGGCAGGAGAAAAATCGCTTCGATCACCGTAAAACTCAGTATAAGCTAGCAGCAAATCACCATTATTCAGTACAGCAATATCGCCCTCTCCTTTCCTCGGAAACCTAGCATTAGCTCGAAGTAAAGTTTCGTAAACCATGTATAAAGCCCATTTATCCTCTATATAATACTTCTCCGAGAAATCTCTTCCTCAACATAAAGTCTTAAATATGTATTTATGTAGTGTATTCTTAGTGGTACATTTTGTATAAAGTTAAAGTTCTTTCAGGATATAGAGTAAGTATACCCAAAGAAGTTAGAGAAAGACTTGGATTGAAAATAGGCGATGAGCTTATATTGGAAATAGAAGGCTCGAAAATAATTTTAAGACCAGCATTTCTGCCCGAAGACCCTGTTTTTACTATGCTAGGTATTACGGGAGATAAGAAGAAAGAGTTAAAAGAACCCGAATTATCTGTCATTAAAGAGCTTGAAGAAAAATTAAAGAGGAGTGATTAATGTTTTACGTTGACTCAACTACTTTCATTAAATGGATTTCTGCTAAAAGAAAAGTTATAACACTAAACGAAGCAATCTCAGGCTATGTCCTATACAAAATCAGCAAAGGAACAAGAGCAGTAACTTCTACTCTCGTTAAAGACGAAGTACTTATATGGTGCTCAAGATATAAAGCCAGCAGACTAGCAGATTTTCTTTTAGCGCTAAGAGCACTACTATCGCTTGAAATAGTTCAGCCAACTATTGAAGATGAGTGGAATGCTATTAAAGAGTACGGTAAGTATCCGCTAAGCATAAGTGATTTAATAAACTTAAATCTAATGAAAAGACTGGGCGTAAATACTATAGTTTCGGCAGACAAAGGTTTCGACAAGTATCATGGAGTTAAAAGAATTTTCAGCGAACTCTCGGCAGAAAAAGAATTTAGAGTTTTCTTAAATGAGCTGCAAAAAAGAGGTATTACATTAAAGAAATAAGCTTTTAGTTACCAGTACTCTAATTTATTTCGATTTCCCTAAATGAGGAAAATATGGAAGTACTATAAACAGTTATGCTTTAAAATCAAAACTAAGATTAGTATATATTTCAATAAGAAGACTGTGTTTTCTCTCTATAGATAGAAAACCATGTGTATTTATTATAAAAATAGCAAAAACTTACCTATGATCTATGCTTACTTGTAATACTGTTAAGCGACATTAAATACCTCAACGTAAATATACTCCCATAGACTATTGTGAACTCAATTACTCTCTACAGTTCAATTAAAGGAAAACCACAATAATAATGTCTAAAAATAAGCTAAGACTATAGTTCTATACTGAACCCTTCTATTTCAATATTTTTGCCTGAAGACGAAGGCAAATACTTTCCGATAAGTCTTGCTAGCGGCGGGAGGATTCTTGTCTGAATGTAGACTGTTCCTGGGCCTTCGACTTCAAGTACTAGACCCTCGCCTCCAAGAAAGAAGCTCTTCCATCTACCGAATTTCTTTACTCTCCATTTAATATCTTCGTTCATTGCCACAAAGTGGAAATTGTCGACAATCACTTTCTCGCCCGGCTTCAAGTTTACTCTGCTTAATCCACCATAAGTATTAACCCACATACCACCAACACCTTTAAGCTTAAGCCAGATAAGTTCTCCTTCAGCAAGAAGTCCTTTCAGCCCTCTCCAAGCAACACCTACATCTACGTCACCGTGGTGCGCTAAATAAGACATATCTTGGACAATGTATCCCTCGCCGCTCAATGGAACATAAGCTATGTCTCCGGGAACACTTGGAGCAAACCATACCTCAGCAAACGATTTCGCCTCATAAGTATTCAAGAAAACACTTTCAGTCCCGAAAATACCTCTAAGCAACGCCTTAGCAATACCACCAGTATGAGTCTTTATCTCGACATTTCCTTTCATTAAAACCATTGCGCCAGCTTCAGCAGTAACACTTTCACCTGGATTTAACTTTACTCTAAGCAAAGAGTATGCAGGACGGTACTCTACAGTCCACTCCATAATTTTCACCTCTTATTAAACTAAATACAGTAGAATTAATTAATTTTATTCAACAGGTATCAAAGTTATTTTTCTTCAATAGGTAGTATTTCCTGTTCCAGCTCTTTCTTAACTTGTCTTCTAATATCCCATACTACTAAAATAAAGAAAATAAACGAAAAGACTATAGCTAAAACATCTATAACGAATGAAGCATAGTGCTCTCTTTTTCCAATTAAGTAAGGCAGTGGAAGAAAAGATAATAGTAGAAAGAGCACAGCCATAGTTAAAGCTACTCTTGCTACTAAAGGATTCATATTCTATAGTAGTATTCAGGTTTTAATAAGACTACTGCCCGGTACTTAATCCATTAAGTACTCTTAAGTAAATAGAATGTTGAAATCTTGATGGTCGGTAGAAAAGTAACTAAACTATGCTTAAAGAGCTAAAGTTTTAATAATTCATTGTAGTATAATTAGCCGGAAAACGAGGTGACTAAATGAGCTTAGGTACGCGTGAAGTACTGCTTAGCATAAGGGGACTTACTGTAGAATTCAAAATACCTAGAGGAATACTTAGAGCAGTAGACAATGTCTACTTAGATGTATACAAGGGAGAAGTACTGGGTTTAGCTGGTGAGAGCGGCTGCGGTAAATCTGTTTTAGCTCACGCTATACTAAATATAGTTGATCCTAACGGGTATATCAAAAGCGGAAAAATAATATTTAGAGATAATGGTAAGGAAATAGATATATTGTCTCTTCCAAAAGGACGCTTAAGAAGATTTAGATGGGAAAAAATATCAATTGTCTTTCAGGGAGCTCAAAACTCATTCAATCCTGTTATAAAAATAAAAGATCACTTTATAGACACTGTAGTAGATCATAAAGGAAAGATATCTACTAAAAAAGTATTTGAAGAAGCAGAAAAACTACTTAAGCAAGTACGTCTCGACGCTAGCCGAGTACTAGGAATGTACCAGCATGAAATGAGCGGAGGTATGAAGCAGAGAGCACTTATTGCTTTAAGCTTTATACTTAAGCCAAAGCTAATTATTCTAGATGAACCTACTTCAGCACTCGATGTTCTTACACAGAAGTATATTGTGTCTCTACTTAAAGAAATTCATGAAAAAACAGGAGTAACAATGATTTTTATTACACACGACCTACCTGTTCTAGCTGAAATAGCCAACAGAATAGCCATAATGTATCTAGGAAATATAGTGGAAGTAGCAGATGTTCGAAAAATATTTTACGAGCCAAAACATCCCTATACTCAAGCACTACTTAAATCAATACCTTCAATAGTAGGTCCTATAGAAGAACTTCGCCCATTACCGGGTCCAAGACCCGATCCCGTTAATCCTCCTTCTGGCTGTAAATTCCACCCAAGATGTCCTCATAGAATGAAAATATGTGAAGAAAAAGCCCCCAAGCTAATAGATATAGGAGGAGAACACTATGTAGCCTGTCACCTATATCAATAAAAGAAAGTGAGTAAAATAGCGAGTAAGCTAGTATAGATGACAAGCTACTAAACGGCCTTTAATCTCTCTTAATTCCGGCACTTTTTCTTCACATATTTTTTCGGCGTAAGGGCACCTTGTATGGAATTTACAGCCAGAAGGAGGATTAATTAAGCTAGGTATTTCAAGGCTTTTTAACTTAGGTAATCCTCTTTTAGCAGCTAAATCAGGGTCGGGTACTGGAACTGCTTGAATCAGTACTTGAGTATATGGGTGTAATGGGTTTTTAATGACATCTTCTGTTCTACCTATTTCTACGATATTTCCTAAGTACATAATAGCTACTCTTCCTTCTTTAGCAAAGTATCTAGCTATAGCTAAGTCGTGTGTAATGAAAAGATACGCTGTCTTGAATTTTTTCTGAAGATTCAAGAGGATATCAAGTATTTCTATTCTAAGGGAAGCATCAAGCATAGAAACAGCTTCATCAGCCACAATAAACTTTGGCTGAACACTAATAGCTCTAGCTATAGAAATTCTCTGCAACTGTCCTCCACTCAGCCTACACGTATATCTCTTAAAGAAGTCTTCGGGAGGAACCAAGCCAACTAGTTCAAGTAGCTCTGCAGCTTTTTTTAGAGCTTCTTTCTTATTTTTAACAATCTTATACTTTAATAGTGGGGGAATTAACTGTGAAACAATATTTCTCATAGGGTTCAGTGCCGAGTAAGGGTCTTGAGGTATAAGCTGAGCATTTCTCCTAAATTCTTCGTATTCTTTTCCTTTAAGAGACCAGATATCTTTACCCATGTATAGTATTTTTCCTTCAGTAGGCTTAATTAAACCCAGCATAAGTCTGCCTAAAGTACTTTTACCGCAACCCGATTCTCCTACAAGTGCCACTATTTCGTTTTCCCTTATCTCTAAGCTAACTCTGTCTACTGCTTTAATGAAATGTCTCTTAGAAAACATTCCCCCAGCTATAGGAAATATTTTCGTTACTTCTCGAGCCTCAATTACAGTATCCATAGTTTCACTCCTCTCTCAACCTAGGATTAAATATCTTATCGACGCCATTACTTAGAAACACGAGCCCTATTTGTAAAATAATTATAGCCATAGAAGGTGCTAAAACATACCACCACCCTGTTCCAATAGTACCTGTATATGCTTGAGCCATATGAATCATAGCTCCCCAGTTTCCCGGAGAATATGGAAGCAGTCCTAATGCAAGCAGTCCTGTATAGGCGTAGATGGCACCGACTGAGTTCAGCATAAAGTTTATGGCTATATAAGGCATCATGTTCGGAAGTATTTCTTTAAAGATTATGTAAAATCTGCTTAATCCTAGGCACTTAGCTACCTCTATGTATGGCTCCTTTTTAATAGACAGCACCTGAGATCTTACAGCTCTCGCTAATCCAGGCCAAGCTGTTATACTCAGCAGCACAGCTACATGTAGCTCCGTTACATCCATTCCTGACTGCATAAGCCATACAGCAATTATCATTAGCAGAGGAAAGCCAGGTATTGTTAGGAAAATATCTATGACTGATGTTATAATTAAGTCTAGTATACCGCCCGCATAGCCTGCTATAAGACCCACTATTGTTCCTATAGCAACTGTAACTAGAGCTGCGAGGAAAGCTACTCTCAGTACAGGAGGCCCTCCATGTACGATTTGGGCGAAAATATCTCTTCCAGCAAAGTCTGTTCCCAGAGGATGTTTAAGAGAGGGAGGAAGATATTTTTCTTCTAAGCGTGGAGTAAGGTCTAGCGGAACTAATAGTGGGCCAACTATAGCCATTACCATGTACGCTGAGACTATGATAAGTCCTGCTAATCCTGTTTTATCTTTGCATAAGATTCTTAGTGGAGTGTAAATATGCTCGTAGATAAAGTCTTTAATTTTACTCATATCCTCCCCCTCTTCTTACTCTAGGATCAAGCACACCATATAGAAGATCAGCTATAAAGTTAGAAATTACTACAGCTATAATTATTAACAGGAATCCTCCTTGAATAAGCGGATAATCTCTATAGGAAAGCGCTAGGCCTATTACTTGACCAATGCCTGTATATGCAAAATAGGATTCAATAAACACTGACCCTGCGAACATATATCCTAGGCTTATAGCAAAGCTTGTGAAAAGAGGAAGTATTGCGTTTCTTCCTACGTAAGTCCATGTAATACGTTTAGGTTTTAATCCTCTTGCTTCAGCTGCCATAACATAGTCTTCCCCAAGAACTCTGACAGTACTTCCTCTCATAGCTAGTGCCCATCCACCGAAGCTCGTCAAAACATATGCTAGCATAGGAAGGAATGAATGGTATAGTACGCTCGATATAAATTCTAAAGTAAAGCCTGGTTTAATTCTTATATCATAGCTACCTCTCGCAGGAAATATTGGATATTGTATAGCTAAAAAGTAGAGTAAAAGAAGACCTAAAATAAAGTTGGGTATAGCTGAAGAAATACTTGAAAGAAGCGAGCCTACGTTATCAAAAAGACTTCCTCTTCTATACGCCATTAGCATGCCTAGTCCTATGCCTATCAAGAACGATATAGTCATGGATATTGATAACAGGAAAATAGTCCAAGGTAACGCGTAAAGCAGACAATCGAGAACAGGAGCTCTTCCACAGTATGTTACTCCCCAGTCTCCTTGTAGTATTCCAGTAATGAATTCAAGATACTGTTTCCACAAAGGTTCATCCAAGTTAACATTATATAACGCGTAAACTTCCTGCTTGGCTTCTTCCTCAGAGTAACCAAAGGTATTCATGTAGTAAAGTATCATCATTTCAATGAAGTTTCCCGGCATAAGCCTTATTAATACAAAAGTTATGGTCATAGCTATCCATATTGTAAGAATCGCTATTAGAGCTCTTCTAATAATCCACCTCATGTACTTCACCCCCTTACTTCACGTAATAAGTATGTCCAAGGAATAAATATTTTATTATCTGTTTAGGAGAAAAATAAAAAACATTTATATGAATATTAGGATTTATGTTTCTGGTGCTTTTTTCCTGGAAACCATTACAACTGCTACTGCTAGTATTATGATAATAATGCCTTCTATTGCTGCAACAGCAGTAAGTGTTCCTACCTGTCCAGCGAGAGCTGATAACTGATCTTTAATAGTCTTTAACTCACTTGAAATAGTTGTTACAGTCTTGTATGTAGCATTAACAGTTTCATACAGTCCAGCTGGAACTGCTGGTTTAGGTGTAGGAGCTCTCCATAGTCCTGAGCACATTAGGAAGCCGTAGACAAAACCTGGGTTATTTCCTTGCTCAATCTGTATAGGCTTGTAGTCCATGTATACAGCCCATCCTACAGCACAGTCAATATGCTTAATATTTACGTTATTGTAGAACTTTTTCTCATGTAGCTGTAGTGCTGGTAAGTAGTGGTTAGTTATGTA
Source organism: uncultured Thermoprotei archaeon (assembly GCA_965367815.1). Taxonomy (GTDB): domain Archaea; phylum Thermoproteota; class Thermoprotei; order Thermofilales; family B15-G2; genus B15-G2. Next base: position 47,824 of record CBDUKN010000010.1, read on the forward strand.
AGCTAGTGCCTTAACAATTTCTTTTGCTTCATCCATATCGTAAGTTATTTCAAGTTTTTCTACAAGTTCAGTTGCATTGACCTTACCATGATACTTTGATACTCCTTCAGGCACATACTGTATTGGATTAAAGCCTAGACCCTCTACTCCGACAGTATAGCTTACATAGAATCTGTTGTAGCTGTCCCACGGATGATACTTGCCGTATGTCCAGAAGTCTATTGCTAGCCAAAAGTCTCCTCTCTCTCTAATAGTTTTGCCCCACATACCCCAGTCTAACTCTATTACCTTAGTCTCGATACCGAACTTAGTTAACTGGACGGCAATATTTTCTGCTCCAGGAACCCATCCACACCAGCCTGCAGGAACATGTACAGTTAACTTGAATTGCTCGCCTGTAGGTAAGTACCACTTGCCGTCTTTCTTAGTGAAGCCCAGGCTCTTTAAGAGTTCTTCAGCTTTACTTGGATTATACTCATATTTACTGCACCATTGCTCTAGCCAGTCTTTAGACAGCCAATTATATACATCTGATGGCGAAATACACACAGGCCACTCTGCTGGAACAACGCTCTCGGGACCCCACTCTACAGCTACTTCACAGTACTCATCTAAGTTAATAGCGTAAGCTATAGCCCATCTGACTTCAGTTATATTAAGTGGGTACCTCTTACAGTTGAAGTAGAGGCAGTGTCCGTGTAGCCATGGGCCTGTGCATGTCCAGTAGCCGGGGTTTCTCTTCATTGTCTCATATACGTCTTCACTCATTCCTGTCCAAGTATAGTCGAACATTCCTGCTTTTACTAGTGGCCAGCTGGCGGGGTCGCTTATTCTTCTATGCCAAATAATCTTATCCCATAGCCTATAGTCTTTTGTTCCACCAAAAACGAATTTGCCTTTAGGAGTCTCAAGAGTCCATGTAACACCCAAGTCTTTAACCCAGTAATGTGGCCTAAGCTTATAGATCCACTCAGTGTCAGTAGATCTCTCGTATTCATAAGGACCTGTACCAATTAACTTGTCGGGTTTATAGTCTAGTAGCTTCTTTTTAAGCTCATCCATATCTACGCCTTTAAGAGGTATACTACCCGGTATCTTAAGGCCTGGAGCAAACTGACCATACTGAGCATAAGACACCACGAAGAAGTTAAGGAACCATTCTTTGTAGAAGAGTGGGGCTGGTTTCTTAATGTAGATTATTACAGTGTATTTATCTGGCGCTTCTACTTTCTCGAGATATTTTGCTGGACCCCAGCCTGTTAGCCATCTGCACCAGAATGTTGTGAGAACATCTAGTGCAGTAAATTCTTTGCCGTCGCTCCACTTAATTCCCTTACGTAACTTAATAGTGAGTATTATTTTGTCTTCAGTAATTTTCTCCGTATAACTTTCAGCTAGCCATGGATAGAACTTCCGTTCACCTCGGCTATACCAGAATAAGGGCTCAATAATCATGTAGGTGGGTCTGCAATTGTAAAAGACGTTCCATGTCCTCATTGGTGGCGGAGGCTCACATGGCTGCAGAATATGCAGAACCAGCTCCTCTTTTTCTTGAGGAGCAGCTACAAGGGGTTTAACAGCAATAGCGGTTGTCGCCAACAGTAGTGTCAACATCATTAAATATGTTAAGACTCTGTTTCCTTTACTAGAATAGCCCATGTTTAGTAACTCTACCTATAGATATTTAAGCTTTTACACGTGAATACCGCCTTAGAATCCAAAACTTTATATAGTTTTATCATTAAAGGGAAAATTTTTATATTTATAGTAAAATTACCTTGTAAGCAGAAAAAGTCTGAGGAAAAGTCAGGTATGCTGACTTATATTTTTTGTTAGCATATTCACTAATACTAGCTAATTATTCGCTTTTATGCTCGGCAATGTGAAAAGATTTTTCTCGACCTAACTAGATATTTTCTGGAAACAAGCGAGACTACGGGATTAATTGCAGAAAATAATCTAGTTTCACTTAATACTAATTTAATTCGATAAAAACTATAGTTGTAATACCTGTGTTTATTTAAGAATATTTTTAGTTAATTTTCTCTTGTAAAATATTCTTGCAAAGTTTTTGTTGATGTATTATGGCTGTTTGCTTTGCATATATCTTTTTTAGGGCGAGATTTATGAAAATTCAGGGGATATTTTTACAACGCTGTATGCTAATTTATATGTGTATTTTGTAAAATGTCAGTATACTAGGTATAGCGTTGTTTATTCTTAGTGAAAATTATTGTTGAGTGCTTTTAGATTGTTATGAAATTTATGTGGAGTTCACTAGGCTATGGTTTTAGTATAGGAGATAAGTTTATGCTGAAGAATATTCAAATAGTTTCTGCTGTGATGACACTACGGGGGTCTGATCGGTGAAGAGCATCCTGACGGCTGACTTCTACATTTGTTTAAAGGGGTTTTAAGGAATTACAGTGTTGTTTAGAAACTAGACTTCGGCTGTGTAGAAGGTTATTAGTGACTCTAGTGCCGCTATCATATTGTCTGCAATATACCTTACTGTTGGGCATTCTTTGTTACATATTTTACACTTACTGCATTTTTCGCTTAGTACTCTGAAGCCGTTTATTTTAGGATCGTACACTATTGCATTGCTGGGGCACCAGTTTACGCAGGAGTAACATTTGCTACACAGAACTGCTCTCGAGACAATGTATACTATGTTAGCGAAGTCTTTAATGAAGTCTTCTTGGCTTTCCAGCTCTACTTCAATAGAGTTTTTGCATATTGTCACTTTATTTCCTTGAGGTAAAGTAAACTCAATTCTATTTTCTCTTAAAGTGTATTTGTCTACGTATATTGGTAGAAGTGCTTCTACTTTCTTCAAGTCTATTGGTATACTAAAGTACGCTACTATGCTATTATCTTCTTTTTTGAGCTCCCTGATATACTCTATTTTTTGGTTCTTTTCCTCTATTTCAGAGGGCTCGAAGCCCAGTTGCTCTATGAATCTTTTCTGGTCTCCCGGAAGTCTTTTCCATCTCCACCAGCCATACTTAATCCATTCTTGGGGAAATCCTTTCTTTTCAGCGTACTTTACTAGGAAATTGTTCCATTTGTTCCAGAGCTCTGGGTGTAGTTGCTCGACTAAATGGAATTCTGCTAGTTCGCAGGCTGGGCAGAGCCAGCAGCCGATGCGGTCTAGTCCCTTGCTGTACAATGTGTTGTAGGGTAGTTTTTCTTTGAATATGTAGAGCCATACTTCTAGTGCACTCCAGTCGAGTATAGGTGACAGTAAGTAGACTTTGGGGAGCCATCTGCTTTTCTCGAAGTATCTCTGTCTAAATCTCTGAATTGACTCGTATTTTCTTTGGCCGACAATGCTGATTATTTCTCCTGAAGTTATTTGCTTATAGGTTCTAGCTATTGGTGTTAGCTTACATACTTTGCAGCACCACCTGTAGTCTCTTGCGGGAGGACCATATATCCAGAGTGACTCAAAGAACCTGTTTTCTGCTGAAGCTACGTGTAGTTTAAGTCCATAGAGCTCAGTTACTTTGTCTACGTTTTCTACTGTCTCGGGGAGCTCTAGTCCTGTGTCATTGAATATTGCTTCGCCGACTCCGCAGTAGTTTAAGGCTATGTGGAGTGTTACTAGACTGTCTTTTCCTCCCGAGTAAGATACTATCGGGCGCTTGGCTGAGTGTCTGGCGAGAGTCTTTTCGAGTATTCTTCTAGATTTCGAGACTAGCGTCTCTAAGCGAGCTTCATTTGCCTCAAGAAGGTCTTTAAGTGCAGTCGGCTTATTTAAGTACAGTGGTTTCTTTGAGGACCAGTATTTTGCTACTCTAATGCGTTTTCCTTGGAGCTTTACTCCTACTCCCTGTGTTTCTCCGTCTGCTGTGACTAAAGCTATGTACATGTTCTTTTTCTCGGGGAGATTAGCCTCTACTATGCGGTCTCCGTGTATTTCGTAGCCTTTAGTTAAACGCGGGAGATCTACTACAGCGTAGTAGCCTATCTTGTTTTCGAGCATTTTAGCTACTCCCTGGTACATTGGCTTGAAACGCCATTTTCTCGACTCCGGGTCATAGTACCTGTGGCCTATTATTTGGCCCTGAACAACTACTTCGTCTGCTGCGTCGATATAAGGTATTTTATTGAAGAATACTAGCTGGTTTCTAGGCAGCAAAATATCTGCTTCTTTTTCAGATAAACCAAGCTCCGCTTTAACTAGTTCTCTCAGTTCTCTTACTTCTGTGTCAAATGCGGGTCTTATGTCAGAGGGAGGAGTAAGCTTTACTTTAAAACACACGCTGTTGCACTTACCGCAGTGGCTCTGCTCTAATACAGGTACATTGCAATCAAGACACCAGTAAACCCGTACTCCTTTAACAAATCTCGGTAACATGACCTTGTGCTTTTTAAGCGAAACAGTCTTTAAAAAGATACCTCAGCAAAATTTTTCTAGCCTGAAGCACGAAGTAACATGGGATGAAGAAGGACGCCCTTGACCGAGCAGTGATGTATTTCGGCGGAACTGACCGCCAAAACTAAATAGCTTTAAAGAACATTTTATGCGAGAAAATGAGCCTCTACATTACCCACGTAGACAAAGTAGAGAAGAAGCCTGTAGACTTTAAGGGAGCTAAAGACGCTTATATTCAGTGGCTTATAGATCCTTCTGCTGGAGCAAAAAACTTCGCTATGAGAATGTTCACTATTAAGCCTGGCGGAGAAATACCTAAACACAGCCACTGGTACGAGCACGAAATATTTGTTTTAAAGGGGAAAGGAGTTATCGGCGCAGGTGATAAAGAGTATGAAGTTTCTGAAGGAAATGTTATCTACGTGCCCTCCAATATCCCGCACTGGTATAGAAATACTGGCAGCGAAGACTGGGTTTTCATATGTGTAATTCCTTTAAGAAAGCCTACGGGAGCTCAAATCAAGCCTCAGCATAAGTGTTAAATTAAGCTTATTTACTTTAGTGAAGGAGAAAAGCCATGAGTTCCTCTAGTAAAAGGATAGTGTTTCTTTTCTCTTCTTACTATTTAGCTTTCTATTTATGTCGCTATAGTCTGCTACCTGTTTTGCCGCTATTGGTAGAGAAGAGAGTTCTCGAGGCTAGCCAAATAGGCTTGATTATATCGGCGCTATATACAGGATATGCGGCTATGCTTGTTCCAGCAGGCTTTTTCTCTCGAAGATATGGGGCTAAAAGAACAGTTATTGTAGGCGCCTTAGGCTCGATTTTATCAAACTTTTTACTAGCGTTCGCTAAAGACTTCGGAGCCATGTTTGTGTTAATGTTAACTAACGGTGTTTTCCAGGGACTTGTATGGCCTTCGCTCATGTACTTAACTTCGGTTAAGTGCTCTGGCGACGAAGTAGACTATGCTGTAGGATCTATGCTGACTGCAGCTATTTTCGGGCCTTCAGCTGTATTTTTCTCAGCGGGGCTGATAATGATGTTTTTCGACCCAAGAACAATTTTCTATGCGTACAGCTTTGTTTTGTGTATACTTACTTTTATTTTCTATAGAAGTATCGAAGAGACTTCAATAGAGAAAAAAGTGTTTGACAAAAGTGTTTTTATCAATATAAATGTGTGGCTTCTAGCAGTAAGTTATCTATGTTTTTATGCCATTATTAAAGGTACTCTAGGGTGGCTTCCAGTAATCGTTACTAGTGAAGCAAAATTATCTCCGGCTATAGCCTCTATTGTAAGCGGTATTTTTCCTATTGTAAGCAGTTTAGGCGCGCTCTTAGGAACTATTTTATCTAAGAAAACTGTAGGAAAAGAGTCTATCCTTTTGGCTTCGTTTACCTTATCTGCATTAGTGCTTCTTATGCTCAGTAAGAAGAATATAGTCCTGTGGCTTGTGGCACTTTTCTTTACTATAAGTCTTTCAGAGTGGTTTTTCTTCACTATTCCACCTACTTTTCTTTCTCCTGAAGCAGTAGCGCTTGCTTCAGGCATAATAGACTCTATGGGCTATGTAGGTAGCTCTTTGGGCGCTACTGTCGTAGGGTTTATGGGGAGTGTATACGGAGACTATTGTACTGCGTTAAAAGCTTTAACTATTTTTTGTCTCGCCGGAGTAATATCTTCAACTATTTTAGTTAAATTGAGGAAAACTTCTAAGGAACGTAATTTCAGAGCAAAAACCAGTTGACTCGATAGTTTGTGTATTAAAAGAAGATTTATTGGGAAAATCAAAAAGAGTAAGAAAATTGTTTAAGTTATTTTTTAGCTAAGAGAGATTGATAGGTAGTATTAGTATTAAACAGTAAACAAATGCATAGAATATAAATACTAAGCCTGCTTTTCCTTAGAGCGAGAGATACAGTAATGTATCCTCCTAGAAGACCTCCTATTAGTAGAGCAAGAGAAGAGATCTTGGATGAAATAAGAGAGAAATTAAAGCCGAAATAAGATTTGGGCTAGCTAGGCTCTATAGATAGCTGAGAAGAGACATTAGAATGGTTATTCTAGAGGCAAAATGTCTTTCGGGAGCAGAAGCCGAAGAAGCGACTGAGACAAAAGAAAAGGAAGATTATCAAAGTATTGTTGAAAAGTTATTCGGCGGGCTCGGTATAGACACAGGAGATTTGATTAAATATAGTGGAGCTGCATTAGCGGATGCTCTTGCAGTATTGTCGACAACGCATATTGGTGATATCTACAACTTTATTAATGAGAGGAAGTCTAGCGGAGCTTCAGTAGAGGAAATAAAGGAGGCTTTAGCGCAGTTTATTCAAGAGAAACTTTCAGGGAGCCAGTAAAACGTAGTTAACTTAAATAAATATTTTTGTTTTGTATCTATGTTGAATTATTTTTAGTCTTCATAATTAGAACTATAGTATTCTAATGTAAGCTGCTGTACTTTACGGGACTCTATCAAAGTAAATATATGGACTTCATGTAGTATTACTGTGGATGAGAAGGAGAGATTTTACTTAGTGTATCTCCATAAACGCGATGTTGAGCCTATTTTCGATATACTTAAATACAAGTACTTTAGGGCGAAGAAAGTTTCTCGCTGGAGTATTACTAGGTCGAAAGTAGTTCTTCAGGTTAAAACAGAGCCTGAGGGAGAAGACATAGTTGTAGAAATTGTTCCGCTTGGCAGAAAAGCTATACTGACTAGAGCTGGAGTCGGGAAGCTGCCTCCTTTTAAGCCAGAGCCTCTTCTTGTGAAAAGTCGGCTTGAGAGAACTTTAGTTGATGTAAATAGCAGGGAAGGAGAGCTAGTAGTTTCTACAGGTGAAATAGGCTGCCACATAAGACTTGACGAATGGAAACTCTATATCACGGATAAAAATGGGAGAGTTTTCTTCAAAGAGTACTGGAACGGTATCCGCAGAGGAGGTTTTCCCGTGTATCCTCTATGCTACAAGGTCGTTGGAGAAGAGAAGCATTTTATCGAGAGTATTGCTCTCGAGCCCGACGAAGCAGTATATGGTTTTGGCGAGCGCTTCGGCAGACTGAATAAGAGGGGACAGAGACTTCTTATGTGGAACAGCGACACAACAATGACTTCAAGCGATAGAAGCTACAAAAGTATACCGTTCTACATGTCGACTAAAGGCTACGGTCTTTTCGTAAAAACTGGAGCCAAAATGGTTTTTGAAGTAGGCTCAGAGTACTGCTACAATGCTGTATCCTTTGAGGTTTGGCAGAACTACTTAGAGTACATAGTGTTCTACGGACCGTCTTTCAAAGAAATTCTCCGCATGTACACTGAGCTCACAGGCAGACCTCCCTTGCCGCCTCTATGGAGCTTTGGCCTCTGGATGTCTAGGTGCGCCTACAGGAACAGGAAGGAAGTAGAAGAAGTAGCCGAGAAGCTGAGAGAATACCAGATTCCATGTGATATAATTAATATCGACCCGCTGTGGCTGAAACACTACTGTGACTTGGAGTGGAATACAGAAAACTTCCCTAACCCTGAGGAAATGCTCCGGAAGCTTGCTAGAAAAGGATTCAAAGTGTGTTTGTGGATTCAGCCCTACGTACCTAAAGGAACTGCGATGTATGAAGAAGGTGCAGAAAAAGGCTACTTCGTTAAAAACAAGAAAGGCGAAGTCTACAACATAATAGATTTCGCTAGAAAAGAAGTAGGAATAGTTGATTTCACGAACCCTGAGGCAAGAGAATGGTACAAAAAGAAGCTTAAGAAGCTTTTCAAAATGGGCGTAGATGTATTTAAATGCGATATGGGCGAAGCAGTTCCCGAAGACGCAGTATTCTACGACGACTCAACAGGAATCGAGACCCACAATATTTACCCGCTCTACTACCAGGGAACAGTATTCGAGGCTTCACGCGAGTACTTTGGAGAAGGACTGGTCTGGGGTCGATCCGGGTGCCCAGGTATTCAACGATACCCTGTTCAGTGGAGCGGAGACTGTCACACAACTTTCGAAGACATGGCGTGCGTACTTAGAGGAGGACTCAGCTACTCTATGTCAGGCGTACCGTTCTGGAGCCACGATATCGGCGGATTTCAAGGACCAAAGCCTAGTCCCAAGCTGTACATTAGGTGGAGCCAGTGGGGTCTCTTGTCATCGCACTCAAGGTGCCACGGCACTACTCCGCGAGAACCATGGGAGTACGGTGAAGAAGCACTCAGAATATTCAAGAAGTTTGCTGAACTAAGATACAGTCTGCTACCCTACCTCTACTCGTGTGCACGTGAAGCCTCTGAAGAAGGCCTACCTGTAGTAAGACCACTTGTACTTGAATTCCAAGAAGATCCTGCCGTAAGAGAAGTAGACTTAGAGTATATGCTAGGACCCTTTATTCTAGTAGTACCAGTATTCAGTGAAAACGATGAAGTCGAGTACTATCTGCCTAAACGCCTCTGGCTAGACTGGTGGACACGAAAACCTGTCGAGGGCGGCAGCTGGGTAAAAGAAAAAGTCCCGTTAGACAGAATACCCTTATTCATTAGAGAAGACTCTATTATTCCGTTGACTACGCCCATGAATTATGTTTACGAGAAACCCTACGATGAAATAAAGCTGGAGATTTTCCTCAGAAAAAGTGCTGAACTAAAGTACTGTTTTGACCGCGAAAAATTCGACATTAAGGCAGCTAAAGACGATAAGCATGCAGTAATTTCTCTAGGAGAATCGAAGAAAAAGTGGACTATAGCAATGTTCGAAGAAAAGTCTCCTAGAGAAGTGCTTGCTCATCAATGTAGACTAATAAACTGGAGTTACTCAAGGGAAAAGAAGAAAATTGTTATCGAGGTCAATGAACTAGCTCAAGGCGCTACAGTAAGAATAGTTTACTGAATTTAAGGTAGCTTTACGAAGCCTGCTTCCTCAAAATTTTTATCAAAAGTAAACGTGTACTTTATATCGAGCAGCTTCATTATTGCAAAACTTGTGCAGTCAGTAAAACTCCATTCAAGCTTTTTATTTCTCTTAAAGTACTCGCAAGCCATATTAAATACTGTCTCGTCAACCCACACTATTTTAATGCTTTTACTTTTACGTACTTTATCAAGAAATTTCAAAGCAGGTATTACTCCATGTTTTATTCTCAGCAAAGTGAGAGTCTCGTCTATCACGTAGTCTGATGTTACTAAGGCACCGTAAGTGCCTTTCTTAATAGTTTGCAGAAAACTGCTTGCTTTTTCATGATTTTTGTCGTCCTCGACTTCAAGTGCATAAAAAGCGCTTGTATCAATAAATATCATTTGCTTTCATCGTAAAGAATTTTATTATGTTCGAGAGAAGTCTTTTCCACAGCTCCCTTTCTTTTAACAACAGGTCCTTCAGTAAAGAAAGGGTCACTTTCATATACTCTATCGTCTATTACATGCTTTCTAATAATTTCTCTTAAAGCCTCTGCAATAGTCAATCCTCTAGACTCTGCATATTCTCGCAACAGTCTGTACTCAAGCTGAGTCAACTTAGTTTGAACTACTTTAAGTTTCATTGATTGTAAGTGTCAGCAATCATATTTAATGTTTACTGATTCATTAAACATGAAAGATGAAATATCTGGAATAATAAGCTTTATTAGTGTAGTGAAATTACTACTACATGTTCACCGAAATACCTGAAGATATTAGAGCTATTTTAGAGAAAGATGAAAAGATCTTGTGGATAGGTAGGCCGCGAGGGGCTCCATTTATTCTTAAAGGTCTTGTAGTAGTGCCGTTAATGGTTTTCTTCGGGGCTCTCCCTATACTTGTAGTACCTCTTTACGAAGTAATTACTGAGCCGCCAGTACTACTTTTTCTAGCATTCTGGGAGTTTTTCCCAACGCTAACTATATTTGGTGTTACAGTATACCCTGTTCTTCTCCTAAGAAATATTCTCTATGTAATAACAGATAAACACGTTATTGTACGTAAAGGCGTTATTGGAATAGACTTTGATATACTTAATCTAGAGCTCGTGCAGCAAGTAAACATAGATGTAGGGATATGGGATAAAATCTACAGTACAGGAACATTAGTAGTACAGGCAATTGGAGTATCTCCAATAAAATTTTACTCTATACCAGAGCCACTTAAAGTACACTCAATACTCACTAGAGCAGTAAAAGAAGCTATATCAGCAAAGCTCTGAGTTAGTTTGTAAATGCCGTGCACATCATACTTATGAAGGTCGCTCCGCTCAATGAAACGGCTCATACTGTGAAGTTCAGTAATCGGTAATCTCTATCTCTACTCCAATATATGATAGTATCTGCAGTAAACTCCCTCAAGAATTTATCAGTCTTATAACCACATATATGTTGCTGCTACTAACTTAAGCTTAGATTTATAAGTACTCCTTAGCTTTGTGAAAAGATTAAAGCAGAAATCCTCAACTTAATAGCACCTTATATTAAAATTCAGGTACAGCTGAGTAGACCCTAACTACTCTTTCAGTTCCAGAATTTCAGGCTTTTAAAGAGATCTAGACTCAAAGTCTACAGGGACAGGAGTACTAAGTCGTATAGTTCGAGAAAAAGTATTAAATGATTTAAAAAGCATATTTACAGTAGTGAGTGGTCGTAATGAAGTTTAATAGCTATTTTATGGCATGCATTATAATGATTCTAGGAGCTTTTACTGGAGCTGTGGTCTTACCAATGTTAGTGTCTTTGAGACAGGGAACTTGTAAACTCTCTACTGCACGGGAGCCACGTAGGCTTAGTGGCGATATATGCATAAGTTTACCCTTTGTTTATAAGTCACTCAAGGAGGCTTATAAGAAATGTGATATAGCTATAATTGGTAGAGTAGTACGTCAATGGTACTATGTCCAAAGGAATAGGGACATAGTTGTTACAGTGCGTTACAAGGGAGTTCCCTTAGGGGATGTTGCTCCGTCAACGCCTTTCACTATATCAGAAGTCGAGGTTGAAGTAGTAATTAAAGGAAGAGTCGAAAGTGAGAAGATCTTAGTAAGGCAACTAGGGGGTAAGTGGCCATTAATAGTGCGCTCTCATGCCTCATGGTTTAAACCTATAGTGATCCAAGTTAAGGAGGACCCCCTGTTCAAGATTGGTGAAAGAGTAGTATTATTCTTGAAACCCACTAACCACCCCATTAACGAATGCTACGCTTACTACTTCTTCTTCGGGAGATTTAGGGTCATAAACGGTAAAGTATACTCAGCCCTTTATTACTTATCCGAAGATACTCCGATATTAGGTACGTTAAGAGGAACAGATTACGAGCAAATTAACGGAATTTCAGTAGAAGAATTCATAAAAATATTGAATTCTTCTAAAAATAAATAAAATATTAATTTCCTATAGACACATACCTTAGGACTAATGATGTTGATGAAAGACAGGGAAACCTTACATATTTCATTTAATCCCACTACGATACATTTATGAGCTCACTTGGAGTCCTGGGAGTGTTTACGCTCTCTTGTCGTCGTAAGAGCTAATCAATACATATGACACACCTGTTAATAGCTAGGTGTTAAAAACGTTTTCAGTACACCTTACTCTATGCTTCAAGCAGTAATACAAAGCTTATAAGAGTTCTGTAGAAGTAGTAACATTAAAATGAGAGGTGTGCGTATTGAAGCAATAAAGCAGACGTGTTTCTTTATACGTGAAAAGGTTTTAAAGAATGTTGTCGAGCTGACTATATCTAATGAGGGGGAGGCTTTCAAGGCAACCCTAATGGTCTCGACTCCCTCAACTACACACAAGATCCCTCTAGGCTACATAAACGCTGGCAGGCGAATATACCGTGTTCACATACCAGATATAAGAGAAGAAGTTAGCGTAAAGTTCTCCATACACGATGAGTCTGGAAATACTGTGGCTGAGAAGACTGTGAAATGGAGACCTAGAAGACACTGGATCATTTACTTAGTTCAGTATTCTCACCATGACCTAGGGTATACTGATATTCCTCAAAACGTCTTAAGGGAGTATATTGACTTCTATGACTCAATTATGCAGTTCTGTGAAGAAACCGAGGATTGGCCCGAGGAGACTAAGTTTAGATATCAAGTTGAGCAGTTCTGGTCTATTAACTATTACCTGAAAACTCAGCCTAAACACAAGGTTGATAGGCTCCTTAAGCTTCTGAAAGAAGGTAGAATCGAGATCTCAGCACTTTTTGGCAATGAAGTCTCCGGTCTATGCGGACATGAGGAGATCATAAGGCTAGTATATCCGTCGTTTAAGTTAAAGAACACTCACGGAATATTGGTGAGTGTTGCAGAACTTAACGATGTGCCTGGACTTTCCTGGGGACTGGCTACAGTGCTCGCTGGGTGTGGCGTAAAAGTAATAGCTCCGCTTCTTCCAAGGTGGTACTATCGACCTGACCAGATACCTTTCTGGGACGAGAGCGTAGTTACGCCCAGTGGCGCACCCGCGGCGTTTTGGTGGGAGAGCTTAGATGGTAGTAGAATTCTCTTCTGGTACCAGGATATAGGTTTTGGAGAAAACTTGGGCTTCGCTGAGAGCTACGAAAAACTTCTTAAAGAATTACCCAAGTTTTTGGATAAGCTTGAAGAAAAGGGATATCCTTTCAATGTAATTCTAGTACGAGTGCGAGGAGCTGCTCGGGACAACTCTCCGCCATCAATTAGGCCTTGTCTGATAGCAAAAGAGTGGAACGAGAAGTGGGCATATCCTAGAATCATAATATCTACGCTATCAAGCTTCTTTAAGTACTTAGAGGAGAATTATAGTAAGTCCTTAGAGAAGCTCCCCGTATTCAGAGGAGAGATCCCTGATAGCGACTATCCAGTAGGAGCAACTTCAACTATGCAGGCAACTATTTTAAATAGAAATGCTCACGACTTAATACCATCAGCTGAGAAGTTTGCAACTATTGCTGATTATCTCCTAGGCCTGCCCTACCCATATAAAGAGTACTTGAAGGAGGCTTATGAACACAACCTCTTATATGATGAGCACACATGGGGGCTCTGCTGCCCATTTGGGCCGGCTCAAGAAGCTTCTCGTATCGAGAAGATTCTTCACGCATATAAGGCGTACACCTTAGCGCACGATGTTCTCGTTAAGAGCCTTAATAGGATAGTGGACGCCATAGACCTTCCAGAAAAAGGCTACTACTTAGTCGTATTTAATCCACTTTCGTGGAAAAGGACTGATATAGTAAGAGCATGGTTAAGGGACCCTGATCCCTGCGGCCATCCTGTCTATGAAGTATTGCAGAATGGAAAACCAACAGGTATTCTTGTACATGGAAGTGTTGTGGAAAGAGATGCGTTTTACCCGCCTCTAGAGCTTTTTGAGAAGCCTTTCAGCATAGTAGATTTAGAGACGGGGGAGGAGGTGAAATACCAGATAGTATCTGTTAGGGAACCTGAATCGACTCTAGACTTCGCTGCTGATAGAGTGGGACTAGCTCCAGTAGAGGGTAGATATGCTAAACAAATAGTGTTCGTGGCGGAAAATGTTCCCCCACTAGGATACAAAGTCTACAAAATAGTTCCGAAAACCAGAAGCCCTCTTAGTAACTCTGTCAAAAAACACGATACTAATGGTTACATAATCGAAAACGAGTACTACAGAATAGTCATCGACCCCAATACTGGAGCTGTTATAAGTCTATTCGACAAGGAGTTGGGAAGGGAGCTAGTGGACTCTGAGGCGCCTCACGGTTTTAGCCAGCTTATAGTGCGGGAGTCTGCTACTGGCAAAGAACATTACGTAGAGAGAATACAAGTTAAAGAGGGCTTAAATGGCCCAGTTGTAAAAAGTATAGTGGTGAGAGGTAAGGCCTACGGATGCCCGCTTGTGCTCAAAGAAATATTTCTCTACAGCAAGATTAAGAAAGTCGACTTCTACTATAGAATCTTAAAGGACTCTACACCCATGCTAGAGATTTACATAGCCTTTCCTTTTAAGATGCATAACCCAAGCTTCAAATATGAGGGCCCAAACATAGTCGTAACACCTATTAAAGACCAGTTTCCGGGCTCTCACACATGCTATTACCCCGTACAGCACTGGGTCAACATATGCGATGATAAAGGGTTTAGAGTTACGTGGTCTTCTCCAGATGCACACTTAATTGAATTAGGTGGTCTATGGCCTCTAGGAGTCTCCTGGGCTCACCATGGCGTAACACCACCAAAATACCCTCATAAAAACTTAAGAGTCTCGAAGTTTGAGAAAGCTTACATATATTCCTTTATCCTGTGTAATAACTTCAAGACTAATTTTTACACGACTCAAGTAGGAGATCTAGTGCTTAGATATTCCATAACATCGCATATGGGAGACTGGAGAACAAATATTTCCAGAAATCACGGATGGAGTGCAGCAAATCCACTAATCCCAGTCTTTGCAGAAGGTGGAAGACGAGGCAAACTCCCCACTAAATCATATAGCTTCTGTGAAATAGATAAGCCTAACGTAATGATCACTACAATAAAGCCCTCCGAGGACGGTGAGGGACTAGTCTTGCGGCTACTAGAGACCTCGGGAAGAAACACAACAGTGACTATTAAGCTTCCCTTCCTCAGTATAAAAAAGGCCTACATAACAGATCTAGTAGAGAAGGAATTAGAGCCAGTAGAGGTTCAAGGGAATCAAGTCACTACAACTATTAAGATGTTTGGAATAACCACTTTGAAGCTCATAGCAAAGGCCTTACTACCCTCTGAGTAATGAAGTCTTAAAAGGGAAAATTAATAGCTATTATGGATTAAATTCGGAAATCCTATTCATTAAATTTATTTTCATCGACATAAGTGTTATGACAGAGCATAGTAAGTCTTTAGCCACTATTAAGAGTTCTTGGAATATTCTCAGCTTTACTATTAGACGTCCGATGGTTTAACTGCAGTAGGTTTTGTGGAGCATATAATTTAAGATCGTTAAGTTAACTTATTGATTAAAGAGAGACATGAAATTTAATGCTTAACAATTACAATATTACTCATGCCTCTCCTTCTTCTTTCAACCAATCCTTTGGCTTCAAGCTTATCAAGTATTATGCTTACTGTACTCCTAGAAAGATTTAAAGTTTCAACTATTTCACTCTGAAATGCTACTCCTCCTTTACTAAGTAAAAAGTCATAAACTTTCTTCTCGCTTTTGCTTAATGATCTTACTGTACTCGATTGCTTAGCCTTTATCTCTGATTTTAGTATGCTTAGTAGAATCAATGATACTGCACATGAACTCATTACTATAGAGGAAACTGTTATAATCAACATATCTGAAAAAGTGTACACTCTGGGTATTTCCTTTACGTATACCTCTCTTTCACCATGAACTATTATCTGAATATTTAGCGGAGATGCCATTTTAAAAACTAAAATTACCATGGATATCATATACGCTATTGCCAAAGAAACTTTCAGCTTATCTATTTTCATAGATTATCCCTTAATAAAGTATTCCCTAGAAGTTAATTAGGGATTAGTTTTGAATCAATTTAAAACTATTTTCAAATAAAGAGCTTTATGCTGTTTAAGACAGTATTCTAACAGGGGGTGGAATAAATGATTACACGAAAGCTTAATGCTATACTGATAATCGCTGGAGTCCTCATAATAGGACTACCCATACTCTTAGGAGCAATAATAAAAGAACCTCTACAAGTTTACAGAGGATTTCCTATTGGAGAAACTAAGCAAAGACTACTTAGTTTACTAATTAATGAAAGCTCAAGTCCTCCTCTTGGCTCAGAATTCTACTCACCAACTTCTTTCAACCTTGCTAGGACAGAGGGATTAATTATCAAGGTAGTTATCCACCCAGAGCTAACTAAATACATAAAATCATTCATAAAGGGGAAAGGTAGAATATATAGGTATGAACTGAACATTGGAGACTTCATTAAGATAAAACGTTTAGATAATAAGATTGAAGTTGCCGTAGAGGGTAAGACTGTGGCGTCTTCTGAGCTATTAAACGATAAAGCTAGTGTCATTAGCTTAACGATAAAGGGTTATCCCCTTAAAATAGTAGTCGCAAAGTGTGTTGTTCCAGATATTATTAGCATACAACTCTCTCATGAACATAAGAAGGAGGCCTTAGCGGAGTTCAATAAGTCTCCTTTCGTAAAATGGCTTAAGGAAAATAGGTTTAGTTACATAATTTGTGGCTTTAGTCCTACAGTACTCTTTAATCCTGTAGAAGAGTTGAGTTATTGTCTTGAAGGAACATTTATTGACCTTAATGTTGAAGGATTAAAAGTTCATCATTACATTCACTTTAAGAATCTCTACACTATATACTTCGATGTCCCTAAAGAAGTCTTAGTTTCATCGGAGGAAAGAGGTAAATACTATATTCTCTTCGAAATCATAGGAGTCCATGGAAAAGGAGAATTTGTGTGTCATCGTGATTTCACATGTCCTAGTGTTAAGTTTAAACGATCTGTCCCTAAAGGACCTAGCGAAGAACTTAATATTACTAGCGAATTAGTCAATCAGGTTCTAGAAACTCTAAAAAGCAATAAATTAACAAAGGAATTGTTGAAAATCTGTAATATTAAGAAAATTAGTGGATATAAATATAAATATGAGAAAAGAATAAGCGTTACTCTAGTAAGCGAGAAACTAAAGAAATGCGAAATAATCATAAAATTAAATTTAATAGAGAGAGGAAACTTGATAGAGAAGAAAATTGAAGATATTTATATCTATTACAACACTAATCTTTAGAATTGTAGTTTAAATCTTTTTTATTTTTTAGATATTTTAGTAAGATTTAAAATAAATCATATTATTTAATACTAATAGCAAACTAACAATATACTTGTATCTTCGCTTTTATATAACATTACTTCCTTAATGCTGCTTTCATGAAATAAATTTAAGTTTATGTGTTGCTATAAGTAAGTTAGTTTTGGTTGAGTAGGGCTTGAGGGTAGAATTGAAGAATTATCTAAAGGAATAGATGATCTGGGAAGTGATATGAATCATAGGTTTAATCAGCTTAGTAGTGAAATGAATAGTAGATTTAATCATGTTATTTGAGAGATAAAGGTTTGTTTTAGAAATTAAGGCACTAATAGTGACAATAATAAAACCTTAAACAATAACATCTTTCTGATAAAAGTTAACTTGTAACGTATTTTGACAAAAAGATCAATATATATAAAAGTTAATTATTAAAGAAAATCTTAGCGATATATTATGATTAATTATTTTAATTAGAGTAACGATGAAAGTTTAATATAAAGAGATAATAATATATTTAAAAAGTTATTCTGTAATAACGGAGGTGATCATTTATGAGAAAAGTGAAATTAGGTCTCATAGGATGTGGTTGGGCTGCTAAAAGTTTATATGAACCAGCCTTTAGGTTTCTCAAGAAAGGAGAATTAGTAGCTGTTATGGATATAGTTCCTTCAAGAGCTAAGTATTTGAAAGAATTTTATGGTGCTAAAAGGTATTATACAAGGCTTAAAGAAATAGTTAATGACGATGAAATAGATGCTGTAGTAGTTTTAACTCCTCCTCATAAACACTTAGAGCCAGTAATTGCTGCTGCTGAAGCAGGAAAGCATGTTTATTGTGAAAAACCTATGGCACCTACTATTAAAGAAGCTGATATGATGATTGATGTATGTAGGAGAAATAGAGTAAAATTGATGGTTGCTTTTATGAAGAGGTTTAATAAGTCATTTCGTAAAGTTAAGTCTCTTATAGATAAAGGCGAACTTGGACAAGTCTTTGAATTAAGAGCTATATGGGATAATGCAAGAGTTACGAAGCCTCCCCAAGATGCATATAGATTGAAACTATACTCTGGTGGTGGATTTTTACAAGAAGACGGGTCTCACGCACTAGATATCTGTCGTTGGTGGCTTGGAGACGTCGAGGAAGTTTCAGCTTATGTTTCCATAATAGCTCCTGACCGCCATGAAACAGAAGACTTAGCGTGTGTAGTAATGAGGCATAAGAGTGGAGCTATAAGCACTTTACATATAACTATGTTAACCCATATGACAGGACAAGAAACCTATACAGTTTTCGGAACCGAGGGAACTTTAGAAATAAAATGGATTTATCATAGTTCCAGGAGCCTCGAGCCAGCTATAATAAGACTGTACCGTAATAGTCGTGAGATAATAGACTTAACTCTGAGTCCTAAAGCCTCTTGGAATCCCTTAGATGAATTGCGGGAAAATTGGCAGTATTTGGTTGAATTAGAACATTTTTGCGAGTGTATTATTGAGGATAAAACTCCTTATTGTACCGGAGAAGACGGTCGTGCAGTAGTAGAGTTAGTTAATGCAGCATATCTATCTGCTTGGAAAGGAGTAAAAGTAAAGTTACCATTAAAGGAGGTACCTGATTTTAAAGAGTTCTTCAAAGAATTAAGAGCTAAGAGTCCTTGGTCATTAGGAGATAAAGAATGGTATAGTTGGTATTAATGGAGTTCGGTAAGTCAAAGTGAAATAGGTTTTAGCATAAAGTAATAGTCTATGGAAGCATAAAGTTCGGAGAACTAATTATACGACTCAGGGACTTTTAAAAGTTGAGGGATAGACTTAGTATTTTAATGATAATGTATATATAAAGATCTAAGTAGGCTAGGCTTAAAGTATTAGAGACCAGCTAATAATACTAGTTGGTCGAGGAATATGAGCCGAGCAGTTATTAGGTTTGCGATACAGGGAGATATTCACTCCTATCGTCACATTCCTCCTTGTCATAAAATTTCTCGTTCATACATGGTTAAATTAATTAATGATTTACCTAAAGTTAAGGCTGACATATTTTTTATACTAGGCGATTATGCTGATAGAGACTATCCTATAGTTATGGAATTATCTAAATTATCGAAAGTTCCCATAATTTACCAACACGGCGACCATGAGTTTTTTGGTGATTGGACAGCTGGACTTTGTACTCGTAATTACGAGAAAAAGGTAATCATCGGAGAACCATGCGATCCTCTAGTTTATATGTTTGGTGGAGTTCCTAGATGCGAGGCTTGGACCGGATTGCCGAGATTTTGGAGCTTTATTTTCAAAGGAGTACATTTTATTATTTCATTTAATGGAAAGTTTGAGGTATGGCCAACCTATTTTCTAAAGTGGCTGGACACTGTTTTAAATGAGCATAAAGACTTAACTACAGTAATTTTAGGTCATAGACCCTTATATGAGGATGGAAGTTGTGCAGAAGCTATGCGAAAAATACTTAAGAGAAATAGACAAGTCAAACTTTATTGTTATGCTCATAAACATGAAGGAGATTCGCTAAGATTTTTAGGAGAAGTATTACAGGTTCCTGCAGAGTTATTAAATGATTTTACGACACGGCGAACCTATGAAGGAGATTGGTACGTGCTTATTGAAATCTTAAATAGTGGAATTAGAATTTTAAGGCGGAATTTCTCTACATGTGAAACTAACTTAGTTTACTTCTATAAGACAAGAACTACCGTAGGAACAGAAGATGATTCTCATGTTCATCTTCCTTATATAACTCCAGATAAAGGTAGTTTTAGCGTGCCAACTTTATGGCTAAAAAATGCAAAGATACGTGTTTGGTCACTTAGTAAAGAGGAAATTCTTCCAGATCCCTTATTAAAAAGAGGTTTAATTATTTGGAAAAGTTTAAACGGAGCTAGAATAAGTATTGTAAAGGCTAATAAACTTAAGTTATCTCTTTTAGATATTCATTATGCTATTAAAATTAAAGTTAAAGAGATCAAAGGCTCTTTAACAAATCCTGTGAGAATATGTGAAACTACTTTACCTGTCAAATTTAACATTGAGGGTATTGGAGAAAGTGGAAGCACTAATGGGGGAGCGCTCTACGACTTTCTCTTAATAGCACAAGTTCCTACTGGAAGAAGATTGAGGCTTATAGTAGAAGGAATAACTCCGGAAGGGAATGTTGAAAGTCGTCAATATATCGATATTATCGGATGTAATGGCATCTCCTCTGCTGTGCTTAAAGTAGGCCATCTTAGAATTAATGGTAAATGGCACTGGATGTCATTTCACACTAAAAGCGGTGAAGTTATGATAAAAGCTAAGGGGCCTAGAAAAGCTAATAAACTTAAGATCTCTTTGGCGGTACCAGAATGTGTTAAAGAGGCAGAATATTTCTTTATACTTCTTGTCTACCCACATGAAGGAATGTATACTCTAGTTGATGAAGGAACTAACTTCAGTCGTAAAATTAAGTTAAAAATAAATAGCAAATACTTTTATCTAGGAGATATCAAGCCCTGTGAATTCAAAGAAATTGAAATAGGGGATTTAATCGGTGGAAGTGTAATCAGCGTACAATGTAATGGTAGTAAATTGGTCATTGTAGAGCTAATGGGTGAAACTCCTGTCATTTTTCAGCATTTAGTGTATAAAGCTAAGAAACTAAATGAAAAACTTATTGGATACGAACTCTCAAATTTATCAAAATTAATGCTAAAAAACCAAGTATTCAAAGAAAAAGTAGGGAGAGCTTCTTTGATATTTTTTTAAAAAGTAAATTCTTATGCTAAGGTTTTACAGAGCATTGTAGAGGCATTTAGTCTTCACTAGGCTTTATTTCGATGGCGCCAAGAGACTAATTAAAGTATTCTTTGACGTAAAGCTTTTAGAAGTTTTAGTGATTTACTGAGAGATATTGAGCCATCAATGTTACTGGGTGATACTAGGGCTCAGGAAGTAATAAGCTGGGGAAACTTTAGTTCTTCAACTATGTTCAGCATATTAAGTGATACTTACGCTCTATATTACTACTAAATACTTTTTACTGAAAAATTTCCGAAAAACTCTTGAAAAGACATACATAGAAGAGTAGCTGATGATATAAACTCAAAGTGTAGAGAGATGGTAGGCTTTGCGGTGAGCTTAAAAGGCTTTGTGTTTAATAAACTACGTTAAGTATGCATGAATGGGCTTTAGCTGAAGCTATTGTGTGGAGCATAGTAGACTACGTTAAAGCTAATGGAGGAAAAGCCGCGGGGAAAGTCGTAGTGAGTCTTGGCGAGCTTCAGGCAATAAATAAAGAAGTTTTAAGGTACGCTTTAAGCGAACTTGTCAAGGAGGCTCCCTTCAAGATAAGTGGAGTAGAGCTAGTAGACGAGAAAGCTGTTTTCAGGTGTAGGAACTGTGGACATGAATGGGGTTTAGATGACTTAAAGCTCGGAGACGAAATAAGAGAATTCATACACTTTTTGCCAGAAGTAGTTCACGCTTACGTCAAGTGTCCTTCATGTGGTTCATCTGACTACGAAGTTGTTTCTGGGCGTGGAGTTAAGATTATTTCAATTGAGGTGGTTAAATAATGGAGCTTGATCCCCGTTTCTCAGCTATAGAAAGAAGACTTTCTAGAGTCTCCAATATAGTTGCTGTTGTAAGCAGTAAAGGTGGCGTAGGCAAGACACTAGTATCTACCCTGCTGGCCGTAGAGCTTGCTAGAAGAGGACTTAAAGTAGGTTTACTCGACTTAGATGTAACTAACCCGACGGCTCATATAGTCTTAGGAACAAGTATTGAGAATCTGCCTGAAGAAGAAAAGGGTGTTGTCCCACCTACAGTAGCCGGAGTAAAATTTATGAGCGTAGCATACTACGCAGGCGAAAACCCTTTGCCCTTACGAGGGCACGAAATATCGTCAGCTATAAGAGAAATACTCACTATTACTAGGTGGGAGAACTTAGACTACCTCCTCATAGACATGCCTCCTGGAATGAGCGACGAATTCCTAGAAGTATTAACCTACATTAAGAGAGCACAACTACTACTCATAACAACTCCGTCTTTGCTAAGCATAGTTTCACTTAAACGCTTAGTCAAATTAGTGCAGAGAAAAATAGTAGGCATAATAGAAAACATGGCAGAAAAACCTTCTCAAGAAGTCCCTAAACTAGCAGAAGAAATAGGAACAAAGTACTTGGGAAACATACCCTACACACCAGAAATAGAAAACCACATAGGAAACCCCCACGAAATACTACAAACACCCTTCGGAAAAGCACTAACAAAAATAGCAGACAACTTCCTCACATAAGTAAAGTTTTACAACACTTAAATACTACTTAGATACTCTCTTATTTTAATACTTAAAACAATACTTCTTCACCTCCATGCCCTAATATTGTATAACTTAACTTCAAAGTTAATGCTTGTAAACTTCACGTCGATGCGCTATTCTTAAAATCCACATTTCATTTTTATACCATAATATTTTGTAAACAATTCGGTAATCTCCTACACGTAGCCTATAAGTATTCGAGAATCCTTTAAGCTTCTTAACACCCCGCGGAAATGGAGTTTCGTATAAGGTAATAATAGCTTTCCTTACTCTCTGCCTAACTTCAGAAGGTAGACGTTTAAAATCTCTAGCTGCTTTTCGAGAAAAATATACCTTCATTCCTCGTCTAGAATCTTTTCTGCTGGAATCTTGTTCCCTTTTTCCATATCTTCCATAATCTCTTTAAGCTCTTTAGCAAACTCCTCTGAAACTTCTTCCTCACCTATAAGCGCATCTAACTTAGCCTCAATTCTAATAAGTCTCTCTCGGATATCCTTAAGCAAAGCCTCAGACATGCTGACTATGAATATAATTAAGACTAATAAAAACTTTACTACATTTTATCACAGTAAAAATAAAACCACCATTAGAATTCACGAGTACTACCCCTATTAAGCACAAATATACTTTATACGACTCTCTAAACAACAATTCTCAGAAAATTAACCTACCTTACAATAAACTTACTAAGATTTACTTTAGATTTCGAAAAATATAATATTTCTAGCCCCACTACTTCTCCTTTTTCGTTAAAGTCGACAATAATATTGTCATTTGCCTCAGTACTGCAAACTACTTTACCATCTTTTATTTTTAATATATAGCGCATCGGCTACAGGGTCATACTCTATACGATACTCCACAAACTAGTAACCACTAACTTACTTAATTACTTTACTTAGAAACCAGCTACGCTAATTAAGGTTCAAGCAAGCCTTAAATATTTTTAAATAACTCTCTCCTACGTGAAAAAGAATCAAGACACTTACAGGCTATCTTCTCCTAATCATTTTTCTCTCACTACTTAATTTAGCCTTAAGCTCACCTCAAGCTACTAACAAAAACGTTGCTCACATCTTATCAATAGCATGTAGCAAAAGAGTAAAAACATTAGTGACGCAGAAATTCATGTAAGTCTCGAAAACTTCCTAACAAAAAGAACAGAAATAACACTTCTCTTAGACACTGCAGTAGATTTACATGAAGAAAAATACACATAATAGCAAATTTTTTGCTTTCTATTAAATAACTTAACTCTCTTCTGTAGTAGTTTAGTGCAAAAGCAATTTACCATTATACTTTCTTCTTAGTGTCTTGCGTTCCTTGCCTTTTACTGCTGAAATCTAGTTTATTGATAAGTTCTTTAGTTTTCTGAATAGATATGGTTTAATTAGTTTTCTTTAACGGTTTTATTTAATTTGATTATGTCTTCTTCGCTGAGCTACTCTGGAGCTATCAATTTATTTACTTGAATCTTTCTGAGAGTTTTTTCAGTTTTTTGACGTATTTTTCTATTTTATTGTTGTCTAGTAGTATTGTTTTTAGCTCTGTTTGAAGATATAGGTGTTTGAGTCCATGTTCCTCTATTTTAGCTAGATATGCTTCTCTAAGCGGTGTCTTTGTGTCTATGGTTTCGTGTATTGCTTCGGTGGCTGCTAGTCCGGAGTGCATGGCGTAGTATATTCCTTCGCCTGTGTCGCTTCTTATGAAGCCTCCGGCGTCTCCTGTGAAAACTATGTTTCCTACTGTTAGGTCTTCTGGGTTTTTGGGACCTGTTATTGGTAGCATGTATGTTTCTAGCTTGATTATCTGTTTTTCTTTGAATTTTTTCTCAATGAATGCTAGTAGTTTTTCTTTGAGTTCTTTTCCTGTTTTCAGGTATTTTAGTGGGTAGCCTAAGCCTACTACTATGACTTTTTCTCTTTCAGCTATCCATGTCCAGCCTCCTGGAGTTGTTGAGGCGTTGTAGTGTACTTCGAAGTATTTGCCTATGGTTTTTCTGTCTTCGAGCGAAACTTTGAGGTATGCTTGTATTGTTACTGCGAGGTTTTCCTTGCTCCACGGTTTTCCAAGACTCCTTGCTACTATAGAGTATACTCCGTCTGCGGCTACAACATACTTGGCTTCAATAATCTTGTTCTTTAGAACGACTTTGCAAATGTTTTTCGACTGGTGTACAGCTAGTACTCTGCAGTTATCTGAGACTATTCCGCCTGCTTTAATTGCTTTCTTGACTAGAGCGTAGTCGAATTTCTTTCTGTAGACTACTGCTCCTGGCTCAGGGAACTCTACTGTCGCGTATGTTCCGCTAGGCGCGACGATTTTTACTCCAATTACTTGAGAAGCTACTGTTTCCTCATCTATGTCGAAGTCTTCGAGGACTCTAGGGTAGAGTACTCCAGCGCAAGGCTTGTGTCTAGGTAAAGGATATTTCTCTAGTCCTAGTACTTTTAAGCCTAGTTCAGTGCAGCGCTTAATAGCCATTGCTCCAGCAGGCCCACATCCAACTACTACAACATCGTACATTAGCTCTAGTTAAGAAAAGAGTATTACCCATAATAAGTTCACTGCTCAGGCTATACAGGGGTATATAGCTCTTCTGCAAAACTGTTTGCATGTTTTCTTACAATATGCCGTAAATACTATGTGACAATTATAATATAGTTAATGGAAGCTATTCTATTATGTGCTGTGGGAAATTTCCTGTAGAGTATGGTTTGGGAGAAGCTGAGAGTGGGGTGCCACTAGGAGGCTTAGGGACGGGCTATATAACATTGGGGAGTGACGGTGCTTTTCAAGAGATAGTAACAATGGGTAATCCGCGTTCACCTATCTTGAGGCCTAAGTGCTCTTTTCTGACGATTTTTGCCTCTAGTACTGAGTATAAAGTGGCAAAAGTGCTTGAGAATCCGGCGCCTCTTGGTCTTCCTGCTATTAAGTACTTGAAGTACTCGGGTCTATTTCCCTTCGCTAATATTCGCTACATTGATGACGAGTTTCCAGTATATCTGTATCTTACTGCTTTCTCTCCTTTTGTTCCTGGAGACTCTAAGCACTCGGGTCTGCCTGTAGCGCTATTTAAGCTAGTTGCTCGGAGTAAAGTCTCGGAGCTGTTGACTATAGCTGTTCTTTTCTCCTGGGAAGGCTCTAGTCTAGGATCAAAAGTGTTTGAAGAAGAAGGAGTTAAAGGAGTTACTTTAGAGGCGAAGCAAGGTAACTATACTATAGCTTCTATGATAGAGAAAGAAATTGAAGTGGAGGTGTCGCCTCCTTGGACTAAAAGTGATGTGAAGCTTTTTTGGGACGATTTTGCTGAAGACGGTAAGTTTGCGGAGTTTAAGGGGTCTTTAGGAGAGGATACTGCGAGAGCTCTTGTGCTAAGATTCGTGTTACCGCCTTTTAGAGAAAAAGAGACAGTATTTGCTCTCAGCTGGTTTTTCCCTGATTTGAGAGATTCGGAGGGCAAGTTTATAGGCAGAATGTATGCTAACTGGTTTAACGACTCGAAGGAAGTAGCAGTTTATGCTATGCGGAATTTCACAAACCTTTATGAGCGAACCACTGTTTTGCACAGAGGAGTAAAGGCTTTTAAGCTGCCTGAATGGCTTGAAGACGCTTTATTGAATAGCCTCTACTCTTTAGCCAAAAATACTCTGTGGATAAAGGACGGTAAGTTTGCTCACAGTGAATCGTTTACAGGCTGCCCTATTACAGAGACTATAGTTTGCCGTTTCAATGGCTCGCTTCCTCTACTACTCTTCTTCCCAGAACTTGAGCTAAAAGTGATGCGCCACTTTGCACTTCTACAGCGTGAAGACGGCGCAATACCTTTTGCTTTCGGGAAACCCGAGTTTTTCGATAAGCCTTACTATGAGACACAGAAGTCACTTGATTCTTCAGAGTTCGTGCTCATGGTTTACCGCGACTACTTATTCACAAGAGACGAGAAGTTTCTAGAGGATCTTTACCCGCATGTCAAGAAAGCTATATGTTATGCTCAGAGCTTAGATACTGACGGCGACTGCCTTGTGAACGAAGTTTCTATGCAGTATTATGATCAGTGGCGTTTTTACGGTACGTCAGCCTATGTAGCGGGCATATGGCTAGCTGCGCTAAGAGCAGCTGAGGAGATGGCAAAAATCATGGGCGACGAGAAGTTCAGTGCTGAGTGTAGAGCATGGTTTGATAAAGGAAGAGAGAACTATGAACGTAAACTCTGGAACGGCACTTACTATAGGCTTTACAATGAGCCAGAAACAGGGAAAATTTCCGAAGTTTGTCTATGCAATCAGCTTATGGGCCAACTCTACGCTTATCTTTTAGGACTAGGCGATATGTTTCCAAGAGAACATACAGTAAGTGTTCTTCGGGCTATTTTCCGCCTAAATGTCAAGGCGACAAAATTTGGCGCCGTAAGTGGAGTGAGACCTGATGGAACTCCTGAGCCAGGGCCTCACTCAGAAACTGTCATTTTCGGCGAAGTGATGAACTATGCTGCAACCTGCCTCTATGTAGGCTTACGCGATGAGGGACTCGGAGCCGCGGAAAGAGCTTATGAAAACATTGTTTATTATCAAAAATCGCCGTGGAACATATACTTCAGCTATGATAGAGAAACAGGAGAACCTATTTGGGGAAGCAACTATTACAGCAATATGTGCGTATGGCATTTTCTACCAGCATGGCTAAGAGTAGATGTAGGTAAGCTCAAAGAGTACATACATAAATATTTTCATACATAGTTTAGAACAAAGACTGTTCTCAATTCAGTTACTTTAGCTTTTGAAAAAGCTAAACTCTAGAGCTCAATAATTTTGCAGTGTCATTGCAAATTACTTATATACTTGTTTGCAGTAATACTGCATGTGGAAGAATATAATCCATGGTGGCTAAATGAACCTGATCCTTTTTACGAGAAGTGGGCTGAGTCTAAAGTAAAGTGGATTCCAAGTGTCATAGAAGAGTTTTCTTTTGAGCCCTATGCACTTCACTTTTTTATAGGCCCTAGACAGGTAGGAAAAACTACTACACTTAAAATAATAATCCATAACTTGCTTAAGACAAGGGATCCTCGCTCAATTTTCTACTATTCGTGCGACGAACTTTTAGACTATAGAGAGCTAGGAGAAATACTAGATAATTACTTGTCTGCTAGAAGAGAGTGGGGAATAGAGAGCTCTATTATCTTTTTAGATGAAATAACTTTCGTAAATGAGTGGTATAGAGCTCTTAAGTCGCGCATAGATAGAGGCCTTTTCTCAAAAGACGTTATTGTAGTAACTGGTTCTGCTAGTCTGGAGCTAATGGCGGGTAAAGAACGTTTTCCTGGAAGAAGAGGGTTCGGAAAAGATATCTACATGATGCCTCTATCTTTCCGCGAATATCTGTTGAATTTCAGTAAACTAGAAATTCAGGGAGCAAAAATAGATAATTTAAATGAGTTAATGAAGAAAATAAAAGCTAATACATTATTCTCAAAAACTATAAGCATTTTCTTTGAGAAATACCTCAAGACAGGAGGTTTTCCGATTCCTATTAAAGAGTATTTTGAGAGAGGCAAAGTAACACATGTTTCGCAGAAAACCTACTTAGATTGGCTTAAAGCAGACTGGATTAAGGCAGGAAAAAGCGAAAACTACATGAAAGAAATAATATCTTACTTACTTGAAGCGGGAACAGTTCCAGTAAGCTGGCACACAATATCCAAAAATACTTCTATTTCATCGCCTCATACTGTCAGAGAATACATCGAGCTTCTAGAAAACCTTTTAGTACTAAAAGTGCTCTACTGGACTTCTCCTAGCGGGCAAATAGACTACAGAAAATCAAAGAAAATAATTTTCATCGACCCATTCCTGTATCAAATATTCTCTTCTTACACGAAAGTAGAAGTAAATGAAACGGTAGTTGTAGAAGCGACTGTAGCAGCTCACTTAGCTAGAGTAAAGTCAGTCTACTACTGGAAAAATAAAACTGAAGTCGACGTAGTTATACTGGACGGTAAGCCATTAGGCTTCGAAGTAAAGTGGACAAGAAGACCTAAGTTTGGCCGTAAACCTATACAAACTTATGTTCTAGGCAAGAACCAAATACCACTTTTTTTAGCTTCTCTCATAACCCAGTAGGTATTAAATTGGACCCCCAGCTATACTCACGGATGCCTGAAAACACTTGGAGAGTAGTAGACACAGGTCTCCGCTCAGCTGCAGAAAACATGGCGCTAGACGAAGTAATTTTAAGAGCAGTAGCTGAAAACAAGGCTCCAAACACAATAAGATTTCTTAGATTCTCTAAACCCTGCGTACTTGTAGGCTATCACCAAGACGTAGAGCAAGAAGTAAGACTAGACTACTGCCTCAGCAAGGGCATTGAAATAAATAGAAGGATTACCGGAGGCGGAGCCATATACTTTCATCCACTTCACTTAGGATGGGAAGTAATAGCTAAGTGGACAAACCCCTTCCCCAAAAGCATAGAAAAGCTCTACGAGTACATATGCAGACCCGTGGTTTCCGCGCTAAGACAACTAGGCTTAAACGCTAAATTCAGACCCAAAAACGATATTGAAATAAACGGAAGAAAAATTTCGGGAACAGGAGGCACAAACTACGGAGGCTCTTTCCTGTTCCAAGGAACACTTCTCACAGACCTAGATATACGGGAAATGCTCAAGTGCCTTAGAATTCCCGTCAAAAAACTAAGCGACAAAGAAGTAGAATCTCTCAAAGAAAGAGTAACTACCTTGAAGTGGGAGCTAGGCTATGTTCCAGACTTAAATGAACTCAAAAAACTTATTGTAGAGGAAATGTGTAAGCACTTCAATATAGAGGTATGGGAAGGTGAGCTAACAGAATACGAGGAAAAACTCTTGGAGGAAAAACTGCCCTACTTCAAGTCAGAGCAGTGGATATACTTAATCAAAGTACCTAAGAAAGGAATTTTCCATGCAAGCATAAAAGTTCCAGGCGGACTAATTAGGGCAGCAGTAAGTGTGCGAGAAAAAGTCATTCAGTACACTTACATGACAGGAGACTTCTTTGCTTTCCCGAGAAACCTGATATATGAAATTGAAAGCAGATTAAAGCATATTCCACTAAACTACAGTGAAATAACTGAAACAGTAGCCAAACTATTCGAAGAAGCCAACGCAGTAATTCCTGGAGTAAAGCCAGAAGACATAGCTAAAGTAGTATACGAAGCAGCAAGCAAAGTACATTTAATAGACCTAGGTTTTACTGAAGATGAAGCAAACCAGATAATAGAAGTACTGAAGCCAGCTGAATACACTTTAGCTAGAGCAAACTACTTGCTTCTACCTTACTGCGCTAAACCGCTAGAATGTAGCTTAAGATACAGCGAAGACTGCGTTAAATGCGGACTCTGCGACTTCGCAGAAATATACGACGTAGCAGAGAAACTAGGATTTAAGCCTATGACAATTACGAGCTACGAGCACCTCGAAGAAACACTAACCAAGCTTAAAGAAGCAGGCGAAAAAGCCTGGATTGGAAGCTGCTGCGAAGCATTCTACGAGAAACACTTCGAAGATTTCAAGAGAATAGGACTTCCTGGACTAATAGTGACAACAGAAGGATTCACATGCTACGATTTAAGCCAAGAACATCTAGCGTATCAAGGAAAATACGAAGGAGTTTCAAAGCTTAGAACAAACTTAATTATTAAGACTTTAAAAATATCTGCGTCAATTAAGGCTCGTAAAAAGTAGTTTGTCCTCTCGAAAATTTCAACAGCATAAATATGAGCTATTTTTACTATATAGTTCCCTTAAGCTAATTTAGTTTCTTAAAGAATACTTCTATTTGATTAGGAATATTGGAGTAGTTTAGTGGATATTCGGGTATTAGCTTTACTAGATATCTAGTATTATAGAATATTTCTATTCCTTTGATAGGTATTTCTTTTGAATATGCTTTTAACCACTTTAGCTTATATTTTTCTTTAGCTAATCCGCTTATAATGCTCATTTGCTTCAGGTAAAACCATTTCATATAGCTTATATTTAATGGTGCAGCTATACTAGCCGTGCTGAACGTCCTTAGAACTTTTAGCGAGCAGTCTAGAAATAATATTTTTCTATCGCTAATTTCACCTATTAAGCCGACGTAAGGTAGCGGACCTTCTATAATAATAGTGTTTACTGCAATAGGGTTTTTACTTGAAGCTATAATTATGTTCTTGGCTGAGCTTAAGGAACATAAGATAAAGTCTCTTTTAACTACCTCTACTTTCAATTTAAGTAAGTTTTCGACAGGATAGTATGGAGGCATAGGTTTAGCTATTTTGAGTTGAATTGCTCTTGAAGGAGCGAGACTTTCATTCGAGCATACTTCTACGTGTATGTGTGGTATGTGGTGGTATGAAAAGTAGTTTGTTCTAATGTATTTTCCTATAACGTCGCCTACATGTATTTTATCTCCGGGCTTTACTAGAGGCTCAGCGTGCATTATTTTTATTCTAGTTTTTGATCTCTTTTTAGGTTTTATTGATATTATGTAGTCTTTTTTAGAGTATTTTCCTATGCCGCTGTCTACTTCAATAATTTTGTCGACTATTCCTGTGACTGGTGAAAGTGCCTCTGCTCCGAAGTCGAAGCTTGTGGAAATATCTACTGCAGCGCACTTTAAGTGAGGCGCGTAGGGACTTGAGAAAAAGCTATTTACTGCGCCGGTGAAGCTGTAGATTTCTATCCCTTTTGCCTCAGCTATGAGTAGAGGCTTCACGTTTACTTGAAGTTTTCTTTAAGATATTTTACTAGAGCTTCGAGTGTGTTCTGTGGAGGAGAATATGTCCACAGCTGTTTCTTTATTTCAACTATTTCTTCTTCGCTTGGTCTGAAGGGGAAGTTTCGAGGAAACTCGCTCGGTCTCTCATTAGCATACGGTCTATTGCAGCCTGGGCACCCTGAAGTAACAAATGGGTATCTGCTTTCGATAATGTCTTCTAAGAGCCCTTTAGGTACTCCGAAGTCTACTATTTGTCCTACATTATTGAACTTCATGTTTTCGGCGTAGCTGATCTCGCAGTCTATTAAATAACGAGCCAGCTGTACTCTTCTGTACTGGCTTATAGGAGGTCTAGGCCATTTTTCTAGAACAGAGCCTTCTTCAGGATAAAATGAAAAGAGATGTGTCTCAGCACCCATATTGTGAGCTTTCTGTATGAGCTCTACTGCTTCTTTTTCGGTTTCACCTAAGCCTACTATTAAGTGTATTCCTACTTTCCCTTTGCCCATGACTTCAACTGCTTCTTCTACTCCCTTAAGGTATCTCTCCCATCTGTGAGGCCCTCTAGCACTTTTGCCTCGGAGAAGATCGAAGATCGTGGGTGTAGCACAGTCTATTGCTATTCCAATTCTCTCGGCACCCGCCTCTCTAAGCTTCATCATTTCTTCTCGCTTAAAGAGTGTTGGAGTTATTAGAGCTGATATAGGCATACCTACTTCACGGTACACTCTCCTAATTACCTCTATTTCGGCTTCAACTGCCTTAGGATTAGTTATAGTTGCTACACAAACTCTATAGGGTCTAAAAGAGCAGCCTGACTGAAGGAATTTCTTTAGAGAAACTATTACGTCGTCTAGTTTCCGTAGAGGCCACTCTACTCTAATCAGTGTTTTACAGACAGCATCCTTAGCTACTTCTCTTGCTTGACCACAGTAAAGGCAGTTTGCTTTACATCCATCCCTAAAGTATAGGAGGAGATTTATGCAGTATGGTTGAGCATACCTGTAGAACTTACCTGGAGAAAATCCAAGAATTATGTCGGCAGCAGTACTCGTCCTTACGTAGTCCGGGGACTCGCCCTCAGGCATAAGCTTCCTTGAATACTGCAGTTAACAATATAAAAAAGTAATCGGCGGAAAGGCAAGATATCTAGATATCATTATATACTAGCTTTCATCTCTTACTCTGTGGGTAAAAGAAATGTTTTCTTAAGAAATATTGATGAAAAAGTATATCTTGAAGTAAAGGCGAGAGCTGCTCTACTCGGTATAACCGTCAGCGAAGCCGTCAATATGGCTTTACGGGAATGGCTCAAAAAGCCTATTACTAAAATAGAAGTTAAAAAAGATGATTTGAGAGACCTAGCAGAAAAACTGGCTAATGAGTACTATGAGGAAGGAAAGCGAGGTTATATAGTAGTAGTTAGCGAAAAAGAGCACTATTTGTGCGATACTATAGAAGAGTGTATAGATTTAATTAAAAAACTTTATAGTGAAAAGAAAATTAAAAGAAGTATTATTCGTGAAATAAAACCTAAGGCTTTAAAATTTGTAGAATTAGGCGGTGGTGGTATTGAAATTATTTGAACACTATGATACTTCTTCTACACCGCCAACTCCTGTCTTAATTATCACTATAGTGAATCCTGTAAATAACGTGCAAACGAAAATAAGAGCTTACATTGACACAGGATTTAGCGAAACACTACTTTTACCAGAAGAGTATTATGAAAAACTGTATTTAATGCTTACAGAAGTAGATGAAGACTACTATGTTATACATGGAGGAATTTTTCCTGCACGATTAAAGACAGCAATTGTTTACATTGAGTTAAATGGCTTTAAAAAGCTTATTAAAGCATATATACACCCCTATTTAAAGAAACCACTTTTAGGTAGAAGTATTCTCAACAAGTTTTATCTTTATCTCAAGGGACCGGAGAAAACTATGGAAATAGAAATACCTTAATGCGGCTTCGAGTAAAATGCTATTGACGCACAGCACTCGTAGTGTACTTTAAACTTCATATCCTTAGATACTATGTAGTTTAATGCGTCTTCGCTCGGAAAAGCTATTCCATCGAAGCCTAAGTCTACTGCCTTGTACTCTATTTCTCTGAACTGTCTAGGCTTCATACAGCCTAGCGACATAGGTGCGGATACTTTTCTTCTAGCGTACTCCATTACTTTTAAAACGTAGTCTACCGGAGGCGGCTGAGCGTTCTCAAGAGGTGTCCCTGGGTAAGGAGTAAACACTACTATTACAAGAGCACTACACCCAGTAGATGCTACTACGTCTACTGACTTGAATTCTCCACTAGGTTTTCCTTCATTTAAGCCTACTACTATATGAGGCGCTACTGGTACACCGCAGTCTACTAAGTATTTTAGTCCCCTCCAGTAGTCTCTAGGACTATGATTAAGATTAAGCACTCTCCTTATGGCTTCTTCAGAAGAAACAACATCGTACAAAACCATATCGACGCCAGCTTTTTTAAGCAACTTTGCTCTCTTCTCGTCAACTAGCCCTGAGTGAATAAATACTCGGAGACCCATTTTCTTGAGCTCTCTAATAGCGTCTAAGAAGTCTTCGAAAGGCACTCTACCTTCCTCATCACTACCTCCACTTACTAGCAGCCCCTTTAAGCCCTTTTCCCTAAATTTCCTCCCAAGCTTGAGAAGCTTCTCGGGAGTCTCAGCAGGCTTCATGCGCTCCAATATTCGTGCATAGCAGTGCTTACACATCAACTTACACTTAGATCCAGTAATAGATACTGCAGGGAAATCCTTTCCCTCAATACCGTACTCTGGTAGCGAGTACTTAATAACACTTGTAGCAAATACATGAATCACTAGAACTTCCTAAGTAAAAACACATAAATTTTTACCTCCTATACCCCCCTAGCAAAATATTGAAACATGTAGGCGTTTGGCACGAAAATATTGTAAGCTTACAAAGACTTAATATTTTTTCCTCAAAAATTAAAAATCTTTATTTAAAAGAAAAGAAAAATATATACAGCAATTTTCCTTGATACATTTTGTGAATCAAAACAATAGATATGTGAGGTACGTAGTTCTTGCTCTAATTATTTCTGCTGCATTAATATTCTGTTTCGCGTACTTTCAATATCTGTCTCTTATACACATCTGACGCTGCCGACGAATTAGACGGTGTAGATCTCGGTGGTCGCCGTATCA
>CBDUKN010000011.1:0-78179 GCA_965367815.1 uncultured Thermoprotei archaeon
AGAGACAGCGCCCGAGGATGGGGCTGCGGCCCATCAGGTAGTTGGCGGGCCGTTACCCCGCCAACTACCTGATGGGCCGCAGCCCCATCCTCGGGCGGGTGCAGCGGGCATGGCGCTGCACCCCTTTCGGTGGAGGCCCATTCCAGGAGCCTCCACCTATCGGGGATCAGCCCCAGTTTCCCGGGGTTGTCCCCGTCCCGAGGGTAGGTTAGCCACGTGTTACTGAGCTGTGCGCCGCGCCCCGCCATAGCCCGGGGCGCCGACTAGCATGGCTTAGCCCCACCCCGATAGCGGTCGGGTCCGGCAGGATCAACCGGAGTCACGGCCGCAAGGCCGTGGCTGGGCGGGGAACTTGCGGTCCGCCGGGCCTTTATCTGCTCCGAGCCTCCAGGGTTTGCCCCTGGTTTGCTCGGAGCTTCATCTGAAGTGTTCCCGCAGCTGGAGGCCAACCCTTCATCCTGAGGGGTTAGCCCCGTCTGTCAGGGTGAGCCGCCGGAAGCTGCGGGAACCAGATACTTTTGCGAAGAGGATGCTTATAATCTTTTCTATTGTGCTAATGTCGTGTCAGCTGTGTGAGATTAGAAAAGCTTTTAGGTGTGTGGCTGTGTAGTGTTACTGGGCCCGTAGCTTAGCCTGGTTGGAGCGCCCGGCTGATAACCGGGAGGCCCCGGGTTCGAATCCCGGCGGGCCCACTTTAGGCCTGTTTTGAGGGGTGGTGTTTTGTGTCTGGGAGGGAGAATTTGGTTAGGCGGATGAGCGAGCTTCTTAAAAGCGGGGCTTGTATGCTTAGTGAGCTTTGTCCTGAGTGCCGTGTTCCTTTGTTTAGGCTTAAGAGTGGGCGTATTATTTGCCCTAAGTGTGGTAAGAGTGTGTTTTTGGTTCGGGACGAGGTTGATGAAGCTAGGGTTTTGGTGGATGTGGTTGTGCTTGATCTTCAGAGGGCTATTTGTGAGAGGCTTAGGGCTGTGAGTAGCCGGCTTTTGTCGGCTTCTTCTGTTGATGAGGAGAAAAGGCTTGGTGAGCTTGCTGTCACGTATTTGGAGGCTTTGGAGAGGATTAGGAGGCTTGTTGGCCGCGAGGAGTAGTTTATGGGTACTAGGGTTGACCGGAGGGCGGAGGAGCGGAATGTGTACTACTCTGAGGAGAGGTGGCGTCTGCTTAAGTGTCTGAGGGAGCGTGCTCTTTTCTATATGCGGCTTTTGACTCGATGTGGTTTGAGGTGTTTTGTTTACGGTAGTGTTGCTAGAGGGGATGTTTCCGCGGATAGCGATGTAGATATTTTTGTTGAGAGTGGCTCGGTGTCTGTTGTAGAGAGTATTTTGCCTGAAGAGAAGGTTGTGGGGAAGGAGGTTGTTAAGGCTACTCCTCGGCACGCGCTGAGGGCTGTTTTTGAGCTTTCTGGAGACGTGTTTGTTCACGTGGCTTTGGAGCCTTTGTTGAGGAGCGAGGAGGAGTTCTATAGGTTTGCGGGGCGTGTTTACTTAGAGGAACTCGAGAGAGGTGTGAGGATTCCTGGTGTTGATAAGAGGTTTATGCTTATTGTTCCTATGCCTTGGGGGCACAGGGAGATTCCTGTTTTGGGGCGGGAGCCTTATGTGTGTAGGGTTTTGGGTGTGTCGCTGTCTACTATTTTGGAGAGGAGGAGGGTTTTTGAGAAGAGGGATGAGGAGGGGAGGTGTGGTCTGTTTTTTAGGAGGAGAATTCCTCCGGATGTTTCTGTGGAAGAGGTTTTAAGGAGGCTTAAGCTGTACAGGGTATCTTAGGAGGGCTGCTGCTCCGCCCAGCGCTTTTATTTTCTCGTATCCTTCTCCTCGGGCTATGAGGACTACTATTCTTCCGCTGTACTTTTCTACGTTTCTTATTATTTCTTTCAGCTCTTCTGTGTGTACTAGCGTGTCTTTGAGTACTATTAGGGTGTCTACTGCTCCTAGTTCTGCTGCCTGCTTTACTTCAGTGAGACCTACTGCTATTTTTTCTGGTTTGTTTACTAGTGTTGTGAATATTTTTTCTATTATTTGTTCTTCTAGATATAGTCTTGTAGTGCTTAATATTCTTTTGAATTGACTACTTCTTGTGAATTCGTATATTCCTGCAATTCCTCCTTCTGATACCTTGTATATGCTTATTCTTTTACTGTATTCTTTTTGTATTTGTTGTAGTTGATTTTCTATTGCTGCATTTACTACCGAGTCTACTAATATTATTATGTAACTATATTTGTCTTTGAATACTTCGAGTTTGCTTTTTAATTCTTTTACTATATTTGCATATATTGTAGATAGTTTTGTTTCTTTTTCTGTTTTTTGTAGTGATACTTTTATTGTGTATTTTATTTTTATTCCTGCTTGTGTTAGTTCTGATACTGCTATTTCTTGGTTTCCTATGCTTATTAATGCTATTTTTATTTGTGTTTTTGTGAAATAGTTTATTAATTCTGTTTGGTATTTGTATACTTTGTTTTTTACTATTTTTACTATATTTCCAGGTGCTAGTGTTATTGTGTGGTGTGTTCCTTGGGCTTCGAGGTAGTCTGGTGCCTGTACTACTATTCCGTGTACTCTGAGTGCCTCTCTGAAGTCGTCGTACTCTATTTTTATGACTTTGAGTCCCATGTAGACTTT
The DNA here is from genome assembly GCA_965367815.1 of uncultured Thermoprotei archaeon. Classification (GTDB taxonomy): domain Archaea; phylum Thermoproteota; class Thermoprotei; order Thermofilales; family B15-G2; genus B15-G2. The sequence continues at coordinate 2,622 of CBDUKN010000011.1, forward strand.
TACTCTTTCTCCTCTTTCCGTTTTGAGACCTCTGCTGTATTTTAGCTGTCTTGTTGTCCAGGCGTGTACTGTGTCTTCTGGCTCTATGAAGAGTGCTAAGAATAGGAGGTCTTCTGGTGTATCTATTTTTATTTCGAAGGTGTTTTTGCGGAGGTCTTGTTGTAGAATTTCCACGTTTTAGTTAGAGTAAGCCTAGCTTAATTTCTATTGCTGTGAGTACTCGTGAAGTAACTGTCCAGGAGGCGAGTGCTTCGTCAAATATTTTTACTCTTTCGTCTGCGAGCATGTATATGTCTGGGGAGAATGTTCCTGACTGAAAGCACCCTATTATTATGCAGGGGTTTCCGTGTTTCACTATTTCTTCTGCGAAAGAGAGAGCGCTCTTTTTTGCTCCCATTTCGTCCATTAGGTAAATGTGGCTGCACTTGCTTGTTATGGCTTTTAGTGTTGTCTCTTCTATTTTTATTAAGGGGTCTTCGCTGTCGGGCGGGACTTTGCCTTCCGCGAGAAGCTGCTCCATGAGACCTATGAAACGGAAGTAGTTTTTGGGTATTCTGACGTCTTGCCTGAATTTCATTATTTTTCCGGCGTAGGTGTGGGCGTATACTTGGAGCATTCCTTTTCTGTTGAGGGGCGAGTCGAGGGCTTCTAGGAGACACAGGTGGAGTATGTCTGGGCGGCCTCTTTTCCACCAGTCTTTCAGCTCTTTCATTGCTGAGTAATGGAAGCTTATGTCTAGTAGACATTTTTTGGGGGATTTTCCTCTTTTAGAAGCCCACCTTTTTACGCTGGGGTGTTTCCAGAGCTCTGGTGGCACTAGTTCTACTCCTGCTTCGGCGAAAATTAGTGTCAGCTTCACTGGTCTAAGTGTTTTTATCTAGCTAAAATATTTTTCACTTAACCGCTTTTATGGCTCAACTAATGGTATTATTGAAAAGCTCCATTGCCATTATCTGCAGTTATTTTTAATGTATTTTTAGAAAAAGAGATTTATTTTTCTTTATTTTCAGAAAAAGATAATATATAAATTCAATATATCTAGAAAAGATTTTTATTTTGATGTTATACTGTTTTTTCGGCTTTATATGTTTTCTTTATTAAGTTTTACACATTAAATGTCACGTATTTGTCATTAGAAAGAAAATTTTTTCTATATTGAGTTCGATCAAGTGATATTTTTCTCTTTTCCTTTATTATAGTGGGATTTTTTCTTAATCATCATCGAGTGAAAAGGAATATATATGCTGATGGTGTAAAGAGTTATGGTGATAGAATGTACAAATGCCCTAAGTGTGGAGCAGATGTAGAAAAACCCCTAAAGACATGGCAGCTAGCACCAAAGGGCAGAAAACCTGTCACTGTAGGTCTCTTTAAGTGTCCCAAGTGCGGTGCTTACTTCAGAAAGGGTGTAAAGTAAACATTGGATAGCTTGCTGTGAAAAATAAATATTAATTGTATTTTTTGTTTTATTTTTGCCTAAGATTTGGGGATGAGTTTAAAATAGTTTTGTTTGAATAATGTTTTGTGTAAAAATTTTAGAGGGTGCTGTAGGAATGATTAGAGTAATTGCTGTCGGAGACTTTCATGTTCCGTGGAGAGCACAGAGTGTTCCTGGCAGAGTTTTATCTTTTTTAGCCGAATTTGCTCCTGACTTAATTTTGTGTACAGGTGACTTGGGGTGCAGAGAGGTTTTAGATCTGCTTTGGAAGCTTGCTCCTGTCGTCTGTGTGAGAGGAGAAGTAGACTGGCTTGATTTGCCTTCTCTAGAACGCGTAGAAGTTCTTGGAGTTAGGTTTCTATTAGTGCATAGCGTAAGGGATGCTTGTTTGCCGAGGAAAGACGTAGATGTAATTTTGTTCGGACATACACACGTACCTTATGTTCGGACTACTGTTGTAGAGAATAAGCCCGTTCTTTTGCTAAATCCTGGTTCTGCTACTGGAGCTGTTCCTGGATCTGCTCCTTCTCTTACAGTCCTGTCTGTGGAAAGAGAAGTCGTGGAAATTGAGCTATATGAGTTTTTGTTAGAGAGCTCTGCAAGAGTTTTAAGGCGCTGCTACTTGAAGGAGACTTCTTGGTAAATCGCATCTATTATTGTCTCTTTGCCGCAGACAGGACATTTTCCTTCTTTTTTGTGCACGTAGTCTCCTTTCTTGAACTCTCTCCTCTTTTCGTATCCGCAGGCGTAGCACTTGACTACGGTATATATGTGGAATACAGGGACTTTGATTTTTAGAGACCTGTAGAGGGAGTATATGGCGAAGAAGGCCATGGCTCCGGAAATTGCCAGAAACGTGAGCCCTATTTTCTGCCCTAGCTGTTTTTCGCTGAGAGTGCTGAAGGCGAGAGCTATCATTGCTATGGAGAAAAGGAGAAGTAGTGTTGAGATGAATATTCGCTGCTGTTTAAGCTTTTTAAGTTCCTCTGAAGACACATGTGAGATAAAAGGTATGTGTTTATTTATTTTCCCTCGCTAGCTAGGGAAGTACCCCCACGGTATTTCCGACTCCTATTAACAGTACTGTGCTTCCGGCGCTACATCTCTCTAGCACTATGTGCTTTACTCTGTCTACTGCCCGCTTTACTCCCTGGAGAATGTCCTTTGTCATTACCGAGAGGGCTTCCGCACTCGACATTTTTATGAGAATTGAATATATAGGAAGATTGGAGCGGGCCGCTATTTTCTCTATGTTAAACTTCTCGATTCCTAAGCCGCCGATAGCCACTCCTACTCCCTCGACTACTGTTCCAGATTTTTCTCCCTCGAATTTTGCTGCAGCGTCAACGAATATCAGAAGAGATACTTTGCCGTATTTAGCGATGACGTTTTCGACAGCATCGTCAAGCCTGCCTGTTGAGCTCATAGGCCCTTTGGCTTTAATCACTAAAACTTTTCTTCCATTAAGTGTTGTCTCTATAAGGAGTGTTTCTTTAGCTATTTCTATAGGAGGACTCATTGTATCAGCTAGCATGGCGAACTTTGCTGCCACGAGCGGGCCTACGCTGTCTCCTATGGGTATGTTATTGTTTAAGGCTTTTAGTCCACTTTCTAGCGCCTTTATTTCTTCATGAATAAACGGAAGTTGTGACTGTAGCTGCAGGAGTAGCCAGAGGCTCTTGAACCTCTTTCCTAGCCTATAGTAGTGGTCTATATACTTGTAGATGTATCTTAAAGTATGTGCTGCACTCACTAGACTTTTAAGTCTTTCTACATCTACCAAATCGGCCTTTGGGACTAAGCGGAGAACTTCGGATGTCATGTTTTCGTCTGCGACGAGAACTATGTGCTTAAGCTTATCTACTACACCGTAGGGGTCTCGGCTCTCAGGCTCAATTATAACTGACTCTATAAGCTCCTTGACTCTGTCTTCGAGAGCCTTTATGTCGACTGTACTTCCGCTTTTGGCAGCTACTTCCTTGAATGCGTTTACTGCTGTAAGTATTGCTTTATCAGAAACTTTTTTCAAGATTCCTAGGTACATTTCTATTTCCTTTATTATCTTCCATATTTCCAGCTCTCTACTCAGGTAGGCGAAGAGCATCACTGCTATTATCCATGCAAACCACTCTTGAAACATGTCTGCGCCGCTTGACATAAATTTCTACGCAATATACTGAGGGCAATCTTTAAACTTAACGCTCTCTCTGAAACGCTTTTATAGGTGTTAGGTTTTTAGAAACTGTAGCTGTGATGAAATTTTCGCGCACCGATCGGTGATTGAAGGGTCTTTTCTGAGCTCAAGTAAGGTCAGCGTCGAAGATTGTCATCATTTTTCAGGCCCGCAGGACTTCATCACTAGCAAGGGAATAGAATTAAAGTTATAAAAGTCTTCGCATAAGAGAAAGGTTGTTAGCTCTATGTCTCTGAGAACTGTAGAGTACTTGGGTAGAGTCAAGCTTCTGGCGAGGGAAGGTTATTTCGACTCCCTTATTGCTGAGATTCGTAGTCTAGACGATGCTGCTGTCGAGTATTTCTCTAAGCGGCTATCTAAGGTAGGTATCTCAGAGAAAAGAGGCTTCTTTAAGTCTATTTTACCTACGTTCATTTTCTCTATAATAGACTCTCTTGCCCCTTACTTGAGGTTAACTACTTCACGTATAGTGAAAGAGTACTCATCACTAGTCGACGTTATGGGAGATCCTGAAGAAGACTTCGTCAACTATACGTGTGCTGAGGAAATAGAGACTGCACTTGATACTCTCAGGTGGATGTCCCGGCTAAGTGACTTTAAGAAAATAGCCTTGTCAAAGGCTATTTCCGTTATCTCCGAGGTTCTTTATTCAAAGGGCTCCATGCTTTCTAATATTCAGTCATTAGCCGATGCTCTGAGTAAAAAGATTCTAGACGATTTATCTACTATATACAATTACTTTGAAATAAAGAAAAAAACACTTATCATAGGACTTCTACTTAAAACTAAGTGCTCAGGAAACAGATCGCACATCGACGTACTGAGATTAAGTCTGCTGGCCCTGCCTGGAATAGATCAGCGTATAACAAACCTCTTCTTATATTACTTGACTAAAGTACTATTTAAAGACGAAGCTTCCCTAAGCTCGCTACACGTACCTATAGACCCACATGTAGCTAGACCTGCAATTAGGGTAGGTATAGTATCTAAGCTGCCGAGTAACCCTAGGTACGCTTCAAACAGATACAGGGAGTTTCAGACTATTGCAAAAGTTCTTTTCCCTGATGACCCCACAGCCCTTTATACACTGAAGCTTGTTGGACTAAAGTTCTGTAAACACAAGCCTGCTTGTGACCTATGCCCTCTATTTTTCAACTGTGATTACGCCTTAACATCACCCGAATAACACTCAGAAAATATTACAAATAATAAACGCCTTTCTGCTTAATATCTTTAATAGATTTTACTCCATAAGCTCAGCGTGAAGAATAAGCCTCTTAACGAGGTAACTAAAGGAGAACTAAAGTCTCTTGTTAGAAAATTCTCCAAAAAGGGGCTAAAGCTCTATGATACCTCTGGGAAAGTACTTGGCTTTATTGTGAAAATATCTGTAGACAAACACACTAAAAGAGCAAAATCAATTGTAGTAGTACTCGAGAGTGGTGCTAGAAAAACTTACTCTGCAGAAAAAATAGAGGTTAACCCGAAGAAAGGCTTTATCTTAGTACCCAAGAAAACTCGACGCGAAAATAAACCTAAGCCTTCTCTAACGCCTGCTCCTCAAGAAAATATTTCTCAAGACATATCGTACACAGAAGCAGAGTTATCAAAAATTATCACTGAAATAAAATCTCTAGAAGAAGAAATGAAGAGAATAATAGACGCCAAAGCCAAAATCTGCGTTAAGTACGCGAGAAACGAAATAAGCGAAACTTTTGCTCAGAAAATGCTAGCAGATCTCGATAGGAAAATGGCTCAGCTCACCGAGCAAGCGCTAAAACTTCTGCCTTACACTAAGGAGCTCTATCAAGTACTTAGAGGGTACAGATTAAAGCTTGTAAGGGAATACGAGGAAGAATACATAAAAGTCATGCTGTGCGGAACTCGTGCAGACACACAAGTAAAACTCAGCTATCTTAAAGAAAAACTAGACAGAATAGACTCCTTAATGACTAACCTTCAGTCGCTAGAGCTGCTTCTTAAGCGCGTACGCTCACTGAGTACTTCTCCGGTAACAATATAAGCCTCGGCGAGACCTCTCTACTACAGAGTGATGAGGGTCTTAAGTGATGATAGGTGATTAGAAACCCACGCTCTGACTTTATTCTTCGCGCACATACTCTAATATAATGTGGAATGTGTTCTTACCGCACTTCTTACAGTAAAGGTAGAGCTGTTTAAAATCCCTTATATCATAGCCTACTCTAAGCTCTTTCTCTTCACCGCACTCTTGACATTTAATCCTCCAGTATCCAGTCATTTCTATCACCTCTTTACTTCTTCTTCAACATACTTGACGATAGCTAAAGGTACGTCGACTCCTGTAACTTTACAGAGTTCCTCGAAATCTGGACTCCCGTTAACTTCTACTATTACCGGCCCCTCTTTCGTCTCTACTATGTCTACGCCGGCGTAGCCTAGTTTAAGGCACTCAGCTGCCTTAACGGCTATTTCTCTATACTCGGGTGGCAGCGTACACTTTTCACCTCGTCCCCCTTGAGCTATATTCGTCTTCCAAGAGCCTGGTGCAGCATACCTATACATTGATGCAACAACCTCTCCTCCAACTACAAACGCCCTTATATCTCTTCCCGGCTTCTCGAGGTACTCTTGAACATAGAGCGGCTTTCTAAACTCTAGGAGAGTCTTCATGACTTCAAAAGCCACATCAGGGTCGCTTACTTTCACAGATCCGTAGCCCCTGGAGCCCATTATGGGCTTAACTACTACCTCTCCTAGTCCTTTTACAGCAGTAAGCGCTGACCCTAAGTTTTCTGAAATAAAAGTCCTTGGAACAGGTAGTCCCTCTTTCTCTAGTATAGCTAAAGTGAGGTACTTATTTCGAGTAATGAATAGAGCCTGCGTAGAATTAACTACCTTTATTCCATACAGCTCCATATGCATAAAGAAGCCTATTCTAGCTAAAAACTGCTCAACGCTTATTGAGAGACCAAAAGACCGTAAAAGTACAGCATTAGGTAAAAAAGACCTATTTCCTACAATAAACCTCGGGCCCCCGCCTATCCATGCGCCTATTCTTCTGAGAGAAACATAAATTCCCCTATGTCCTCTTCGCTTTATTGCATCTAAAAGCCTCCTGCAAGCATGAGGCGGGAGCGGAGCGTCGTGTACTACAGCAATATCCATAGTTCTCACTACACATAGTCGCCGCACTAGATAAACTTTATATAAGGACTCCAGCAAATTCACGTTCTAGTGTGACTACGTTCACTAAAACCATACAATATATATTTTCACTAGACCCTTACTACAAGTTGTTTGCCTTAAGCCACACAAAGCTTGTCGCAGAATCCTCGCTTAAATCGCTCATAAAGGACCTCGCATCGCTGCAGTTAGCTAGTGGAGCATTTCCTGCCGGCTGGAATGTACTTTACTCTGAAAGCCCTTTAGCATCTGCGAAAGCCCTTTTAGTAATGAGGACGCTGCCTGAAGCATCTAACAGAATAATTAAGTATTTAAAGGAGAGTATTTCGTCGTACGGATTCTGGAAAGAAAACCCTACTCAGCTTTCAGCTGTGGAAGACTTTATTAATCCCCGCGACTACACGACGTCAAGTCTATACTCAAGCCTCTTGGCAGCATATGCTCTTAAATTAGCTGGATGCAAGACCTATGAGAACTTCATTGAAGCTCTTAAAGCGGCCCAAACCTCTAATGGTTTGTGGTATTCTCAAGACCGGCCCTCGGTGCTGATATCTTCATTGGCAATAATACTCTTTAAGGACTCTCTTGGCGAATCTGCACTTCTTGCAGCTAAAGGTCTTAAGTCCCTCCTGCCTACACTCGACCCATCTCCTCTTACAGCACTTGCCTACTTAGGACTAGGACTTTTAAACCCAGATTATGCTAGAAAAGGACTAGAAATACTGCGCGACAAACAGCTACCAAATGGTGGCTGGGGAGTGAAACAGAAAATTTCTAGCCCTGCTTTAACGTCGCTTATACTCTTTATATTATCAAAATACAGTGTTCTAAATACTTATAAACATCTTACATCAAGTTTAAATAGTTATTATTCTAAACTACTTGAACTAAAGAAAATAATAATTAACAACTATCCTATTATCGAAAGCAAACTAAAAAATTTACTCATACATAACTATATACTTTTTCCAAAGAGCAAAAAAGAGACTTTAATGCGAATATTCGTTCTCTCCACCTTTTCTAATTTTAGAGGAGATGTAGATATTTTCAATGTTTTTTCAAACTTAATGAAAAGACTCGATTTTAAACCCCTTATAGAGCACACTGACTCAGTTCTCTCTGAAGCTATTTTCGATGTGCTTTTCAGTTATGATATCTATAGATCGCTTGTTCTCAAGAATACAAAATCAATTATTTTATTTAAGAATTTTATTAAGGAATTTAAAGAATTTGAATGCATTCCATTAACTTCCTTTACATATAAGCTTGCAGAGTATATTCTCTTCAAGTGTTCTTCCCAAATCCAGGAAAAACTGAGTAACCTGGGAAGACTACTTTATATGTATAATCGCAAAATTTTTAATCAATCGACTCTTCTCCTTTGTTTGGAAACTTTACCTGGCTTAAGTAGGTATTCTGCAGATTTCTTCCTGTTTCTGTCCTGCAATATAACTGGCATAATTAGGTCTCATTACTCATTTTTACCTGTAGACTGGAGCATCGTCAAACCTCTTATTATGTGCGGTGTTTTTTCATCAAAACTTATTTCGGCTTATAAGGTTAAAGGAAGAGTCTACGACAGTGTAATCAATTTACTTTCATCTATACTTTATAATAATATTCATAAAGCCTATTACCTTTCTTATGTTTCTGAACAGTGGTGCTTTAAGAGAACATGTGTGAGTATCAAAGGCCCCTGCCCTCTAGCCTCAATTTGTGTTCAAAAATATAGAAGCTACAGTCCGTAGAGAGTCGCGTACATATGTACAGCAGAGTGAACTGCTATTATATGTGTCTCGACTCTCTCCTTAAAGTCTCTCTTTCTTTCGCTCGAGAAGAAAAGAGATATACCGTGCCTGTTGGCGTAGCCTACTAGCCTCTCGTCGAGCCTCGCTATTCCCGTCCCCGGTCCAAGTACTCGTTCTATTTCTAGGTCGTAGTCTACCTCACAGTTCTTTAGACCTTCAGGCGGCGTACACCCCATACCGTGGGCCTCTACTTGCTTGCGTACTGCATCTATTATATCTTTACACTCTTCTAATGCCCCCTCAGGCACTATAACACAGAACCCCTGATGTTCTCCCTCATGTAGGTCAATAATAAGGCTAGGCTTTATACTATCAATGAAATCTCTTAAAGCTATGTTTTCAGGTAAATCTATTTCCTTGCTTAAACAGTCATAATCTATGACCTTGCCATCCATTACATAAAACGCTCGTGAAACTATTTCAAGTTTTTCTGATTTACGGCTAAGGGAGGGAACTAAAACTCTCATTCTATCCAATTTTTCTCGAAGATCTTCACTGGTATTTAATATGTTACTAAGGCTTTTCGCTATCATTATGCTGGTGGTCTTCTCAAAGCCCGGCTTGTAGACTAAGCATATATTTCTAAAAATTCCTATTGTCAGCTCTTCTAGCTCTATTATTTCTCCGTAATTTTTACAAAGTGTATTTAAGTCGTTGTAATCGGCTATCTGTATTTTCTCCTCAAACATTTCGGAAAAGACGTGCTCAAGCGGACTATAGCCTACAGGGTCTCTACAGAAAAGTACGTAGAGATTTGCTGAAACAGGTAGGGCCTCAGCAGCCTTTATAGCAGCTAGTACTCCGGCAGGCTCGTCTCCATGGACTCCAGCAGTGATTAATATATTTGGTCGATCTTCTCCTGCCTCGATTACTCCGGCCAAAATATCGTGTCCGAGCCAGTCTTTAGACACTAAGACCTGCTTGTCAAATATACTTTCACAAGATATTTTTGCCACTAATTCTTCGTATGTCATAGTCACGCTAAGCAATAATTCCTCGGAAACTAATAAATTTGGTCTAACATTAAGATAAGCTTAAATAAACCTAGTAAATCTTACTACTGTGCCCGTTAGAAGAGTTAAATCGGGTATTCCAGGACTAGATGAAATACTGCACGGAGGATTTCCTGAAAGAAATGTAGTGCTGCTTTCAGGTGGACCTGGTACAGGTAAAAGTATCTTCGGCCAGCAGTTCTTGTATTATGGTTTAATGAGCGGCGAGCCCGGAATTTTAGTGGCGTTAGAGGAGCATCCTGTACAAATAAGAATTAACATGAGTCAATTTGGATGGGATGTTCGAAGATATGAAAACGAGGGCCTCTTCGCTATAGTTGATGCTTTCACAGGAGGAATAGGTGAAGCAGCAAAAAGAGAACGCTATGTTGTGAGAGATCCTGACGATGTATCCCTTCTAACAGATGTTCTGAGACAGGCTGTAAAAGACTTAGGAGCAAAAAGAGTCGTAATAGACTCCGTTACAACACTCTACATTACTAAGCCCGCCGTAGCTAGAGGCGTTGTAATGCAATTAAAACGTGTTCTCTCAGGCCTCGGATGTACATCAATACTAGTATCACAGGTCTCAGTTACTGAGAGAGGTTTCGGAGGCCCTGGAGTAGAGCACGCTGCAGACGGTATTATAAGACTAGATTTAGACGAGATAGAAGGAGAACTCAAGAGAAGCCTAATAGTGTGGAAAATGAGAGGCACAAGTCACAGTATGCGCCGCCACCCATTCGAAATAACGGATAAAGGAATAATAGTTTACCCAGATAGAGTCCTTAAGTTCACTAGACGCGGTTTTCTAGAAGAAAAATTAACTTAAAATAAATGTTAACGTATATTTTTAGACCGCAAACCAATAACCTAATTTTAGATGGCGAAACGCTAATATCAATTATCTACAATAGACCTGAAAAGATTTCATGTAATTTAGGTCTCAATTCATGTAAAGTAGAATACTCAAACAGTACAGCAACTTTAGGCAAATATAAAATAGATTTAAATTATTTAAAATCCATTAGAATAGACAAAAGTTGTGTTTACGCAGTTTCCCCTTCAGGAGAGCTAATTAAGCTAGCGTTTTTTTCAGGGCAACATTTCTATAAGTTACGTGCTATTTCACCACAGACTGCTCCTACAGTAGAGATAGATGGCATACACATGCATCGAGTAAAGGATACTACTCCTTGGAAAGACTCGTACTTGAAAATAAAATTTCTCAAAATTAGGCCAGGAGCAGTAGTTCTAGACATATGTACAGGACTAGGCTATACCGCTATTCACTCACTAATGCGAGGCGCTAAAGAAGTAATTTCAATTGAAAAAGACGAGAACATATTGAAGCTAGCTGAACTAAATCCGTGGTCCTGGAAACTATCAGACCATAGAATAACAATTCTCCTGGGAGACGCCTCTGAAGTAGTCGAATACTTAAGGCCCTTCTCCTTCAACTACATAGTACATGACCCTCCAAGAATCAGCCTCGCAGGAGAACTATATAGCCTTGAATTCTACAAAAAACTATACACGCTTCTAAAACCTAAAGGAAAACTATTCCACTACACTGGCCAGCCTTTTGAAAAAATAGGCTATAAAATAATCAAAGGTATTCTCAACAGGTTAAGAGCTGCAGGATTTAGAAGAGCAGCATACATTAGCGAAATTACTGGGATAATAGCCTCAAAATAGCATAGCTATCCTTTTATCTGCTATCCGAGAAAACAAGATATGCTAGCACTATCACTCTTAGAATTCATAGGCCTAATTGTCCTGGTAATAGCCCTGGTAGTTCTAATATATATCATACTGTACGAATACAAGAAGTGGAGAGAAAGAATAATCGTAAAACTTTTAATCTCTTCTAATACTTAATAAAATATTCTTAAAATCATTTTTATTCATATCAAGAACTACAGATAAGTTCTTACCCTCTAAATCCATTTTTCTTCCTCTACTTTCGATACTAATATTTAAGGGAACCACACTTCTCAAGTAAAGTCTAGGGCTTCCTCTAGCAGCCCATATTTTAAATTGAATTTTACTTTCTCTCACTCCAGTAAAAATCGGCAAAGCTTCCTCAGAGAAAAGGAGCAGAGGATACCCGCAGAGCAAAGTAATTTCCTCAAGGCCCGCTGCCTCCGCCCTCACTACATCGCTACGTAGATATTCGTAAAATATTCTCGCCGCCTTATCAGAATCTATCTGACCCGTCATTTTAATTATCCTCAATAGCGAAAAAATATCAAAGCAAGATAAATACTCATCAATATTACCCAAGTCACATGCTGCTTCCTGCCCTTCTAGATAATCAGCAAGTATTTTTGCATACAGAGAATCTATTTTACGGCACTTTTTGTTCTCAGATAATTTAGTTAACAGCCTCCGATAAACCTCTCTTCCCTCATCACGAATAGTTTTTTTATTTAACAGATCTAATCCTATAAGTGCAAAAATTTCATCAATAGACTTTCCTTGTCTAAAATTAATTTTTCTACTTGAAGAAAAAATAACGTCTTTGATATAGTCGGGGAGAAACCCACTTCCACAAGAATACATGTAACTATATACAGCTTCACGGACAAAATTAACTAAATCATATTCATTTATTCTTTTCAAGAAATATTTCTCGCTATTCTCAATAATTTTATATATTTTTCCATCATCAATTCTAATGTATCTCATTAATGGAGAAAAATCAAGTACATTCTCTCCTATAAAGATACTTACTGAAAAATATGCATTGCTCAACTTATCTATACTATGTGTTGTAAACTCTATAATAGTTTTTTCAGATTTAAGTCCTCGAATAATGGTTTCTACAGGAAAAACCTTTACTTTGTAAAAATCATAGTCTACTTCCTTTAAACCATTTACTAAATTACTTAAGTAGAAAGTTACTTCATTTTCCTTGTTTCTTAAGCTAAAGCTTCTAGTACAGTATTTATATTCATAAAGATTCTGAGGCTGCTTTTTACCCTGAATTATTATTTCTATATCTTCAAGTGGTATGTTTATAACGAAAAGCGGGAGAAAATTCTCAACTACATATACTTCATCTACGGAATAGTAATAAAACTGTAAGTTTACACAATTATTAAATAACCTTAATACAATATGGGCTATTGTTTCATCCATTTCTGCACGACACACAGCCTTTAGACAGTATGTTTTTCTAATAATATTTTCAATAAATATTCGTCCACTAAAAAAGTATATTGGATAAACTTTCAAATCAATATTTTTTATAATAAATCCATCTTTTTCAATTTCCAGAACTAGCTTACCTTTAGTCAACACATTTTCGGAGCGACTAATCATAGTGCCGGTTTACTTGACTCTGCTTTGGAAAAAATATATTTCGTTATACTCAATTATCTTTACGTGATTATAGGGGTAGACATGAATTTAATTTTAAGAGCAATCGAAGAAAAAATAGCTGAAAAAAAGGTCAAAGGAGGCCTTGCATACGTGAAACTCAAAGACTCACCCCTCGACGAGGTATTTATAAGATCACAGCCAATATCATTTTCATTCGACGTAAAGCAGTCCTTCTTAGGTGTAGTGCGCATAGTTCCCTCAGTAAAAAGCGAAGAAGATGCAAATCTGTATAGATCTCTCAAAGGTCTCGAATGCTACTTAAAGTATAGTGGACTCTTTAGGCGTAACGCGTTCTTCAATTCACGCGAAGAACTCAACACTCTAAAGGAAATGGTCCCCTCCATGGTTATAAGCGATAACCTAATTACTAGACTGAACAATGACCCTGAACTCAAAAAACTTATAATGGATATCAAACCTTCAGAACTCACAATACTTCTTAAATCCGTTCACGAAGAACTACTCCCCTTTGTGACCTCAAAGGAGTATCTACTAAGAGCAGAAGCAAAATTCTATGAAAATCCGACAGAAGTAACTTGGTACATAACACTAACACACATGCTAATAAGAGGACCTAAATTCACTAAAAATGTCAGAGGGATATTTGAAATAATGGAAATTATAGGAAAACATCTACGGGAGGTATCTAAGAAAACTAATAGTATTTCCGCGTAAGAAAACGCTTCGCATATTCGAAGAGAAGAATACGGCTCCATCCCATATTTTCTAGCCTAATAGACATTCTCTTAAGAATACCTGGCACATACGACACAAGAGTCACATATTTTACTCTCCACGGAGCTTTAAGACTCATATACATTATACAAACCAAATACTGTCTCCTCTTACGCCCAACAACCATAATATACTCTTTTCTCCTACCTATGTCATCCGACCTACTTTTAATATACCTCTCTATTTCAGCAACAGCGTTCAATGCAACTCTAATTAAATTGCTTTTTCTTCTAACAACAGTATTTAAACCAATTGACTGCAGTTCTAACAGTACTACACTGTGATCTTTATCTACCTCAAATACAGCAACGCCCTTGACTCTAATTCCTCGTCTCACATAGTCACCTCATTTCAGCAGCTTAGCTGTATCCTAATTATTGTCATCGTATTTAAGATTATCACCCGAATAGTCAGCGTGAGATGGTTCAATCACAGCTCATCTCTTCCCCATCTTCATCACGACAATACAATTCACTTTCCTATCCCCCATTAATATCTTTAGCCTCTGAGCTCAACATGGCCTCTTTCATCACGAATCAGAACCCGTGTTCCCTATCATCGCCTATTCATTTCTGGACTTCTATTAAAATAAATCTATTCCTCTGTCCCACACACCCCTTTATTTCCACTGGAAAAATATTTTTTTTAATTACATTTATTTATTATAAAATAATTATATTCTCCCATTTAAAAGAAAAAACAAAATATAAAAATTTTCATACAAAAGTTTTTGATATAGCGGTCTATTTTGTTTCTCCAAAATTTTTGAATTAGCTTTTTCTCCAGTAGAAGCGAAGGGGGACTAGGGTTCTTGTGGAGAAAAAAGCCTAGAGTCTAATATTTAAGTACAAGTTTTTGGTGAAAAAGAATATGAGCAGAGATATTCTCGAGCTGGAGAAAACGCTATTATACCAAGTAGATCCGAGCGTAAAGCGTTTTCAAGTGATCTTTGCGCTAGCTTTTGTTGGATTTAGGAAGACGTTCGGTAAGGACAGGGATCTCTGTGAGCTATTTCTTAGAATAATGGTTGAGGCCAACAAAGGTCGTAACGAGCTTCTTCTTCGCTAAATTCTACTTGTAGACACTGTATTTTCTACTGTTGATGTCTTTATCTACCGTAAAATGATGTAGATGTTACTACTGTAGAATTCTTGTAGACCCCTTTGTTTCCACTGGAGAATTGTTTTAAGCAAAGATTTTATGAAAAGTGAATATATCGTTGTAGTTTTTTCTCTTTTTATAAATATCAAATGAATTTTTCTTGAATAAGCTGTTTCTACAATTTTAATCCATTTCTTCAAATTATGTTATTTCTCAACTCTAAGCGCTACCGTTATATATTTTGAAGAAGGGTGTAGAAGTGGAAATGCCTAAGATAAAAATAGAAGATACGCTGCCTTCAGGGGAGAAGATCGTTATTACGCTTGAGGGTAGAGAGATTTCTGAGAGGAGGGTACTTCAGGTTCTCGAGCTTCTTAAGATAATGTCTTCTGGAGGCCAGGAGTCTGAGAGCTGTATAAATGAAGGATTTTTGAGGTGTAAAGGGGGAAGTAGGGGTCGGCTTAAGGAAGTTATATGGGATGCGATTTTAGAGAACTTTGGTAGCGGTATATGGTTTTCTTCACGTGATTTGCAGGAGGTTTTGCGTAAGGCTGGAGTGGATGTTTCGTTGAATACTATAGCTACTTATTTACTTCGATTTTATAAGGCGGGGCTTCTTGATAGAGCTGGAGGAAAATTTGATATGAGGTATAGAGTTAAGACTGTTGAGATTTCTGTTGACTGATTTTCCGTTCTTCTATCTGGTATGCGATGATATCGCTTTTTGTTATTATTCCTAAAAGTTTGTCTCCGTCCATTACTAGGACTGCAGGGACTCCTTTTGCGAGTAATTGTGTAACATTATCTACTGTTTCACTGGGAGGCACAATAGGAAGAACAGGCCCCATTATCTCTTTAACTGGTTTAAATAGAGTGGATTCTTTGTTTGATAATAGCGAATTTATTATATTGTCTTCAAATATTGTTCCGATAACTCGCCCGTGTTTGTCCAGTACTGGTATTTGAGAAATTCCATTATCCCACATGATTTTTGCAGCTTTTTTCACGGGATCGTCTTCGTTTACTGTTATTACGGGAGATTTCATTACATCTCTAGCTTTTGGCAGTTTTTCTAGTGCCTCTTCAAGAACAGCTAAAATTTTCCTTAGTGTCGAAAGACGAGGGTCTACAGTTCCTGCCTCTATTCGCGCTATAAGAGATTGACTTACACCAGCACGTCTGGCTACTTCTTTTTGAGTTAGGCCGGCTTTTTTCCTCAAGGATCTAATATACTGAGGTGTTGGAAGAGAAGACATCGAGAAAAATATCGTGGGAGAAATTTATAAAATTATAATCATGTTAACTGTATTTCTTTAATATGTCGGCTATTATTTCTAAACCTTTTTCAAGAAGATCTTCAGGAATGCTTAGAGGGGGGGCTAGTCTTAATGTAGATACTCCAGCTCCTATTACTAAGACTCCTTTCTTAAAGCACTCTGTTAGTATTTCTTGAAGTTCTTTTTTAGCTGGTTCTTTGGTTTCGCGGTTCTTTACGAGTTCTACGCCTATCATTAAGCCTTTTCCTCTGACATCGCCTATTATTTTACACTCTTCTTTTAGGTCGTTGAAGAATTTCAGTGTTTTTTCTCCTAACTTTTCTGCACGAGCCAAGAGGTTCTCTTCTTCTATAACCTCTATTACGGCGTTCGCTGTTGCACATGCTACAGGATTTCCTCCGAAAGTTGTCGCGTGAGAGCCTTTAGGAAGCGACATTACTTCTTTCTTTCCTATTATTGCTCCTAGAGGGAGGCCTGAGGCTATTGCTTTGGCTACACATATTATGTCAGGTACTATATTCCAGTGTTCTATGGCGAACCATTTTCCTGTTCGGCACATGCCGGCCTGTACTTCGTCGTCTATCATTAAAATTCCGTATTTGTCACAGAGTTTTTTTATTCTCTTCCAGTACTCTGGTGGCGGGACTATGTATCCTCCTTCTCCTAAAATAGGTTCAAAGACTATTGCCGCTATTTCTTCAGGGGAAATGTACTTATTGAAATACCACTCTTCTATGAAGTCTACGCACCAGTAGTTGCAGTCGGGAAAAGTTTGCTTCCACGGGCATCTATAGCAGTAGGGGTATGGAATATGCTCAACGCACGGAATTAACGGAGAGAAGTATTTCCTTTGAACAGGTTTGCTTGAAGTAAGTGACAGCGCGCCTAAAGTTCTTCCGTGGAAAGAGCCTATGTAGGCTAGAATATAGGGGCGTGCGCCTTTAAAGTATCCTCTAGCTATTTTTAGGGCTCCTTCAATGCTTTCTGCTCCGCTGTTACAGAAAAATACCTTTTTATCGAAAGTGCCGGGTGTTATTTTGACTAACTTTTTAGCTAGTTTTACTGGTTCTTCATAGTAGAAGTCTGTTAGGCTGTAATGGAGAAGCTTTTCGGCCTGTCTTTTTATTGCTTCGACTACTTTAGGGTGACAGTGACCTATGCTCATTACTGCGATTCCTGAGTTGAAGTCTATATACTCATTTCCATCGACGTCCTTTATGACAGCTCCCTTAGCTTCTGCTACAACTAGGGGATAGTATCTAACGAATGACTGCATGAGATATTTTTCGTCTTCTTTAATGATCTCCAAGGCTTTTGGTCCAGGGGGCTCGACTTTAATTAGAGGAAGATTTTTCACATGTATTTTCCGTTTTGATAGTTTTTAATGCTTGTGTAAAGATTGTTAAGTAGAAATTTTACATACAGCAGTCGATATTTAAATAAATGAAAGAGAAGCGCCAGGTCAATAGTAATTGTCATGAAAAAATTCTAGTTTGTTGAGAGATTAGAATGATTTTTTCTCTTTTTGAATTGTATTTGCTAGGATTAAAAAGCTTAATTTACTTAAGTTGAGTAATATATCATTGTGGTGTTTTATAAAGAAGTTCGATGGCATGGAAGAGGAGGACAAGGTGCTGTTACTTCAGCAGAGCTCCTGGCTTCAGCTGCCGTAAAAAACGGACTTTACGCTGTGTCAATACCATTTTTTGGGGCTGAAAGGAGAGGAGCACACGTATTTGCCTTTAATAGGATATCAGATAAGCCTATACTGCTAAAGTCTATGATAAAAACTCCAGATTATGTAATTGTCTTAGACTCGAAACTGTTGAAGTTAAAGGAACATAGAGAAAAAGTGTTTGGGGGCTTGAAGGAAAATAGTATTCTTGTGGTTAATGCTACTGAAGAAGAGCTCAAGGGCCTGGAATGGAGTAAAGTAGCTTTTGTTGATGCTACGGGAATTGTCTTGAAGCATGGGTTAGTTTTAGCTGGAATACCGCTTACGAATACTGCTATGCTAGGAGCTTTTGCTAAGATTTTTGAGAAAATACCTCCGGAGAAATATGAGGAAAGTATTGAAGACAAGTGGGGTGGAAAAAAAGCTGAAATAAATATTGAGGTGTTTAGAGAAGGATACCGTAATGTGAGGTGGATGAGATGACTTCTAGGAGAAAAATTGAGCATGAGTTGTTAACTCCTATATCTCGGCCTAATGAGGGATCAGCTGGATTAACAGGATTTTGGAGAGTTTTTAAGCCGATTATTGATAAAAACAGATGTAAGAAATGTCTCTTGTGTTGGCTTTACTGTCCCGAGGCAGCCATAACTGTTGACGAGAAGGGGTACCCTACTATAAACTACGATTATTGTAAAGGATGCGGTATATGTGCTAATGAATGTCCTGTTAAGGCTATAAGGATGGTAGAGGAGTGAGAGTATGAAAATGGTTTTAACTGGAAATTATGCGGCAGCTTATGCTGCTAAAGCAGCTCGAGTAGAAGTAGTTTCAGCGTATCCGATAACACCGCAGACGCAAGTTGTAGAAAAACTTTCTGAGTTCATTGAAAAAGGAGAAATGAAAGCGAAGTTTATTAGAGTTGAATCAGAGCACAGCGCCATGGCCGCCTGTATTGGAGCAGCTATGGCCGGAGCTAGAGTATTTACAGCGACGTCAGCTCACGGCCTTATCTATATGAGCGAAATGCTCTGGTGGGCTGCAGGAGCGCGCTTACCTATAGTCATGGGAGTAGTTACGCGAGCAATGGCTCCGCCGTGGAGCATATGGTCCGATCACTGCGATATGCTTTCTTTGAGAGATATAGGATGGATAATTTTCTTCTGTGAAAATGCTCAAGAAGTCTTTGACTCTATAATTCAGGCCTATAGAGTTGCTGAAGACGAAAGAGTTCTCTTACCGGTAATGGTCAGCTGGGATGCTTTCCAGACATCTCATACAGCAGAGCCTGTAAACGTGCTGACTGAAAAAGATATTGCAGAGTATCTTCCAGACAGAAGACCCATTCCCTATGTCATAAATTTCGATAAACCGTTTACTCATGGAAGTCTATGTTATCCAGACAAGTATATGGAGTTCAGATATCTCATAGACTACTCTATGTCTAAGGCAAAAGAAGTTATTAAAGAAGCTGATGAAGAGTACGGTAAACTATTTGGAAGAAAGTACGGAGGACTCTTCGAGGAATATAGGTGTAGTGATGCCGAAGCAGTAATAGTGACTATGGGTGCGATCTCAGGCGATGCGAAGTACGCTGTAGACCTGCTTAGAGAAAAGGGATATCGAGTAGGCTTACTCCGCTTGAGAGTTATCAGACCGTTTCCAGCAAGCGAGCTCAAAGAGAAGTTAAGTTCAAGAAAAATTGTATGTGTTATTGACCGAAATATTTCGCTAGGCAGAGGAGGAGTTATGGGAGTTGAAATAAAAGCACTTCTAAGAGATGTTCCTGTAGTTGATATTGTTGCTGGAATAGGGGGAAGAGATATAAGCTATGTAGATATTATTAAAATGTTTGAAAAAGCATTGAAAATAGTTGAAAGCGGGGAGATCCCTGAGTATCTTTGGTATGGTGTAAATGTGGAGTATATTAAGAAAGCTGTAGGTGAGTACTATGAGTCACCCTCTATTTAAGACTGTTCCTAAGGAAGAGTACTTCTTGCCGGGAACTCCGGCCTGCCCCGGATGTCCGGCAGCTCTTGGACTAAGACTACTACTTAAGGCACTAGGGCCTAGAACAGTCTTGGTTATTCCGGCATCATGTTCAAGCATAATTCAAGGAGCTTACCCGAAGACTGCCATAAAGGTTCCTTTGATAAACATAGCCTTTGCCGCGTCAGCGGCCACTGCGTCGGGAATAGCTGAGGCTTTGGAGCTCAAGGGAGTAAAAGATGTAAATATTGTGGTCTGGGCCGGGGACGGAGGAACAGCAGATATAGGTTTGCAAGGGTTATCAGGTGCAGCTGAGAGAGGACATAACATTATCTATGTATGTTACGATAATGAGGCCTACATGAATACAGGAATACAGAGGTCAGGAGCTACACCATACATGGCCTGGACAACAACTACACCTACAGGAAAACGTGAGAAGAAGAAAGATGTACCTCTTATAGTAGCTATGCATAAAATACCTTATGTTGCTACGGCTTCTCTGGCGTATCCTCACGACTATATTATGAAGCTGAGAAAGGCGGCCAGAAAGAAAGGATTTAAGTATATTCATCTGCTAGCTCCCTGCCCTCCTGGATGGAGATTTGATTCCAGTAAAACAATAGAAATCAGTAGACTGGCAGTTGAGACAGGAATGTGGATTTTATATGAAATTGAAGATGGGGAGTTCCGGCTAACCGGGCCAAGCAAAGCGCTCATCGATAAAAGCAAAAGAAAGCCAGTAGAACTTTACATCAGAGCGCAGGGAAGGTTCTCGCATCTGACTCAAGAAGATATAGCTGAGCTCCAGAAGGTAGTTGATGAAGAGTGGGAGTGGTTAAAGCGCTGGTTTGAAGCTAAATGAGAGCTAGAACAAAGAGTGTAAACAGTAAAAGTATAGTTATTTTTACGGCCCGTGCTGTATAAGAAGAAACTTCATATACTTTCTCTCCGAGCACTCTACATTCTTTAGAAAAAACACTTAGTTTCGCTTTGACACGAGTAATATTACCTAAAGCGTCTTCTACAGCTTTTTCTGTTAAACTAATTATAGTATTCAGATCTGTTTTTTCTCCAAGAGGACTGTAGCCTCTACCCTTTATGTGTCCAGTATATCTATGTGTGTCTGTTGAGCATATTATAACCTTACTAAAGCCGTATTTTTCCCGTAGATGCTCTTGCAGCTTTTTTCGAACTGAAAGTACAATATTGTTTGAATCGTAAACTACTATTAGTATTTTCTCGGTTCCATAGTCTAGTACTAATGCGCTAAGGCCTCCTTCGCATATCTCTCCTTTAGTTAAATAAAATATTTCAGGAGACCTTATTGAAGATGATCCGACAGAGAGAGTCTCGCTCGGTTTAAGTCTTTCTTCAAGTACACGAGTCAATGCTTTGAGCAGAACAGAATTAATATCTTGGGAACTTGTCTTTTCACTAAATGAGCTGTGGCAGTCTATGAGCAGAGCTTTTTCAGAGAGACTTGATTGCAGTGAATGAGGAATATCGTCAATTAATCCGCTGTTATCTTCTACAAAGACAATGTTTTTACTGAAATTCTTTTTCTGCGAAGAATCTATAATAGATGTATAGTAAAGCACTATACCATTGTTTGATAGTGAAGCAAAGTGACTTAACAGTATCTCGGTACTTGATTCTGAAAGTAAATGCTCTGAAAGATTTTTGGCCATTTCTTCGGCTTCTCTCCTAGAGACTAGATCCAATGTGTGGTCGCATGCTCCGTGTAAAACTATTACCGGACAGGAAAGCTTACTGGATATACTGTCGATCAGCAAGTATGGCAGTGAACTACTTCCAATGTTCCTAAAAGGCCCTGGATGTACATATGGGATTGTAATGACGCACTTTACCTTATTTTCATTTGATGTAAAGATTATGTTATATATTATTATTTCTGATAATTTACTTAATTTTAATAATTCTTGTTCAAATACTTCTGAATTTCCTGTAAGCCAGTAATTGAAAAATTTCTTTCCTAATTTAAAAAGCTGTGCATTTGACTTAAGCAAACAATATGCAGCAGACACAACTACGGCTAGAACAAAGCATCGAAAAGCTATGGTATGAGCGTAGCTTGTGCCATAAGGTAAGCTAGAAAGAAATGCATTTAGCATAAAAGCTAATATAATGTATATAAATGAAAGAATGACATTGTATAATCCTATACTTATGATTATAAATGGTATTACATATGATATTATCATTGAGTAAATGCTTATTTTTGAGAAAAATAAATATTCAATTAATGTAGCTAATAGAGAAAAGATAGAAGCAAATATGCCTAATCCCAGCAATCTACGTTTATTAAATATTTTCGTCTTTGATAGATTATCTATAATTTTATGTAGAATATCGTATAGGAGAAGAAATAGCGGTATAAATGAATTAAAAATGTAAATAAGTATTATTAAAGGAATAGGGCGTATGATTAAAAGGATTTTCCAGTTTGGAAGAGAAAATAAGTATTTCTTATAGTATTGAACTAGTAGGTCGAGTTTTTCTCGCTGCATATTGCTGTGCTATTATTTGCTTCGTTTCTTCGGCTTTTTAGGTTCTTCTGCTTCGAGGGCTCTAACCCCTATTTTCATTAGTTTTTTCATAACGCTGTCTACGAATCTTATATTAGAGCCTCTTAGACCTATGAATGCTCCAAATGCTCTCTGGCGAACAAGTACTTGTAGCTCTGAGCCAGCAAAATCTGCGTCTACTATGTGTTTACCTATCCATGGTACTGGGTGAATTGCCGTTATAAGATTTCTTAGATCTAAAGTTAGCTCGATACACCTTATTTTGAGTCCTACGTCTTCTTCTACTGCTTGAATTCTTTCGCCTCCTTTTCCAACAACTCTTCCGAGGTATTCCTCTTTTACTACAACAAGTGCTTCTGGAACGTTTTCTGCCTTTATTTCGAATTTTTCTTTTTCTTCCTTAAATTCTACTACTGTTATTACATCTGCGTCGGGTGCGTGAACTTTAATAGAGTCTAAGATTTTTCTTTCTGAGTCGCTTAGTGGTCTTTTTCTCATTCTCATCTCCAATGCTAGGCGTACACCTTTTCTGGCGCCGGGCCTTACGATGTCCTTGAGACCTAAGTCTATGACTATGGCTTTTTCTTCACCTAGAAGCAGTTCTCTTGAGAGTGTTGCTGAGTCTTTTTCTATTGAGGGGTCTTTTTGAAGAATAGGATCTCCGGCAATGATTAGTTTAGAATTTCTGCCAATACGCATTATTATTTCACAGACTACTTCCGGTACTACAGATTGTACGTCGTCGAGCAGTATTATGGTATTATCAAACGTTCTTCCTCTCAGGAAGTGGGGGTCTACTATTACGATTTTTCCGTTTTCTTTAAGTTTGTTTAATTCCTCGTCAGAGATCCATCCTGTTAGTATGTCTCTTAAGTACTCTCCTGCCATAGAGTAGAAGAGGTCTCCCAGTTCTACTGAAGTGTATTCTTTTCCTGTAGTTATATCTACTACTGGTCTAGCTATGACGAATCGCTCGTACTCGTTGTTCATTATTGCTGAAATTCCGTAAGCACAGCTTAGTAAGCTTTTTCCTGTTCCTGTGGGACCAAATACTCCGACAATATCACAGTCTTTACTCTTCAGTGCATTGAGTAGTTTTTCTTGACCTGGAGTGAGAGGTTTAATTTTATCTAATATGGACATAAGTCCCCTACATTTGCTTTAGTAAGATGTACAAAAAGTTTTCTTCGAAAAAATACGCTGGAAGACATGGTATTCTATTTACGCGGAAAAGTCTGAGGTTTCGTAGTAAATTTTAATAATCTAAGGAAGGTCGAATAGAGTGGTCGATGAAAAGGAGCCACTCAATTGCAATTATTGTATCTTTATTGTTCGTGGCTTTACTTAACGTAGATACTATTTTAAGCCTAATTACAGTGAGAAAGTATTGTTTAATAACTGAATGTGTTATAGAAAATATATCTAATAGAGATTTATTCATAACACCTTCAAATATCTTGAATTTCTATTTAATTCCTACAATCGAAGGATGGCAGAAGGTAGAGAAAATTAAGGTAGTAGTTAATGGTAAAGCTTTACAAAAATATAGTATAAAAGAGGTCGATGGAAACAAGATAATAGAGGTTCCGCTTTTTCGACTTAAGCCTGGAGAAAAACTTAATGTGACTGTTTTTCAGGAAGTTACTGCATATAGGTTTGTTTTTCCCGGATTTAAGAGAGAAGTCCGCGGACTAAGCAATGGCTTTCAGTATCCTCTTCCTTCGAGTAAATTTACTAAACTAAATAATTTCTACAAAAAAGGTAACTTTAGTAAAGTAGTTCAGTTAATAGAGAAAGTATATGGTGATGATAAAGAGATTTTATTACATTGCATTGAATTAATTTTAAATAAAATCAAGTATTCTAATTCCTCATACGGTATTACTCCTCCAGCAGCAACCCTAGAAAGAGGTTATGGAAGCTGCGGAGATATCTCAGCTCTACTTGTAGCTATGCTTAGAGCAAAACATATCCCTGCATATATTTGTTTTAGCTATGTTTATGAAGAAGGTCTAAAGGTGTCGGAGAGAACTCCTGTTCTGTCTGTCGAATATAGAAACTTAGGACCACACGCATTCGTTATGGTCTATTTAGACTCTGTTGGATGGGTTCCTGTAGACATAGTGATCCATGCAGGTAATAGGCCTCAGGATTGTGTAGAAAGTGCTGGAATAAATATTAATGAGCGGCTAATAGTCTATGGGAGAGCCATAGAAATGGATCCAAATATATTCCTAATTATTGCACCCGAAGACGGTACAAAGGTAAGTGTCACGTATGAAGGAGTACCTATGCCTATTGAAATAGACTACACAAAGATATTTTACTCTCTAATGATGGGAGTTTTAATCGGTTATATAGTGTACTTAGTCTTAGAGTCAGAAAGTAGTTATAAGAGCTTTTTAGAAAAATAAGGAAGCTATTTATCAGTGAAAAGAGGAAAAGAACCACTATGAAATTTGAAGTGCATGTAATAGCGGATAGATGTAAGGAATGTGGAATATGTATAGAGGTTTGTCCGCGTCAAGTGCTAAAGATGGGCAATGAAATAAATAGGTATGGCTACAGATATCCTATAGTTGTTGCTGAGGATAGATGTATAGGTTGTAGGAACTGTGAATATCACTGTCCAGATTTCGCTATTTTTGTAAAGAAGGTAGAGTGAAAACATAGTATTGGTAAAAGAAACCTTAATGTAAGTAAAAATAAAGCAAAGAAGTAGTCAAGGCTAGATTTAAAACCTTTGAATAAGGTATAAAGACAGTCTTAGGCGAATGGAGGATATTATGTCAGGGCGCGTTGAGTTTGTACATGGAGACTATGCCTGCGCAATGGCAGCAATTGATGCAGGGTGCCGTTTTTTCGCTAGCTACCCAATAACACCTAGTACAGAAATAGCTGAATATATGGCTAGAGAGCTCCCTAAAGTAGGTGGAGTTTTCATACAGTTTGAAGACGAACTAGGATCTATTATGGCTATAATAGGAGCGTCCTGGGCGGGCCTTAAAGCTATGACAGCTACATCGGGGCCCGGCATATGTCTTATGGCTGAAGCTATAGGCTTTGCAGCTATGACTGAAACTCCTTGTGTAATAGTTGATGTGCAGAGAGCTGGGCCCGCGACAGGTGCAGCTACAAGGCCATGGCAAGGGGATCTTCAGCAAGTAAAGTGGCTTAGTAGCGGAGACTATGAAATAATAGCGCTTTACCCCTGGAGTGTTCAGGAAACATACTTCTTGACCATAGATGCTTTCAACTTGGCTGAAATGTATCGAGTGCCTGTTTTTTTTCTCTTAGATGCAGTTGTAGGTCATATGAGAGAAAAACTAGTTATTCCTCCAAAAGATCAGATAAAAATAGTTAATAGAAAAAAGCCTAGCGGAGTTCCTGACGAAGAATCAAGGAAAAGGTTTAAGCCTTATGAGCCTGATCCAGAAACTCTTGTTCCGCCTATGGCCTGCTTTGGCGAAGGATGGAGAACTCGGTGCGAAACTAGTGCTCATGATGAGTGGGGACTGCCGGCAGACAACAAGTCTGATGTTCACGGCGCGCTTGTAAAGAGACTTTGCGATAAAATAAGGAAGAATAGAGATAAGATTGTAAAATGGGATATAGCGTTTTGTGAAGGAAGCTTAGACTATTTAATTGTTTCTGAAGGATTTATGGCAAGAATATGCAAGGCGGCAGTTCTAGAACTCAGAGAGAAGGGCCTCAAAATAGGTCTTTTTAGACCAATAACAATATGGCCGTTTCCAGATAAAGAACTGAGAGAAGTAGCTAGCAAGGTTTCGAAGAAAATATTCGTGATTGAAATGAATTATGGACAAGTTTACAAAGAGGTCACTAGATTTTCTGAAAATGTCGAATTAATACCGTGGTTATCTTATGAACCCCCTACCCCTCGAGATATTATCAATCTTATAAGGGAGAGAATATGAAACATCCTCTTGACGAGTATTTAAGAATAGAGGCATTTCCTACGATATGGTGTCCGGGCTGTGGAAATGGCATAGTGCTAGGGGCTATAGCTAGGGCTTTAAAGCGAGCTAAAGTAGACCCGGATAAAGTTGTGTTAGTTACAGGAATAGGGTGCGCTGGACGCATGGCTACGTATCTCTATACAGATAATGCACATGTTCTGCATGGAAGAGCTATACCTTTTGCTACAGGTGTCAAATTAGCCAAGCCTGATCTTGAAGTAATTGTTGTAGGAGGAGACGGCGATATACTAGCGATAGGAGGGAATCACTTAATACATGCAGCGCGGAGAAACATGGATCTGTTAGTGATAATGGTTAATAACCAGATTTATGGAATGACTGGAGGACAAGTGGCCCCGACGTCGCCATTGGGTGCCTATACTACAACAACGCCCTATGGGAATATTATTGAGAGACCATTTAATGCGGTTAAACTTGTTGCCGCAGCCGGAGCAAATTATGTTGCTCGATGGACTGTAGCTCATCCCATACAGTTAACTCTTTCAATAAAGGAGTGTCTTAAGAAAAGAGGGTTCAGATTTATTGAAGTAGTATCTATCTGTCCAACGATCTATGGCAGACTAAATAAGCTTGGAGGTGCACCAAATATGATAAAGCTATTGAGAAAAATTTCTGTCGTTAAAAAAGTTCCTCCAGAAGAAGCTGAAATATCTGCTGATAAAATAGTGTGTGGAGTTTTTGTTAATAAAGATGAAGAGGGGTATATGGATAGATTAATAAAGTATAGAGAGAGGGCTCTGAGAACATGATTCAAATAATTATAGGTGGTAGGGGAGGACAGGGAATACAGTTTGCAGGACACTTGTTAGCAAGAGCTGCCTGCATATATATGGATAAGTATGTTGTCCAGGTAGAGTCTTACGGTGCTGAGGCGAGAGGAGGAGAGTCTAGGTCCGAGATAATCATAAGTGATACTGAGATATCACTGGTAGGTGTAGTGGAAGCCGACTACGCTATAATGCTTTTTCAAAAAGCATACGATAGATACATTAAGAAAGTCAAAAAGAATGGTATAGTATTTATAGATAAAACATATGTAAGAAAATACTATAAAAATATAAAAACAATAGCAATACCAGCGTATGAAGTAGCACTGAGCATAGGAAGCCCGATAGTAATGAACGTGGTTTCTCTGGGAGTTTTTGCAGGGTATACAGGGGTTGTTTCAGAGGAGGCATTACGAAGGGCTCTCGAAGACTTAGTTAAAAAGGAGTATGTAGACCTAAACATTGCAGCTTTGCGTAAAGGTGTGAAGATAGGAAGGGAGCTCAAAGAAAGTGAAAATCATTAATCTCTAAGTTTTCTTCCACAGTGAGGACAGAATATGTGAATATCTCCTAGAGGGAGATCTCCTCCACAATAGGGGCATGTTTTCTTAGAAGCTAGGGGGACCTCTTCTCTTTCTTCTCTACTAATTGAAGGAGTTATAGTTACTGGAGCTTCTGACTTGGTTGCAGCTACAGTCGTCGTAGGCCTTGCTGTAGGAGTTTCTACAACTTGTTCAGCAACAGCAGTAACTGCTGGAGCTTTACTTAAGAGAAGCTTTGACTCTATAAGTTTTCTGTAATGTTTACTGATCTCTACTTTGAGCGCCATGTATATTGATATAAATAAGGCCAATGAGGCTAAAGTCTCTAACATTTTTCTCAGAAATACTTCTTCTGAAAAGTTCTGATTAAGTAGGCTAGCTATTAAGGGTACTATGTATAAAATCGCGCCTATAATGATTATGTGTTTTGATGAGAAGCCCGAAGACTTCTTTTTCTTCTTTACTTTCCTTTTAGGAGGTCTTCTCTTAGATCTTCTCGCTTTAGGCATGTTTTCACCGTGATTCGCCGCTCATTACAAACACTATTCATTAGATCATAGCTTGGGCCCTAAATCATCGCGGCGAGTCACTATCTACTTTTAAATACTATAATATTAATGTTTCGTTGAGGAAGCTATACTGTTAGTGATTTGATAAAATCTTTTAGGCAGTATTTTATTGAGAAAATCCACGGATTCTTTACTTGAAGCTGATTAATTTTTTCGAGTAGCGTTATTCTGAAAGCTATAGGTGGATGTGGGTCCCATAGTAGCCAGCTTCTAGTTCTTCCATATACTTTGATTTCTCTTAAAAGTCTACGCAAGCCTATTTTCTTAAGAGCTGCAGCGAGGGCAGAGCCTTTTCCGAGAACAACAGCTGACTCTATGTCGGCTCTTGTTTCTAAGAATTTTGCTACAAAGAATAAGGCTGTTAAAGATATGTATAGGTAAACTAGCTCAAAGAATACACCTAGTTTAAGTAGTAGTGGGAAGAGAATATATGTCAAAATATACACTCTAGTCAAGTACTCTACTGAGCTTAACAAGTAGAATATGAGCGGGTCTTTATTTTTCATGTGGCTAGCTTCATGACCTATTACGGCCATTATCTCCTCATCGTTGAGTTTTACTAGTAAACCTGATGTAATTAAAAGAACTGAATTAGAGCTTAGTACTCCACTAGCAGCGGCGTTCGGAATTATTATATTCGACAGTATTATTTTCGGCACCTTGAGATTGTATTTTTCAAATACAGTGGTAACTAGTGAATATAAGTCAGTTATCCTGATCTTAATATGAAGTGGGTCTACTGATGCTCCATACTTTTCTAGTATACTAGCTATTTTCTGGCTATTTTCTTCTGATGTGAAGTTTTTTGATATTACGTTATAGATTTCTCTTTTTATTTCATATTTGTATTTATTAAATATATTTTTTACAAAGTTATCATATTCATTGAATGGTAAAGAAATATCTACAATTACTACCAAGGGGAAATCTCTGGTTATTACCCAGTCGGTAAGTGCTTCTATTATTTGTGGCGCAAAAATAATGAGGGGAGTTTGAGATAATATTATTGCAATAGGTAAATATTCTAATGGTATGAATGCTGATAATAGTAAATAAATTCCTACTGATATTAACATAGAGAATACAAATAAGTAAATCATATTTTCAAAGAACAGTCTCTCTACTATCTTATGTTTTCTTGTTAATTGTCTTAAGGGAATTATCGGCTGACCTGGTACGTATATAAAATACACATGACCGAAACCTTCTGTCTCTATGAAAAAGTAGGTGTATAGCTCGATTATTTGCGATATTTCATTTAATATCTCATGACGTGCATGTAGACCGCTGATGCTGTATTTAGGATTTTTTGCTGCAAGTATTAGTACTTCAGTAGAAGCGCCAGGTGGTTGTGAAATTTTTACTAAAAGGCAGGGAGACATATTGTATGTTGATTTAATTGTGTATTCAAGGTAGTTTTTAAATCTAGTTTCGAAAACTTCTTTCATGAAATCTAAGTATTTATCGAATAGAGTATCCTTGAGCTCTACTTCTTTAAGTTCTCTCTGTAAAATAGTTATAGACATCTCAAGAAAGGGTCTCCTAGCTAGTATAAAAGCTTAATTATTCTTTAAGGATAAAGAAAACGTTTATTAATAAATTTTCTACAAAATTTATTTAAATATTTATTGTTCTTTTTCCTCTTCTATCGACTCCTCTATTTCGTTATCTTTACTCTTTTTCTTGACTAGGCGGGAGCTTGCGATTTTAATTAGTCCTGCCAGAGTAATCAGTGCTAATGCTACGCCTATTGTTTCTTTAGTTGTTAGTGTTAGATTTAGTAGTGGAGTATCTATGAATACATCTAGCTGAATTTTCTTTTCGAGAGGTTTGTCTACAGTTATTTTTATCGATGAAGATACACGTTTATATCTAGCTATTAGTGTATATTCTCCTGCTGGTATTTGTTTGAACACACAAGTGCCTGTGTCATCTGTCACTAGGCTGTAGAGTTCTGTGTTAGTTGAGCTATCGACTAGCAGTACTATAGCTCCACTTAGGCTTTGGCCTCTGGCACCTACTACTGTTACTTTTAAGTCGTATACTGAGCACTTTACTGTGAATGTTTTTTCGTAAAATGCTGGAATTATTGTTTTGTTTACTAGCTTTCCTTTGAAGTATACTGTTAATTCGTAAGTTCCAGGGACATAGGGGGTTAATTTCACTTGCCCTGATTCTGAAGTTTCACCTTTGAGTATCATTGCGCCGCTTTTTATTGTTACTTTGGCTCCTGGAATAGGATTGCCCTTATAGTCGACGACTTTCAAGTTTATTGGGAGCCAGTCTACGTAAATTCTGTAGGAGCCTACTTCCATAATGTTCTTAGACTTTACTTGAATGTACAGTTCTCTTGAAGAGACGCTTACACTTCTGTTAGTAGAACCCCAGGCGATCTGGCTGCTGACGTACTTTGAGAATGTTATACCGGAGGGCGAGACTGCATCTCTTATTCTAGCGTTGGGTGGGAGCTGTACTACTAGGTAGGCATACTCGGCGCCTTCAATGGCTTCGCTGCTGACTTCTGCGATTACTTCTTTAGGAGTCCACTTGCCTGTAGGCTTTATTGTTATAGGCATGTACAGGACATTTAGTGGTTCTTTGAGTCCATTTACTACTGTGAATTTTTCTCCGAATACTACGAACGCTTTAACCCAGAACTTGAATCTGAGAGGTGGAACAAGGTATGATGCTCCGTAAGTAACTATTTCTTGTGCCCGGTTAAATACTAGGTCCACTAAGTCTGATATCACTTTTACTTCAGCTTTAGTATAGCTTGGTTTCGGGATTACAGAGTAGAGAACTATTACATAACCTAAATGTCTCGCTGTTGTCTGCTGTCTCTCAGTAAAGCTCTTCTGAGACTGTGGCGGTACAGAATCTTTAATGAACTTCTCATTTCTAACAATGAATGCTGAAGGGAGCTCTGCGTTTTCAAAGTACAGCAGCTTTATAGTGTATGTTCCTTCTCTAAGGTCTCTTGAGCTAAAGTCGAGCACAACGTGTTTTAGATCTACGCTAAATGCCGATGCAGAGATCTTGTTTGCAGATTCCAGCGCTATGAGAGAAGTTCCTTCAGGACCTATGACGTCGGATACTCTGTAGGGGGCGTAGTTGTCTATAGTTACTCTTATGGTTAAGTTTTTCAGCGTAAAGAGAGGATCCTCTGGTTTAGTTACATTAAATGATATTTCTTTAGTCTCAGGAGTTATCGGTATCCATGTTCTCTTTGCGTATATTGCTTCAACTACTATTGTTGTAGTGAAGTTCTTGGAAGCCGAGTTCACTATTTTAATTTTTCCGCTGAGTGAAATTACTGCCGAAAGTTTGTCTCCTTCTAGTATCTCCTTATCGTAGTTCATTATAGCGAGGTATTTGGGTATATATTTCTGCGAAGTGGTTACTATCATGTACTCTAGCTTATAGCCCTCGGGTTCAGGAGGAGCTATTATTTCTCTTACTTCATTCGGTGCAAGTATAATGCTTACTTGTGTACGGCTCTTGAGGATATACTCTATCTCAATGTAGAAAGTCGTAGTGCTAGGACTGGCATAGACTTGAGCTAAACTAGCTATTACAGGAGCTACTAAGATTAATGCAGCTATTATAGAAATAAGTGATTTGCATCTCATTGTCTACCACCCTCTTCTTGAACCTTAAGCCATAACATAATGGCTTCTGTTAAAGCCTTTTCAAGAGCGCCTCTTCTTACGCCGTATTTTTCTGCTATTTTTAGGCGAAATCTTCTATCTAGGTCTACCGGAATCCTACATTGGATTGGTATTTTCTTTACACCAAGATTTCTTCTACTCACGGGGACTTATTCGGCTTATAAATAGTTAAAATATGCTAAGCTATTTTATCTGATATACTGAAATATTATCTAGCTAATATTCTGTAGTATATTTTTCATGTAATAATTGTTTCATAAAGAAATACCTTAGTAAACACATAATCTAAAGGACTCAAAATATTGTGTTTTTAGTAAAAAATGATTTGATAAATGTACTCTAGAGAATAGTAGTAGTGGACCGGCCGGGATTTGAACCCGGGTCCTCCGCCTCTCTTGGCCCGCGCAGTTCTGGGGAAGAGGCTCGCGAGGGCGGCATGCCTCCAGGCTACACCACCGGCCCACTATCTCCCTTACTTTTGTGTGAAATAAGTTTTTCTGCCCCAATATTGAAATTTAGTTTATCATAGTCAATAATAAATACCTCTTTTTGATGATAAAAGAATAGTTGCTTATGCCGAGAAAAAGAAGAAAAAGAGAGGAAGAAGTACCTTCTGTGACACTTTTTCAGTTTGTAGAAAGTAAAAAGGAAGAAGAAAGTAAGCGGGTAACTGCAGTAAAAGAGGTCAAAAAAGATACTGAATTAAAGGAGGTAAAAGTGGATGAACAGGGCTATGAGAGTTTAATATATAACTATATTCGGCAAAGAGGAAAAGTCAGTAAAGATGAAATTTATGTCTGGTCGAAGAGAAGAAAAATTTCTCCAGCAGAGCTATATAGGGCCATTATTTCCTTAGAGAAAAAGGGACTTGTTAGAAAGCGCTTTGATGGTGAAATGGGTCAACTAGTATATGAGATAATCACTTAAATGAGTACACTATTCTATTGTTTACTTTTTTCTTCTCTATAATGTTAATTAAACACATTATCTTTAATGCAAGTGAAGCTAAAGGCTTTGGCATATTTAGTTTAGTATAGAGATCTTTTAAAGAAAATTCACGGGGTAGTGTCTGCGAGTTTCTTTGAATTGCTTCTATTACTTTTTTATCAAGCCTTTTAACATAGATTCCTTTTCTTTTATTAATTAAGAGAATATAATATCTTTTATCTTCCATTAGTAAGAATTTTTCAGTATGTAAAATAATATTTAATTGGTTTAATATATTGGATATTACTGAGTCAAAAAGATCATTAAAGCAATACACTCCTTCTTCCTTCCTGTAAATTATATTCATTTTCATGAAAGGTCTAATATAACGTCTGATTATGGGAGTTTTTACTCCACCGCATGATTTGGCTAAATCAGGAAGTCTAAATTCTCTTAATTTTTGTGCATGTACAAGTACTTCGACTAAGGCAGGATGTTTTCGAAGAAGATTTTTTAGTTCTTTTTCTAAAAGTTTCATAAGGTCACCCAGCAGTGTATGTATTTAGTGTTCTTTAGGCAGAATACATTCTACGCTATAAAGGTTATCTCAGCTGAAGGACGTGGTTTATCTGTGGAAAACCTTATGTTATAGGAGCAAGTAAAATACTCGTGAAATACAGATTAGTGGACAAGTTAGCGTGTCCTATGTGTAAACATTTTCCGTTGCAGCTAATAGTAATAGAGAGGACTGAATATCCTGAAAGAACTTTGGAGGAAGAAAAGCCTCTCTGCGAGCTTTACTGCGGTTACTTAGGGAGAGATATAGGTGAAGATAAAAATATGCCGTGTGAAAAGTGTGTAAAGTATGAAGTTAAGGAAGGAGTTCTCTTCTGTAAAAACTGTGGAAGATGGTATCCTATAATCGACGAGATAGCAATTTTACTGCCGGACGACTTGAGAAAAGAGAAAGAGGACTTAGCGTTCCTCAATAAGTATAAGGATAAACTGCCCGAAGAAATAGTTTTTGAAGGAAAACCTTTTTCGCTTAGGAAGCAGAGCTAGTCGTGAATGTATATAAATTTATATTTATTTTCGCTAGCACTATCTAGTTTTACAAACCCGTACCTGATAAACTGTATTCTGTCGTTAACTGAAAGCAATTTTACACCAGGATCAGCAAGTCCTTCTTCTACTACAATACTATTTCCTTGAACTCTCATTACTTCGGCTTTAATATAATTATCTGCTGGCACCCACTGAATAATTTCACCGCCAAGGTCCTTTACTTCTTTAACATCTTCTCCGATTATATTTCCTTCAGCTACATTTTCCTCCACGCGAGATAAGCTAATGTTGATTAGCCCTATTAGTCTTAAAGGCTTACCCAAGTTCTTAATTGCATCGTTTCTACAAATATATACTCTTACTTTGCCTTCCACTGATTTTAAAACTATTTCTCTGGTACCTCTTTCTGGAAATGATGGATGATAGTTTAGCTTAGCCACTAAGTCTTTATCAGAGGGTATCTCGAGAAGTATCGGATCATATACAAACATGTACCTGTTAGCTATAGGCTCGAGATATTTTCTATTTAAAGCACAGAGATTTATGAAGCTTATAGTTGCTTCGGAAGATTTTACACCCACTTCAAGTATTAAGTCCCATATACTTTCTGGAAGGAATCCTCTTTTACGTAGAGCCATTAATGTTCCTAACCTAATGTCATCAGGACCTATGTACAATCCCTTTTCTATTCCAGCACGTATTTTCGACTTGCTTAAGATAAATCCTTCAAGTTTCAATCTACCAAAATGTATTGCTTCCGGGTATTTCCATTTAAGATGCTCGTATAAAAACTTCTGCTTTATTGTGTTAGATATATGCTCTTTTGCTCTTAATATATGCGTTATTTTCATTTCGTGATCATCTATGGCGCAAGCAAAATTGTATGTAGGCCATACAATATACTTGTCTCCCACTATTGGGTGGGGATATTTACTTGTATCAATTACCCTAAATGCAATCCAGTCTCTTACTGAAGGATCAGGATATTTGGGGTCAGTCTTTATTCTTAGAACAGCTTGTCCTTCCTCGAAAGATCCGTCAAGCATTTTATCCCATAACTCTAGTTGGTCTTCAGGAGCTTTTTCGGCACATGTGCAGCGGATTCCTTTAGTTCTGTATTCTCTTATTTTTTCAGGAGAACATGTACATATGTATGCATAACCTTTTTCGAGAAGCTTCTTAGCGTAATAGTAGTATATTTTCATTCTAAGCGATTGAATATATTCTTCATCCCATTTAATTTTAAGCCATTTTAAGTCCTCCTTTATCAAATCGTATGCTTCTGGTAAAGGTCTTTTTGTTCGAGGGTCGGTGTCCTCAAACCTTAATATGAATTTACCTTTATATAATCGAGCATACTCATAGCTTAATATTGCTGGCCTTGCATTACCTAGCGTCAACACAAAGTCTGGATTTGGTGCGAACCTTGTTCTAATCTCTCTATACTTGTCAGCATTAGGTAGAGGCGGCAGACCTTTTTTGACTTCTTTCTTTTCTTCAACTATTGCTTCAGGAAACATTTTCTTAAGAAGTTCTTGCTGTTTCTCTAGACTCATCTTGTTGACTTCATTTACTATTTTTTCGGCTTCTTTTATTACCTCTTTAATATTTTTTCTTAGTGATGGATTTTCAGCGAGTACTTTGCCTATAACTGCTTTCAGTGAGGCGGTGCCTCCATACTTTATGGCATTAATAAGTGCGTACTTAAGTATGGTTTTCTCTAAGGTCATGAAGTATCTACTACTAGGAGAAATTCAGCTGACTAAAATGTTTTCTGTTCGGATGGTCTCGAGTTTCAACGAAAAAGATAAAAAGGCTCTATCCATTAAAAACTAAGATATGAAAATACTATCGCAAAGAATGATTGCCTTACCTCAAGCTGCTAAAATAGTAGAGGAAGTTAAGGAAAAATATGGTTTATCTCAGTTACAAGAAAAAGTTTTAGACTATTTAAAGAAGTTTAGTAAAATAGATGAAGAAAAAGCAGTAGAGCTTCTAGAAAAACTAACTAAGAAGTATGGAGTATCCGAATTTTCGGCAGTACAAATAGTAAACATTATGCCTAGAACAGTAGATGAACTTAGAGCCATTCTAGCTAAGGAGACAACCAAAGTATTCTTACCCGAAGATTTGGAGAAAATGCTGTCTACTATAAATGAGTATCGGTGAATAGAATGTTTTTCACAAGAAAATGTTATGAAGAATATGCATATGTGTTAGACTATATTCCGACTCCTCTAAAGAGATACAAGGGGTATAGGGGCCCTGTAGCTCAAGTGATTGGAGAAAACTGCTTTACTTTACTTGAAGTTGCCCCATATCCAGGAGTAATATTGTCTGCGGGCGAAAGAATTTTCATAGGTAAAGGGATAAGAGATAAAGTTGAAAGAGTATTAAGAAGAATTTCTTACGAGGATCTCTCACCCCTAGCGCGTGATGAGTTACCTCGAATAGTGGAAGAAATAGTAACTAAACAGGAAGCAAGATTTGTCGAGTTTTTCAATAAGGCTCAGCCTTTAACAACAAAAATGCACAGTTTAGAGCTCTTAAGAGGAATAGGCAAGAAGACATTATGGAAAATCTTAGAAGAACGTAAAAAATCTCCCTTTACAAGCTTTGAGGACATAAAGAAGAGAATTAAATTGCCTGATCCCAAAAAGCTTATCATAGAAAGGATACTTGAAGAAATAAGAGGAGAAGAAAAATACTACATATTTGTTGCTCCTCCTCCCAAGCCTTCGTTCTCGCGTATTTAGTCTTGATGAATATTTCTGTATTCAGTATCAGTACTCATAATCTTCTTCATCTATCAGATTCGAGGGGATCATCACTTTAAGAGAAGTTACTTTGTTCTCATTATCTTTCTTCTACCTAATACTTCCCATACTTCTACTTCGATTCCAGGGGCTAGTCTTTTTCTTAAATCTTCGTCTTCTGGTAATGGGACTTCGTATACTTCATATGTGGATAGATCCATTAACTGGACAGAGTCTTGTAGTAGTGCTAATACTTGTGCAGTTTTTTTAGTAACAATAGGTACTTCTAC
Source organism: uncultured Thermoprotei archaeon (assembly GCA_965367815.1). GTDB lineage: Archaea > Thermoproteota > Thermoprotei > Thermofilales > B15-G2 > B15-G2. Next base: position 39,514 of record CBDUKN010000011.1, read on the forward strand.
TTTAGAGTCTGCTGGAACGACTATGCTTCGCTTATTTCTGTCAAAGAGACCTATTGCTACTATTCTGCATTTTGCTGAGCCGTGTTTTCCTGGTTTAGATTTCTCTATTTCCATTATTTTGCATGGTTCGTTGTCTATTACGATAAACGATCCTACTTTTAAGCTTCCTGCATCAACGGGCTTAGACATAATGCCACCTCTATAACTACTTAACTATGTACATAAAAGAGTCTTAAATATTTGTTACGGTAAGTTCTTAAAAGACCTTATACGGCGGAAATGATGAAAACATTTTAGTGAAAACTAAATAAACTATGTTGCTAAAACTGTAGTTAAAGTGCTGCTCAAATATCCGAAGACCTTAAATAAACTCACTAAGTAAGGCTTTTCGGGAATAATGAAAGCTGGTATTGTAGTGTCTGACGATGAGAAAGCTGTACATGTTGCTTTAAATGCTATTAAAATATTGGAGCAGCTGAGTATTGAGTATGTTGTATATAGAAGAGCATGCGAGCACTTACGGGTGTGTGCTAAATATTGTGATGAAGAAGAATTAAGTAGCGTTGATTTTATTATGTGTATAGGAGGAGACGGTACAATATTAGAGACAGTAAGTGTTCTTAAGAAAGTGCCGCCAGTACTGGGAATTAATGCAGGCACCGTAGGTTTCTTGACAGAAATTGATGAAAGACTTATCGAGTGGGCACTCGAGAAAATTATTGAAAAGGACTATTTCATAGATAAAAGAGCACGTGCTAAAGTTACAGTAGGCAATAAAGCGTCATTTCTTGTTCTCAATGAAATAGTATTTACAGGAGAGCGTCCATTTAAGGTATTTAAGTACCGCGTGCTTGTTGACGGACATTTGGTTTATGAAGATAGGGGAGACGGAATCATAGTAGCTACTCCAACAGGGTCTACTGCATACTCTCTGTCTGCAGGTGGACCTGTACTGGATCCCGAGATAAAGGCTCTTGTTTTGTGTCCCTTATGTTCCTACAATAGTTGGACAAGACCTCTTGTTGTTAGTGCTAGTAGAAAAATCACTCTTTATTCAGTTAAGCAACCTGGGTTAGTAGTTTACGATGGCATCGGGTCTTATAGTGTTCGGCCTCGAGAAAAAATATCAGTAGAGCTCTCCGATAGTTACTCTGTAGAATTTATTCGGTTTACAAATAATCCTTTCAAAAAGCTAGAATACAGACTTAAAGGGGGAGCGTTATAGTGAAGAAGATAATAGTAGCTGATACTTCAGCTATAATTCATGGTACTGCACTTCTTTGTAAAGACACAGTAGTTACTACTCCTAAAGTATTAGAGGAAGTTAAATCTAGTGTAGCTAGATATATTTTACTTACTTTGCTCGAAGGAAAAAAGATTAGCGTAGTCGAGCCTGAAAGAAAATACTTAACTAAAGCTATAAAAATAGCTAAAAAAATGGGATATTTACGCGATTTATCAGAAACAGACATAAGTTTAATAGCTCTAGCAATTAAATATATATCTGAAGGAATAAGTGTTATAGTATATACGGATGATTATAAAATTCAAAGTATTTTAAGTAAATTAAATATATCTTACAGTAGTGTTGTCCATAAGCCAATAGATAAATGCCGTAAAAAGATATACTATTGCAGTATTTGTGGAAAAACGTATACTAATGGAGATTTTTGCCCTATATGTGGAAGTAAGCTTAGAAGTAAATATGTTAAGGCTTAAGAAGCTTTGCTATAAAATAGCCTGGTGTTTCATGAATATGAGGTAGAAATCTCTGAACATATGTTAAGTGCAACTCAGGTAGAATTAATGATGAAGGCATACCTACTGTGATACTTTGTTTAAGTAGTTTTAGTCCAAGTTTATTTATCGCGTAAAGAATATTCATTTCATTCTCCTCTACTGAAAGAGTGCACGTAGAGTATACTATTACTCCTCCTTTTCTAGTTATCTTGGTAGCTTCTTTTAGTAACTGTCTTTGGTAAGCAGCAGTCGCTAATATATCCTTGCACTTTTTATTTTCGTATATTTTAGGTCTAACACCTAATGCTGTGCAGGGAGGATCTAATAGGACTTTATCAGCTACATTTTTCCCTAGTTCTTTGGAAAGATATCGAGAGTCGTAGACGAGAGTCTTGACGCATGTTACTCCTAGTCTTTCACAGTTTTCAATTAAGCGTTTAATTTTGTTTTCCGATCTGTCTACAGCTATGATATTAGATTTGTTTTCTGTGAGTTGTGCGATATGAGTAGTTTTTCCTCCTGGAGCTGCACACATATCAACTATTAATTCTCCCGGCTTTGGTTCGAGAACTCTAGAAGTGATCATTGCAGGAAGGCTTTGATCGTATATGAGTCCTTTCTTAAATGTATATAGTTCTCTAACTTTGGGAGCTCTATATTTTGAATTTGTTACCTTTACAGCTATGCCATGTGATTTTCCGCGCATTTCTTTTGAAGACATCAGAGCTATTCCTTCAGCCACGAGATAGCCTTCCGGAGAGACTATGGAAACTATATCTCCTTCTTTAACGTTGTGCGCTTTAAGAACGCCCGGTATGTACACGTCAGCTCCTAAAAGCACACTTTCTGCAGTAAATTTATCCACTACAACTATCTTTTTATGTAGTCTTATTTTGAATGGTCCTCTTATAGGTACGCATATAGCCTCTGGTAGTATTTTGCTTTTAAAGGCTTTTATTCCCTCTTTAAGCAGACTCTCTAAGACTTCATCTCTAGTCGACTTGAGTGTATTTACTCTGATATAGTAGCGAGACGATGGAGATAAGAGAGCTTTAAGCATGCATAAGGTCTGACCTAAGCCAAACCATTTCGAAAGACAGGCCACGAGGTCTTTGTTTAAGTAAGGGAGATGTCTCATGGTCTATTGAAATAGTGCGGGGGGTGGGATTTGAACCCACGCAGGCCTGCGCCACGGGAGGTCTCGCCCTTTTTAGGGTCCTGAGTCCCGCCCCTTTGACCTAGCTCGGGCACCCCCGCATGTGAGAATTTTCTGAGGAAGTATATAAAGTTAAGTTCTTATTCGCTAGATTTACGAAAGCTTTATCTGCATATTGTTATTTCACAAACTAGTGACTGAAAAAGAGCTAGTTACTCCAGGAGATAAAGTGGCTGTAATTGAGGAGTATACAGCGGGAGAATATGTGTACGAGGAAAACGGATTCCTGAGAGCAGCAGCACTTGGTGTGCTCAATGCTGATAGAGTGAACCATGTACTGTCAGTAATTCCGTCACGAAGACCATTAATACCTAAAGCTAAGGACGCTGTATATGCTCAAGTATCATATGTGAGAAGTCTCTACGCTCTTGCACGAATATATGAAGTAGAGGGCAGAGGGCTACTACCGATACCTTTTACAGGTATAATTCACGTAAGCTACGCTTTAAGCGAACCCGTAAGAGACATGCATGATCTTCTGAGAATAGGTGATATAATAAGAGCCAGAGTTCTTTCGGACGAAGGGCCGCCCTTCCACTTAACATTAAGAGGAAGAGAATTCGGAGTAGTATTATCTTGGTGTCCTAATTGTGTAAAACCGCTTTGTAAGCGTGGGAATTATCTCTTCTGTAGCATATGTAGGACAAGCTACCGCAAGAAAATTTCTTCACTTTATCTATCAATATAGCGTGTCGAGACTATGTATGAAAAAAGAGTAGCAATAAAGGTTGAAGACAGAGACGAATTAGAGGAGATTTTAAACGAAGTAAATAGAAGAATACGGAATGTAGTAGTCATAGTGAGAACTAGACTAAATACTATAGACTTTGCGCTGCAAGGCGATAAGGAAGCAGTAAAGACAGCTGCAATTGAACTAAGAAGAATTGCTACCGAAATAAAGTATAAAAGGCGAAAAAACTACAGCGGATACTTTGCATATAGTCTGCGAAATATATTAAAGTCAATAAACCTATCAGTAGGCATTCCGATAAATGTGGCATTAGAAGTACTTAAACTGAAAGGATATAAAGTAAATGTATCCAAAGGTTTTCTCCAAACAAATGCTGATCTAAGCACAACTATTGAAATTTTTAATAAACTAGGAAAAATATATGAAAAATTAACAAAAATGAATACTACTGCATCTGCTAGAAAGGCAATAACATATGTAGCTTTACTAATGAATAAAAATGTCGATGAAGCAATTAAATTTTTAGAGGAAAATAAATGTATAGACTATCAAGACGAAAAAATTGTACTAACTAGAAATATTGAAGAAATTAAAACACTTATAAAATCTAGCTGTGAGAAAAACTCAAATAATACTTCTTAATTAATGGTTGCGTGAAACTTAAAATAGTAAGAGAGACAGAACATGAACTAGAGTTCATTTTAGAGGGTGAGGATCATACATTCTGCAACTTACTGGTAAACATTCTTCTTGAAGACCCAGCGGTAGAATTTAGCGCATATAAAATACCACATCCTCTCATTAGAAAGCCTATAGTCTATGTGAAGACTAAAGAGGGGAGCCCTAGAGAAGCAGTTATTAGAGCATGTGATAAAATAGAAGAATTAATGAGAGTATTAAGAGACAGATTTAAGGAAGCTGTATCGAAGTATGAAAGTAGTAGTGTCCAAAGGACTAGCTAAGCTTGGTGACGCTGTACTAAACTTTGTTGTATCTGCTGGTATAAGTATATCTTTGGGAAAACCTGAAGGAGTAAAAGTAGCCGATAAGATATTAAGGAAGAGCATATCCAAGGATCAAATAGAGAAAATTGTAAATAAAAGTAGTTTTAAAAATATGAAAATAGAGGATATAATTGAAGCATTAATAGCTTATGTATGGGTAAACGGTTGGATAACAATAGATGAATTAATAAGTGCTGCGGCTCAGGGCCGTACAGTGGAAGAGTCTACAAGAAAAGTTATTGAGAAAACCATTAATGTTATAAAAACTAAAATATAATTTCGAAAACATATATAATAATATTGCCTATAAATAAGTATAACATATAGCCTATAAGTATGAATAAAATAAAAGGCAGTGTAGGGGATACCCATACTTTTTCTACACCTTTCTTTTCGAGAATGTCTATTATTTCAGTGCACTTATCTATATTATGAATATTTGTTTTTATTTTAATAGTATTTTGTGTCGACGATAAAATGAAATATTTGTGAGGATGCTTTTTCGCTTCTTTTAAATCAACTATTGTTGCACTTAAAAATAAAATAATTTTCTTTAATATACTAATATTTTTGGGAAAGAATAATTTTGATTTAAATAATAGTATTGTATTGTTTATAGCTATAATTATCATAGCGAAAATTGATAAAATAATGGAGTTCATAAATATACTTATGCCGGGGAACATTTTGCCTATATTAGCAGGTGCAGAAGGTGTTTCGAGAATACTTAGACATATATAGGCTTTTGCGTCGGCGCCTCCCATTAGCCCAAAATATGCTAAAGTTAAAGCTATAAGAAATGTTATAGCTATGGAGAGCAAGTATAGACTAAGAATACTTGCATTAGTCCAAATTTTTTCTACAGCATTTACTGCAATACCTACAAGTATTATAGGCAACCATATTTTGTCACTTACCTCTCTTGTCTTAATATCTTGGAAAGAAGCTACAGATAGACAAATTATGGCAGTAAGTCTCTTTATGTTTTCAAGAAGACATAGAGTGTCGAGATTCATTCTGTGAAATAAAGGATGCACAAAAATATAAGCATAAAGTTCGCTGTCATCAAATTTTTGTCAAGGACGTATTTAGTCGAAATTAGGAATGTGCACAAACCTTATATTTACGCGTATATGTTTTTTGTCTCGCTATGCCTCGGCATTCAAAAGGCTATAGAACTAGAGGACGTAAACTTCTTCGAAAACACCCTAGAGCTCGAGGTAGACCTGGTCTAAGTAGACTCATGATTGAATACAAAGTAGGGGATAAGGTCTGTATAGATATAGACCCTACTTACATAAGAACTGCACCTCACAGGCGCTATCAGGGATTAACTGGAACTATTGTCGGAAAGCGTGGAAGAGCGTATATCATTGAGATCTATTTGGGAGGCAAGAAGAAGACTATAATTACTACGGCAGATCACATAAAGCCCTTTATGGGCGGCTCTGCTATGTCTACTACGTCTAGTTCTTCGCAGACAGCTTGAGCTCCGAGGATATTAGAGATATTGGGTCTAGTTCTCCCCTTATCTCCACTTATTAGCTCTTTGATATAGAGGCCTCCTTGACAGATTATAGTCAGTTCTAGTTTCCTCTTACCCAGTATTCTGCTGGTAATCTTGTATACTTTCTTCCGGCGTAATTTATCCGCTCTTCTGTGAAGGACTCTTAGGGGGGTTCTCTGCTCAATTATTATGTTATTGAAAACCTCCTCAATTTTCTTGAGGTCGTCTTCAGTAATGTCGCGGTTTACTGAAACTATAGCTCTATACGTTTTAATGGTGTACTCGGAATATACTTTGATCTTCTTGATAGTATCACGTGTAGTATACTTCAAGTCAGAGACGTCTACTAATCCTTTTCCATGTTTATTTATTTCTTCTTGAACTTTTTTAAGATCAATTGTTCTTATTTTTGGATTTAAAATTTCTACAACAAAGGGGCGTCCTGAGCCAAGCATTCGTACATCAATATCTTCTCTTCCTGCTCCATGAAACTTTGTTTTTTCAGCCTTAAAGAGCTTAATTATTGGCTCTGATATTATTTCCTCTACAGAAGTCGGATATTTTTTACCTGTCCACGAGCACTCTTCACATCCCTTACCCCGGCAACGTGGACAAAGCCACTTATTTTGAGGAAGATTTCTGACATATTTTCGGTATCTTCCATAAATGAAGATAGGTGCAGAGTGCACACTTATTTTATTGTTAGGTATATCGACCATGATAATAAGGTCTGGTTTCTTATAATCGACTACTTTGCCTGTTACTTTTTGAAATCGTTTTCCAAGGACTCTGGTCAAATCTGATTTGAAGCTTTCACTTATATTTTCGAGCCCATAAGTAATTTTAATTTCATCTTCTCGTTTAGCTATATCTCTTGGTATTCTCGCTCCTATTAGAAATGTATTAAATTCGTAGTCACTGACCAAAGATAGTATTTCTTTTAAAATGGGGTCTATGTTTCTGATAAAAAAGTCTTCGCAGACATAGCATGGCACTGGATCTGGAACACTATAGCCGTATTTCTGTAGTACTTCTTTTGCCGGATTAAAGTTTGTTTTAGCTAAATTTTCGAGAACTTTTATGCTTTTTTTCTTACTCTCATCGCTTTCTGTAGTCAATAACTCTAAGTGATGTTGCAGAGTTAAACACAATTTAATAGCATATCCGCGTTCATTATTGTCTAAGCCTCTACCAAGCTGAGCGAACAGCCTTCCTAAGCAATAGTCGCAGAGACAGTATTTGCTTACTATATTTTCAGCTTTTTCTAGAATGTCGAACATCACCGTCCCATAACTTCTACTCCTAAAATATATAGTTTTATCGAAAAGAGGTATAGAACTTTATATAGATTTAATGAAATAATGTGAACATTGCTGTTAGAGTAAGTTATTGTAGGAAATCTAATAGGGAGATAGTCTGCCAGTTATTCTATCAAGACATATATTAACTATGGCTATAATCTTGTCAGGAGATAAGTTGTATATTGACTTAGGAAAAACTAAAGGTATCTTCTCGATATCTATATCTGCTAGAAAATCTGTAAGAGTTTTTCTATCAAGTGATAGCACATATAGTGCATTTTCTACTGAAGATAATTCGGGAATATCTTTGCCTTTAGTGTCTGGAAAGATAATTGAAGTAAAGGTTTTTGAAAGGAAACTCGCTATGTTAGTGTAGTAGACTTTTATTCCTGGGTGAATTACTTTTTTCCGAATCTTCTTCTCTAATGCTAGTCTTATTTTTCTGTAAACTCCTAAAAGCGATGCTTCGTCAGTAAATATTCTCTTGACTCTGCTGCCTTCTATTCTCACTATTACATTGTTTTCTTTGCATATAAAAAGGAGACATCTATCACGTCGGATATCGTGTGAGAGCATAAGTGTGGCGGGAATACACCTCATTAATATCGGTGAATATTTTTCGGATAGATGAGTTATCGAAGTAGCTATTGCAAAAGATACTACCATAGTCTGCCGAGCCTAGACAAGCGAGTCCTTTTTCTACTTAACTGCTTTATGTATCTTCTTGCGAGTTCATAGCTTTTTAAAAGTTCTTTTACATCGCGTGGAGTTACACCAGCTCCCTTAGATATTCTCCTTATTCTAGAGCTATTTAGAATACTGGGATTTAGTAGCTCTTCTTTAGTCATTGAGTCTAAGATAGCTACCCATTTCTTTATTTTATTTTTGTCAAGGCCTTCAGTGTCTATAGTTAGCTGCATTTCTCCTGGAATAAACGATAGAAGTTTGCTTAAAGACCCCATTTTTTGCAGGTTTTTGAGTTGAATTTTCATATCATATAGTGTAAGTTTGCCTGTTCTCATGATTTTTTCTTGAAGCTTTATAAGTTCTTCATGGCGTTTGAATCGCTCTATGAGTGCTTCTAGATCACCTAACCCTAGTAGACGGCTTACAAATCTAGGTGGATTGAAGACTTCTATTTCATCTATTTTTTCTCCCACTCCAATGAACTTTATTATAGCTCCCGTAGAAGCTACAGCTGCTAGTGCTCCGCCACCTTTGGCGCTGCCGTCTAGTTTTGTTATAAAAATCGATGAGATAGGAACTTTTTTCTTAAAAGCTTTAGCCTGCTTTTTAGCTTGTTTGCCTATTGTGGCGTCGATTACGAACATTACTTCGTCAGGCTTTATTTTTTCAAACATAGCTTCCATTTCATTAAGTAGAGCTTCTTCTTGTTTATGTCTGCCTGCAGTATCTATTATTATTAAATTGTATTTCTTGGATTTAAAATACTCTACTCCGTTGACAGCTATTTCTACAGGGTCTTTGTTTTCTTGAAACCATACAGGTATATTTATTTTTTCTGCCAATTGCTTTAACTGAGTAAATGCCGCGGGTCTGTAAGTGTCAGCACATATTAGTCCGACTTTATATCCCTTATTTGAATAAAACCAAGCAAGTTTAGCTGCGCTCGTTGTTTTACCGGAGCCTTGTAGACCAACTAGCATTATAGTATAAGCTTTGTCTTTTGGCGGTAAAACTTCAGGAATAGATTCTCCTCCTAAAAGCGAGATTAGTTCTTCGTAAACAGCTTTTAGAAGCACATCTCTTTTAGAGAATCCTGGAGGTATTTCGGCGTTTAAAACTCTATTCTTAATGTTTTCAGAGATTTTGAAAACTAAATCTACACTTACGTCTGCTTTAAGAAGAGCTCTTTGGATATCTCTTATTACTTCCTTAAGTGTCTTTTCGTCTATTAGTGGAGCTCCTTTTATTTTCTTGACTACTTTAATAAGTTCTTCAGAGAGAGTTCGTAGCATCTATGTCAATATATGCTTGCTGCTGCTCTCTTAAACTTTTCTAGCGGACCAAGTATTACTATTCCTACACCGCTTCTTATTTCAAAGACATATTTGCACGGCTGAACAGGAGCCCAGCGGGCCTTTCTTATGTACATGACTCTATATATTTTTCCTGCTATTTCTTCTAGAGAAAGAACTATTATTCCTGAGGCTAAAAATTCTTCGACACCAAATCTGCTCAATTGCGTAGACCCTGTGGGTATTTCGCTTGTCATTATTGTGGTTACTGTGCCTAGTCTTTCTAGGGAAAATACTATTTCTCTAACGAATTCTCTAACGTATACTACGTCTGAAGGAGATCCTCCATAGATAAGAGGTGCTATGGGGTCTATAACTAGACGCTTAGCTCTAATTTTCTTGATATTACTTATTATAGACTCTATAATGTATTTTGGCTCTATTTTTCTTCTCTCTTCTCTTAAGTATATCTTACTGAAGTGAGTTCTCATATCGAGAAAGAGAAGTAATCCTTCTTCCTCGAGTTCACTAACATCCCATCCGAATAGCCTTAAACCTCTTTTAACGTGCTCAGAAGGTTCATCTATAGCGAGATATATACCTGGTTCTCCTAAAGCAGCTCCTTTTAACAAAAATTGCATAGAAAAAATTGTCTTTCCACAACCAGTTTCGCCTGCAATAAGATAAGTCTTTCCTCTAAGGAATCCTCCTCCAAGTACTCTATCCAATTCAGGTATACCAGTCGGGGCATACATCAAAAGGGTCTTTTTTAAGGGGAAAGTGGGTTTAGGAGGAGGTGCTATCGATGAAGTTTCGAGAGTAGTTGTAGAGTCTGTATACTTAGTAGCTGTAGTTGGTGAAGGAGAGGTTTTAGAGAGAATTCTCGACAAGGAAGTTTCGACGGAAGTGGGTTTCAACGAACTATTGTCTCGTGAAAGTGAGCCTAGTGAACATGGAGGATTATCTGGGTCGACGACTTCTTTCCCTAGAATTCTACATATTCTGCGTGAAGCGTCATACCACGTGCAATTTATACACTTCTTTGCCATAGTAACCACTTTACACTACTAGGTCTCAATCGTGATTAAAATCTAGCAATCCAGTATATATTTATATGGCTTGAGTATTATTAGAGCACCTTAGGTCTCAGCCCAATTCTTATTCCGAGTTTTCTACTCAGTCTCTCTAGTCTTTTACGGCATTTTTTACGTACATAGTTGTATATCTCTGTAGGAACTAGAACTTCAGCGTGAGTATCATGAATTATTATATCGAATTCAGCATCAGGCACGTATTTTCTTATAGTTTTTTCAATAAGAATTCTAGTCATTTCTTTCCTTTCTGATTCTTTCTTCTTTAGTGGGACAACAAATGTTCTTTCGCCGAAGACATATAATTCGTATTCCGGCTCACCTGTAAAGAAGTCTTTTACTACTACTACAGGTCTGGCTAGGTCTTCTTCTTTCAAACCATAGGGTACCTTAACAACAGTCTCTAATTCGTAGACCTTTGCGACTTCACCGTCTTTAATGAATATTACAGTGTCTACTATAGAGGGAATCATCCCTAATTCTACTCTTCCTATAAAGCGTTGTATGGCGTCTATAGGAGTTGTTGCGTGAACTACACCTATCATGCCTACGCCTGCTAGTCTAAGGTCAGCAAATAATTCGAAATCTCTAGTATCTCTCATTTCATCAAATACGGTGTAGTCTGGTCTAGATAAGAGTAAGACATCATGTATTTCCTCCGAGCTCGCGTAAGCCTTAGAATATTGGGTTATTTGCGGAGGCAAATGCATATCTCTGGGAGACTCTATTGTTTTAACGACCTTGTTCTTTCTCATGTAGAACTCTGCTAGAGCTTGAGCGAATGTAGTCTTACCCATTCCAGGGGCTCCAGCTATTAAAATACCTTCAGCTCTTTTCTCAAGACGTTCTAGAAGTTTTTTAGGTAAGTTATAATCTTCAATACTTAACTTGACAAGTGGTCTAACTATAGTTAGCTCGTATCCATCAGAGAAAGGCGGTTTAGTTATTATGATACGATACTTCTTAAGCTGTACTATTGTTGATCCAGGCCTATCTATTTCTATGAATGCATCAGGCGAGCTACGAGCAGCCTCAATTATTTCTCTTATCATACTTTCTAGCTCTTCTCTAGTTAAAGGCTCATCTCTTATCTTCACGAAGATCCATTTTCCAGGTTTTCCCACTTTTGCGTAAGGAACAACGTTTTCCTTCAAGTGTAAAGACATAGCGTTCTCGGGAAACATTTTTTCAAAAATTAGTGCTTTTCCAGTTTCCGTTTTTAAGTAAATTACTTTAACGTCTTCAGCTAAACATGTTTCGTACTGTGTTCTATCAGATGTTATGAGTGTGGCGTTCCAGTCCTTAGCTAATTCTCTCAGGATAGCGTCTATGCCTTCATCTCTTAGCATTTGGTATCCTTGTGGGAGTTCTCGGCTTTCCTCTATAATTAGTTCTTCTTCGCTATACTTTTCTTTAATAATACTTCTTATTTTTCTTAATTCCTGTAAACCTAATAGACCTTGACTTTTCCCTTCTCTTAAAAGTTTTTCGAAGTGTAACACGAGCAGATTATGGATAATTATTTTACCTAAAATTTTTGGAGACCGTCTCTCAAGTGCAGTACTCAGAGTGCCTTTAATTATTACCGTTGTGTCTGGTATGTATATTTCTCTAAGCATTTTCACCAACCTGATCCTTAGGGACTAGTGTGAAAACCAGCTTAAATATATATTTTTCTTACTAAGATTCTGCTTCATTGAATATATTGTGGGGTCAAATATATTTTGATACTAGCTCCGTATTACTCTGTTTAATATGTTCTTTTTCTCAAAGTCTTATACTTATTAGTATTTTTGAAGAGAAAAGCGTGAAAGTAAAGAGTGTTGGTTTAGGGGAGATACCTTATCGGGACTATAGAAAAGTAAGGCTTGCTGTAATAGAAGCGATGGGTGACCTAATTAAAAAGTCTAGAGGAAGCTGTGTTACGTTCACTTGCAAGAAACTTGCTACAATAGCTGGTTTACCGTCGCAGCCAGTTCTTTTAACAGTTATAAGAAGTATACTAGATGAGCTATGCGATAAAGGACTTATCACAAGATACAGCAGATCTAGTCACGGAATAAAATATATGGCGACTAAGGAAAGTCCTATATGGGTTGCTTTTAAACACGGAGATCTAGAAACTCTTAGCAAAATAGTAGAGCTCTAGGGGCGGAGAATGTCTGAGAAAAATAAAAGAAGTGAAGTATATGAGAAGGCGGTATGTGATGCACTTGTAGAGCTAATTAGTAAGGCTAAAGGCACATGTGTCTCCTTTGAGAGCATAGATATAGCTAAACTAGCGGGACTACCCATTAATGCTTATACTCTTTACTCTATTAAAAAGGTTCTATATAAACTCATGAGAGCAGGAATGGTGAGAAGACTTAGAAGAAAAAAGGGACGTATATTTGTTGTTAATTGTGATTCACCACTATGGTCCGCTTGTAAAATAAAAGATAGAGAGATTGTTTTCGAGATTATATCTGAGTGTATAAAAAATAAAGATTAAATTTCAGCTAGTATTGAATCCTTGACATTGAGCACTTGGAATGCCCGATCTTCTGGAACACCGAAATAGTACTTTGCAAACTTGTAGATCATCTTGTCGGATGGCGCTGCTTTCGGCGAATTTATTTTCATACAAAGTGCTTGCTTAAGAGCTTCTTTTTCTAAACGGTTTTTTACAGTACCTTCTGCAATCTTTTTAGCTATTTCTATAGCTATATATATTTTGGCAAGTTTATGTAATTTTGGTGCATAGTCTGGGTAATTAGTTGCTAAAAGTGATATAACTTCTAAAAACTTATTATTTAATCCAAATCCAAGTAAAGACATTATTAGTCCGAATCTGGCAGTCTTCAATATAACTTCAGCAGACAGCTTTTTTTCTAAAGTGTTACTGCTGGATGAATTTTCAATAAGTTCATGATATAGTGAGTCGTATTCTTTTTCCTTGTAGAATACTTTTGATAATGAATTTATTTCATCTACGAGGTTTAGTCCATATTTTCCAACAATGTATAGCGTTATTATTTCTCTCTCGTAAAGTCCTGTTCTACTGTAGTCTTTTATAGGTTTTACTTTAAACTTATGATAGGCATCTTTAAGCATTTTTACAATTTTCTCTCTAGAGACTTTGTCGTTTTCGTTATTTATAATATGGCTCCATACGTATATGCATGCCTCTATCATTCTCTTTATTCCTTGATTCACAGAAAACACCCTATTTTACTTAATTAATTTACTTGAATAGATTGTTATTGAGCAGCTAGAAGCTCTACAACTATTCTACATGGTAAAGGTAGCTTTGATGCAGCACGTCTAAGGGCTTCTTTTGCTTTATCTATGTGCTCACCGTTTATTCTCACATATATTACTGTTTGGTTCTCATATACTCTGGCGGCTCTTCCAATAGGCGTACCAAACGCTAGTCTCATTCCATCCTGGAGACGATCGGCGCCAGCCATGGCCATCATTTTATTTTCTCTTAAAACGTGATGTGGGTATACACATAATTTCATATGATAGTTTGCTTCGCCAACATTTTTGCTTAAATATTTGTGTGCTATGACTCTTGCTGCTTCTAATGCATTTGCTCTGATTTGACCTCTTTCCTTGGTAATTAGCTTAACTATGTGTGTGAAGTTTCCTTTAACATTCCCGAGGTCAAATTTTGGTATTTGTACATGTGGAGCTCCTTTAATATACTCTAGTCTAGTGTAAGGTGGTGTGTCGAACCGCCTATAGCATCTGCCTGGCCGCAGAGGCATAATTATCACTATATGTCTTCACGCTGATTTATAAAGATTGCTTAGTTAACTAAGTAGGAATTTAGAATCAATTTTTACATAATAAAACATATATTTTTCTAATAAATAATAATATTGTTCTTAGTTCTTTTTCTGTAGAATTTGATTTATATATTATTTTCTTAAAAGCTAATATAATATTATCTTTTTTCATATCATGAAACTCTATATTATCGCATATTTTGGAAACATAATCAAGAAATAATGTAGCGTAATTTCTTGGAATTTTGTGTTCTTTTACAGCTCTTTTTCTCGTGGCCATGTATATCTCGTATAGAACTATGGCTACTGCATGAGAGAGGTTTAGAATAGGGTATTCGGGGTTCGCAGGAATAGTTACCATGTAGTCGCATAGTTTTATTTCTTCGTTTGTTAAGCCCGAAGGCTCTCTACCAAATAAAATCGCTACTCTTCCCTGAATAGAGCTAACTTTTTCGGCAAAAGTTCTCACAGAGAGGGTCTGTCTTAAAAGTGATGTATCTGATGTTTTTCCAGTTGTTCCGACAACTAACTCAGCGTCTTTAATAGCAGGATTTATAGAATCTAGTATTACTGCTCTTTCTAATACATCTCTTCCTTTCATAGCATAGCGTCTAGCAATACCACTTATTTGTGCTCTAGGTTTCACCAAGTAGAGTTCTTTGAAACCAAAGTTTTTCATTACTCTAGCCACGTATCCTATATTAATTTCGTAGTACGGTTCGACTAATACTACTCTTATTGAAGGCATTCATTCAGTATTCTATAGAGGTGTAATAAATATATACGGTCTTAGCAATGATCGATTGATTCTTGGAAAAATATAAGTAGACAAGACGAATTAAAGATTATATTTTTAGACATGAAATGATATGAGGGGGGCTGGGGGTGCAGGATATAGTAAAAATATTGAGAATTATAGGTAATGAAGTTAGAATGCAAATAATTAAACTATTATATAATGAAGGAGAGTTATCTTATGGCGAATTAATGCAGAAGATCGGTATCGCAAGAGATAAAAGTGGAAAATTTGGTTATCATTTAAGACAATTAGTAGACAATAGAATAATAGAAATAGATAGAAACACAGGAAAATATAGATTAACTGATCTAGGATTTAAGATATTTGATTTATTTAAAGAATTTAGGGAGTCTTATCTTGCTCTACAAAGTAGAGACATGCTTGTTTCGACATCAAAATATGTAATGGAGTACTTTGATAAAAATAAAATAATAGATAGTCTAGTCAGAGAGACTGGTATCAAAAGGTCGCTGGCTAAGGAAGTAGCAGTTGATGTAGAGGAGAAACTTAAGAATGCAAATCTACGCTATGTTTCAACAAACTTAATAAGAGAACTAGTAATTGCTACGCTACTTGAGAAAGGATGTGAAGAATATATAAAGAAATATAGTAGATACGGTTTACCTGTCTACGATGTAAAAAATATATTTGAATCTTATGATTTAGTAAGACCTTACACTCCCAATGTTTTGCTAAGAATACTTGGGAGGTCGATAATCGAGGCTTATACAATGTCTCAGCTAATACCTCCTAGTGTTCTTGTTGCGCATTTAAACGGATATATACACATAGCGAACAGCAGTGATTGGTTTATTGGGGTTGAAGACATTAGACATGATTTATGTCTATGTTTGTCGAAAGAAAATTTTATGGGAAATAAATTTTTTCCCGAGATAATCATACCTGCTCCGAAAAACTTTAGAGAGGCTCTTTTCTCAATGTATATTACATTAAATTATTTTAAAGATTATTATTATATTTCTCAAATCATAGACAACTTTAATTTTATTTTGTCACCTTTTATAAGTAAAGGTGATCAAGACAAAGTATCATTGGAATTACTCTATTTTACTAAAATACTCAACATAAATAACTTAAGTTATAGAAACTATAGACCCGTAGCACTAGCTTGTGCGTTTTCTTTACCTAAAGAATACGAAGATATTAAGATTAAATACAAAAATACAGGTTTATTCTCCTTTGTAGACTACATGGATGAAGCGCTACTATTAGCAAAAACATTGTTGAATGTTTTAGCAAATGTTAATAGCAAGTATCCTTCAAAAACTCCCATAGTAGTGCTCAAAGTAAATGACAGAGTCCTAAGGGATGATGATCTTCTAAGTACTATATATAAGGCGCTTGCATCAAGAGTTCCAATAACACTTGTTAAGGAAGAAAACTATGTTTCTACTTCTAGTGAAGGTATACAGCTCGAAAAACCTAAGGAAGTACCGATTCTGCCAGCTTACGGGATAATTTCCTCTATTGCTGTTAATTTGCCTTTAATAATGCTTGAAAGTCATACGGAAGAAAAGTTTTTTGACAAAATATATAACGTAGCAGATTCTGTGGCGCTGGCATTTAACAGCAAACATAGCTTTATTAAAGATATTGTAGCTAAAAGAAGGCTAAAACCGTTAACAGAGTATATACTTAAAGGAGACTATTACTATAGGTGGGAATATTCGCGTTATTTAATTTCCTTTATAGGAGTATACTTTACAGCCTTTTTGCTAGCGGGTAACGATAACAAAGATCACATCATATCAACTGCTAGAAAACTAGTAAAAGAACTGATCAAGGTATTTAGAGATGCTGTTAAAAACGAAGAGTATACAGTAGAGTTTTCTTTTATGTGTAACGATAGAAACTTTGTAAGAGTAGTCAGTATTATTAGAAACGTACTAAGAAAAAAGAACATTCCAATAAAAAATCTAGAGCAATATTTCTCTCCACTAACATTGATGCCCTACAATATAGCGGGGTCACTCGAAGAATACTTAAAGATTTATCATAGCGAACCATTTAGAGAACTTAAAGGAGGAGTTTTTCTACGGGTAGATCCTATATACTTCACTAAAGACGACTTAGTTACTCTGCTAGACTACTTGCTTAAATACGAGAGGCCCTTAATGTTATCTCTGGACTATACTTATTGTCCACGATGCCGAATAATCCTAGATGGTTTTCATCAATTTTGTCCAAAATGTTTAGCAATGATACCAATGGGAGCTCACTTTTCTAGAGTTTTTTCGGTGTATGAGCCAATAACCTATGTTCACAGCTTCTATCGAGATGAATACTTGAGCCGAAAAAATATATAGTATCGGAATTAAAATAGACGAGGGAATGCAGATGATCGGTACTGCTAAAAGATATCTTGAAGCTCTGCTTGAACCGAAATTTTTGTCCTATGTAATAATTTTCGTTGCAGCACTACTTTTAGGAGGAATCTTATACGCTCTTGTTGTAGCATCGCCGAGAGAGCTTCAGGCATTTATCATACAACACAATTTGTATCAGTCTTTAACAGAAGTCATAGTTACTGCAATTTCTTATATATTTGGGGCATTCAGCATAGTTTACATGTATTCAGCGTTAAAAAAGAAAACTGAAGAGTCTTTAAAAATGGCTGGATTATCGGTGCTGCTTCTACTAATAACATTTCTAATGTTAAGCTATCTATATTATCTAAAAATATATGCAAGATAAAGAAAGTGCTTTGAGAAAAATACTGGTGGAAAAAGGTCCTAGCCTACTACTATATGATGTGAATTTACGAAAGTCTGTAGTAAACTCCTTTCTAAAATACATAAACAATACTGCAGAAAATTTCTTAATTATTTCACCTCTATTTGATGTTTTTGAAAATATTTTAAGTAAGAATAAGAATAAAGGATCTATTATAGTTGTAGATGATTTACTCAAATTACTGGTACTAGTTCACACATTAACCTCGCTAAAACATATGTTAAAAAAATATTTAATAATAGTTTCTGATATTGATATAGTATATAAATCAAGTATAATTAACTATAATTTAAATAAATGTATTTCGTGGCTAAATGAATTATTATCATTATTTAAAATTCATTTTAATAGAAGTATTGTATTTCAGCCTATCAGTAATAAAGAGTACTCATATAAAAGCCTTTATATGAAAATACTTTTTAGAAACGTAAAAAATATAGTTGAAATCGGTGAAGAAGGAGCTAATATATTAAGAAGTATTTACTCATAATAAAGCAAGGATGGCTGAAAAGAATATACATGAAAATACCAGTAAATTTAGGAAAATAAACGTATATAAAAAAGCTATACGGTGTCTTGGAATAGCTGAAAGCTTTAGAAAAGAGAACAAATATGCAGTATTAGTTGGAGTAGTTATGAGAAGTGACTTTCTAATAGATGGAGTCTACATAGAGAGAGTAACTGTAGGAGGAATGGATTCTACGAAAGCTGTTATAAGAATGTATTACAATACTGGGAGAAATGACATTAACTTTATTTTAATAAATGGTGTAATTATAAGCTACTACAACATAATAGATTTGAGCGAAGTATTTAACTCAGTAAAAATTCCTGTAATATCAGTAACCTACAGAGAATCAAAAGGATTAGAGGAAATAATTAGAAAGAATTTTCCGGACTGGAAAGAAAGAGTAGAAGTTTACAGGAAAAATGGAAAACGAGTACCATTACCTCTTAGAACAGGACATATAGTCTATGTGAGATATTTTGGTGTTGACTTTAGAGAATGCATGCATTTAGTTAATAAATTTACTGTAGAGGGAAAGCATCCAGAGCCAATTAAGGTGGCAAAAATGATTGCTAGAAGCATTAATAAGTATGTGTGTTGTAGTAGGGGGAGACTGCTGTGAAGGAGCACGAGAAAGTGTACATATTGATGAAAATATCGCTAAAGGGAGGAATTTTTTCTCCGGTAAAAATAAGCACTAGTGAGCTAGCTAAGTATATCAAATGTTCTCAGCAGTCTGCGTCTCGTAAGTTAATAGAGTTAGAGCAAGAAAACTTAATTATTAGAAGAAAATCCATTGAGGGAACATATATTATGATAAGTGAAAAAGGTTTAAGTTTACTTTATAGCTACTATTTAAAGTTTAAGAAAATTTTCGAGAAAATTAATGAAGTAGTAATACTGAGAGGCACTGCTGTATCAGGATTAGGTGAAGGAGCCTACTACGTCTCATTACCCTTCTACTATAAGCAGTTTAAAGAAAAATTAGGATTTGAGCCTTATCCGGGGACCTTTAATGTTAAACTAGATAGTGATAGTATAAAAAGAAAAAATATTTTGAATTATATTAGCGGAATAAAGATAAGTGAACACTATAATGGTAAGAGAAAATACGGAGGAGCCAAGTGCTTTTATGCTATAGTAAATGATAAAGTTAAAGGAGCATTAATTCTTATAGAGAGAACACATCATGGGCCTGAGATAATCGAGATAATAGCCCCCCTGTGTATTAGGAAAGTCCTCAATATTAAAGACGGAGATCCGGTAGTAGTAAAGGTTTACTTAGGACTATACTAACCTAACTCTGTTGTATTTCTTGTTTTGCCACGAATATCTGCGCATTCTTTTAGATCGACCAAAGCCGCAAGCTGCACAGTATTTCTTTCTCACGTGGTATGCGTGTCTTCCGCATCTTCTACATCTTATATGGGTTTTTCCTTTGCTCTTTTTACCAAATGAGGTTGTTCCTTTGACCATACTACTTCACCGTTACCGATACAGGACTTACAAGAACTACATTATCTCCTCTCACAATTATAGTTCCTAATTTTCTAGATTTTTTATCCTTAATTTCTTCTGCTTCATCTAATACTAGGTTTAAATGCTGATCGAAGCTTCGTAAAATTCCCCTAACTTCTCTTCCGCCTTTGAGTTTCACTAACACCATGTTACCTAGAGCTTCATTAAGCATTTCGCTAGACATGTAAAGCACCTTTGCAAAAGGTGTATTCTGTTCACTATTATAAAACTTGCGTTTTTATCAATTTAGTAAATAGATGTTTTCTAAGAATTTTTATGACTAAAAACAAAATTATCTTACTCTTATAGCTTCAAGATTGCTCGGCGCTATTGCATGTATTTTTAATCTACTGTTGATGAATGAGGCTAAGCTCTGGGCTTTTGTTTTCTCTCCGTGACAGAGCACTATTTTCTCTGGTTTAGGAGTGACTCTATTCACATATCTAATTAGCTGTCTTCTATCGCTATGTCCTGAAAATCCTTCAACTCTGTATACTTCTAATTGTAGCTTTACTAAAGATATTTTTCCGGTAGGGTCTACAGACTCTATTTCGCGCTGACCATCTAGTATTCTTCTACCGAGAGTGCCTTCTATCTGGTAGCTTACAAATACTAAGGAGTTCTTGGGATCACTGGCTAAAAGCCTTAGGTAGTCTAGGACAGGGCCCCCCATGAGCATGCCGGATGTTGCGAGAATTATACAGGGCTCTCCTTCGGCTACTTCTATGCGTTTTTGAGGGTCGTCTACTGTAGTGAAGTATTCTGATAAGAATGGGTTTTCGTCATGATATATTTTTTCTCTCATTTCTCTTGAGAGAAATTCTGGATATGCTAGGTGAATTGCTGTTACTTCTTTCATCATTCCCTCTATGTATACAGGTACTTCGGGTATGAGTTTATTTTTCATAGCATTACTTATGACAAGCATTATTTCTTGAGCTCTTCCAACAGCTAAAACTGGAATCAGAACTTTTCCTCCTCTTGAAAGCGTTCTATTTAATATTTCTATGAATTCTCTTTCTGTTTCTTCTCTTGAGCGTACTCGGTCTTCTCTACCGCCGTAAGTCGACTCCATTATAAGAACTTCAAGTCTAGGGAACTTGTAGTTTGCAGCTTCGAGAAGCGCTGTTCGTTCGAATTTGAAGTCACCTGTGTACACAATATTGCAAAGACCGTTACCTATGTGCAGGTGTACAATCGCAGACCCTAAGATGTGGCCAGCGTCGTGTAATGTTAGCTTAACATCAGGAGCTATGTCAGTTACTTCGCTGTACTCTAGAGTTATTGTGTGTGATATTACATCGTAGATATCTTTTTTCGAGTATAATGGAGTTTTTCCTTCTTTAATAGAGACTTGAATGTAGTCTTCTTGTAGTAACTTCATAAGATCTCTTGTAGGTGCCGTACAGTAGACTGGGCCTCTATAACCGTACTTGAATAGATACGGTACTAGACCGCAGTGATCCAAATGCGCATGAGTTACAATAACGGCGTCGAGTTGATCTATATCAAACTCCGGCATATATATGAACGGATATTCGTCTCCTGATAACGAGGGTTTAATTCCACAGTCCAATAGTATATTGCTTTCATCTGTTTGAACTAAAATGGCGCTCCTACCAACTTCCTGGAATCCTCCTAATGCTATTATTCTCACACGGCTTGTCTTGAAGAATGGCGATCTATGTATTTTGGTGCCTAAGTCTCTGAGAAATCTCTGTCTTTCAGGAGATGTAGCTCTTAAAATATTTCTTACTTCTCTTATAGTTTTAGATTCGAGCGGAGGAGTTCTAACTACTCTAGGGCGCCAGCCTGTGAGCAGTATTATTTGCCTTAAGTTTTTTCCCTCCTTACCTATAACATATCCAGGTTTCAGAGCCTCTATTTCAACTTCGCCTGTATTTTCGTCAAAGTACAGATGTTTAACCTCAGCTTCAGGAGGAATTATGTTTAATATTACTTCCTTTGCTTTTTCTTCAGGTAACCGCGATTCAGGGTCTACTTTGATAATTATTCTTTTCTTGATGGTTTTTGCTACTCTTTTAATAATATCTTCGTTTTCTATGAGAGACTGTGGATTATCTAGTATTATTGCTATTTTAGGTCCTTCAAAATCTATTTTTACTTTTCCTACGTTTGGGGGAATATTTTTTAATATAGTTTCTCTTATATTTGCTAAAACAAAATCTGTCGTCATTATCAGATACCTCTACTTTGCGGTAGACAGTATTTTCTTAATTTCTTCTTCAGATAGCTCCCTATAACCTTTATCCTTAGATACATATGCGACATCTATGCCTTCGCCGCTGCCGGGGTCTCTTTGCATTGCTGAAAAGACTGCTTTTACTGCCAGCTTAATGGCGTCTGATAGCGGTATATCTTTTGAATATTCTGATTCAAGAACTCCTAAAGCATAGGGAGAACCTGATCCTGTTGCAATGAATTTATCTTCTTTTGTTGTTGAGCCGAACCAGTCTACCTCATATATGGCTGGGCCTTCGTTATCTACTCCTCCTATTATAAGCTGAACTACCATGACGAAAGGCCTTGCACTGAAAAGTAGAGATGATGCTATCGATGCTACTGACTTCAGTGGAATAGGCTTATTGTTTTCGAGCCGATATAGAGTAGCTTCGCTAGCGAGCCTATCTACGAGGAACTGTGCTTCTGCCACAACTCCTGCTATTGTTACTCCTACATGGTCGTCTATTTTATGGATCTTCTTTCCTCTTTTATGCGAAATGTAGAAGCCGCTGGTTACTCTACGGTCGGTTGCCATTATCACTCCGTCTTTGCAAACGATGCCTACAGTTGTTGTGCCTTTAAACAACTTATGTCTTATAAATTCAACCCCCAGCATATTATTAGCCTTACAATATTTCTCTTAAAAGTTAATTAATTTTTTCTACATTAAAAAACTAATAAAATTCACTCAGTGGTGGCTGCTTTTTCTGACGCTGATTTTGATTCAGGTTTTTCTGGTTTCTCTTCTTCTTTTTTAGGTTTTTCTGCAGTTTCCCGTTCGAATGTAGCCTCAAATATTATTTTAACAGCAGAAATTTCTTTTATGTATCTATCTATATCTCTGATTATTCCTCTTAACGCTAAATTGATGTTAGAGTAAGATAGTAGATCTAGCGGTAATAATACCGTAGCTGTGTGGTCTTCTATTGTTACGTTTACCTTGTTTAAATCAATTAAATGTATTCTTCTTCTAATTAACTCTTTTATTTTATCTTCTGTTTTTTCTATTTTCTTTACTACTTTTACAGTATATACTAATGTTTTTCCAGCTAGAGGGTGATTAAAATCTAGGATTACTCTTCCACTACCTATTCTCTTGACTATAGCTGGCTTTCCGTCGAAATTTATTATTTCATTTATCTTTGGTCTAATGTTTCTCCGCTGTAGATCTCTTATTGAGACGACTCTTATTTTTGAAGGATCTCTTTGACCAAACGCTTTTTCAGGAGGTATTTCGAATGTTTTTTCTTCGCCAACGTTCATTTTCTTAATTTCTTCTTCTGCGCTCTTTAGTATCCAGCCTTCGCCTATTATGACTAGCTCTGGGCCATAGACTTTTCCTTCCTCGTATACTCCTGCCTTTTTAGCTTCTTCTTCTATTGTCGTATCTATAACGCGGTCGTCTTCCTTGACTTTTACTATGTAGTCGATTAAGATATAGTCTCCCTCGTTAAATGGCATAGTACCCATCACATACTTTAGAAACTGCTTATAACTATTACTCTAGTTTCAGAAGGAGAATTAAAAGATCAGAGGATTTTTAGGTCATCATTTGTCAGCGCAGGTCAGTGACATCATCTCGGGGCAAGATTACTTTAAACTTGTTCTCGCTCGGATAATTTAACCAAACGTGTTATGTATCCGGCGACCCTATTGCGTACTCTTTTAGACTGAATATTTGTTAATTTAGCTACTAGCCTTTTATTTGCCTCAAAGTCTGTAGTGAATTTATCGGGATATGTTTCTAGTAGTTTTCGCGCTAGTCTTTTAATGAACCCCGGTCTAACTTTACCCATACACCAATCTTTGGTTTAAGGTATTAATATATTTGTTCCCGGCGTTTTATGTCTTTAAATGAGCAGTTTAACATGTATTATTTTAGATAAAGAGATAGTTTTATTGCTTAGGAAAGTGGAATAAAAATGTGCCAGAGATACCTTTAGCTCCTGTAGATAGAATAATTCATAAGGCGGGAGCAGAGAGAGTAAGTAACGGGGCAGCTATAGTTCTTCGAGATGTACTTGAAGCGATAGCATATGAAATAGCTAAAGAAGCAATAGAGCTTGCTAAACATGCAGGACGAAGAACTGTTACTGAAGAGGACGTTAAGCTAGCTGCGCGAAGATTAACTAAATGGATTTTACCTACTCTTTAACAATTTGTGCAGAAGTTTTTTATAGAAAAATTTAAATAGAAGTGCTAGTCGTAAATTCTGCTGAAGAGGTGATAGTATGTCTCAGGCGCAGCCAGCTGTATTAACACAAATTGGTGGGGTGCCCGTACTGATACTCAAAGAAGGTACTACTAGAACTGTAGGCAAAGAGGCTATTAGACTCAACATAATGGTCGCTCGCGCAATTAGCGAGACTATTAAAACTACACTAGGTCCTAAAGGCATGGACAAGATGCTTATTGATAGTCTAGGAGATATCACTGTAAGTAACGACGGAGCAACGATTCTCGACGAAATTGACGTACAGCACCCAATAGCTAAACTTCTTGTTGAAATATCAAAAGCACAGGACGATGAAGTTGGAGACGGAACAACGACAGCAGTAGTGCTTGCCGGAGCATTACTAAAGGAGGCTGAACACCTACTAAATAAGGACATTCATCCAACAATTATTATAAGCGGATATAAGAAGGCTCTTGAAAAGGCTATTGAGGTTTTAAAGAAGAGAGCAATAAAGGTAGACATAAATGACTATGACACTTTAAAGAAAGTTGCGCTAACAGCAATGCATGGTAAGGCTGTTGCCGGGGTCAAAGACTATTTCGCTGATATAGCAGTAAAAGCTGTTAAGCAGATAGCTGAAGAAAGAGACGGTAAATATGTGGCAGACATCGACTACATTCAGATAATAAAGAAGCAGGGAGGCAGTTTATTCGATACTAAGCTCATTTACGGTGTTGTAATAGACAAAGAAGTAGTTCATCCAGGAATGCCGAAGCGTATAGAAAAAGCTAAAATAGCTTTACTTGACTGTCCACTTGAAATCGAGAAAACAGAAATAGACGCTGAGATTAGAATAAATGATCCATCACAGATGAAGGCGTTCATAGAAGAAGAGGAAAGACTTCTAAAGGAAATGGTGAAAAAGATAAAAGAAACGGGAGCTAACGTGGTCTTTGTCCAAAAAGGAATAGATGATATTGCTCAACACTACTTAGCTAAGGAAGGAATTCTAGCAGTAAGGAGAGTAAAGAAATCTGATATGGAGAAGCTTGCTAGAGCAACTGGAGCAAGAATAGTGACAAGAGTTGATGATCTAAGCCCCAAGGACCTAGGTGAAGCAGAGCTAGTTGAAGAAAGAAAGGTCGCCGAAGAGAAAATGGTTTTTGTAGAGGGCTGCAAGAACCCCAAGGCAGTGAGCATACTCATCAGAGGAGGTTTAGAAAAAGTAGTAGATGAGGCAGAGAGGTCGCTAATTGATGCTCTGAGTGTAGTAGCTGACGTAATTGAAGAGCCATACATACTTCCAGGAGGCGGTGCACCAGAAGTAGAAATAGCTAAAGTGTTAAGAGAATATGCTGCTGAAATAGGTGGAAAGGAGCAGCTCGCAATAGAGGCCTTTGCTAATGCAGTAGAAGTTATTCCAAGAGCTCTAGCAGAAAACTCTGGACTAGATCCAATAGACATATTAGCTGAGCTAAGAGCTGCTCACGAGCAGCCTGAGGGATGGAAAATGGGTATTAATGTATATACAGGAAAAGTCTGCGATATGCTTTCAGAGGGAATAATCGAGCCACTAATTGTCAAGACTCATGCAGTGAGATCAGCAGTGGAAGCAGCTAGCATGATACTAAGAATAGACGATATAATCGCAGCTAGCAGGCTTGAAGAAAAGGAGAAGGAGAAAGGAGAAAAGAAGTTTTACTAGCTTCAAAGAGGAAAACCGTAGATTTTAGTTTTTTCTGATAGATCTCCTCCAAGCTTTAAATTACCAACATATATAAGTGCTATTTTTTCTGCCTCTACGTTTGTGAGAACTCTTACTATTTCTTTTTTGTAGTCTATTTCTGTCATTACTCCTATATCGAGGAATAATCCTTGGTCATCGTACAGTCCCACTATAAGTCCTTTTTCATATCCTTTATGCACTACTAACACATCGTTTTTGGAAAATTCTGTTTTTATCGTGTTCAATACTTCCTCGGGGACTCTTACTTTCTCATTTGTAACTATAAGCAAAGCATCGTAAGCGTCTTCAGCGTAGACTATTGATGCTTTTAGTAGGGCCTCTAGTCTGCTTATCTTGTCTTTGTCTAGCTTAAACCCCGATCCAAAAATAGTTCCCTTAAATCTGACTCTACTCCAACTAAGTGTCCGTATTTTTGATTTAGCTAATTTCCTTTTATATGCAGATTCCCTGTAAATTTTTCTGCTAGTGGGGTCTCTTGAAACAGCTTCTTTAATACTCGGTAATCTAATTATTTCTACCCACTTTTGGGTTTCGTAAGCTCTCAAAATATGTTCTAATTCTCTAGTTGATTGAAGTGCTATAATATAGTCAGGACGAACTATGTCGATAAGGCTCCATTTGTACTCCCTAGCTTCTTTTCCGTGAATCCAGCCGTCGGTATTAACTACTATTAAGTCTACATTTTGAGACATTGCTTTTTCTAAAAGAAAGGCTGAGGCTACCAGTATTCTGTGAATAAATCCTCCCGGAGATATCGATCCCACAAAGTAGGCGTAATGAGTTTTTACTTTGTGAAGTGAAGTAGTGGCTTTTTTCGTTATGACTAAACCTATTGTTGTCGGAGCACTTAAGGAGCTTTGACCGACATCTTTATCGAGAATAGCGACAGTATATCCTTTCTTTACAGCTAAGTTTGCAATATAAGTTGCTAGCAAGTTTTTGCCTGTACCTACGTCGCCTAATATCATAATTTTTGTGGGCTTTTTCTTTAGCTCCGAAACTAGCGGCTCAATGAGAGTTCTCCAGTGATAAGGTACAGTTACGTCCTCAATCTCTTCTAATACTTCTATTTCAGCATCTTCCCCTAAATTGACTTCTAGTGAACTATTTTCGAGAATATTTATGAACGCTACTTTTCCAACGGGTATTGATATTCTTTCCTTTTCCCTTAAGGTTTTACCTAAGTATTCAACACTTCCTTCTCTTAGAACTACGGAAGCGGGTCCCTTGATTCTTATAATATTTCCTTTTTTAGCCTCCAGTCTCATGGTCTCTCCCGCGCGTAGTATTGATTAGTAAGGGAGAAAATTATACTTTATCTCGGCTAGGCGTTAATGATTTTTAAAAGTGTTGAGAGTAATGACAAGTGGATAAAAGTAAGACTAGAAAACATCCGCTTCTGGCAGTCGACGTAGTTGTATTGAACAAGGAGGGCGCTGCCTGGAGGATTTGTAGAGTATGGTGAGCGTGTAGAGGATGCAGCGTTAAGAGAGGTGAAGGAAGAAACAGGATTTAAAGTAAAAATAAAGGGGCTTGTGGGAGTGTATTCTGATCCTGGAAGAGATCCGAGAGGACATGTTGTTTCTATAGCATATTTAGCTGAATTATCTGAGTCTACAAAAAACCTTGTGAAGAGGAGGTACTAGAAGTAAAGTTCTTTAGAGAGATTCCTAAGACTTTGGCTTTTGATCATCTCCATATAATAAAAGATGCTTTAACACTCGCTAAGAGACTTAGGATGAAGTGTCCACAATTTTCTTAACTTTATCTTTATTGACAGCAACCACTTTGAAACCGCAGAATGGACAGTGTACTGCTTTCTGAGGAATTCTTGCTCCGCATTCGGGGCATATGCTTGATGATAGCTGAGCAGATATTATGCTCTTTGTATAGGCGTATATTTCATCAAGCAGCGGGGTAAGTTGTTCCTTAACGTAGATTAGCGAAGAGATTACGAATGACAGTGAGAACAGCATTATTACATATACAGGAAGTACTATAAGCGATGGGGATGACTTGAATAGAGTTGGTAGAGCTAAGTTATATACTATTTCACCGAAGTATTCTGTTGATTGAATATACGTTAATGTTATGAAGGCGGCTACTATACACAGTAAGCGCTTGACTAGTTTGTCTTCTTGGGATAGGAGCTCGTACATCTTCATGGCGGCTGGATCGCTGCGGTAGTCGCTTGTCTTAATGTTCTCTAGAAGAATAGTCCTTGAAGTTATTTTGGCTATTCTGTAGAGATCCCATCCCATGAACATTAGTCTAGATATACATACATAGAGAAGCGCAAACAATAAACCTACTTGGAGAAATCTGTAGAAAGCTTCTGCTGATGAAAGCTCTATAGGAAAGTATGTTCTGAAGATCCATGGAGTTATGAAAGTTATTATGGTAAATGCTGCGACTGTTATTATTCCATCGATGAGATTATTGAAGGCTATTCTTTTTTGGCGCTCCATTGCGTCAAGTAATGCTGATATATCTAGAGTGTTATCCGACATTTTCTCTACTAAGCTAGCATAATTTAGGTATATAAGTTTTCTCAAAGCCTTCTAGCTTTAGAGATTTTGAGGACTGAAGAAAAGTACCTATAACAAAAAGAACAGCAATATAAAATGAAATATCTATATGGGTAGGCAACTCTCCTCTCAGGCAGGTGAGTCTGTTGGCTAAAATATCTTTGATAGTGCCTCTTAAAGGGAAGCCTCCGAAACCTGAGGAGTTGTATTTATCTATTCTTCAGCAAACACTAAAGCCTGATGAAATTATAATAGTATACCAAGGCGGATTTGACGAGATCTTTGAAAAATACACAGCATCTGAAATAAAAATAATAGATGCTAGAGGAACTAGTGGTGCAAATTTAGCAAGAAATATTGGAATTAAAAATGCTTTGGGAGATATTCTAATATTTACTGATAGTGATGTAAGGCTTACTGAAAATTGGGTCGAGAATATAATTAAGTTATTTGAAAAGTATCCAGATATCTATTGTGTAGCAGGGTCTATGGTATCAGCAAATCCTGAGGCTTTTCTTTCAAAGTACTTAGACTACTCGATAATTTCGCCCACAAGAGCTGCTAAGGTTAATCTAGAGATAGTTAATATTGTAAATAAATTATTTAAAAATAATACTAAGGTTCAAATAATTGACGAAGGAGCTTTAATAGCAAATGATATACCATTATCTACTCTAATCGTTACATGTAATTTTGCAATAAAGCGGAAAATAGTAGATAAAGTGGGTTTTTTCGACGAAGAGTATAAAGCTTATGGATCAGATGATATCGATTACGCGTATAGAATACTTAAGAGTGGTTACAAAATTTTATGTGTGCCAGAACTGGTGGTGTATCACTATCATAGAAATACTTTAGTGAAGTTATTAAAGAGATATTTTCAATACGGTCTCGGTTTTTCTATTTTCAAAAGAAAGCATCCAGAAAGTATATTTTCCAAGGCTTTAACTTATATATTGTTGTTTTTGTTATCGTATTTTGTTCTTAGTATAATATTTCTACTACTCGGCTTCTACTTAGTTGGTTTTTCCATGTTTTTATTCTCTTATGGTGTGCTACTTTTGCATAATATCATTCGCCATAGAAAAAAAATAAGAGTGTCAGAAATAGTATCGTATGCTTTTCTCGATTTATTGCTAATAATAGTATCCTGCTTAGGGATTATTGCAGGGGATATGGTCTTCACATTAAGAAAATTTTTCAAAAAGCAGTCTGAAAGCTAAATTTTATATATAGGTTTACATATATCTAAAATAGGGTATAACTATGGAAAAAGGCCATATAAAATTGACAGAAAAACAATTAACTATCTTAAAGTATCTACTTGAAAACAGCCAAGGAATGGAGATATTTATAGTGAACAAGTCTCAAAGTGAACTGGCAAAAGAGCTTGGAATTACACGACAGGCTCTAAATGTTCATCTGCGAAAACTACGAGAAGAAGGTCTCATAAAAACAGGAAGAGGCTTTATAATGCTTACAGAAAAAGCTCTAGAAATTCTAGGAATGAGGTCAGCTGAAGTATTTGTTCTAGTGAAGGTAGAGCCTAGAGCAAGAAACCAGACATATGCACGAATAGTTAAAACACTTCCCGTAGAGAAAGTATACAGAGTTACAGGAGAAATAGACCTTATTGTAGTAGTCAATCAGTCTAAATTAGATGAGTTCTTGAAGCAGATATCGAGAATAGAAGGAGTTAAAGAAACAGTAACTCATGTAGTTATAGAAACATTGAAGTAGTGACGAGAAAGAAACTTATATAGTAGTGACAATAGTAGAAACATGGGCCCGTAGTCTAGCGGCAGGATGCCGCCCTCACGAGGCGGTGGTCCCGGGTTCGAATCCCGGCGGGCCCACTTTTAACAAAAAGAGAATTCTCCTAATGATGTTTTCTGAGTGTTGCCAGATTGATGGGTGCGCTGGCAACTAGTCTTATATACGTGGGGAAGCTATTACAGTAACGGTGGGAGAAACTTCTTCTCAGAGAGAGATCTATTACTTACTCTGACATCACTGAAGAAGGGTAGGAGAATTCTGAACTATGTTCTTGAAGCTAAGGAAGTTATTTATAAGTATTTAGGATCTACCTTCTTTCTCCATTAGCTATTATTGCCTCTAGAGCCGGCTTCACCTTGGCCATATTCTTACGTATAGATGAAAGGAATAATTTTAGCACTAATCTGACAGGTAGCAATAGTGGCTCACGTATATAAAATCTATTCATTATATCTTCAGCCCACCGTACACTATGCCTTAAGCACTGAATCAGGACATCTACGTGTTCCTCCCTTAACCCGTGTGTCTTAAACCACTCTCTATTTTTGAAGGCACCCATTGGCACGAAAAACATCGGTACTATCAAGCTCCTGTAGGGCTTAAGCTTATCAAGTAATTCGGCAGTAGCTATTATGTCTTCTGGTTTCTCTTCTGGGAGGCCGAGTATTAGAGTTGCCGCTGGCACTATGTGATTTTCGTGCATTATTCTGAAGGCGTCCTCAACTACTTCCGGCCATTGCTCTGGTGAATATGGAGCAGCTTTCGCGGGCATAATTATCTTTGCTAGTCTCACGCTACCAGTCTCTATCCCGACCTCAACGCCGATATACTTCTGCCTAGGTATGATCATGTCATTCATGAGCTTGGATATAAGCCTATATTTTTCTTCAGCGTACTTTGTCGCTGCTAGGCTTATGTGAGCCCATGCTATTGAGCCAGGGGTTGTTTTCAAGACCGCTTCGTGAAGCCTCAGTACGGGTTCTGGTCTAGGCTTAACACCATCTGCGTAGTAGAGGAGTACGTCCTCGCTATGTAGTATTGCGTTCTTTACTCCAGCTCTCACGTTAACCTCTATCTCCTTAACTATGTGCTCTATGGGCATGAATCTCAAGGGCCTTAAGGTGACTGAACAGAAGCGGCAGCCTCTAGGGCACCCCCTCATTATTTCTACTAAGCCGTTCACACTAGCACCCTTAATTATGGGTATTTGCTCCACAGAGGGCGTATCTGCTGGTCCAACATACACGTAGTCCGGTAAAGGCTCGTTATTCAGTGCGGCCTCAACGATGTCTGTGATTACTAGCTCCGCCTCACCATCAATTACGCAGTCTACGCCCCATTTCTTCCACTCCTCCAGCGCCCAGAGCCATTGCCATGCAGCAGGTCCACCAACTATTATCTTAGCGCCTCTTCTCTCAGCCTCCCTGACAGCCGGGGATTCCATGAACTCGCGAAAAGATACTCTATTGACAGGTTCCTTACCGGTCAACATCCACCATTCACAGCTGGGTGGCCCATACGCGAAGAAGTCGTGGTGCCCTATCATTAACACCTTCATGCTATCTATGTGCTTGTGTATGTGATCTGGGTCAACTATTGCTGCATTGTACCCGGCATCTTGTAGTACTGCTTCGACCTTTCTAAGTCCGTAGGGTGCCTCGACGGGTCTCCCTAAACTATCAACCTTCATTTTGGGTGCTGCTATCCACATCCAGAGCCACTTGGGTAAACCGATAGCTGGCGCGGTAGTCATGAATCCTAGAAACTCTTTGCCGTGATGATTGCTCATCATAGTCCTGTCAGACGTGATAACTATTTCAAAACCTTTGCATGAACTCATGTCCCGTACCCCTTTCTTAGGCTAAATAACTATTACGTTCTTGTAGCCTATATCATCTAGTGCTTGAATGAAGTCCCTGCAAAGCCCAGCTATAAATACATCTGGGTTATCTAATTTCCTAATTAACTCTAAGAGATTCTCAGGTTTCGACCCAGAGTATCTTATACTCATGCTTAAACTTATGTTTTCTTGTATGAGTCTTCTAATCACCTCGAAATATTTTGGTCTACCTAGCGGTGATATTACATATATGAGTACCCTACGCTTACCCTCCCTTTTTATTTTCTTGGTTACCTCATTAACAAGTATCATAGTTTCTGCTGAGCTCACGCCGTCGCAGATAACCAACACTATTCTCTTGCTATTATTCTCTATCCTTAATCTTGTCTTGATCGCTACCTGTTGTTTAACCATCTTTCACATCTCTCTAACTTAGTCAGAAGTGAGTGTAACTCGCTTTCAAGCATGCATACAATACTTAGAACGTCTTCATCTTCAAGCTCATTCATCACAGATCTCAAATATGTGTGTATTTTGCTTAAGTGTTCGTAAATCAGCATAATCAGCCCTTCAGTCTTTGCCTGGAAGAGGTGCTTCCTTCCGTGAACCCTTCTTCTCTCGATTAAATGCTTCTCTTCTAACAACCTCAGAGCTGAGGAGAGGTGACTTTTAGTGTATCCTGTAGCCTCAACGAGCTCGTTCAGTGCTAGGGGCTTTCTCTTGTGCATTAAGGTAGAAAACACTAGGGCGGCAGCGAATGGTAACCTAAGCATCATAAGCAATTTGACTAGTGATTCCATTATTTCTCCCTTATGTTCGGTATATTCCGAACATTCTATATAAACATTACTACTAGTGACAATTAAGCTCGTATACAGGAAAATCAATGTACCACTGTCTGCAGTCAGAACCTATAAGACTTGAATGCTTATCCTCAAGTGAAGGTGCAGGCGTAGCAAGAGTAATCGATGCTGCATTGCAGCTCTAGTATCGTTTGAGCACCCTACTCCATTTGCGAAGTACTACATAGGTAATGTTCCCATAGTTTCTGGCGATAAGGAAGATTACATAGAGAGATGCATTATATACTACACGACGAGATTAACTCTAATGATATTAAGATTCTAAGAAGAGAGAAACCTGCAGGAGGTAGAAGCGATGCGCTAGACCATGGAGCTGAAATCGCTGACGGCGAGTTTGTAATGATGTTTGATTCAGACCTCAAGATACCTGCAGAGCCCTGGATGACATGTGTGTCTTCGTGCCGAACTTAAGCTGCCGGTAATAGTAGCTCCTTGGAAAAGGTATATTATGGAGCTGGGCTAAGTTTCTGAGATAATGATCTCTAGTGTAAATATAGTATTACTTCTCCTCTATAGGATAAGAGAGAGCAAGGTTTTTCCCTGTTTGGCTTAGAGACAACTGTAAGGAAAGATGTGCTTGAGGAGGTAGAGTATTAAGACTGATACTTTTCAGGACAATGTATAGACAGTTAAGCACTAAATTAGTACTGAGAGAATACTTCTTCTTCGTGTTTGAGAAAGGAGAAACTAAGGTACTTATGTCATCGAAACTTCTCATGCTAAGAATCCAGTGAAGCCGCTGAGTGTACAAGCTTCCGAGGTTTATCAAGAGAGCTAAGTTCGCGACAACAATTAGGACTAGGCTGAGCATTAAAATGGAAAGAGCTTTCCCTGAGCCTGATAGTAAAGTTTCCGTAATTAGAGCTTTGCTTGAACTAGAATTATTTACTGAAGTCAAGTCTACTTCAGCTAGACTTGATTTTCTTCTCGGGGCAGTAACTTTAGTCTTTGTTTAAATTCTTTTTAGCTAATGGCTGCAAATTTAACATCGTTATAGTTAATTGCTACTTATAAAAGCGAACTTATGGTTTAAATTAAGGACTGGTGGATTATCGATCTAAAACAGTCAGCGAATAATGAATTAAAAGGTGGAGCCCCGGGCGGGATTTGAACCCGCGACCAACGGCTTACAAGGTCTCTACTCTATGTAAATTAAGTTGCATGAAGACAACTTAGGCGATACAACTTGAGTCTAGGGGCGTATTATACACGCTGATAATACTCCATGCGAAATACAACACTAGAGTTCACAGCAAAACAACTGAACCAGAGTAATTATCTGCACTAGTATTATTTAAAGAGTTAAATGAGAGAGTACTATTGTACCAAGAAAAACTTAGGGTAAGAAAATGTAGCGAAATATCGGATTAAAAGCTTATAAAATTCTGTATAATTAGATAAATGGGGAGCCGGGGCTCAGCCTAGCCCGAACTCGTCATTGTTCAGCGCCTGCCACGCCTTCATCATGTTTTCATCGCCCCGGCGACCCCCTCCTCCTAAAAGACTTTTAGTCTTCCTCGTTCGAGGAGGAGTCTTAAATCAGCGTTGACTATATTGTATCCTGCTAATATTACTAACATATTAGCTATGTCAGATGCAAGAATCTTCGTAAGCTCGGAGGAAGTGAGGCCTGGTAGTCTTATATCTAGTGTTTCGGCAGCTTCGCAAGCTATGTCTATTAAGGGAAAACCATAGGGATGTTGAAAGACTTCTCTTAGTAAACTTTTTAATCTTCTTATGACATAGCGGTATGCTTTAAAGGGGGGCTCGAGTTCTAAGTAAATGTAGTCGAAGTCCTCCCCTCTATTCTCTTCAAGTGCCTTTTTTATGTATATCCCTGCGAGCGTTATCCTCACCGCCGGGATTTCCTCTTTTCCTGGGGCCCTTTTCTTCCACGTCTTTCTCCTCAAGTACTCGTACGAAGCTAAATGTCCATATGCGTCTATGCCTAAAGCCCCCATGCCCATAATAAAATCTATTAAACGGGCAGCCCAAGACGATATTACCTTACTAGCACTGAGAATAGGTTTTTTGGTCTTTGGGGACTTCTTCTTGACCCCCCTAACTAGGGAAAGGTATTCTTCAAGTCCTAGAAAAAATGATGGGATAAGGAACCTTTGTATAGAGTATAGTGAAAGCCACTTGTACCTATTCGCGAGCACGGCGAGTACTTTTTCAACAGTTCTTGTGCCGACAATATCTATAGATTCAAGAGCTACTTCCACACCCTGCTCCTTAGATAGCCTCTTCAGGGCGCTAAAAACTCCTGGAGAAAAGCTGTGTATCTTAACTTCCCCTGAAGATACTAGAAGTGAGGCTAACGTGTGGTAATAGTCTACAAGATCCAGCGGTTTTCTAGGCCACGATTCCTTAATCTTTTCCGCTTCGTCATACAATTTAGAGCTGGGGTCTAAGGTCACCTTCCCACGTAATAGTAAATACAGTGTAAGAGTCACCTGAACCTCAGCAGGAGTAGCTAGGACAAAGTCTGGGAGTATTTTTCTGAAGTATTCGTCTAGTCCTTTTTCATACGTCCTTGGGCTCCACTCCTTTATTTTTAAATAATGTCTATAGAACTTAATGTAGTTAGTGCCCTTATCTATCAAAAAGGGTGTGAAGTACAACCTTAGTATAGATTCTGCGAGTTTATTTTTGCTAGTCACTTTTAATCACCTTTAATGTTGCTTCTTCTACTCTTGATAAAGCGGAAGCGTAGAAAAAGCGTTCATCATCTGAGAGATACCTCGCGTAGTCTGCCCCCTGTGCTGCTCTCGCTTTAAACACAGAGAACAGTTCATCTTCGTTTAATATTACCTGTTCATAATTGAATGGTATAGCCGCAGCGAACGCTGATTTAACATTAAGAGGAAGTATACACACTACATTAACTTTCTCGGCGCGCCTCTTCTTAGTGTTTTTAGTTTCTGGCGTAGGAGATAAAATTCTCTCAATCCAAGAGACCGACTCCTTAGTAAGTCCAGTGAGCCTTAGCCAATACGATATTGTCGTCCCGTCGACTACAAGGTCATGGATCACAAATCCCCTGCGTTCGGATCTGAGTAGAGGCCCCCGTACACTATAGCCCTTGTTTGAGAGATTCCTGGAAAGAGCGGAAAGCAGTGTGAAAAGAGCCCTGCTCCAATCCTCAACGCTTGAGGGAGCGTAGTTGCCGAAGTATATTTCTCGTTCCTCGAAGGACATTTTCTCAGCAGTTATATTGATAGCAGTCTTCACTGCATGCGCAATATCACTTGGCTCGACGTTTGAAAGAGCGTCCCTAACTCCTTTTATATCTGAGGCGTCCTTAACCAAAAGGGCAGCTAGAGTAGACACAAGGTCTGTCACTCTTAAGACTCTGCTTCTCGAGGTGCCCCTTCTGGCGACTAAGCCAAGATATTTTCTGAAGCTCCTTACATAGCGAATGGCTTTCCTGACAGAGGGAGGTGCCCCTAGCCTCCTCAAGCATTCAACAGCTAAACGTTCCAGTTCTCCTAATCCTAGACTATCCATGACCCTGAACTCAGAGTACGCGTAGACTCTCCTCATGAACGGGTCGTCCTCTTCAAGTCTTCTCCTTATTAGTAGGTAAGGTCTAGGCCCGTATGCAGTGGGAGTGTCAGGTACTAAAACGATTATTTTAAGGAAGGGGAGTCCGTCGTCGTGGAGCCTTCTTGCGACCCTTGCGAGATTAATCAGTATTTCTTCGTAGCCTTCCCCTCCCAATATTTCGTCGGACTCATCTAATACTACGAAATAATTTTTCCGCCCGAGTCCTTGTAATATCTGCTTTAAGCCTTCCTCCAAGTCATCTACTTCTGCTGTCTCTTGGAGAGTTGATAGAACAGCTGTAGTCTCAGGTAGTTCTCTCTTCACTCCCATAGGATTGATTATAGTTCTATTGATTATCTTCTCAAGTTCCTGGGGTGAGGGTAGCCGTCTCCCCTCGAATAGATCTCGCAGTAACCCGAGTCTTATATAGGTGGCAGAGAAGGCCTTTGTTCTCATTGATGTGTGGTAAAACAGTGCACCAAAGGAACTCTTTCCTACGCCATACGCCCCCTCTATTACAAAAAACCCTTTGTCAAGCCACCTAAGTACATCGTGGAAGAGAGGGGTGTCCACTATTAGTGGGGGCTCAGGGGGTTTTTCTAGAAAACGGTAACTTACGATAAGCTTTTTTAAGTACTCCGAGACCATATAGTATACAGCGTCATTTTTTTCAAGTCCTTCAAGACTCATAAAGGTCTCGTCTTATTTATTACTTAGTATTATTTAAACCTTTCGCCCCGAAGCTCCTGGTTAGTTTTACAGGTAGTAAGGTGTTGTACAGTTAAAATAGCGCAGACTACTAAGAATGAAAAAATAGAATTTGATTAAGTGACGCCGAGCAGAATGTCTTCTACTGTGTTGAAGCCTCTTTTCTTTAGTTCGTCGACGAGCTCGTCTACTTTCTTTTCTATGAGCTCGAAGATGTCTACTCCGCCTGTCTTCTTTCTGAGCTCCTCTATCAGCTTTATGTAGTAGTCTTCTGAGCCTAATAGCTCTTTGATGGCCTCCCTCCCGACCCTCAAGTACTTCTCTGGGGGGAGCTTCTCCGCCCGCAGTGTGCTCTCTATTACGCTGAACGCCGCTTTACCATAAGTGATCACGAGTAGGGGTCTGAAGCCGTGGCCTTCGGCCTCCCGGGCTTTCTGCGCGAAATACCTTACTTGGTCGGCGTCCATATCGGCCGGCCCGCTCTTAATTGAGATGACTATTTTTTCCTGCGGTACTACTACGTCCCACCACTCTATCCACTGCCCGTAGAGTTTCTTCGCTTGTTTACCTGAGATGCCCCCAGCGAACGCCCGGAACACTTTCTCTATGACGTTGCCGAAGGACGTCCCCAGAGACCTCTCGACCCTCCTGTAGACGAAAAGCCTTACGACTTCCTTGAGGTCTTTTAGCCCCAATGAGGCGACAATATAGGGGTTTATACCGCCCTCCTCGAGCAAGTTTTCTACAGATATTTTCTCGACGAGCTCCTTTGCCCTCCTAGAGAAGTCTAGCAGGTACTTCAGCCCTGCCCTGAGCTTTTGTTCGGGGGAAGGGGGCACGAGCATATGTATCTCCCGAGGCCTCTACAGATACTTATATTCCGTATGGGATATAAACCTTAATAAAAGGTGCCTAACTAGACATGCTATCCTATACTGGTGTGCAGCTAGTGCCTTAAGGCCTGTAGATAGGGCGGTTTTGTGAACGTAAGGTTAAAAAGGGTAGCATGTAAAAGTACATGTAGAGGTGCATGCTGTGGAGAGGGAGCTCGGGAGGACTAGGGTGTGGGGCAGGTGGTACACCACTATACCCGTGACTGTCCGCCGTGTACTCGGGCTGAAGCCCGGCGACGAGATAGAGTGGATCCTGACCGAGCAGGGCATCGTCGTAAGGAAGGCTCAGGTGAGAGGAGATGACGGCGGGGTATAAGGAACTAAAGGTAAGGGCCTGGAGGTTCACCAAGAAATTCGACGGCAGGCCCGGCTTTGGCCTAGGGGACGCCCTGTCTCTTATACACATCTGACGCTGCCGACGAATTAGACGGTGTAGATCTCGGTGGTCGCCGTATCATTAA
>CBDUKN010000012.1:0-75594 GCA_965367815.1 uncultured Thermoprotei archaeon
TCCACTTTCTTTCAAGCGACGGTGTTACGTAGCCAGAAGCCTTTACTGCAGGATATATTCCAGCTATTACTACCGCCGTCATTGAGAAAAGAATCGATAGTGCAGGATAAGGCGAAGAGAAATCTACTGGATACATTCCTGGATAAACTAGTGACATTATGTGGCCGAGAACCAGTGCTATTAAGTAGCCTATAGCAGCTCCTAATACTGCATAAACAAAGCCTTCTGAAAATATCATGAGAGCTACATGCATTGGTGATAGCCCGAGAACACTATATATCTTTATTTCTCTCAGTCTTTCATATACAGCTGCTATCATTACATTGAGAAGCGATAACATTACTACGAGCAAAGGTATACTTATTTGACCTAATCCCTTAAGCTCATATCCTCTAATCCATCTAGAGAGAAATGTTTGTTTGCCATTAGAGTGATACACTGCAAGATAGCTTAAGTGCTCTGATATATCCTTGGCACCCTTCTCTACTACGTTAAGGTTAGGTGACACTACTGCTACTGAAACAACATAGCCTCCTACGCGTATCGCTAAGCCATAGGGTATTATAATTAAGTGATCTTTAGCCTTAATAGGTGCTCCAGGAGGAGCTTCTGGATCTCTCGGCGTAATATAGTCTCCATCTATATCTTGCAGATATATTTTGGCTTCTTTTACTTTAATTACTTTAACTACAGTTAGCTTTATTCCGGCTACATAAATACAGCTTCCAGGCTTTAAGCTTAATTCTTTTGCTAAATCTTCTGTAACTATAGCGGAGAACATTAACCCTCTCCACTCTAAGTCTTTTAAAATATCCTTAAGTAGAGGCTCTTTTGCACAAACCCCTACTACTGCTTTAGCAAATCCTAGCTCTTTTTTCTCATTCATAACGCAAATCCATCCTTCTCTAGTAGGTACACGTAACCATACTCTTGGACAGATTTCTCCTTTTCCTTTAAAGTAACCAGTAAGGTATTCTAGGAGAGAAGGAGATATGGACATTTCCTCGCCAGCTTTAATTAATATACCTTGATATGGATAAGACGGCTTAACTGGCAGTTTCTGAGTCTTATAGAAGTCACCGAATGTCCATGAAGTAAACAGAACTAGCGATAGCACTAGACAAATCACAGAAGATAATGTAAGAGCTGTTCTTAAAGGTCTTTTCTTGAGATTTCCGACGCCTACTGACAAAGCAGCAGACATTATTGAAAACCTTGAAACATCTATGAAATGTTCTCCAATAATTTTACGTTTAATTTCCTTAGCGAAAGAAATTACCCCATTTATAATAAACCCTAAGACAGGCAAAGTAAGTATAAATGAGAATATGCTTAGGGAGGCCATAATGGAGTTCCAGGCTATTCTGAGACCTGGATGAAGTACATATGATAAAGCTATGAGAACTGCTAGCACACCTAAGATACAGAATATTCTCTGTAAGCCGTGTTTCTCGAAAACTAAGCGTTCAATAACTAATGCCATAGGAATAAGCAGAAGTATCAGCATTACGTTCGTATATACTATGTTCACGTATACCTCGCGTGCGATAATGTAAGCTTTTCTAGCTAAATCCCATGATCTGTACATAAGCGCATAAGCCTCAGTAAATGCTCCTTTCTTAAGTAGCTCGCAGGCTCTGTTATACAAGCTTAGTGCTTCACTATAGTAATTTACAGCTCTTCCAATAGATCCAGCTAAAGTCGCCTCGTTTTTCATTACATTAAGCCTTTCGCCTGCAAGTTTAATCATTTCAGTAGCGTATTTGATTGCAGTAATACTTATATCTAAGTACTCTCCTTCAGCGACTTCAAGTCCCTTTAATATACCTATAGGAGCTTCTTCTACAACACTCTTAAATACTATATCTACCGGAGTATCTGGTGGAACGAAAATTACTGCATCATATCCTATAGCAGGATCTCCTATGCCTAGTGAAATCATTCTCGCTGTTAAAAGAGGACTTGGGGGAGTCGATATAATGTATCCATAGTCAAGGAGCTGAGCTCTGCTCCTAGCATCATAAATTATAAAGAACATAGGTTCCATTCGAGCAACTAAAGGTGTTGCAAGCGTAGTGGGATCTATCATGTCGTGAAGAACTATTGTACCGCATCTGAACAAAACTATATTAACTGGTATTCTACCGGAAGCCTCATCTTCCGAACGAAGTGTGAATAGCGGGCCAAATGGCCATAGTTTTCTACCATAATAACCGTGATCAGGTGCCCAAACTATATTCCCTGTGTTATTGTTTATGACGAAAGCCCATATTTGGTACTCAAATGCTCCTAAAGCCCATCCCGAAGGCTTAAGTCCAGGTATCTCAAAGTCCCCTGTTTCATTAGCGATCGTTATAAAGAAATGCCTGTATACTCCTATTGTATGCATTCTAACATAAATTATAATAAATTCGTTCTTTTTAATCACTTTACTCCAGCAATTATCATACCATGCTTTAGAATAATTGTAGTAGCGAACCTTTCCCCTTAATAGAGCGAAGCCTACAGGAGCTGTACGAGAATGCCCGTGCATTATGTCTCTAAGCATAGGACTTACTGTAGCTCTTGGATCAGAGAGGATGAGGTAAATTAGGCCGCAGAAAAACTCTGCCTGAGGCTTAATATTATTAAAGTTCACTTTATCAAAAGTATCGCATGAAGTTTCCCAAATTATTCTAGCAGCATGTGCTGTATAAAATGTTAAAGAAAATATTGGAACATGCAAAAATACTTCTCCAACATGATTTACCTGAGATGGCAATCCTTCTCTATCGAAACTTGATATAGCAAAGTAAACTGTATAGTTTCTCCCAGCTAAATGATATGTTCTTGTAGTTAAATCATATACACCTCCGGCTCTTCTAATAGACTCTATGTTATAGTCTTTTAAATATGACTCTATAGCGTAAATGTTTGTTGCTGCTCTATGCTCTATATCTAGTCCTCCATAAAAAGTGCCTAAAGTAGTTAAAGTAATTGCAGGAGAATCTGAAGAAAAGCAAGGTACAAATACTGCAACTGTTTGGTTCCCCGAAATGGCTATTAAACCTTTACTCCCGTTGAATATTGCTGGCTTGTCGTTATCCCAGTGCTTGAAAAACAGATATTCTGCAAAGTGTCTTGCTCCCGCCATTCCTATAGCTGCTCCTGAGAAGAAAGCTAGCAATACATTTCTCTTCGGCCTATGCTCTTTAAGAATACGGGCAAACTCTAAGAGAACTGCTGCACTGCATGCTTCATCTGCTGCAGGAGTGAGACCGGGAACTACACCATAAGCATCGAAAAGACAGGCAAGCATAATTACATAGGGTTCATTCAAAGTCCCCGGAATCCACGCAAAAATATTCCCAAGAACTACTTTCCTCCAGTACATTTTAACTTCAAGTCGTGCAATAACATCTACACTTTTAGCCTCTGCATCTCTTAGTAAGTGAATCAGCTCTTTTGCATCAGTGTACCTTATTATAACTCTAGGAAACTTTATTGGCACTTCTAACACTTTATAGTCACCTTCGCCTCTAACAGTATATAAAGGCTCAATAAATACTACAGCCTTAGCTCCAAGATTAAGTGCATACATCCAATTAGCTCTACTATTGTAATTCATTACTACTATGCTACCAGTAATATTCTTTCCCTCAAAATCCTTTACATTGCCCTCGCCTACGTAAACCACTTTACCTTCATATACTCCAGTACACGTCTGAACAAGATTAGGGAATAAAGCATATACTCTAAAGACTCTTTTTACCGGCGATAATATCACTAGAGTAGAGTTAGCATCGTATGGCACTACAGCCTCATATGTCCATATCCAGGTATTAAGACCTAAGTCTTCTGACAGAAACTTATAAATATATTCGGCTGCCTTCTCATAGCCCTCATAGCCAGTAAATCTACTGCCAAAACTGGATAAAGCCTTAACATGTTTTTTAATGTTATCCATATTAAGTGACTCTATAGCTAACTTAGCCGCCTCTTGAGGATCCCATGTAATTGACGTAGAATCTGCCCTGATCGCCTGAATTATAATTGGAAGCATTACTAGTAATGCAATTAGTCCTGCAACAAGCTTGCCCTTAAACATCCAAGATCCCTCAAGAGTAAAAATCACCACCGCATATATATATATTTTTCTTTCAATAGTTAATAAAACTGCTTGTTTTTTAAAAAAATTTTTAAAATAACTCATTTTTATCTACTCATAAATAATGTTCTAAAAAATAGAAGTAAAATTATTTGCTTAGATGGGTAGTACTCCTGCACCGTATCTTAGATACAGCACTATAGGCCAGCCTAAGCTCCAAGAGAGTAGTGAACCGAAGAACATTCCTACAGCAAAGGGCACAGCATAGTCGCTGTAAATCCTTGCACCTCCAATTTTAATTACAAGAAGCTTTGCTATGAAGGCTACTAATACTGATCCCCAAGCATAGAAGTTCAGTAGCGCCAGCATTGGGTATGCTATTGGGTTTATTATAAACCAAGCAAACCTTGTTCTTAAGAACATTAATACTGCGCCAACTATTATTCCTGTGAGAGTAGACCAAGCAAAGACAGGGTTAGGCGGCTCTTTAGCTCTTACTACATAGTTTCCAGCACCTAACCCGTTGTTCAGAGCTCCGTCCCAGCTGGTAGTCCAGCCGTGAGCCCAGTTGCGCATACCTTGAAGACCTATAGTGTACCAGCCTATTACTACTGAAAGTATAGCTGTAAGTATGACTATAGGGAACTGTATTTTAAATACTTCTTTGGGATCAGTTTTAGTTTCACGAGCTATTTTGTAGCTGAAGATAGCTGGTACTAAAGATGAGTGAGGCTGGTAGCAGGTGGCATTTGAGACAATGTATGCTAGTCCATAGCCTGTTGTAGAGGCGTTTCCTGCTAGAGCACTTGATACGTAATAAGCAAAGTGCCTGTCGGGTCCTTGTAATCTAAAGCCCCATGGATCGAAGATATCGCTAGTCCAGGCTTCTCCACTAAATCTTAGTACAGCGAACCATACTACAAGTATATATAGTATTCCTAGAAATGAAGCTACTGGATGTATTTGGCTAGCACACATCCAGAGGAAGAGTAATATTGTTCCTCCTAGGAAAATTAGCCATGCTACACGAGGTGGTACAGGCTCATCTTTTTCAGGAGCCTCGCCTCTCATAAATCTCTTAAAGGATGAAATCCAGTAATCTCTTGTATACCAAATTAAGTATAAGGCAATGCCGAAGGTCATGCAGTTTAAAGCCCAGTTATATGTTCCAGCTAAACCTAAGTCTGACTTGTAGTATGTTCCCCACATAGCGCCCCATTCACTAGTAGGGCTTGATGGATATACTCCTGTTGCAACAAAGACTGCTGGTACTATTACTTGGAATATGAAGTAGAAGAGAACTCCTGTAAAGAGTATGTCTATTGAGAATAAGAAACATAGACCTACTTGCGCAGGTGTGGGACTGAATGAGTCGAGTACAGATCTCTGGAAAGGCGGATACTTGCCCTGTAGATCAACGTCAGGTATAACGAAGGGCGGGTGTTTCCATATTGATAGGAAGCCACCCCAATACTGGAAGTGGAATAAATCGTAGAGTACTGCAAGAATGAAACCTATCCAGAACAGTAGTGCTTTCTTGCTGAAGAGAAGCCTTCTCTTAGCTCCCTCTACTGCAGGTGATGAAACATAGTTTATCATGGTAAGTGTCGTTATTGTAACTGGATAAGGTAACTTCTCTA
This sequence comes from uncultured Thermoprotei archaeon, assembly GCA_965367815.1. Taxonomy (GTDB): domain Archaea; phylum Thermoproteota; class Thermoprotei; order Thermofilales; family B15-G2; genus B15-G2. The sequence continues at coordinate 5,728 of CBDUKN010000012.1, forward strand.
CGTCGATAAATCTCTTCATGAATATTAGTGCTAATCCATAAAGCATTACATTGAAGAATATATAATAGAGAACCCATGTAACGATAGGCACGGTCCAGGCATCAGCATAGGGAATAGTCCACTGGAATGGGTTTCTAGACTCCCAGAACGCAGAGAGTATTGTATAGTCTCTCGGCACCCAGTTGCTAGGGATGAACTCTATTAAATGCTTGTATTTTTCCGTACCTAGCATTGTATTCATACACCAAGCCCATATTCCCCACCAAAATGTGCTGGGTACGACTACAGATGCTACTGCATACACTATGGTCCACTCTTGCTTAGTTAGTGAAAGTTTCCTTGAGGCGAATGAGAGTAGTGCAATTATGAACATTAATGGAAATAGTATTGTTTCCCATCCAAAGTACCATTTCCATCCAAAGTATACTAGGTAGTGGGTGAACCAGTATGGTGCTCCTGCGACGCTGGGGTGGAAGCTGTAGAAGAATATTGCGTAAGTCAATATTATTATTATTGCGGACAGTGTGAGTGACTTGGGAGTAATTCCTTTGGCTACAGCCTCGCTTTTAGCTTCAGTAGACATGTTATAAACACTGCGTCTCGATATAAATACATTAGAGAAAAGTTTAAAAAGCTTCAAGATTTTTTTCATAATGAAAAAATTTATTTTCAAAGTAAAATGGCTCTGTACTTACGGAAAATGCTCTATTTCTAGATAAACTGGGGGTAGATATTCTTACTGATACATAATTAAACTCTAGTTCTGGCGGCTAAAGCACATCATGTATTAGATAAACTAATGCCTTAGTATTCTCAATGTATTAAATAATATTAAAAGTATTGAGGCTAAATTTTTAGCTAGTGATAAATTGTTATTTATTTGCTTTATGTGAATATTTTCGTTTGATGAAGTAGACTGCTCCTATGCATAGGGCTATGATTGCTACCTGGAATATTACTAGAGGTGTGTAGTCAGCGAAGTTATATCAGTGAAACTTACTGACTATGCTAAGGAAGGTGAAGCCGTAGTGGTGTATTTAAGTAATGAGGCTCAATGCATTTTCTAGGAGAGTACAATAGTTGAAGAAACCTGCTTTTTAGAAGTGCGTGCATTAATGTGACAATTTTAAAGCTAGACACTATTTACGCAAAGTGGAAAAGCAGTAATTATGTTTACGTGAAATCAGAGTATGATGTTGTAAAAAGTACTAGCTGGTATGATGAAAACTTTATAGCAGAAGTATCTGTTGAAAAGAAAATATTACAGTAGGTAACTGCATTAAAGCATCGTTCCGTGGATGGGCTATTGGGGGAACTATTGTTTCTACTAAAAAACAATAGTTTTACAGTAACTAAGCCTACGGTAGTAGAAGCTCTATGGAGTAAGAAATATCGCGTTGAAATTGTTTCAAAGTACTCTGGTACTGAAGGCTCTGATTAAAATAAGGAAGGATTAATTGTAGTTATAGGATAAAAGATACTATCGCCGAAGAGACTTTTTTGTGCCATGTTTTCGCTGAATGATACGATGAGAGAAGGCACTTAATCTTTAGTCGCTAAAATAAAGGTAAGCGGCTCTATGGCCATAGTAGCTAAATGGAGAACAGAGCCTACTTTTTTAACATATGCTATTATCGCGGCATTAGCTATAATCATTTTATGTGCACTATTGCTCATTATAAGGAAAACTAGGGCATCAAAGTAAATCTAATTATTTATTTTTATTTTATATGAAGATTATTATTCTGAAGTTTAGCCATAGTGCTATTGCTGCCATGAATGCTGTTAGCCATACTATTTTGTTCCAGTTGAATATTTTATATCCGTCTAGTATTCCTAGCGGCAGTAGATTGAATAGAGCGAAGTCGGCGTTTATTACTGCGAAGAAGTAAGTGAAGAATGGTAGTATTCTAAGCGAAGCGAGTATTAGGCCTATTATACTCATTACTATGTTTGAGAGTGGGCCTGCTAAAGCAATAGCTCCTATTTTTGCTCTATCTCCTCCGTAGACAGCGACGTAGCCTGGTGCTATTATTTTAATGGGAAGTAGCGCTGATATAGCTGTTAGCAGGAGTCCTTGGTAAGAGGCGACGAATCTGGCTCGGTATCCGTAGTTTATGGCTGTGTAGCGGTGGGCTAGTTCGTGTACGAGGAAAGCCAGCAGTACTCCTGTTAGTACTGATAGGAAGTGTATTGGTCTGAGTAGTGCTGAGAGAGAGGTATATGCGAGTGTTACAGCGAGTACTGCTAAAAGGAGGTCTCTTGTTTCTCCTGGAGAAAACCAGTGGACTCGGATTAGAGGCCTTGATGGCTTTATTTTAATTTCTTCTGGTCTCCTTATCCTGTACTCTGTAGCATACTTGTCTGGAAGCTCTACTACTCTCCATTCTCCTCGCTTTAAGCCTGGGCACTCGTGGTTTTCGGGCAAATGGTGCTCTACACAGAATAGTCCTCCACAGTATTTGCATTTAAATGGAAGACCGTCTATGTGTTTTCCGCAGTACTCGCACTTAACCGTAACTATCCCCCTATGTTACTGTCTGCTAGACTATAATATTTTCTGCGCTTTCAAATCATGTTGTTTATTTTTTCTTTAAGTTCACTCAGTATTTCAATAGTTTCTGTGGAGAAATAGTAGCCTTCGCCACTTAGATCTACTGCTCTCATATAATTGCAGAAAAACGAAAACGTCGTGGGATCATTTAGAGTCTCGACTAGTTTCTGTTTTCCTAGAGTAGTCTCTATTTTAAGGCTCATATCGAGTCCAACAGTGTATACTGGACCTATGTTTGAGTAAAGTTCGTTGAGAACATTTTTACCTGCGTATGCCTTAATTATTCCTGTCTCTACTTTCCGGTACTCTTCTTTAATACTCTCTTTGAGAGCTAAATATTTCTCGAACGCTAAGTAAGGTGAAGCTACTAGTGAAGCTATTCCTTCGCCCATTACTTCAAGCAGTATTTCGTAGACATTTCTCATGTTAATTAATCCTTTTCGAGTAAGCCTCCAGTAAATTTCTCTACCATAATGGCCGAGAGCCTTGTGGTGTAGCTCATGTGCCAGTACAGCTGATAATTTGTTTAAGTTCCCCAAGAAATGTGTTATGTTCATTACTACTGCTAGAGTATCTATTAAGTTCACTCCATAAGCGTCACTTCCACCTACAACGAAGTAGATTTTTGCTTCTACTTCAGTATTCTTCGGCAAATACTCTGATGCTCTTCTACAGGCTTCTCTCAGTATCTCGTTTTTATTTTCATCTATTTTCTTTACTAAACTATAATATTCTTCTTTATTTTCTAAACACTTTTTATACTCATTATATATTGAAGATAACTTGCCTTCAACTTCTTTTCCCTCAGAAAGAGCTTTCATTACTTTAAAAATATCGCCTGTACTCAAATCATGCGCGAAAAGCATATATCTATAAGGCTTTGTATTTAAGACATTTTTAAGAGCTTTATCCCATTCTCTGCCTTTTTCGACGAGTTCTAAGACACGTAGCATTTTCTTTGCAGGTGTAGTGTCTAGCGATAAGTACCATAGCATATTATCATTAATACTTAGTGGGAACACCAATATAAGTTGTTTTGAAAACACTGCAACTACTTAAATAAATGTATTAGGAGAAAAGAAATGAGAAAGTGTTCCTAGAACAAAAGCTAGTATTCACTGGGCTCGGTGCAAAACAGTTTTCGTGTATTCTCAGCAAGTATTCTTCAAGAATATCAAACTACCTTTTTGCACTAGAGATAGCCGGCTTTTCTTCACTTTTTCCTTTAGCTGCAGTGAGCTCTATTATGGGATTTTACTTTTTCTACTCAGTATTTGCGGCAACTGTTCTCTTAATGTATTTTATAACAATTCTGCTCTTAGCTAAGACTGCTGAATTCTATAGAACTGTTTATAAGTGTTTACTTGAGACAAATTCACTTCAAAAAGCCGTGACTATGGCTAGAATAAAGTATCGCTCGATACAGATACTTTTCTATGCAATAATATCTACGTTTGTAGCAGTTCTAGTAGCCTCTATTTTGGCGGCGAGCACTATTGCCTATGTAGAGCAGAAAGTAGTTCTCCCTGTAGGAGACTTTATGCTAGTAGGCTTAGTTCTAGGAGGATTTACTGGAACTATTTTAGCTGGAATTCCTCTTCAACTGGACTTAGACGCGAGGAATATTGAAGACTTAGGTGTTTTCGTTAAATTTACTTATAATCCATTCAGAGACACTGTTTCAGAGCACCGTGAGCTGGCTCCAAGGCCTCAGATAGTCAAAATAGATAGTTACTTGAAAAAACTTATAGTAGATTTAACTGAAGTAGGTGAAACGTACTTGACTTACCTTGACCTGAAGACAGCAGACCTCGTAGTAGTTTCTAGAAAATGGATTTACGTGGAAAAAATTATGAAAGACTGGTGCGTGTATAGCAAAGCATGGATTTTAGAGAAACCCTTTGATTTGAAGAAACTTTTAGCAGATTTAAAGACTCCTGAGAAATATTTTACTTTAAGTAAACTAAAGAAAAATTTAGATGAAATAGTTAAAGAAATTGACGAGAAGGAAATGGAGATAAGAGCTTTTAGTATAGGTAAAGTGGAGTTAAGTAGAGTTAAGCTTAGTAAAATATTTCTCTATGTTTTAAAATCGTTTTCTACAATCTTAATTCTATTAATTGTAACTGCAGTGCTCTCCTTGATAGCATAGACTAGTGTACTACATTAATTCTTAGTAATCGTTGAGATAAGGCTTTAAAAGTACTGCCTAGTACTTAATTATTGATGAGCGAGGTAAGTGACATTATTGTAGTTACTACTCCAACAATACCTGGCTACAAAATTAAGGCTATTTTAGGAGTGGTTTATGGAGAATCTTGTAGAACTAGAGGAATGCTTGGGCGATTTATTTCAGGAATAGAGGCTTTAGCAGGCGGCAGAGGAGAAGCCTACTTAGAGGAAATACGGAAAGCTCGTAAAGAAGCTGTAGAAGATTTAAAGAAGCAGGCTAAAATGATTGGCGCTAATGCTGTTGTAGGCGTAGACTTCGAGACAAACGAAATTCTCGAAGGATTTATTGTAGTATCTGCTTACGGCACAGCAGTAATAGTTGAAAAAGAGCCTGGAAGCGACGTCGAAATAAGAATTCCTTCTCCCATAACACAGACAATAGTCTGTCCAGATTGCGGAAAACCTGCAACCTATTACCCACAGTACAATAGGTGGTATTGCCACAATTGCAAGAAATGGCTATAGCTTAGCCGAATATTTTAGCCAATACTTTATTTTCTCAATATCTTTTAGAATATTATCGTCGAATACTCTTTCAATAACTAGGCTGTTCTCGTAGTTGTTTTCGACGAGTAGCTTGAAGAATCTAGGGAAGTCTACCGTACCTGAACCGAGAGGGGCGTGTTGATCACATGTTCCATCATTATCATGGGCATGTATATGTACTATTTTATCGACAATTCCTTCAGCGTAGTCGGCTGGCTGACACACTGTATTAGCATGACCTGTGTCAAAAGTTATTTTAAGGTAGCTATTGTCCACACTGGAAAGTATTCGTAAAAGTTCATCGCGGCCTTTTCCGAAGTGAGGTGTCTTCAAGAATTCTCCATTAACATATATTGCTTTAGGCATATTCTCTAATCCTAGTAGAACTCCCTTTTTAGAAGCATAGTTAGCCAAATATTTCAAGTACACTATTGAAGTCTCCCAAGCTTTTTTGGGCTCAAAATATTTATAGTGCACGTCGGCGTACGCGTAGCCCGGCTCACCTGGATTATAGGAAGCAGGGTGAATAGTAATAACTCTAAATCCTCCGACTGAAGCATAGTCTATTACCGATTTAAGATTCTCTAGTACATGTTTTCTTTCCTCGGAATCTAGGTAAGACAAATTAGCTGCACTACATTCACTCGGCTCATGCAACAGTAAGTCGAACCTATCTAGTTCACGTGTAACTCTACATAACTTCTCTAAAGTACTCAGTTTAATACAGAACTCTGTGCAATTTAACTCTAGTTCATCAAGTATTTTGAAAGCCTTTTCAACATAGTCTTTTAACATAGATCCTGCTTCATCGAGGCTCTTGCCGTAAATTTTCCTAACTATCTCTGTTGTGAATACACCTATTTTCACAAAGATAATTCCTTTAGCTTGTATAAAACAGTATGCGGCGCTTACAGCGCATTGATCTAAATATTCAGTATTTTACTTAAAAGCTTATACACGTCTATTGCTTTAAGTGTAGAGCCGCAGTAAGGACATTTTACAGTATCTCCTTTCTCTGGGAGCTTTACTGGTGCACCACATACAGGACACTTCACAGCCTTCAGGATCACTCCCGACTTCTTTAGCTTCTCTAGTATTTTAGCGAAATCTATTACAACTACTTTCTTCGGCTTCATTTCAAAAGCTGTTTCCTTTAATGCAGTCTTAAAGCCAACAATTATTTTTTCATATGCTGCTGCCGCGTAGTCAGCGTACTCTACTTTAACTTCAGCCGAGTAAGTTAACCTTACTTTAGTTACACCTTGTTCTTTCTCGAAATCTGCTTTAATTGTTAAAGTACCTAAGTCTACTTCCTCGCTTACTTGCCTTGAGCCATATTGATCTGTCACTACTTTAGAAATAATTGTGGTCGGAGTGACTGTCACTGTTAAAGAGTTTTCTTTGAGCGAGTACTTGCATGCTTCAAGTGTTTCTTGCTGGAACTTGACTATAGTTCTTTCAGCATATTCCTTTAAGTCAAGTATTTCTACGTCGAGTATCATTATTTCTGAGTAATTCCATTCAATTGTTCTTGTCTTACTAATTATTCCCATGATAACAATTGTTATAAGCGCGATAAACCACACTACTAGAGCTGCGCCGAAGTTGAAGGAAAGAGCCGATAGCGCGAAAAATACGAAGAGAACTAAGAAAGACATCTTGACGAAGCTAGAGTAGCTCTTCTTAGCCTCCTTTAGTTCAGCTAAAGCCTCTTCTAAGTCTCTGGGCTTCTGCTCTTTTCTAGTTTCTTCGCCGAATACTTCCCTGTAAAGAATTTTCACTGCTTCTTCTCTAGAGCACTTCTTTTCGCTCATTATCCTCTGTAAGTCTTTTTCAAGTTTATGTTTTCCTGAAAAATATACTGACTCATAGTAGACTACGAGCTTATTATAGAGGTCTGAACTCATCTAGTTTACTTAAACATTAAGTAAGCTTTATTCTTTCCGACGTCTTGGTTTCTCTGAATACACTTAAGTCCCGCCAAGGCATAAGCTCAGTATATGCTCCATTAGCTTCACTGCTTCTTCAGCCATCTTCAGGGCCTCCTCTGCATCGCTTTTTGAGTAAAGTTCCCATGGAGAAAGCCTTCTAGTGGGCTCACCATACACTGTTCTAGAGTGCTCAGGTGCAAGCCTATGAGATATTTCAGCGAGACATGCTACATACTGCCTCGCCTCTTCTGGTAGAAGAGAAGCCACCTGGTTCAACTCCTCTGACGGATCATAAGTCCACGAAGGTATTCTGAAAAGAGCTATAACAGCTTTAGCAGCATTTTCTGCACACAACTGCGCGCATGCAACAGTATTTCTCCAATCGCCTCTCAGAAAAGCTTGCCTACACTCATTCAAATAACCTTGAGCTAGTTTTCTTCTGTAATTCACTTCATCTAAGGGATCTAGCTTCACTCTGAATCACCCAGCCGTAACTTTTGCCAATTTTATAGCGCCTAAGTTTAAGTCTCTCAACCAGCATTTTCGTCTCTTCGATTAATTTTCTTAAAATTCCTTTAGGGTCATATAGGACTATACAATCGTATAGTATATTCAGCATAGTTGACGAAAATTTTAACTTTCCTTTTAACAGCGCTTCAGCATCCTCTAAGTCTATGTCGATTAAAGTAATGTCTCTTTTAATATGTTTAAATAAAATATCATATATTTTAAATCTTCTCTCAAGGCTTCTTTCCCAATTTTCTACAATCACGAGAATATCTATGTCACTTTTTTCAGTAAACTCTCTTCTAGCATAACTACCGAAAATACCCACAGCTACTATTTTGCCACAATATTTTTTGACTAGTTCTTTTACAGCCTCGTTAATTGCTTTATCTAACTCCATTTTACACTAAACTATAGAGTAGCGAAGATAAATACTTAGCCAATAACTAGAAAATTAGCAGATAGCATGACTACTATGAGTTAAATATAGGTTTTCTACAAAACTGTTCTACACAGTAAGTATTGAGCTAAAGTATCTACTATATAGGTGAATACATAACTACAGAATATACGATATTTTTCAAAAAGCTATTAATAGAATGCTATTTCTACAATTCAAATAGTCTTATTTTTATTTTATTAGCTAACTTATTTGGTGAAATTGCTGTGGTAAGAACTCTAAACTACGAAATTTATTTCGATAAAGTGTACGGTGGATGGATTGGTAAGTGTATTGGAGGAGCTATAGGTGCTCAAGTAGAAGGACAAAAGAAACTCCATGATTTCACTGAAGAGACAGCTTTTCCTGAAAAATGGCCGCCTAACGATGATTTAGATCTACAGGTTCTGTGGCTTCATGCTCTGAGAACACGGGGAATCTTTATTGACAGCAGAGATTTAGCCGAAGAGTGGGCTGAACACTGCTGGTACGATTTCAATGAGTATGGCAGATTTCTTAAGAACTTTTTGAGAGGAATAGATCCTCCTGTTTCAGGGTGGTTTGACAACGAGTACTTTAGGGAGTCTATGGGTAGTCCCATTAGGTCTGAAATATGGGGGTTTATTTGCCCTGGGAACCCGGGCTTAGCTACATGGTATGCTCAGAAAGACGCTGTTCTCGATCACTGGAAGAACTCAGTCTGGGCTGAACAGTTCTTGTCAGCTATTGAGGCTTCAGTATTCTTTGAAAAGGATATTGTACGCCTAATAAACATAGGCTTAGCTTATGTTCCAGAAGACTCTAAGTTCTACAAGCTAGTGCAACTAGTGCTAGAATGCAGAGAAAGGGGCTTAAATTGGCTTGAAGCCAGAAACATTGTTTTAAGCAGATTTGGGCACCCAGACTTTACTTCAGTTTACCAGAACCTAGGTTTCACGCTAATAGCCCTTCTCTGGGGTGAATACGACTTCGGTAAAACTATGCTGATTGCCTTGAATAGCGGCTACGATACTGACTGTACATGTGCAACAGCCGGAGCTATACTTGGAGCTATTCTTGGAGAGAAAAAGATTCCCGAGAAATGGAGGAAGCCTATAGGCGATGCCTTTGAAATGGGCTTTTCTCTTCCAAGAGAGAGCTTCAAGATATCTGACTTAGCGAGAGAAACATGCGAAGTAGGCGTAGCTGTGTCTAAAGTACTTAACAGAAAAGTAGAAATAGTAAACGTACCAAAGGAAGTGTATGAACGTGCTCTCAAAATACCTTTAGGAAAACCTACTCCTAAAGTAGAATTGTCAGTAGACTACTTGGGGCTACCCTCAATTGGGAAGGGAGAAACAAAAACTATTGAAGTTTTTGTAAAAAACAATAGTGGAGAATATATTGTCGGCGAGCTAGAAATAGCGGTTCCCGAAAACTGGGTTGTTCGAGAGAAATACTACGTTACTTTAGGTCCTAGAGAAAACCGCTTCTACTGCTTCACTGTTCAGGCTCCAGACAAAGGAGTTCTTTTTAATAAAAATATCCTAAAAATAATATTTAGAGAAGTAGACGGCACAGTATGGGAAAAGAGCTTTGGACTATGTGGAGCTAAACTGTGGAAAGCAGTAGGCCCGTTCTGGGAAGGAGTATCTCCTTTCGAAGACAGAGCCTACATCGATAAAGAGTATATCGACGAATCACTTATAGCTGAAGGAAAACTAGATAAAGTCTTCGAGAAAGCAGTTGAAATAAATGCTTATGAAAGCGTACTGCCTCTAGACCAAGTATTTCCTTTAAAGGGAGAATATTGCATATACTTACTTCACCGCTTCTTATGTCCAAGTGATAGAGAAGTATCTTTAGTAGTAGGATCTAATGGTGACTTCAAGCTGTGGCTCAATGGAGAGCTAGTAGGCGAAGGAAAGAACAGGTACATATGGAATCCCTTCATGTACTGGTTTAAAGTAAATATTAGGAAAGGTGAAAACACCGTAGTCATTAAATACGTTAAGAAAACAGAGAAAGCTAGACTAAGCCTCGACTTTTATAAGAGAGAAAAAGTACCCGGCAACTCTTCATGGCAAATAGACCTGGCCACCATACTATAGTCCAGCCTATCGCCATTCATCTGTTAGCTGTAAAGTGCACTTATAATAAATTTAGTATTTTTAGTTACATAGCACCCTGTTTTAGGAAAAACATATTTTACTTTAAGGTGCACTTTTTTATCAAATAACTCTAGTGATACTTCATCTCTTATATGAATTGGCTCGCCTAGATACTTTGTTTTCAGCTCATCAGATAATACTTTTAATGTCTCTTCTTTGCTAATAATGCTAGAGTATTTTTCTACAATAGATTTAAGCTCACTTAATATAGTGCACGACACATTGCCTAATGGCTCTAGAATAACCCAAAGTGCTTCTGGGTAAGCTTCCTCAACTAAAGTTTTTTCCAGCAATATTAGCTGTGTTGAATCAACTATTTTAACTACTCCTTTAGGTCTAGTTGCTAGTACTTTAAACGCTGTCGGCTGCCCTAGTAGTGGCACATAAACTACTTCTCCTTCGCATACAGGATAATTTAATAGCCTCTTTTTGACAAAGCTAGCTAAGCTTTCATCAGTTGTAATTTTTGAGCGTAGAGAAGCTAGTTTAACTATAGCCGCAGCCTTTACTTCAGGCACTTTAACTAAGACTTCATCTCCTATGTTTACATCAGCATTACTTCTAACTAATTCAGTTAAGCCTACGACTTTCTCCCTTACTTCAGGCTCAAGCTTTACTTTAAGCCTATGAACAATAGCTGACGCAGTTCTCTTCCCCACTATTTCAATAATGTCATCTTCATCAACTCCCAGCCTATCCATAGTTTCTTCACATAAACAGGCTACTTTCATTTCCGCCTTTTCTTTATGTGCCTCAATAACTTTAAGGCGGATTTCTCTCATCATTTACTTAATCCTTAAAATTCTATAAAAATATTTGCCCTATTTTTGCGAAATTTTATTCCTGCGGTACAGCTATAGCATCAGTCTCTATAGCTTGAATAACAAGATACAGCCAGTATACCACTTTACATATGTCTTCAAAGAAAGCCTGCGTCCTATGTACTAGCTCTTCGTAACTCAATTCGCCACAATTGAATTTAAGTAATAGTCTCGCTAATTCACTAAAACTCAGTTCTCTTTCTACTATGCAACGCCCATAGATCTCTTCTAGTACTCGCTTAAATTGATTCAATGGAAATACTTTTCCATAGGTTATGTTCCCTAAAACATTTAAGGCCAATTTATTCACATCAATAATAGCGCCGCGCTTTGTAAGATCTTTGAGAAGTTTATGTAAGGGTTCATAGGGTAGTGAGTAAAGCGGCTTTAAGTCCACATAGTACAGTACTTTGAATCCCTGTTCAATTAGCTCAGAGATATCGCCGAAAAGCTTCTCAACAGGCTCACGCAATTTAAGAGATATTTTTCCTTCTTTCAGCTCTACGTCGTATCTTATGAAATAGCTTTTACTTTCTTCTCCATCAAATAGCCCTACTACAATAGCCCTTATTCCAAATAATTGTATGACGCCAGGACATATGGCTAAGAGTTTGAGTCGTTTAGAAGGACTAGGTACTTTAACTATTTTATCCCTGTATCTATCAAAAAATTCTAGAAGTCTAAGCACTTCTATTGTACTTAAAGCATCAGCTATAGAATTCATTAAGTCTACTATTTCCGGATAAAATTGTCTAAAAGTCCTATATTTGATTCTATCATATTTAGATAGGAGATTAAATATTGGCCTTATGTAAGCGAAACCTTTTCTCTCCTCATCTCTGAGAGCTTTTTGAATATCTTTAGGGCCACGTACTTTAAGCTCTATAGCTCTTATAATATGTTCATTAATCATAGTGGACGGATCTCCATAAGCCATTTTTTCCATAAAGCTTTCAATAGGTCTGTAAAGAGCCCAGAAGTCTCTATATTTGCTAAGAAATTCATCTGTTAGAGGGTTTACGAAATTGTGGGCAAATTCATGGAAAAGTGCTGCTCCAAATTCAGGTATTCCGTTTTTAACTCTAAACGGGCCTAAAAACGCGTAAAGTATTTGCTTGTCATCGACTTTTATAGCGTAGCCGTAGTTTCCATAGAATAGAGGCGCTAAAATAACGTGGTAGCCTTTTTGCTCTATGCCAAAGAAGTCTTCGAGCATTTTTACGGTCTTCTCTAGCTGGATATTCGCGGAAGCTCGTTCTTCAATTAAACGATAGAAATCTAGGTGTCTGCGCCAAAACTCTTCGAAATTCGAATCATGGTAGAAGTCTTTTAGAGCTTTAGCGAATTCTCTTAGCAGTGCTTCTCCTCCAGCTCTACTTATATGATATTTTGAGAAAGGTATGACTATTTCGAGTTCCGGAGGCTCTGAAAAATGCATCATAAAGCCTACTGGAGCATCAAATGTAAAGCCCCGCTTAATAAGTTCTTCACACAGCTTTACTGCCCTATGCTCACTATAAGGACTAAAGAAATCTATCATCGCTTTTTTATACGGATAATCTTCTTTCCATATACCTATATCTCTCCAACTAGTGAAAAGCTGTACTGCAGTCAAAAGCTCTATTCTCTTATCTACTCTTATAGAGTATTTACTCAGAAACATCAGAGATAACGACTATGTTTGAATATATAAGAATTAGTATTGTCTACTTTTTGTCGAATTTCGTAGGATTTTGTAAGGTTTAGTGAAATGTAATTCGAAAGTTAAATAGAGGTCTTCACTTTACATATAAGCAAGGGAAAATGAAGTATCTCAGAGTAATCAGTATTATTGTTTTTCTACTAGCTTTAAATTTTATCTTAGTAAGAATAAATGTTGTTACTGCTTCTGAAAATAATTCATACAGTTTCTACTTCAGGTATATCGTATCAAATATTAATTTAAATAATTTGAATAAGCATCTGTCTTGCATTATGTCTGCTGTAGACCGCTATGCTGGTTATTCTGGCTGCTATGAGACAGCATCCTATATTTGTAGCTATCTTAAGTCTTTAGGTCTTAAGACATGGATTCAAAACTACACTGCTATAGTTCCCTACGACAGTAATTCTACTTTAGTTGTCGTCGAGCCTCGTAGAGAAGTTTTCAGAGTATATGTCTTCGCGCCGAATTTGGTGTATACTTGTAGAGAGAGAATTCGCGGAGAGCTAGTTTACTTGAATAGAAGTTTTCTTGAAACAACACGTATAGGTAATATTAAGGGTAAGATAGTTTTAGTTGATCTCGACTGCGGCTACGACTGGATTTACTTAAAGTTTCTTGGAGTAAAGGCAATAGTTTTTATTGAAAAGAGGGTGAGTGCTGAGGAATGGTTAAGTAAGGTAGTTTGTGCTCCGCTTAAAGTACCGAGAGTGCTTATTAAGGAGAGTGATGCTGAAAAGCTTCTTAGTTTACTTAAAGAAGGTAGAGTTACTGTAGAGCTTTTCTTGAATATGGAGTGGAGAGAAGTAGTGTTACAAAATGTTTTTGCTCTTATTCCAGGCTCTGTTGACGAGAAAAATACTGTAGTTGTTTCAGTGCAGTACGATGCTTGCTCAGTTGTACCTTCTATTTCGCCGGGAGCTAGCAGTGCTTTAAGTACTGCGGCTCTCCTTGAGTTTGCGCGAATACTTAAGGGAAATAGACCCGCAAGAACTGTTTTGCTGGCTTTCTTCTCGGGCTCTGCTTTAAGTATGCTTGGTGCGCGAACTTGGTTCTATTCGCCGGAGTTTAATGCTCTGCTTGAGGAAGGATATAGGCCTAGAGTAGCTTTTGTTCTAGATTTATCGGGAGAATCTAGCCAGATACGTGTACTTATTCAAGGCCTTCTTTATGGTACATACGATTTACATAGATCTCCTTTGCTTAAAGCTTTTGATAGTCTATTAAACTATATAGCTACTATAGGAAACTATGACAAGTATACGAAGAAATACACTGTACTCGGTAAAAAATACTCTGTGGTTATAGCTCCATCATACTACTATGCAAAACAGAAAAATATTATTTTGAAATATGCTTCTTGCCGCCATTTAGGCGAAGTATTTAATATCGAAGGAATACCTGCTTTGACGTTTTATTCACCTAAAAGCAGCTATGGTACTCCATTAGATGTTTTAGGCAAAATTGATTTAACTAAAGTGAGGCCTCAACTTGAAGTATCATTTTACATAATCTTCTCTCTTGTAAATGATTTAAGTGAAAAATCTTCGAGAGTATTTAGTCATACAGTTTTCTCACGATGGTGTATGTCTACAGTTAAAGGTAAAATTCAGCCTCACATCAACAGCTCATCGACTCTAATCATCGTGACAGATTACTTAAACAACCTTTTCGTATACAAAGTAAGTAAAGAAGGATTTTTTGAAATCTATGGCCTGAGATCGTCTTCATGGGGTGTAGGTTTTCATGTATACAGACTTTATGCCTTCACTTTAAATTCCAGTAAGATAATCTATGCTTCCAAGGAAATACGAATAAGACTTCCCTTGGAAGTTTATTTAGGGAAAAGAGAAATTATATTAGAGTTAGTGCCCTGCAGCACACTCATAATAGAAGAGCCAGTACTTGATTTCCATACTTTTCGGGCTATTCAACTAGGTATAGAAATTTTTGAAAAAAGTAAAAATAAAATGGTAGATGCTCTAAATCTTTTTGAAGTATTTACAGGAAACAAATATACTCAAGTAGCTATTCTAATACTGCCTAGCAATACTTGCTTTGATATAGTGCTCAGAGATAAAATAACCAAAAAGCCTCTCGCTTTAGTTCCTAACATTATTTTAAGGACAGGAGAAGAAAAAAGTATTCCAATATACCGGCTAGCAGAAGAAATTATTAAAGCAGCTAATAGTCTACTAAAGCCTTTAGCAGAAGACCCTACTCTATCCGGCTCACTGGGTTCCTCAAAAGAATATTTTGAAAAAGCCTTAAAGGAACATGAAAAATACTCTAAGTATTTAAATGAAAAAACTTATAGCGAATATGTTTTTATAGCTTATCGTTCCCTTTACTATGCTATAAAATCATATTATACTTTAGAAGAAGTATATATGAGTATTAGCAACATGAATATTGTTTTAGTATGTATTTTACTGCCGTTTTCTATAGTACTATGCGAATTATTGTTTGAAGTACGAGGAACCAGAAAAATGCTGTATGTTCTAATTATTTCTGCTTCTACTGCAGCTGCTCTAATAGTACTTCATCCTGGCTTTAGAATACACTCCAATTTAGTACTATTGTTTGCTTCTTCGCTATCTTTATTTACTTCAATTTTATCTCTCTTATACTTAGTTTTTGAGAACTATAGTACTTTAATTAAAATAAGAGAAAAACTTGCTGGTAAACACTTTATTGAAACAGCCTATAAAGGGATCTTCTTTGCATCATTCAGTCTTAGTGTAAGAAATATGAAGAAGAGGCCTTTGAGAACAGCTCTTACTGCTTTAACAGTAGTTTTGCTAGTATCTTCAATTACATTAATTATTTCGTGGAGATTTCGCGATATTGTAGTATTTAAAAAGATAGAAGCACCTTCTCCGCTTTATGCGGGCTTTTTGGTGAAAGAGCCTATGATAGATGCCTTTGAAGGTATAAGAGCATACCCTATTCCTTCGCCTTTAGCTGAGTATATTGAGTGCGTTTTAGGCAATAGAGCTAGAATATATCCTAGGGCTAGAATAGGGGGCTCTGTAGTATTTTTGGCTAAAAGCACGGGTAGAAAGATTGATGTTCTTGGAGGAGTTATAGGGCTTAAAAGCGACGATCCTATTTTACAGAACCTTTTCGTGGGTATGCTTCCTGAAGGATCTCACACGGTGTTCATTTCAAGATCTCTACAGGAAGCACTAAAGGTAAGTATTGGAGATGTAGTTACTATTAATGGTGAAGATTTTGTTGTCATAGGAGTTTTCTCTGATGATGCATTTGCCCGACTATATGATATTGATGGCTACTTACTTACACCAGTTTTCATTACTCGGTCGGGTATCATTCAGGAAAAAAGTTTTGTCGCAATAGTACCCTACGATACTTTATTGAAGCTAGGGGGAGGCATTTCCTCTATTCTTGTAGTACCGGAGAGAAGTGAAGAAGAGTTAATGGAAGATGTTATGGAAATTTCTCAGCAAATAAGTGGACTTTACCATATTTACTACAGTGACGGTGAAGAATGCTGGGAGCTAATTCCTATTAAAGGCTACGAGCTTCAGGGACTTGAAAATATTTTAGTGCCTTTAATAATTTCATGCTTAGTTTTATCAAACACTATACTTGGGTCAACCTTTGAGAGAAGAAGAGAGTACACAATATGTTCTTCCTTGGGGCTTTCGCCTAGCGGAGTTGCTTTTATGGCTTTAAGCGAAGGCTTAGTGTACTCAGTAGTAGGAGTTATGTTAGGCTACATTACGGCGGCATGCGTTAGCCTAGTTGCGAGAATCTTCGGGTACAGTCTTCCACTAGACGTTTCTTCACCCTATCTTCCTCTAGCCATAATTTTCTCTATTGCTGCTACACTGGCTTCAAGCGTCTATCCCGCTCTCTCGGTCTTCAAGACTATTACGCCTTCACTTAAAAGAAAATGGGAGATAACAACTAAGCCTCTCGGCAATGAGTGGTATATTCCATTACCTTTCAGAGTAGGTAGTAGAGAAGAGTGTTTAGGAGTACTCAATTATTTAGCTGAGTACTTCGAGAAAGTTTATACAAGAGACTTTATTGTCGTAGAGAAACCAGTACTGAAAACTAAAGACAGTTCATTAGTATTGGCTTTAACTATACAGCTAGCTCCCTACGACGCAGGAATATCAGAGTACGTTGAAGTAATAGGTAGACAGGAGAAAGACAAAATAGTTTTCGGAGTACTATCCGTACTCAAAACAGGTAAACGCTACATATGGGTAAGCTCCCATAAGAGGTTTATAGACCACTTAAGAAAACAACTATTACTTTGGCGTACATTAAAGCCTAAAGAGAGATTAAAGTATATGAAATAGTCTTTAAGACAATGCTTTAGAGATTATTTTAAGCTTCCAGAACATATTTCTAGACATGTTTTTCTTATATCGTCTATTAAGTGGTAGAGTTCTTCTTTATATTTGTAGGTTTTTGCGAGAGACTTTACTTTAAGCTTTAAAGTATAATAGTCTCTGTCGAGTTTTTTCTCGAAAATAAAGTCTACTTGAACTACTTGTGCGAAAAGTACTCCACTAGTAAAGCTTATTTTATAAGATATTTTCTTGACTACACTGTCTGTGGTTTTTTCTTCACTAATTTTCTCTTCTTCTATTCTAGTTAAACCATAGTAAGAGTACTTAGACTTTATTTTACTGCATATACTCGATATGATTATATTTGCTTTACTTACAGGTATTTTGAAAGGCAGAGTCTCTTCGTAGACACCTTTCTTGAACTTTAGTTTCCATTTTCTCATAAAGCTTGGGACTACTTTTAGTGAAGCTCTGCGAGCCGGAATAGTGGTTGAAGCTAGGCACACAGCTATTACTGTAGTTAGTGCTGTAACAGACCACACTGGAATAATGTTTACTGAGTAACTTGAGTAAACTGTTTTGAGAATAAGTACTGTTAATACGCTAGCTATGTAGCCTAAGCCTCCTCCACTAAAAGCTAGAATAATGGACTGTGTTAAGAAAATTAAGGCTACTTAGAGGGGATTTATTCCGATGGCAGTATATATTTCTATTTCACGAGACCTATCATAGACTTCAGCTAGCATTAAGTTGATTACTATTAGAGATCCTATAGCCAGCAGTATTAGTGTTTCAGCACCCTTAATATTAAAGGAATGGCTTCTTGAAATAATGTATGCTTCGCCTCCAAGACAAACAAAAGGCACTACACGCGGAGGAAGCACTGGAAGAAGCCGTGAAGCTACTTCAAGAGCCTCTTCAGCACTCTTAGTCACTATAATCACTTTATCAATATAGCATACGTCAAGTTTTTTCGCGAAGTTTTCATGGACAATAAGTACTCCCTCAGGGCTAGTAGCTCTTGAATCTACAGTAATTGTTCCACAGCTAAACTTATTCCATGGCCTAAGAATCATTCCATCAAGATCTTTTACCTGCGCATAAAGTCTCTCATCAAAAATACCGACTACTTTTAATTCATAGCCTTTAAACTTAATAACATCACCTACTTTAAGACCAAGTCTCTTAGCATAAGATAAACTAACTAGAACACCGTAAGTATCATTGTCTCGCAGAAACCTACCCTTAACAACAATTTTAGGCAAAATAGTCAGCTTTTCTTCAAGAGAAGGCACAATACCTAAAACACCTCTAACCTTAACACAGCGACTACCCCTACACAGTAGACACAAGTACCCTTCCCAGTCCCTTACACGGTCTATGTAGCAGTAAGCACTAGGCTTAAGGCTCATAACTCTATAGACTACAGTATAGTTTCTCGCAACAAACTCCACTGCCTTAAACACAACGATTTTCTCATAGTCCTTTAAGTACCTCAAGTGAAGAACAACACCCGTCGAAACAGCATTAGTATCAAAGCCTACAAGACTCCTGAAATTAAATACTACCACTGAAATAGAAGAAAACAATACTAAAGAAAACACCATAGCAGCAACACTAAACAAAAACAGCGTAGATCTAAACCTCCTCCTACGAATATTCCTTAAACTAACCTCAAAAGCAAGTACTGCAAGCCTTCCTTCAAGTCGAGAAGAGATCTTGAATAAAAGAATTGAAACAATGAGTGCTAAGCTTAAGGAAATAATAAGGAATTCTTGAAATGATACTTTAGGAAGAACTTGAGTCTTAAATCCAGGATGAGTTAAATGAAGTAAAAACATGATCGCTGTAAAACAGCTTATAGAAACAATAGTTCTTAATGCATGATTCTTACTACTTAAAATAAAACCTGATACAATTAGACAGAAAATCATAATAATTATTGTTACAATGACATTAGTTACAGGTAAGCTCTCTATATAGAGCATTAAAATATATTTAACACTGTTTAAATCATTTAATATAACGTTATATTTAAATGACAGCTCATTATAGTCTCTAAACAATAGGTACTCATATAGTTTACTGAGCAAGTGACTACACTTATCTAAAGTAACATTAACTTCGCTTAGGACAATGCCTTCGTAAAAACCTTTGTTTAATAAACTCTTATATTCTGCTATTTCAAGTTGTTTTAAATAAATTAAATTTTTATAAAATTCATATTTCTCCTCAAAAACAATACCTTTACCCATTTTTACGACATATCCTTTACCACAGTTAGTTAAAATAAAGTCCCCTACACGAATATAATACACTCCAACAGCGTACATATTAAGCCATATAGGTTCTACTTCTCTCAGAGTTTTCGGATCAACAACATAAGGACTCTCAAGCCAACTAAAAATATGACCTACTCTCTTTAACACTAGTATTTTATATTTACTTTTATAAGATTCAATATATTCTGCAGAAAGCAAATCAATAAATGTTGTGTTCTTGAAGTCTTTAAAGGCAACAATATATTTACCTTCTCTTGGAACACAGGCTATACCGCTACTATTAGTTAAAGAAAAAATAACTTCTCTAAATAGAGGACCAATACTGTAAAAATTAGTTGAAAAAACTACTGCACCACATATGGGTTTCTGTTGTTCATCTACAACTTTAACATAGATTTTTTCTCCAGGATACTCTCCAATACTATAGAAAATAAAATTTCTATTTAAAACAGGTGTGTAAACATATTTTTTCCCTAAAACACTGATGGAAATATTTGCTTTTTTATATAGAAAGTCAGTACTAAAAATTATGCTGACTCTATATGCTCCTTTATATCTGAAAATCTTAACAGTACTATTGGGTGCTATGCTGGGGTTAAGTTGGAGTGTGTGGCTGTTGGTTTTGTGAGATTTCGTGAACTGTATGATGAGAAAATTGATTTAGCTGTAACTGTTGTTACTAAAAATTAGTTTAATCTAAGTAACAGATTATTTCTGTAATAAAGGGCAATACACTTTTAATCCTAGTGCTTTATTTATTTGTTTCTCTCTATACGCTATATCTTTATCAAAAGTTGCTATTGTATCTGTATTTAGTAGATATGCTGCTATTGTGTGAAGTAAGTCTAGAGTTTTAAGCTTTAGTTTATTTGCATATGATAGTGAATACTCATAGAGTATTTTCCAGTCTACATTTTTGACTAACACAGAGCTCTTCTTAAGAATGTAATTTACTAATGCTTCCAGCTCAATATCTGTTAAATCCATATTTCTTGAATACACTGAAAATAATTCTAATACTGCTATTTGAGAAACTACTTTGCTTATTGTATTTTCGATTATTTCTTTTGCTTTAATATGATTAGGATCTTTAGGGTTAATATATGCTATTAAAACATTAGTATCTATGTAAGTGCTCACTCTCGATCCCTTATAGCGTCAAGTGATGTTGGTAGATCTGTGTAAGGTAAACCTTCTTTCATGAATTTTTCTACTAAATTTAATACTTTTTTCTTTTTCTCTACAAGTAGTAATGCTTTTTTATAGCCTAGTTCGAGTATTTTGTTGAAAGCTTGATTGCGGTTTTCGGCTAAACCTAGCTTAATCATGTCTTCTGCTAACTTGTATATTTCTTCCCGCACTTTAATAGTGACTGTTTTCATATGTGTACCTAGGTATATTACCGTGTACTCTGATATATATTTTTATTCTATTCAAGTCCTTAGAGTTTATTAATGTGCTTTCTTTATTTTTAGTGCTCTGTTAGGACATATTGCTACACACAGTCCGCAGTTATCACATAGGTTGTAGTTTATTTCAGGTTTTCCTTTCTTTACTATTATTGCGCCGTAGAAACATCTTTCTGCACATATTCCGCAGCCCGAGCACTTGTTTTCGTCTACTTCTATTCTGTAAATTTTCTTTCTATTGAGTTCTTCTAGGCTCTTGATTTTGGGGAGTGCTTTTCCTTTGAAGTCTTCTATTTTCATGTAGCCTTTTTCTGTCATCCAGTCGGCGAGTTCTTTTAGTATTTGCTTTATTATACTGTAGGATTTAACTATGACTGCTGTGCATACTTGGAATGCCGATGCGCCTACTGCTATGAATGCTGCTGCGTCTTTTCCTGAGTGTATTCCGCCTGAACCTATTACTGTTAAGTCGGGTAGCTCTAGTGCTATGTGGGCTGTCCAGGCTAGGCTTATGGGTACTTGCCATGGGCCTCCGTAGCCTCCGAAGCTTTTCCACAGAATGGGTTCTAGTGAATTTAAGTCTAGTACTAGGCCCTGAAATCTCGCAGTAGATACTACTGCGTCTACTCTAGCAGAGTGCATTGTTTTGGCTAGTTCTAGGGGGTTGGCTCCTTGTGGCGTGAGTTTGCCTATTACGGGGATGCTGGCCGCCTTCTTCACTGTTTTGACTATATTGTATATGATGTCTGTTTTCTTGGCAGCCGCCTTACCCATGAACTCTTCTTTCTCTACGTGGGGGCAAGACAAGTTTAGTTCTATTGCGTCTGCTCCTGCTTCATCGACGAGTCTGGCTAGCTTCTCCCATTCTTCGAGGCTTCTTCCCGCGATGCTGGCTACGAGTAGTCTGTCTGGATACTTTTCTTTAACTTTCTTTATTTCATTAACCCATTTTTCTGGCTCGATCTCCGACATTAATTCAATGGAATAGAATGAAAAGTAGCCTCCTTTAATTGCGTTAAGCGGATATATTACATGCATTCTCGGCTTAGGCTGAGCTCTATGTATTTCGGCGTAAGTTATAGTCTTGGTGACTGCGCCTGCTGCTCCTGCTTCATAGCATTTGATTATGTGCTCGGCTGTCCTAGTAGGAGTACCTGAAGCCACTATTAATGGGTTTTCGAGTACAATACCAGCTATTTCTACGGAGAGATCTACTTTCATTGGAAACCCCTTAGAGCATGCCTAGGTCTTTGAGCGCTTTTCTTAATTTTTCTTTCTCTTCGCTAGATATAGGTCTGAGAGGAGGTCTTACGTAGGCTGTTTCGAGGACACCCATCATGACGAGTGCTTCCTTTATTCTAGTCTTATAGTTTCTTACTGGAGGAGCAAAAATTACTTCTACTAGCGGTAGGAGCTCTTCCCATAATTCTTCTGCTTCTTCGTACTTTTTCTCTCCGACAAGCCTGAACATTTCTACCTGCTTGTCTACAGCTATAGTGCCGAATCCTAGTAGTCCTCCGTCTGCTCCAAGCACAAGTGACTCGTAGATGAAGTTGTCGTTTCCCGTGAAAATGAAGATTTTTCTTTTGGCTTTCCTTAGAATGCGGACAGTGTCGATGAATTTTTTGGCGTCGAATGAAGCTTCTTTTATTGCTACTACTCCCTCTAATTCAGCGAGTTTCATTAAAGTTTCTTCGCCGAAAATAACTCCTCCTAGAGCTGGCTGAAGCTGGAAGGCGACTAGAGGTATTTGGGCTTTCTCGTATACTTCTCTGTAGTACTCGTAGACCACGTCTACATTGGGCTCGCCTATAAACGCTGAGTGAGGGAACACTAGAAGTGCGTTTGCTCCAGCGTTTTTGGCTTCAATGGCCCTTTTTACGGCGCTCATAGTGTTTATTGCCTGTAGTCCCGCGATAATGGGTACTCTGCCTTTAACAATGCTGGAGACTGTTTCGAGTATCTTTATTTTCTCTTCGGGAGTTAGGCTAGGGCCTTCGCCTGTATCAACGTTTACAGCGAGGCCTGCTACATCGTATTTTAGTATCCACTTAACATAGTTTTCGAGCTGATCTAAGTCTACTTCAAATCTGCTGTCCATTGGAGTGACTATAGCGGGAACTAATCCATATTTCCTGAACATACTTATCACTCAGAAAACTCGAACTATAGTATTGTTTAGAAATTTAGTCGTAATACATGTCTTCTTCAGTGAAAGGCGGTATGCCTATTATTAATGCCCGCATATTACCTACAGCACGGTGCCTACAACCAGGCTTTATTACTATAAGATCTCCTTCCTCTACATGTATTGTTTCACCATCAAGCTCCATTTCGCCGCTACCTTTGACAATGAAATAAAACTCTGTAGTCTTCTTATGATAATGCCGTTTGGCCTCACTAATGTCTACTAGGTGTACTGAGGCAACTTCTCCTTCTTCATAGCCGAGAAGTTTTCTTCGATAACCACAACTACTTCTTTCTACAGGAATTTCACTAAACTTTTTCACAATATACTTTCTGTCCACAAGTAAAATGCTCCTCGAATATATTTAACACTTCTTAATTAAGCTAGACAAGTGTATTATAGTCTTGTGAGTAAAATGCTTTAGGTGAAGTTTAGTGAAAATAGGCTTAATTGAAGTAAGTCACTGGCACTCCGGCATGTATATTGACGCCCTATTGGATCTCGGAGAAAACATTGTGGCTATTTCTGATAGAGATGAAGCTATCGCTAAAAAGGTAGCAGAGAAAGTAAAGTGTCGTTACTATACTGACTACAGAGAAATGCTCGAGAAAGAAGACCTAGATTTTGTGTTCTCTTTTGGGAGACACATAGACATGCCTGAGATAATAGAGACTTTAATAGATTGTGAAATACCTTTTAATACTGAGAAGCCCTGTGGAGTAGACTATAGGGCTGTAGAGAAATTAGCAGAAAAAGCTTGCGAGAAAAAACTTTTTGCAAGCGTATCTTTTGTTAAAAGAATATCTATTAAGGTAAAAGAGATACTAGATTCTTTGAATAAAATAGGTGAAGTGAAGTATATGTACTTTAAGTACGTTACAGGTCCCCCTAGCCGATATATTGAGTGGAAGTGCCCATGGATGCTCGAGAAAAAGCTCGCTGGCGGGGGCTGTTTAATAAATCTCGGCGTACACTACATAGATCTAGTACATTATTTGACGGGAGAAGAAGCCGAAGTAGAGTACTCCCTTGTACTAAGCGAAATATATGGTCTCAGTGTAGAAGAGTACGCTTTAGTAGTCCTCAAAACAGCCAAGACACATAGCGTAGTGGAGGTAGCTTATACTCCCTGCCGCAAGGCAGAAGAATATTTCTCTATTATCGGTACTTCAGGCAGAATTATTTTGTCTGAGAAAAAGCTAATTAAGTGTCTCGGTAAAGAAAAAGAAGTAATTGATGTAAAAGAAAACGAGTACTTTAAATTCGTTGAAGAAACTATTAATAGGTTTAAAAGAGGAGACAAGCCTGTAGCCTGCCTCGAAGATGCAGCAAAAGTACTGAAAGTAGTTAATAAAGCTTATAGTAAAGTTGAGTCTAGCACCTCGGTTTAATGTATTTGTATTTTAGTTGAATATCTTGGTATTCGCCTACAGCTTCTTTGAGAAAGAGACTATAGGCTCCTGGAAATTTTTCATATATTACTGTGCCTTCACATGCTACTTTTAGTTTGAACCATGCTGGTGCCTCGTCTACTGCTCTAACGTCTACTTGTACTCCGGTGGCTTTAGTGAGCTTTAAGCAAAGCTCTGTTTCAAAACGTAAGAAATCATCAACTAGTTCTCCTGCGTATACTGCTATATCGATATCTCTGAAAAAACTTCTTCGTGTGAAGCTTCCGTAGATAATCGCCAAGAGTACTTTTTCTTCCTTTGAGAGAACTTCTTTAATACGTTTAACTAAGACTCTTTTCTTTTCAGCTGTAGCCTCATAGTACTTAATATCCTTCAAGGTAATTCACCAACTCTTTTACAAACTTTTTAATAACTGAGATACCTGTGTTTTTTGCTTCCTGATATATTCTAGAATCATCTATTAGCCAGTATCTGTGGACAATAAGGTTTCTCAGTCTAGCGAGCGAAGCCATTTCTTTGGCCACATTTAAGCTTAGTACTCCGTGATATGCAAGTTTAATGAATGCTTCTCCGTAGCTCTCGACATTCTCATTGAAAGCCTCAGAGAGTATGTGCATAGCTATGGATACTGCTGACTCGACTACAATTAATATGAGGTGTCTTAAGGTAAAGCGAGACTTATAATCCTTAATAAAGTCTTCTTCATTTTCTTTGATTATTTCTTCAATGTACTGCAGTGCCTCATTTATTTCATCTAGTCTTCGCTTAACGAGTCTTTTGTCTATCAATTTAGGCCACTATAGTCTAAGTATTCAACACGGTAATATATCTTTGCCAAGTGTCAGTAAAATTAATGAAAGAATTAGCTTCTTTTAAGGTACTCAAGTACTTGGTCTCTTGCAAAGTAGTAGAGTACTGATTTTGCCCGACGGGACTCTTTAAAGGAGACTATTCTCTCCTTGTCTTCCTTTACACTGTACTCTACTATCTTTAAAGTACTGTAGTCTTTAAGGTAGCTTAAATGCCAGTGAAGTTCTACGAGATTTAAAGGATTTTCACTAGAATCTAGTACTCCTAAAGTATACTGTGTTGGATCGATCCATATCCATTTGTTAAAGTCTTTGCAGAAAACTTCTGTTGTAGTGTGTGCTGGAGACACTAGTAGGCCCTTTTCTTCGTCTTTGTACAGCATGTTTCTAACTATTATTTTTCTACAAGGAATATTTAGTGCACAGCATATGTAGGAGTATATTTCTGCGATGTTACTGCACCATACTCTGTCTTCTCCATTTACTGCTCTAAAGTACTGTTTCAGCGGGTTTAAGTTCTCCATAGTGTCAGAAGGTATTCCTCTATGTGGCTCAAGTTCTTTTATAATGCTTTTAGCTATGTTTTTAGCCGCAGAGTACATGTTGTCAGAATTTTCTACTAAGTGTCCCCATTTTTCTCGAATTATTTCTTTGTCTTCCAGTGGTACTTTATAAGCCATCCATTCTTCGACAAGTATAGGCATGTATGGTATTTCTGTTTCTTCTACAATTATCCATGAGACTTCTACTGTTCTTCCTTTCTTTGAGTAAAATTCATGAGGATAGAATCCTATTTTTATTTTCTTGAATTCTGTTTCTTTTGCGTCTGCTACTGCTTTAACTTCTACTTCATAGTGCTGTGGCTCATTATTCTCAGTGAACTCTAGTACTATTTCTTTGTCTGTTGTCTCTATTTTTCCTTTATTTACTCTATATGCAAAGTACTTTAAGTTTTTTAGAGAAGAGTATAGAGTTATTTTTATTTTTAATTTATTTTCGAGTATTTTTATTTCCTTTAGAGCTATTTCTTCAAGTCGAGGATAGAGTTCTGCATATTTTCCTTCTAGAATTATGTGGTCTGCAGTAGACACTTGCTATAGGGATTGAACGGAATATATTAATTGCGAATGGTAGTGTAAATTACTATTCCTGTAAAGCTACAGTTATAGTGGAAGTTGTTTTGCCTCCTAGTTTGCTTGAATAAGTACTTGAATACAGGGAGTTAATTGCTGTACTTATTTTAGTGCTTTTTATAGCTTTATTACTTAGGAAAATTATGAAGAAGAGTGAGTAGGGTCAGCAATAGTATGCATATGAAGAGTACTAGATTTACTCTAATGACTTCTTTGTAGTAGCTGTAGGGACTTACTACAATTAATTTTTCTATAACTATGTCTACTTTACTGGCTAGCTGTACTCCTTTAGATGATATTGGCCATAAGATTTTTACTGGTGGTCCGCCTGTCGTAGAGTCTATTGCTATATGTAGGAGAGGAAGAACTGCTAGCAGTACTGCTTGTGTTGTGCTGAAGCCTATGTTTTCGAGTACTATTGATAGGAGTATTGCTGCTGGAAAGAGTACTATGATCGAGTGGCTAATGGCTCTATGTTTTAGAGTAAATGCGTCTATGTCAGGTATTTCTGATAAGAGTACTGCTATAATCCATGTCAGTGGGTTTCTGCTTACTAAAACTCCTGCTACTAGCCCTAAAGTAGCGTGAGTGAATGTATCGGGCATATTCTATACTATTTTAGCGTATTAAAGAACCTGCCTACTTTTAGCCTAGCTTGTAGAATTATTTTAGTTAACTTGAATGCTGAACTGCTTTACTAGAGGTTTTTCTTTATCGAAGTCTTTTTCTATGTCTTTTAGCGAATATAGTATTACGTTTTCTTCTTCTTTGAAAGTAAAGCCTGTTTTAGAGTATATTATGTATGTGTTTTCTCTTTCTTTCTTTTTCCACTTGAAGTTTTCTGACTTTGATATGAGGGAATAAAGTACTTTTTTGTCTACTGGCTTGTTTGTCCACTTTACTTCAACAAAGTATACTTTTCTATTCTTTTCATCGACTGCCACTATGTCTATTTCTGTTTCGCTGTTCCACCATTTGCCTATTTTGGTGAACGGCATTTTGCCTTTTTTTGCTTGTAGAGCCATATGTTGGAGAGCTATTTTTTCGAATGTTGTTGAAGCATGTTTATCTATTTTTTCCTTTATTTCATTTAGTACTCTTTTATGTAGACCTAACTCTAAGAGAGGTATATTTGGTCTAATAAACTTGAACCAGAACTGGAAAAAGTTGTCGCGAATATAGTATCTTGCTTTACCTTTTCTGCCTTCTTCCATTAATGGATACTTTTTCTCGATGAGGTCTAATTTTTTTTGAAGTACTCTTATGTACTTGCTTACCTCATTAATTTTTACTCCAGCTTTGTCTGCTATTTCGCCAAGTTTTGTTGCTCCTTCTGCCATTACTTCGAGTATTCTCATGTAGCGTGAAGGTTCTCTCAGCTCCATTGCTAAGAGGTTAAAGGGTTCTTCTCTGAGAGGTGCTCCTGTTTTTAAAATTAGGTTTTCGACATTTTCCATTAAGCTGACTTTATTATCCAGTAGTGCTAAGTAGCCCGGTACTCCTCCGAATATAGAGTAACATCTAACTTTATCTACAGGCGAGAAGTTTTGCATAAAGACTCTTGCGCTCCGGTAGTCTAGCTCCTTTAATTTTATTATTTTTGAGGCCCTGCCGTAAAGCGGAGCTTCGTAAGATAAACCTATTTTATCAATCATTCCTACGGCTGATCCAGCTAGTATTAAAACAATGTTTCTTTTAGAGAGCTCGCTGTCCCATATGCTTTGAAGCTCTGTCACACCTCCTGTGCCCCATAGTCTTTGAAACTCGTCTATTACAATGATTCTCACCCCTGATACTGGGAAGAGCTTGTAGAGATCTGTGAAACTCTCGACTAATGGCTTGTAAGGCATCTTTACTTGCCTTAAAAACTGTCTGGTAAGGTCGCGTAGTGCTAGTTCTCTATCTTCGTAGTTTACTATCAAGTAAATGGAGTCTCGGCTTCTAGCAAAAAAGTTTATTAAAAATGTTTTCCCTATTCGTCTTCTTCCATATATGATTACTAGAGCAGATTTTCCACTGCTATAGACTTCTTCTAAACTTTTTAGCTCTTCTTCTCTGTCAACGAATATTATACTCATAAGTATTATACTCAAGAGTATTATACTCTAGAGTATAAAAATCTTGCGATTGACGACTCTATCTTATAGAGGATATTTTGAACCTAGCATTCTGTATATTTTGTTTAATTGATTCAAAGCTTCTCTCCACTTTTTCTTTAGACAGAGTTCTTCAGCCTTACTGATGTAGCTTTCTGCCTCGCTTATTGTTTCCTTAAGCAGATTTCTTTTCTTGGCCTCTTCTAGAAGCCTCTTACATAAGGTTAGACCGTAGACAGGATTGAGCATTGCTACGAATTCGTGAAAGTTTACTAAAACAAAGTCACTGTCTGCTGAGAGTTTATCAGCGACTATTCTGAGAGGCTTAAGGCTCTTATATCTCCACGGGACGCAGATAATTAGCGCGTGTAGTGGCCTCTTCTTGTATACTGTTGCTATTGCTTTAAGCCATCCGTAGACTTTTTCTTCTTCGCCTTCCCAAAACTCTACTGTTCCAGGAATTATTGGTACAGGAGAATCCTTCAAGTGATATGGGAAAATATCCATTCCTCGGTAGCCCAGCTTAATTGCCAGCAGTCCTGTTTCCGCATACTTGGGCAACGACTCTCCGTCAAGAAATTCTCCCAGTATTTCAGTGAACTTTAGGCCCGACTCCTCGAGGTACTTACGGGACATTTTTAGGAAAGTGTCTATGTAGTCTGGGTTTACGTTAGGATACCAGTATCCTGCTCCACTAGGCCCTGACACAAAAGTGTCTTGACTGCTAGCTGTCTCAGCGTAATACTTCATTATGAGGGGAGCGAGCTCTTTAAGGAAAGGCGATATAGTCCAGGCTACAGGTATTTTGCCTCGATCGGGGTCTTCCCAGAAATCCTTCATCATGAAGTCCCACTGTATGTTGTCGCCATCATTCATATAGAAAGTCACGTACACTTTATCTTTACCGAGTTTACTGAAGTCTATTGGTGGTAAAGGATATTTACACTTTACTCTAATTCCAGACCATACTGTTAAATTAGATGTTAGGAAAGGACTGCCAGTAATTACTACAACAAATTTTCTGTGCTCTGAAGCTAGCCTAACTGTAATATGTTCTGTTTCACGATACCAGCCTAGTACAGCTGAGTTATCAGGCATTTCTTTAAGCAGTCTACAGAAAAGCTCTCTTTCCTCAGATATTCTAGGATCTAAGTAGTGAGCAAAAATCTTTACTGCTGTCACATAGTCTCTAAAAGCTATCTGCAGGAGCCTGGAGTCAGAATAAGGCTTCATTGGAGCTAAAAGCCTCTTATTGACTTTAGGCCAGAGCCTTCTATAAGCCCACTTATATGCCTCAAGTCTGCTTTTGAATCTTCCTCTAAAGTCTTCAAGAAGCTTTAAGCCCTTTTTTTCAGCCCACTCGCTATCCTCAGGACTCACTACTAGAGCATCTATAAGTCCTGATAATGTGTTAGCTACATTAAGTGTATCCGGTACACTAGGGTCGAAGACAATGTATCCTTTAGCATAACTCAAGTATTTTTCAAAGACTTTATCTAAATCTATTTTAGCTACTTCGATTCCATGTTTCTCTATTAACTTAAGTAAATCAGCGTCTCTATCCGAAAGCAGTACGTAAATTCTAGGCTCTTCTCTATTAACAAGACCTTGGAGAATAAGTAGAGGAAGCCACCTCCAGTTCTTTCTGAAATCTATTTTTCTTAAGTCTACGACTTCAAGTCGCTTCGGCTCACTAAACTTAGGAAAAACTCTATCTTCAGACCAACTTATACCCGCCACAGCTTTATCTCGAATTATATGTTTAAATAACTATGTTCAAGTTATTTATATCTGTAAGAAAACTCGAATATTAAGTTATTTTATATTTTATGCTTCACTATATTTCTCAAATGAGTGTAAACTACTGCTGCTAGTAAATGGTCTACAAGAAAGTCTTGTGGAATAAAAATTAGCGCGCCGACTACAATAGCTATGACCGCGCAGCTATGAGGAATACTGAGTAAGCTAGCTACAGTAAACGCCCATGTTTTAATAGGTCCTTCTACAGCAGTAAGCCAGTAGTAAAGCCATACTACTCCGAGCAAGTATATCAAAGAAGACATAGTATTACATACTAGCCAGAACTTGAGTACACTAGGTTTCTTTATTCTTCTAGCACTCCAGCTAGCTAAATAAGCTGCTAGAGGAAAAGCCCAGAGATAGCCTGCTGTAGGACCTATGAGCACTAGTATTCCTCCTCTTGCCCCTGCTGCAACAGGAAAACCGAAAGCTATTAACATTAAGTAGAAGATCTGTGAGAGACAAGCATACTCGGGAGGCAGCAGTAAAGCAGATAAAAATATAGCGAAATTTTGCATGGTATACGGTATAGGCCCCAAGTAGAAACACAGCTGGGCCATGACAGCCGTTAAGCCGGACATAAGTCCAGCTAACATCAGTAAGAAAATATTTTCTCTACTACTATTGTTCATGGTTTACTGTAAAAGAATCAGTTTATAACACTACTGACTTTGCTGACTCAATTAAACTTAAAACAATTTATTGAACCGCTAGCAATCTACTTTTTTATTTCTAGCATATAGGAGAATATTTTCTGCTAACTTTAAGATATCTTTATACTTTCTCTCAGCTAATATTTTTCTACAAGACTTAAAGATATAGTAGCATAGCCATGAACAACGATATTCCTAGTAACCTATAATTTTCTGCATTAATTTAGCTTCATCTTCCTTAAGTACTCCTATTTGCTTGAGCACAACTGCAGTCTCACTATATGTTGACGGAGGTTTTTCTCCTAGCTCTCCAATCAAGTGACATGCCATATCTATAAGAGCTTAAATAGACACTTATAGAATATGCTGTAGCAATATTTTATTTAATTTAAGTATAGTTAAATGAGATAAATGTCTTCACCAAAACCGCTTGAAGACAAAGTACTAGATATTTTGCTCAGCAATGCTGGCAGTTATGTGAGTGGAGCTGAAATAGCTTCAGCTCTAGGTGTTTCACGAATGGCTGTAAGTAAAGCCGTTAATAATTTAAAGAAAAAGGGTCATGTTATTAGATCTCATCCTCGTTTAGGCTACTGCTACATTGACACAGACGATTTACTCTATTTAGAAGAGTATTTGAGAGACCTCTCTACAAGACTTAGATACCGTGTAGTATACTTTGAAGAAGCTACTTCAACACAAGATATTGCTCGCTCACTAGCCAATGCCGGTGTAGAGGAAGGCACCATAGTGATTGCTGAGAAACAGAGCTGCGGCAGAGGTAGGCTAGGTAGAGATTGGATTTCTCCTCCAGGCGGCCTATGGTTTACAATTATACTAAGGCCTCCTATTCCTCCATCTAAAATAACTCTCCTCAGTCTGCTTACAGGCTGTGCAGTAGCACTAGGAATAATGGATATAACGGGACTTAATCCTCGCTTAAAGTGGCCTAACGACGTCCTTTTAGATGAAAAGAAAACAGCAGGTATACTCGTAGAGGCAGTTACTGAAACTGACTTAATTAAGTACGCTTTTGTTGGAATAGGAGTAAATGTCAACAATGAAATTCCTCGAGAAATAGCAGATATAGCTACTTCTGTGAGCCAAGAACTTGGGCGCAGAGTCTCTAGAGTAGCTTTAATGCGTGCAATACTGAAAAGACTGGAAGAACTTTACACTAAGCTAGTTTATGGGTATGTAGACCATATTATTAAAGTCTGGAAATCTCTATCAAGTACTCTCGGTAAAAGAGTTGTAGTATATTTGAGCGAGAAAGATAAAGTAGAAGGATTAGCAATAGATGTAGATAGTGAAGGCCTACTTATAGTGAAAACAGATGAAGGCAAACTAGTGAAAATTTATTTTGGTGACATAATTCACTTAAGACATAAAACATATTCTGGTTAAATCTAAGCTATTTTTCCATATATTATTTCAATTCCATATTCTTTAGCTTTTTTAAATACTTCTTCTGATAAATTTCTCGTTATCGTAGGCGTTATAAGGAATACATAGTCAGGTTTGCGTCCATAAATCCCTTCAACAAGTAGAACTCTTTCGAGAACTTTATCTAATTCGCTTAAATCCTCTAATACAGCCGTCACTTCAGCTACTATTAGTGGATTCTCATTAAATATATTGATTTCTATTTCTCTACTATCTAATTTGAAGACTTTTCTTTCAAGCTTTAACTTGTCTTTAGGAATTCCCCTAGCTTCAAGTAGCCCTCTGAGAAAACTTCTGCTAAACTCTTCTAGTGTTAGACCCATAGCACTTCTTAGCTCTATAAAAGCCGCTTTAAGCCCCTGAACATCACCTTTAAGTTCCCTTACTTCAGTTTTTAGCTCTTTTACTTCAGTTTTAAGCTCTTCAATTATCTTTTCATGTTTCTCAAGCAATTTTCCATATTTAACAACTTCTTTTTGGAGATTACTGATAATTTTAGTGTGCTCATAAACTTGTTTTTGCAAATTATATATAGCTTTACTCTGTTCAGCTACCTGCCTTTGTAGATCATGAATACTCTTTACTACTTCATCCAGACCTAAATATCCTAGCACAGTATACCTAAATTCTATATCTTCTCTAAGTAAACGCAGTATTTCTTCTTTAAGCTTCATTTCTCTAGTAATAGTTTACATTAAGGCGACTTATATTTTTACCGTTTACATAGATTTAATAAATTTCCTATTTAAAGTATTTAATAGTTATTGATAACATACTGTAGTGTAGATTATTAGTATTTAATATGAAATTAAGTACTTTTTAGCGCAGTACACATAAAATAACTAAAAGCTACTTGTTTCACATAATATTGAATATAGTTGAAGGTAAATAGTTTTAGTTTATTACATCAAATTACTATATGGGATTCATTTGAAATATTTAGTCGGAGCTGATCTAGGAACTAGCGGTGTGAAACTTTACGTTACCGATTACGAGGGGCGAGTAGTTACTGTAGTTCGAGAGAAATATGGGCTCATTTTCCGAGGCCCGGGCATAGTTGAGCAGAATCCGGAAGACTGGTGGAATGCCTTCAGTAAGTGTTTAAGGGAAGTAGCCGAAAAATACAAAGTATCTGCTATAGCTCTATCTAGTCAAGCAAATACTCTGCTTCTACTAGATGAAAAAGGCCGTATTTTATCAAATGCTATTTCCTGGCTTGATCAACGGAGCTTTAAGGAAGTAAACGAACTAATTGAGGCCTTTGGATTGAAGTATCTTCACCAAAGGACAGGAATGATACCTAATCCTGGTTTTACTGCACCTAAGTTACTTTGGCTAAAGAAAAATAAGAAAGATTTACTGTCAAGAACAAAGAAAATACTTTTTTCTCCCCAAAGCTATATAGCATACAAGCTTACCGGCAAAATTGCTGTAGATAGGAGCTTAGCTTCATTTAGTATGCTTTACGATATAAGGAAAGAAGACTGGTTTTCTGAGTTAGTAGAATTTACTGGAGTTGAAGCAGACTTGTTGCCTACAATTCATTACTCTTATGAAATAGTGGGACATATTAGGAGCGAGATTGCACCTAAACTAAGGTTAAGCACAAAGATCCCAGTAATTATCGGAGCACATGATCAATGCTGCGCTGCGCTAGGTGCGGGAGTATATTGTCAGGGGCCAGTCATAGACTCGACTGGAACAGCTGGAGTAATACTTTATGTTGCAGAAAAACTCCCTAAAGAAATTCCAGTGAGCCTTCTCGTATATCATTACGTATTTCCAGGTAAGTGGACATTACTTGGGACTCTCTCGGCTTCAGGAGCTCTAATAGACTGGCTTATAGAATTCACCGGGAGGAAGCTTTCCCACGAGGAATTTGAACGTGAAGCAGAGAAAGTGCCCGCCGGGTCTAATGGAGTACGCGTAGTACCTTATTTCTCGGGCTCATTTAGGCCCGGTGTACCACCAGACGCTAGAGGCGCTATACTAGGTCTTATGCTGTTCCACAAGCCTCATCATGTTTATAGAGCCATAATGGAGGCCATAGCTTTTGAGCTAAAGTACTATTTGGAAACTATCAAAAATCTAGGTTATCCTCTCTCTAAAGTCATAGCCGTAGGCGGAGGCGCTAAAAGCCGTTTGTGGAGAAAAATTAAAGCAAATGTATTTGAGCTACCTGTACTTAAGCCTAAGATAACAGATACTGCTCCTCTTGGAGCATGTATTTTAGCTGGTATAGGCTCAGGAGCATTCAAGAACATTGAAGACGCCATGAGAATAGTCTCAATTGAAGAAGAAGTCAAACCAAATAAAGAACTTATCATTATCTATAGAAAGCTTTACAAAAATTACTTAGATTTATCTAAGAAAATATGCTTAGAGCAATATGAAGTCTAGGTCTCAATATACTTTAATTCAAGAATTCTCGCAAGTATCTTGAGATATTTTCTCAAGTCTCCGTAGGCTAAAGCATAGTGCTGACTCATAACGTTCTCTATAAAAGCCTCGACATCTCCTTTGAGCTCTACTTCAGCTGCAGGAAATAGCCTTTGCCTCAGCTCAGTCTCCACTACTTCACCTAACGCGACATGGAGCCTGTACTCCCCTGCAACAAGCCCTATTCTAGCTAAAGTTACTTCACCTTTCTTGAGAACTATGCCGCTTCTGAGACCTTTGAAAAAGTACTTGTGCCTGCCTATACCCATTGTTTTCTCAGCCGAAAGCGTTAGTGGAGCAAATCCACAGCTGGATAAATAGACCTTGTTTCCTCTAATGTCTACTAAGTCTCCATAATAAATAGGCTGATTTGTCAAGTAATGTAACATAAGCATAGTAAGTGTCAGCAGAACATCACCTTCACAGGAAGAAACTACTCCCTCGTCAGCTAGCACTGATAGAGGAACACAAGGTACGAAACCCAAGTCCTTAGAAAATTCGTACTGACACTTGACTGTAATTGAAGATAATTTATATTTTTCAACAAGATTTCTTAGCGCAATATAGATTTTAGCAGCATTCACTAAATCTTCTTCACTCACATCACTTTCAATAAAGTACTTCTTACGCCAACTATCAGCAACGCTCGATGCTTCAGTTGCCTTAACTCCACTCATTTCTTTAAAGACTTCAGAAGTATCTATGTGCACTACATCTACTCCAAATACTTTTCTAAGAGAAAATGGATCAAACATTGCTGTGTACATTCCCATGGAAGCATAGCCTACAAGCCCTATTTTAGCTTCCCTGATTTTTCTAACAGCACTTGAAGCTAAGCAAATAGTGTAGACTTTATCAATAGTAGCTGGTTCATTAGGCATGCCTACTACGAAAAACGGTTTAAGCCCAATAGCCTCTAAGCTTGCTTTAAGCACTGAAGCGCCCGGAAGAGACCCTGTAGACTCTCTTTTACCATTTTCATAGTACATTCTTAGACCCCATACAACTAACGGATAATGAGAAAGCTCCAGTGCCAATGAAACAGCATTTGGAGCCTCAGTCCACGTAGCCACGAAAAATACAATAGAGTCTGGTCTATACGAAGTAATACTCTTCACTGCTCCTTCTACACAGCTTTTTTCACAGACTTCTTGACACAGCAAAACATTAATGTCTTTTTCTCTAAGCCTACTGACAGCCTCTTTAACGAATCTTTTAGCTACGTCAAACGGGTAATCAGAGTGATAAAGAGGAACAAATGCTACTTTAATTCCCACGTATGATTTAGCTACTGCACTTATTTAAAACTTTGTAACTGATAAACTATGTACTAAAGTTTTCGAGAAAATAACACTGAAATACTAGTCTACTCGCCTGACTTGAGTATCTCGAGTGCTTCCTCAAAGCTCTTACCGTCCTTGACTATAGCCTTTATAGCCTTCATCATGAGCTCTGGGCGCTCATGCTGAAACACGTTTCTGCCTATACAGACTCCGGCAGCTCCAGCTTCAATAGCTTTCTCCACCATCTTCAAAACATAATTGGGGCTTTTCTTCGAGCCGCCCGCTATCACGACGGGTACTGGACACACATCGACAACTTCTTCGAAGGGCTCGGCGTAAATAGTTTTAATTATATCGGCTCCTAGTTCAGCTCCAACTCTGATAGCTATTTTTACTGCCTCTACTTCTTCACCTAAAGTTTCTGTAGGAAGACACTCGCCTAGTACAGGTACTCCCCAGGCATCGCACACGTCGACTAGTTCTCCAAAAAACTTTATTGCCTCATTGTAGTTTTCTCCGCCAACGTATAGCGTAAAAGCTACAGCATCGGCTCCGAGCAGTAACGCCTCCTCGACACTCGAAATAATTGTTTCAAAAGAAGTTTCTCGAGGCACATAGAGTGCCCCGGAGACTCTTAGTATGAAACCTAGTTTCTTCGCACACTTAGAAAGCTCGCTGCTATACTTCTTCAAAAGCCCTTTATGCAGAAGAATAGAGTCGGCACCGCACTTGACGCCGAGCTCAATAACTTTCCACGCGTCTTCAACGCCTTTAATAGGCCCCATGTAGCCTCCATGGTCTATAGGAAAAATAATACTCTTACCGTTCTCCAAATCAAGTACTCTCCCCAATCTTATTCTCTTTCCATAGCTCATTTATTCACCATACTATTAAACATGCTTCAGTACATATAATTAAGCACACTAAGTTATTTTACTGTTCGAAGAACTATCTAAACGTGAAAAAAATACTCTTATGGGAAATGACTTGGGAAGAAGCCAAAAAACACGTTAAAGAAAACAGCCTAGTAATAGTTCCTGTAGGCTCTTTTGAAGAACATGGGCCACACTTACCTCTATCAACAGACTCAATTATCGTAGAAGAAGTAGCCAAGAAAGCCGCAGCAAAACTCTCAGAAGAGATACCTGTAGTCGTAGCACCAACAATATTCTTCGGCTATGAATCACCTAATGTAAGAAAATACCCGGGAACAATATCGCTTAGAATAGAGACTTTCATTAACCTGGTATACGACTACTTATGTAGCCTAATAGACCATGGGTTTAAAAGAATTCTAGTTATTAACGGCCACGGACAAAACTACGGCGCTCTGAGAGTAGCCTTAAGAAAAATATACGAAGACAAAGGAGCCCCAGTAGCACTAATACCCCTGTGTCTTTCACTAGCTAAACCAGTAGCCGAAAAATATAGGAAGTCCAAGTTAGGTGGAATAATGCACGCAGGCGAACTCGAAACATCGCTAATGCTCGTACTGAGAGAAAACCTCGTTGATTTAAGTAAGGCAGTAAAAGAAATATCTAAACCGCCTTCAACAATACTTACGGCAGACCTCACAGCCCCAGGTAAAATATTCTTAACTACTTGGAGCTACTGGAAAACAAGAAAAGGAGCACTAGGAGACCCAACTAAAGCAACAAAAATATTTGGCGAAAAAGCCTTAGAGAAAATCGTCGAAGAAATATACATAATAGCTAAAGAACTATACACTAAAGTATTCCCAACAATAGAGGGAAACCTTAAACATTAGTAAACTAGTTTCCGACGAGTTATAGTAGTTCTTTCTAGCTCCTCGAAGCTTTTTCTAAAACTTAGATTAAAGTCGGTGTTCAAAAAGAGTATATTAATTATTAGTATTTTTCTTAAAAATATGGCTTCTTGTGACAATCTTTTAGCGTTATCTCAAATACTAGCTTACTCTATGTATAAGCTGAGCTCTAGCTCAATTAAAATAGCTATAATAGGTTCCTTGAACAAAAAGATCTCAGCTAAATTAACTAAAGTACTACAAGATATTAAAGTTAAAGCAGAAGTTTGCTTACATTTTAATGAGGGTAATTTAAAGGATATTGACATTATTTATCTAGATTACTCAGACGCTGGTCTACTCCTAAAGAAGTTATCCAATACTGGTCAGGTAAATCGATCGCAGTTCTCTGCAATGCTTTTTCTAAAATTTATACCAGATCCTACTGTACTCAAAAATATTAGTGGTAGCAGATATGCTAAAGCTATTTGCCTCTCAACTACGGTATAGTATTGTTGTCTAAGAAAACTTACGATAAAGAATTTTTGAATAAACAGTTGAAGTTTATCGTGAATCATTTATTCAGGGACTAAAAACAGTTCACTATAATACGGCTTATTTCCTTTATATTCTATGTCGAAGTGTTGTCGGAAAAGCCCAAACAGAGTTATTGTTGAAGTAGGTACTGGTAGAGATTTTTCGACAATATAGTTAGCTAAGGCTGCTAAAAACATTGGAGGAAAGATATATTCTTTTGGCATTAAGTCTGATATAATTGAATAGCTAAAAGAATTTTAAAGGACCTCGAACTCAGTAGCGTATGTGAAATTACCTGTAGTGGCGCTAAAAGGTATTCAATTAAAGAAGATATAACACTTCTGTTTATCGACGGTCTTAAAGAAGAATACTTTGATTACCTCAAGTTTTTGAAGATAAGCTAATTGAAGGCTCGCTAGTCTTAGCTCATAACACTATATCTCATTCCTATAAAATGACAAATTACATCAAGGAAGTCTATAGTAAATTTTGTCACTTACAACCATGACTAATCCAAGAGGTATTACTTTAAGCACTAAATTAGTGAAAATAGCTAGCTAACACTTTTATAACTGTATATTAGATTTCTATATAGGTATGATATTATGTGTAACATAGAGACATTTAATCACAGTCACCATAATCCTAGACGTACAGTCTCAGATCACCCTTTAAGAGGACTACTTAGTCTAGCTATTATGTGTCTAATTAAACAGAAGCCTACTTACGGGAGCGAAATATACCAGAATCTTAAAGAAAAATTCGGAATAAATGCTCCTCGTCCCCTAATATATACTCTGCTTAGGAGACTTGAAAGAAACGGCTTCATTACATCTA
Organism: uncultured Thermoprotei archaeon; assembly: GCA_965367815.1. Classification (GTDB taxonomy): domain Archaea; phylum Thermoproteota; class Thermoprotei; order Thermofilales; family B15-G2; genus B15-G2. The sequence goes on from CBDUKN010000012.1 coordinate 44,967, forward strand.
CTTGGGAAATGCCTGAAAGCGGCCCTGCTAGAAGAATCTATAGAATAACAGAAGAAGGCTTGGATGTATTAAAAGACTCTGCTGTTAAACTGAAAAAAGTTATACCGCTTATAGAAAAAATAATAAAAGCTATTGAAGAAGAATAATTTAAATAAAAACTATAATTTCATTATTAATTTGCATGCTGTTACTTCCGTTTAATACTCCTGTGGTGGAGGAAGATACTGCGGTGCTGGCGGAGACATCGTAGTGGTCTGATAGTATCCTATTCTTCCTAACTCGTCTACTGACACTTTTATTAAAGACGCTATTGAACCTAAGCCCATTATAATCAGCGACACAATTACAGTTATTACTCCTACTATGAAAGCTAATCCTCCTAAGCCTTCAGCAATATTGTATAGAAATGGTACGTAAGCTGTCCCCATTAAGCCTACTCCGATAAAGAGTAGTACTCCTCCTACAATGTACCACAGTATTGAGTATACTATAGCCTTGATCGCTAACACGAATGCTCTTCCCCAACTTATCATTTAATTCACTCTAATCAGTAAAAGACTAATAAGTATATAAGTTTTTCCTAAATTAAATTAGAGTAATCAATAAAAATAGAAAGTATTCGTTTCTTTAAAATAATATATTTTATTTTATATTCAATTAATATACGATTTTTTCTTTCCATAAACTATTATGTTAGAAATAATCAAGTTTAAGTATATTTTAACTAATCTTTAAGTTAATTAGTGTTTGAGAGAACGTCTTCTTCTTTCTAAAAGTATTAATATGTATCAAACTAGATTACCTATTTATTTTACTTAAGAATAGCTTTTTATGTGGGGGTACTACGTGATGTCAGAAGTGAGCTCCCCTGCTTAAAAAATCCTATTTCGCTGCTTATAGATGATTGGTCTATAGGTTACGTTGGTGAAGGCAGAGGAACCATAGAGGACACCAAGTTTGAGAAATGCTACGAGTTTGCCAAAGACTTAGTGAAACTTGGCGCTTTAGGTGTCCGCGGAAAGCTCACTTTATTACCTTATGTAACTAAACCTGAAGGCAATACATATCGTGTCTTAGGTAGAATTGATAAAGGCATTGAGGGTATTCCCTCGCAAAAGCTACTCGAAGTTCTTTCTCTTGTTAAGGGAGAGCTTATGAAATACTTTGATATTACACCAGAGCTGCTCACGCATACTCTAGCTTTAGATATCGAGACTGGCACTTTAATAAATGAGTCTGAGTGGGAGTGGTCTAATAAACAGGATCTTAAGACTTTAACTAAGTATATTGCGCACGGACTTCAAGTTTTGAGAAATGTAGGTATTGTAGCTAGTGGCATTACCTGTCCATGTGACTTTGGTAAAGAGGTAGAAGGTATTTTAGCTAAAGCTATTTTAGAAGCAGAAAAAATAGTAAATAATATTACGCTGACATGGTATTTTCTCCACATGCAGTCGAGGCGCATTGGCTGGGACGGCTCATCGGTAAATCCGAGACTAATGTACCTCAATGAAGAAAGTAAAGAAGCTGTTGTAAGCATAATTAGCGGCTCAGCAGAATACATTAACCAGAAGACTATAGACTCTGTAGGTCCTGACCCCGAGCGGCTAGCTGACCAATGGATTACAGCAGACGGTGAAAAAGGGCGGCTAGCTGAACTACTTAAAAATAAAGCATATATTATTTTCCATATTCATTGGTATAATTCTCATGGTAGAGACGATAAAGTAGGCTTCTTTGCTCTAAAGGAACTTGCTTCAAGAATAAGAGACCTGTGGGCAAATAAAGTTATCTGGATGAAATGTAGCGAGCTAGCTAGATACTTTACAGCGAGTAAAACTTGGAAAGCTGAAGTTGCAGGAAGTCGAATAATTTTGTCTAGTCCCTTCCACTGTCCTCTTTTCACTATAAGCTTTGCTGTAGATAGAGAAGTGAAATATATTAAGGTCAATGGAAAGAAACTTAAAAAGAAGGAAAAGCCTCCTTTAGAGAAGTGTTCATGGACTGCTATGGGAGATAGAGTTTACTTATGCTTCAATTTGACTGAGAGGACAATAGTAGATATAACATTCAAGTAAGTATTATAATATATCTTAGTACTTAAACATAGACATTACAATAAGTCAAAGTTTGCAAAAGATTAATATAATCTACTCTAGGCTTATTCTCGCTAACAGTCCTGCGTGGTCTGACGGATATATTCCTTGTGTGTTTGCTTTATTGCAAATAACTTTACAGTCTAGTATTTTAAGTCGAGGATCTACGAAAATATAGTCTATCCGCAGAGATGATTCAGGAAGCTTAAAAGTATACCCTTTCTCACTTGACCTTGCTTCTTCCCACGCGTCTTTAAAACTCAGTTTTATTTCATTTATTTCTTTTAGTCCTTTCATAAACTGTATTACTGGTTCATGAGGCTCTTCATTGAAATCTCCTACTATAATGGTAGGTAGTTCTTTTCCATACTTCTTGATGAAACTCGCTAGCTCTTTAGCTTCGATAAGTCTGTCTGGCGGGTACGTGGACAAATGTACTGTCACAAAGAATATTTTCTTTCCTTGTACTTCAATAACTGCTCCTAGAATTGGTCTAGGATGAGGATTTACTTCCGCGCTGTAAGTTAGATCTTCTTCACTTACTTCTAGCACAGGATACTTGCTTAAAATAGCTAAACCTGCTTTAACTTTCTCTGCTCCAGGAGGCCTTCTTAAGCAGCACACAGCTCTATATTCAGGAAGAATGTGCGCGAGCTGCTCTGCTTGATTTCTGCCTTCTTCGTCTAGCTCAGGGTCACTTGTTACCTCCTGTAAGCCAATAATGTCAGGAGAATACTTTTTAATTTCATTTAGAATGAGTTCTCTTCTAGTTTTCCATGGAGAAGAATACCCCCAGATATTTAGTGTCATTACTTTAATTTCCACAATAGTTTTTAATAAAGACAGTATAAATGACTATGTTTGCCGAGGCTTGTACACTATCCACTCTAGTCGTCTTACTCCAGCCTCAATTAAGTCTAGTAAATTAAGCTCCTTAACTCTCTTTGTACTCCTACTAGTTAACACAAGTAGTATACTGAATCCTATTTTCTCGAGCATTGTCTTAAGCACTTGAGGAGGATAGATAGTGAGTCTCAGCTTAAGCTCATCTACTTTAACTAAATTCTCGTCTACTTTTTTGTACAGTACTGCATAGTGGTCGAGAACATAGTCACTTACTTTCTTAACTTCTTCTAACTCAAAATAATTGTCATTATGCTTAATGATATGAACACCTTCTCTGAACTTTATTGGATAATCTAATATAAATATTCCATAGGGTTTTAAAGCATTATAAATGTTTAATAAAACTCTTTGGTTTTCTTCATGTGAAAAATATCCAAATGAAGTATACCAAGAGACCACTACATCAAATTCTTCGACATAATCCACTTCTCTCATGTCTTTAACCACATAGTACTCCTTAAATCCCCTGTTCCTCTTTTTGGCTAACTCAATGAGCTCTTTAGACACATCAACACCATATACCTCGAAGCCTTCTTCTCGCCAATACTTGTGATGGCGTCCTATGCCGCACGCTAAGTCGAGTATTTTCTTGTATTTTACGCCAAGCTTCTTTTCAGCTAATTTTATGAGAAAAAGCACATAGTGAGCTTCAATAAAATTGGCTTCTTCAGGATAATCTATATGCTATAAGTATACTTTACTTTCATTCATAAAAATCAAATACTGCTATTTTAATATAAATTTTTGAAGAACTATATGTACTTAAGCTCTATAGGCACTTTTCTAGGCTTAAAGCTAATAATATTGCGGTCTACAATATTAGTTTACGCATATATTAAATAGCCAATAATTTTATCTTTTTATTTTAAGTATATAGCTTGGCTGAGCCCCTCTTCCCTCTACTACTATTTTATTTGGTGTTACTGTTATTCTAGCATAAGATCCTGTAATTTTGTCGAGTTCCCACCAGCCCATACTATGTAAGCATATGTGGTGTGTTCCGTTTTCTTCGCGGTATCCGCCGTAGTGTGCGTCTCCGCTGAAAGTAGCTACTAGCCTATAGTCTCTAAATAATTCGAGTAATTCATCTTCATTGTCTATTCTAGGTTCATTACAGAAAATCGCTATAGGGTAGTGACAAAAAACTACTATTGGTTTGTTTCTAGGTACTTTCTCCAAGTCTCCTTGAAGCCAGTCTAATTCTTGGCTCGGTATGTGCCCTGTAGGACCGCCGCTATTAGTATTAGGGCCCCATGCTGCATCAAGGAATATTATGTGGAGAAACTTTACGTCTATTGATTTCCACCAATAATTTATTCCTATTATACTAGTGTATTCTTCTCTAGTAAACGCGTCTAGATCATGGTTTCCAAAAACGTAGTATCTTGGAGCTTTGCACTGAGAATATACTTCATTTATTTCCTTTAATGCTTTCAAAGCTTCTGGCTTCTTGCAGCCAATAAAGTCTCCGAGCTCTACTACAATATCTGGGTTAAAGTCGCTATTCATGTCTTCTATAAACTTTCTGAGCCACTTTCTGATATCGAGAGGCCCCTGATGAACATCTGCAACAGCTCCTATTTTAACACAACTACCCCCACTTACCATACTATGGACTTCACTCAAACACACTTTAACACATTATCCTCTATAACTAAAGATTTAAAATACATTCGCTTTCCAGTGAAGCTAAGTGTCGTTAATACTTGAATATGTTATATGTAAAGATTAGTAGTAGATTAAGTATAAATGCTTAAAACTTCTTGAAGAAAACATGGCTCTGAAGGTAATGATAGAGCTAAATCTTTGCCGAGTAGACTGAATTAAGGTAGCTGCTTATTCAATTAATCTATATTTCTTGAGAATATCAAGAACTCCTTTTCCACAGGAAAAGGGGGATACATAACCCCCTCTCCTTAAGACCACTTCTTTTACTTCCTCTACTGCATTTGAAACTGTTGCTGGAATAAAGCCGTACTTGCTGTCAAGCATATCTAAGTCGTGTACACAGTCACCTACGCAGAGCACTTCATTGTAGTCTATACGCCAGTAGTCTGCTAGTTCTCTAAGAGTCTCTCCTTTGCCTGCAGAAGACAGTATTACTTGAAGTAATGCCCATACTCTACTACATTTTAGTTTCAAGCACTTTTCTCTTATTTTTTCATTCAAATACTTTTCTGCCCATCTAGCTTCTTCTGAGCTCTCGAATTTTAATCCAGCTAAGTGTCTTTCGCATGCAATTTCCTCGCTAACCCATATTTTTACATTAAATCCCCTTTCTTTAAGCTCTTTTTCAGTTTCTTCAAGGAGCTTCATTATTGAAGGTAGCAGGCGTTTCCATTCTCTTTCGATTTTAAGGTAGTGTTCAAGGTAAGGTCTGTAGCCTTTCTCTACAAGAAAATATATCTCCTGCTCATTAGCTATTAAAGCATGAGGAACTCCAGCGCAAGCTCCTAGCTTATTAGCATTCAAGTACTTTACTTGATCAGGAAGAGGTCTGCCTGAGGCTGTGGTTACCTTTACTCCCTTCTTAGAGAGCTTTATGAGAGCTTCTCTAAGCTCCGGTAATATTGTCTTGTCCCACTCTAACATAGTGCCGTCTAAATCTAGTGCAACTAGTTTAATTTTCGTCATAGTAGTCTTCTCTATCCTCTATCTTCATTTTAAAAATACTTTTTCCTTCACACTTATAAGGTACTTCAAGAATATCTGCTATAGTTGGAATAACGTCTATGATTTCTGCTTCCCTCACTATTTTTCCTCGATACTCTTCGGGCAGCGCGCCTCCTGATATAATAAATGTTATTCTTCTAGTTCCACCGCTGTACTTATCTGTAGGCTTATCCTCCTCGAAATCCCATACACAGCAGTCAAATGGTGCGTCGTGTCCACAGCACCAGTTAACACTTCTAGCTCCCTGTTTTCGAGCAATACTACAGCCTAAGTGATAGCCGTGGTCTGAAGCCACTACAATATATGTCTGATTCCACATTTTCCTAGACTTTAAGTAACCTATTATTTCCCCTAATATATAGTCTAGAAGCATCATGTAAGAGTGCTTTGACGTAAATGGGTTAATGCCATGTCCTCTGACATAAGAGGGACAGCCATTAATTACATCGAATGTAGGGAAATATATTAGCATCAAATTGAAGTCGGGATTAAAGTCCATGTAGGGCTTAATGAAGTTTCTCCATAATAAGAGATCAGACCACTCGACTGTATTATGTATCGATATTTTGGTACAGTGAGGAGAAACAATAGTGTCAGGTACATAAAAGTAGCCTCTTTCATACCATCCACCAAAAGTAGCGCACTTAAGCTCACCCTTATAGTACTCTTTAGCATACTCGAAGAACCCTGTTTTCTCTTCATTGCTATAGCCTTCAGGATTTCTCCAGTATTCTTCATCGTAGAGAGGTCTAGTGTAGCTTCCTGTAGCTAAATACCTCATGCCTTGTCTAGTCCAGCATACTCCTCTATTCCATGGCCTCACTACCCATAGGCCGTTGTCTATTAGTTCTGCAAAATGAGGTATTAGTCCTCTCTCATAGTAGCCTTTAATATTTACTGGAGGTATTCTCTTTTCCTCGTCAACATATACTCCTTCAGCCCAGTGTCCTGGAAGCTGGTCTATAACCAGGAGTATTACTTTTACCTTAATTTTATTCGACATTATATCGCCGCTTAAACACGTTTACCTATAATCATTACTTTCCCGTCCTGCCTAGGGAAAACATATTCTGGCCGGCCGTCACCGTCCATATCTGTTACTCTTGAACGTACTTCACCGTTGTAAAAGAAGTCTTTACGCATAGTATCTGTGAAGTATATTTCTCTTACTTGTAGCTCATATGGATTTACTACGAATATCTTCAGTCTATGTTTAACGTCTATTCGCGGCGCTCCTCTTCGGCGAACCATTTGTTCTCCGAAAACGAACTCATATTTCCCTGAGTTAGCCCAGTCAACTGCGTGAACTCTAGTAGGAACAACTTTGTATTTTGGATAAAGTCCCCAGTCTATTACGGTGTGTCTATGTGCTCCCAGCACCCATAGAGTCTCACCGTTTGGTCCAAGTAGCCTACTCTTACCGCGGTAGCCCCACAGCTCTGTTATGTAAATAAGGCGGCCGGGTCCTTCTGGGTTAGGTATGTGAGCTATCCACTGGCCGTGGTCAAATAAATGTGATACATCCCATACTATTTTGCCGCCCGGATACTCCATGAGAAAGCCTTTTTCAACGAGTACTTCTGGCTTGCCGTCTCCCTGGAAGTCGTCTAGCGCGACATCGTCGAAGTGAGTGTCGTCTATAAGGTCTCTTACTCTTTTCTTGAAAACTATTTTTCCTTCAGAATTTACTATAAGTAGCTCTCCTTCAACTTTAGGTGACGCGTACCTAATATGGTCTACTGTAACGAATGCTACGAGCTCGCTTTCTTCACCAGGCAACTTAAGGAAATAAAATTCGTGGCCAAAGTCTTTTCTAAGCCCCTTAATGCTCCACAGGAGCTCAAAGTCTTCATTGAAAGCGAGTAGCGCTCCACCAGCTACAGCTACGCATATACCGTAAGAATCAGCAGTGCGCTTAAAGGCTCCTACCATAGGGACGGCTACACCGTAGTCATCTGTAGTCTCTACGTGTATCTCTTTCTGCCTAACTACTTCACCGTTCTTGTCTAAAGCCATTACTCTAGCGTCTCCCGGCACACCTTCGGGTAGAAGTAGCTCCTCTTTGCCATCGCCGTCTATGTCAGCGAAATCGAATATAGTTGTTCCCCAGCAACCCGTGCTCTTCAGTCTTTTTTCAAATAAAAGCTTCCCACTGATATCAAATACTTTAAGCAAATCTCCTGCAGTAGAAAGAACAGCTATTTCCTTACGGCCGTCGCCATTAATATCGCCTACTTCAATCGAGTAGTTAGGATATAGTCCTAAGTCTATTAGTGCTTTACAGCAATATTCTTTAGCTTCATCTACAATAATTTCATTTAAACTGCTCGAAGCCACATTAAACTAAACTCAGCTAAATATAATACACTATTTACTCGACTACCCTAACACTTAATTTAAAATTCAGCGCATAGTAAATGATAGCAATGTCTGTTATACACTGGGAAACAGCTAAAACTAAACAAAGAAAAGGAGATCCTGAAGGCTTAGTTAAAATCTATGTAAGTAGAGAAATTGGAGCAAAGAAGCTCAAAATGCATTTATCTGTAGTAGGGCCTGGTCAGAAGCCTCACGAACCCCATCGGCACGATGGCGAAGAAATATTTTTTATACTTGAAGGAGAAGGCAGAGCATTAATAGAAGATAGAGAATACGATGTAAAGCCTTTTACAGCAGTTTTTATACCGCCGAATAAGCTCCATGGAATAAGAAATACTGGAGATAGACCCTTAAAATATTTGGTTATCATAGCCAAATAATTACAGTTTTCTGTAAAATAGTATTTTTTATATTTTTACAATATTACAGTATACAGTATGAGTGTAGAAGAAAGACTACGTAAGCTAGAAGAAAGAGTATCTGAAATAGAGCAGCTTATAAATAAGATAATCGAAGGGGTGCCTAAAAAAGCAACAAAAGAGCCACCTTATAAGGAGATAAGAGAGCTTCTGTTAAAGAAGTATGGAAAAATCTATGAAAAAGAATTCATTTGCCTAGTTTGCTATACCGACAAATTTGGCTGGGATTTAATACTTTCCCCTAAAGACGCTCTCAAAGTAGACACTAGAAGAGTATCTTCCGTATCTGAAGTATTAGCTAACGAGTATAGAGTAAAGATTCTCAGAGCACTTTACGAGAAATCTAGAACTTCGAAAGAACTAAGCGATATTACAGGACTTGAGGGAGGTCAGCTTTACCACCATCTAAGAATACTTACTCAAAATAGATTTGTTGTAATGGGAAAAAGGGGAGAATACAGTATTACAGTTAAAGGAGCAGTTGCTCTCATGATTTTATCAGCTTTAGCTGAAGTACTAGTGCCTCCTCCTGAGAAAGAGCTAGAAAAGCCTTTAGACAAAGTGTAGATTTCATTGGAAAATGTTCTCGAGCAATAAGTTATTTGTCTTCTTTTTCCGTAGAGAGAAGTATTGGCCTAACTACCTCTATTCCCTTCAGGTTAAGTAGTTCTCCTATGAGCTCAGTTATTTTCTCTACTTCTCCTCTAACAGCTATAGCTAACATACATCTTTCTTCGTCTAAGTGTACGTGAAGAGTACTAGCAACTATATCGAGATGTCTATGCTGTACTTCTGTTATTTCATGGTCTATATCTTTAACGTGATGCTGATAAACTACACCAATTATCCCGACTGCTCTTCCTTTTAGCCTCCACTTGTTTTCAGAAATAAATAGTTTGAGCGCTTCTTGAATAAGCTTAGACTTACTTTTAATATTTAGAATTTTCATGAGATTTTCTGCTTCTTGTAGAAGATCTGCTGGAATGTACACTCCCGCTTTTGTTCTAGACCCCATACGGTTTAATTAACTAGTATTAGCTATAAATACTTCTCACACTTATTTCCAGTATCCTTACGCGATTTTATGTATACCGAATACTTTCAAATACATTTATTCTTCTGTAGACTATGTAGAATTGTCCGCTGAGATTATCCATGTAGCCGTACACTCTTCTTCTAAAGTATATTTTCTTGAAAGCTATCTTCAGGGATATTTTCTAGCAATAGAAGCTTTATTCCAAGTCCTTTTCAGCTACTCTATTTCTGCCAAAATACTTACTATAGCAGCCAAGATTTTAAACTATCTGCATTATATAAATAGAAGTAAGACACTTTAATAGATATTATTTTAAGTTAGATAAATATTGCTTTAATTGAGTATAAGTCATTACATTAACATATTTTTCTGCTTTTTTAACGAGCTCTTTGTCCTCAGTTACAAGTACTGCATTTAGTTTCTCTGACGCTACTATATACGATGAATCATAGAAAGTAATGTTTTCGTTAGCAGCAAGCTCAATAATTCTAAGTAAATTTAATTCATTAAAGTAAATAGGCTCAATGAGCTTTCTTCTCGTGAGATCTTTTAAAACCTCTGTAATCTCTACAGCGTCCTCTAAGCTTATTATTTTCAGTAGAGTCGACATTTTCCATAAACTATTGCCGGTCTCATAGACTGTAAGGTCTAATATATGCAACGACACTTTAGCGGCTATGCTAAGTAGTTTTTCACCGTAATCAAGTAGTAAAGGCACTAAAACCGATGCATCAAGAAGGAATTTCATTTTCTAACCCTGTCTTCTCTCACAAGTTTAGCTACGATAGTAGGATCTATTTTTCCTGATAAATGTAATCTAAGTCTTCTTAATTTTTCTTCAAGTCTCTTTATTTCAATTTCTTCAACATATTCTTTTAGAAATTCTCTAACAACTTCACTGACATTGATGTCGAGTTCTTCAAGTTTCTCTTTAAGCTCCTTGGGAATCCTAACAGAAATTACTACACTAACCAATCTTAGACACCGTATTACATTTTGTATTACAGTACTATAAATTTTTCTTGAAGAAATAACGACATTGATCTTAGAGATTCTGCTTATCAAACATAAAATTTTCTCGGATAACAAGTTGGAACTGAAAATCGTTTATTTGAGTTCTTGGAGCTCATAAAAATCTCTGCCGTCTCTCTTCTCTACGATGAGTCTGTATATTTTTCCTCTAAAGAATAGTTTCTTGAATACTATTCTTGAGATGTTTTCTGGCAATAGAGGCTTTACTTCGAGTCCTTTCTCCGTTATTCTGATTCCGGCGAAGCCATAAATTATGTTCATTAAGTATCCTGCTGTACTTGTCAAGAAGACTATTCCTTTGTCGTGCATTAGGATCTCTCTTATTACTTCGAATGGCAGGAGGAAGAAAGGATCCCATTCTTTGAAAAGCTCTGAGGCTTCTTCGCGTTTGCCTAGTCTGCAGGCTACGACTACGTGTATTGAGGGACAAAAGCTGTGTCCTAGTTCCTTATCGGGCTTATCTATATAGTACTTGAAGTTGTTTTCGGCAACTTCTCTAGGCATAGGGTATTCTAGTGGAAAAATCATTTCGAGTACGTCTGGCTGCTTAATAGAGTGTCCGTCGTATCCATCGTACTCTAAAATGATTTTCTTTTCTTCATCGAAGGGAATATACATTTTTTCAGCTATTTCAATCCATTTCTCGGGATATTTTATTCCCAGTCTTTCACACACTTTGATAGCAGTCTTAATGTTCCATTGCGCTATAGCATTTGTGAAAGCGCTATTGTCTACTACTGTTTTGCCCCATTTTTCGCAGACTGATTCATCAGGAGGCACTACTTTTAGTATTTCGTAGCAGTCTTTCTCAGCATTATATACAACTCTGCTGGCCCAGAATTTCGCAGTCTCAATTATAATTGGTGCAGCGCACTTTCTGAAGTATTTTTCGTCTCCTGTAGCCAAGTAGTAAAGCCACTGTGCCCACGCGACGTCTCCAACAATATGTATTTCGTCCGAGTAACCTCCTCTCGATACCTCTTTACCAGAGCTAGCTGTCTGCCAGCCGTACCACGCGCCATCGTATCCGTGTTTCCTAGCGTGTTCCTTAGCTGCCTCAAGTGTTCTACAGCGATACGCTACAATGCTTTTAGCTAGTTCAGGGTATAGTAGAATGAGCGCAGGGAACATGAAGAAGTCTGCGTCCCAGAATATGTGTCCTCCCCAGCCGTCGTTTGATAATCCCATAGGCGGTATGCTGTGGTCTTGTCCTTCACGAACGCTAGAAACTAAGTGATATACGCAGGCTCGTATTCTGCGCTGAATAATTGGGTCATCTACCTCTATATCTCTTTCCCATATTTTCTCCCATTCTTTGCAGTGATCATCGAACAACTTCTCGTAGCCTTTCGCCCCACATTCCTCTGCTTTCCTTAAAGCATTTTCAAGAGGCTTCTCTGAGTCAAGTGTTGTGTAAAAAACAGTATACTTGCGCACACAGTAGCTTTTATTCTCCTCGGCTTCAAAAACCAGCTTTAGTCGAGAAGATTTTTCCTCAACTACTTCTTTTACAGCAGATGGCTCAGGCTCGCAGACTACTTTAGATACTTCTGCAATTCTTATTTTAGATAGACTAGTTTCGACCTCTAGCCAAATAGTATTTTCTTCCGCTCCTCTTTCAATAACCCTTAGGTTTTCTAAACCAGAAGCATCTAGAAAAGTCTCTAGAACAGCCTGAATGTTTTGCCGCGGAGTAAAAACATACGATATCGCCGCCACATGGGGATCTGCCCTTGAAACAAAGAACTCTATATCAAAGTCTACGGACCCCTGAGGACTAAGCCAAGTATACTTAGTTAACAGGACCGCCTTCTTTAAGTCTAGTATTTGTTTATAGTTCTTTATTTTACTTAAATCAGAGAAAGGTTGATAATCTGAAGCAGAAAAAAGTATTCCGCTCCACTTCGGTATTTCAACTATTCTCTCGTGTTCGCCGTCATATACGCCTGCAATAAAGCTTCTTGCCTTAAAATATGCTCCTGTACCATCTTTACTAGTCTGTATTCCTAGATACCCGTTACCTAGGTAAGAAAAGTAGTATGGTTCAAGTACATTAGTTTTAAGTCTCCAAGTATCCATTAAGCTCCCTTTAAAAAGACACAGCAAAATTTAAATGAGTATATTTAATGCTGAAACTCTAGCAGCTGAATTAGCTTATATGCATAAGATTTTTCGAACGAAATATATGCTTCAGCATATTTGACCCCAGCTTCCATTCCTCTGAAAACCATCATTTTTTCGTGAACAGGATACCATTTCTGAGGAAAACAGTTTTTATGCATATAGCATGCTCTTTTCTTGAGCTCGGCTACTTCTGTTACATCAACGTATATTTCTGGTACAAAGCACTTTGTTTGATGCCCCGTCATTACCTCATAGAAGAATAGAGCTGGCTGAGGACTAAAACTTCTAACAACATTTATCGTGATTATTCCTACTGCTCTGTGATCAGAGTGAGTATCTATGGGCCAGTGTGTGATAATGATATCGGGAGAAAGATCTCTTAACGTTTTCTTTACCTCAAATACAGCTTCTTTAGAGGCATATACTTCGGCGTCCTTGAAATTCAGGAAAACTATGTCAGCTCCCAGCAGCTTAAAGGCTTCTACTGCTTCCTTTTCATTTACTTTAGCGTTTTCTTCAATACTTTCCGCTCTGCCTGTAAGCTCTCCTCTCGTAAACGAAATAGCTGTTACTTTATATCCCCTTTTAGTAAGCAGAGCAATGAGCCCACCTGCTCCTGAATCGGGATCATCTGGATGTGCGCCTAAAACTAGTATATGCATATTGCTATAGTTGATTTAAGTTATTTAACACTATTTACATAGGTTTTATCTGCTAAGACATTTTTAGAGAAAAGTTTAACTATCTGTAAGGACTCTACTTCAAGTGTCTAAGGAACCTAAATTAGTCAAACTGATAGATTCCTTTGAAAAAGATTACATGCACTATGAAGCATACTTTCTGGCTGGAGGAAAAATAATGCTTATTGACGAGAAAGGAGGTATAATATTTTTTGGAGACACTAAAGAATATCTCAAATACAAGAAGAAAATTCTCGATAAAAACTAGCTTAATATTATTTAAGGAAACTAATTAGTGTTTTAAAGTCTAGCCGCGCTACTTAAAGCGGAAACTATATGAAGTCTTGTATAAATGGAGCTACTACTATGCCTTATAGTCTTGAAGAAGATATTCGTGTAGCTAGCGAAGCTGGGTTCAAAGCTGTTGAAATATGGGTAAGTAAACTAGAAAAATTCTTATCTAAGAAAAGTAAAAGCGATTTAAAAAGGCTTTTAGAAGACTTGAATATAGGTGCTCCGTGTCTATGTGCCTTCGGAGGATATATTTTCTGCAGCGAAACCGAGTTCAAGAAAAAAGTAAGTGAGCTAAAGCCTTTCCTCGAAGTAGGAAACTACATTGGCTCTGAGTACATCGTAGTTTGTGCTGAAGGACTAGGAGGTAGAAGTTTCGAGGAAGCCTTAAAACAGTATGTTTCTCGCTTAAGGAGATTGGGGGACTTTACAGGCGAATATGGCATTAAAGTGGCTTTAGAGTGGTTCGAGGAGCTGCCTCCAGCGATAGAGATAGTGAAAACTGTAAATCATGAGAATGTAGGGTTCTTGATAGATACTTTTCACTGGTACCGTGGTGATGGGTCTTTAGATCACTTGAGAGAAGTTCCCGGAGATAAGCTGTTTTTTGTGCACATAAATGACTGCGAAGACTTGCCTCGAGACAAATTAGCTGACAAGCATAGGCTCTTCTGCGGTGAAGGAGTAATACCTTTAGTCGACGTACTGAAAATCTTCCGTGAGAAAGGTTACGAAGGGTACTTGTCTGTAGAGATTTTTAGGGAAGAGTACTGGAAAATGAATGTCTTAGAAATAGCGAAGAAAGCGTACAGTAGTTTAGTTAAAGTGGCTTCTTCTGCTGGAGTATCTCTCGATTAGGTGGTTTAATGAAAATTAGGCTCGCTTTTATTGGAGCAGGTATAATGAACCAGCTGGTCCACATACCTAATTTCATGAGTATTAGTGATTGTGAAATAGTAGCATTGTGTGAGCTCAGAGAGAAGCTAGGTAAAGCTGTTGCCGCAAAATACCATATTCCACGCTACTATAGATCTCACTTAGACATAATTGATGTAAAGGATATAGATGCATGTGTTGTAGCTGTAGCAGACGAGCTTCACGCGCCTATAGTCATAGACTTACTCAAGTCAGGTAAACATGTTTTTGTAGAAAAACCTATAGCTACTAATTCCCGCGACGCCAAAGAAATGGTAAAGTGTGCTGAAAAAAGAGGAAGAATATTAATGGTAGGCTACATGAAACGCTATGACCCGGGCTGTAGGTACGCTAAAAGTCTCGTATCAAAGCTTATGGTCAGTAAAGAACTAGGAGAAATAACATACGCTAGAGTACATTGCTACGGCGGAGACTGGCTTGGAGGCATAATAGGTACAAGTCCTCTTGTTACTTCAGATGAACCTAGACCTGAAGTTAAGCCTCGGCCTCCTGAGTGGATGAATCTAAGTGAATATTCTAGATACAGAGCTTTTCTCGATGTTTTCTGCCACGACATAAACTTAATGAGATGGTTTTTCGGCGAGCCAGTGAAAATAGTTTACTCAACTTTTCACGATAATACGCATAATTCAGTGATATCTTACGAAAACTTCAACGTGGGATTTGAAACAGGCTTTATTAAAGCTCATTTCTGGGACGAAGAGCTGAAAATATACTTTGAGAAAGGATGGATTAAAGTGAAACCTCCAATACCTTTGCTCAGAAATATTCCAGCATTAGTAGAAGTATACAGTAGCCAAAATAGAACGTTTAAGCACTGTTGGGGAAAATGGGAATGGGCATTTAAGAAAGAAGCAGAACATTTTATTGAATGCATTAAACATGATAAAGAACCCTTAACTAACGGTAGAGACGCTTTAAAAGACGTAAAGTTAATGGAGAAAATCTATAAACGTTTCCTCGAAATGAAACAGGTATAAATATGCTTTTATATAAAAGTCCTTCGGCGTAAATTTTTATTAACATTATGCTCTACAAAAACATATGTCCGAGAAACTTAAGATAGGTATCTTTGTGCCTCAAGGATGGAGACTTGACTTACCTCCTGATTTACCTGCTACTGAGCAGTGGAATCTCATAGTTAAGGTAGCTAAAAGAGCCGAGGAACTAGGCTTCGACTCATTATGGGTCTTCGACCACTTCCATACAGTACCGCAGCCGATTAAAGGTAGGTCTGTTTTCGAAGCATGGACTACGCTAACAGCATTAGCGGCAGTAACTGAGAAAATTAGGCTAGGAACATTAGTTACTTGTGTTCTCTATAGGTATCCAACTGTCTTAGCTAAAATAGTAGCCAATGTAGATGTAATATCAAACGGCAGAGTAGAATTCGGTATAGGAGCATGCTGGTACGAAAACGAGTTCAGGGGCTACGGAATACCTTTCCCTAAGCCAGCTGACAGAATAAAGGCGCTAGACGAAGCACTACAAATTATTAAAATGATGTGGACTCAAGACGAAGTAACATTCGAAGGAAAGTACTACAAAGTAGAGAAAGGACTAAATGATCCTAAGCCTGTACAGAAGCCCCATCCGCCAATTTTAGTAGCAGGAGCAGGAGAGCAATTAACTCTAAGAGTAGTAGCCAAACACGCTAACAAATACCATGTCTGGGGAGACCCAGAGTTCTACAAAAGAAAACTAGAAGTACTTAAAAAGCACTGTAAGAAAATAGGCAGAGACTTCAATGA
Organism: uncultured Thermoprotei archaeon; assembly: GCA_965367815.1. Taxonomy (GTDB): domain Archaea; phylum Thermoproteota; class Thermoprotei; order Thermofilales; family B15-G2; genus B15-G2. The sequence continues at coordinate 61,290 of CBDUKN010000012.1, forward strand.
AATAATAAAGGTTCACGACGGCTTCTTAATAATGGGTGAAAGTGAAGAAGAAATCAAAAAGAAGATAAAAGAATGCGAATTTCTCGTACTGAGTAAGTCGAGCTACGAAGGATTAAAGAAAACACAGTATATAGGAACACCCGAAGAAATAGTAGAAAGAGTTAAGAAATACGTCGAAGTAGGCGTCAGAGAATTCATTTTCTACTTCCCCGATGCGTATAAGATAAAGCCGATAGAAGAATTTGCAGAAAAAGTACTTCCAGAGCTAAAAAGACTATAGCTTTAAGTCTCTTCACCTTTTTAAAAGTTTTAGTAATGAGACTTTAACTAAAGTCTTTAACTATTTCAGCAATTTTTTCGGGAGTATATATTTCGACTCCAGTCTTAGAGATATTTTCTGGAACACTTTTAGCAACTACTATCAGTCTTCTTACTAAGTTTGAAACCTTAGACTTAAAGTCATATACTTCGCTGAGACTCACCTTACCCATTTTCACCTCTATGGCTGCAATAGGCTTTCTTCCTCTCACTAAAACGCCGTCTATTTCGGGCTGAAAACGCTTCTGAACTTCAGCATCCAGTATTTGTGCAAACAAATCGACTACGAAGCGCTCGTAGTAAAATGGAATTTTCTCCACGGCTTTCTTCCTAGTGAGGCTTAATGGAGAACGAAGCTCATAAAACCCTAGCTTAGCGTCGAGATAGAAAAAGAGGTCTAGAAGAGGAGAATCTATTGTATACAGATATCTTTTCTTATTGAATACCTTTATTTTCCTGACAAGTCCCATTTCAACAAGATTACTTATGTACTTTTTCACATCCTGCGACTTCAGATGTTCGCTCAATATTCCTGAAAGATATGAAGCAACTTCTCCGGGAGTCTTACAGCCACAAGCAATAGCTCTTAGAACAGCCTCGTATCTTTCAGTAAGCTCTCTTTCTTCTTCTAAAAAAACTTCCCCTACAAGACCTCGAGCACTTAGCCTCAAAGCCTCTACAATTTGATCTATTATTTCTCCATACGGTTTATCTAGATCTATGAACTCTAGTATCCAAGGATCACTAACTAAAGGAGCAAGCATTAAAGCTTCTTCTGGTCTCTTTAGTTTAAGTAAAGCGCGTAGTACGTCTAGCGGTTTAGCTAAGCCTAGCTTAACTGGCTTAACTATCCCAAGAAGAGGGCTGCGTGAATGCATAATTTTTCTTGAAACTAGCATGCTAGAACCCACTAAAATAACCTTAGCTTTGCTCCAGCTCTTCGCGTAATGAAGAAAATCTAAGAAATTTTCGGGAAGTCTCTGAAACTCATCTATAACTAAAACAATATTATCTCTAAGAAGATTCTTAAGTCTCTCTAAGAAAACAGAGTAAGTAAGTATCTCTATGTTTCCTGCACTCTCACAAAATATTTCCCTCCCTCTAGTTACAAAAAAGTAGTAGTCATAGTGAATCATACTTCTAACAAGAAAAGTCTTCCCTGTTTTCCTTCTACCATAGAGAAGAACCCATCCTCTTCCCTCAAGCTTTTTAGCTTCCGAGCGGGGAATTATAAGACCCATACCCATAAAACCCATACTCTAAAGTCCCTTTAATTTCTTCCGAATCATAGAGTCCGAAATCATTAAACAAATTCTAGTGAAAACTTTATAAATAATATTATTCTTGATATTTTATAATTTAGTGCTTTATATTACATTATTTTTCATTTAAAAAACTGAATCATAAGGACTATATAAGCTTTAGTAAAAGCGCTATCGATATGAGCTCTACAACTACAAAAGTATTAGTAGATTTAGTTAAGAAACTAGAAGAAAAGAATGTTAAAGTATTGGTTAACAGTAAAATAAAAGGTGAAAGTGGAATTTATCATAACTTCGATTTAATAATAATGGGTAATAAAACATTATGTATAGATATACTAGAAAACCTTACACTTAAAAAACTCATCGAAATTTTAGCAAAAGCACTAGACTTAGGTCCATTTGCAGAAATATATGCATTAATTAATAGGAAACATTGTGAAAAAATTCAGTTTAATACAACTAAGTTTAAAAAATATACTATGACGATATAAGTGATTTACCTAAGTTACTTACATCTATTGTCAACAATTAATATTGAAGACACTTTTCTCGAACATTAACATTATTTTTTCAATAGTCTTTACAAATGTTTTTAATGTTAACAAATGCTGTTAATTAACCTATAATATATTTATTTTAATTACTTTCTAGTATTATATAGAGATAATTTTTAGTGAAAGATGAGTTCCTTATATTCTTTTTTGAACAAAGCATTTTACTTTGGGGTGAAAATTGTTTTTAGAAAGACTTAAATATCTTAATTACCTAAGAGTACAGGGCATTTATGTGCTTTAGTGAGCAAATAGCTGTGACATTGTACTTATTAATTCTATTTATGCCTAGAATAAATGTTTCTGCTATTGTATGTCCTCTCTTAAGTTACTTAGCTGGAGCTCGAGGGGACGATCATGGAGCGTTTGAGTAGTCTTTTACGCGAAAAACTTAGATGGAAAATTGGTCCAGAAAGTATTCAAGATCCCTATAAACTGTTTGATAGAATAGTATCAACATATGGGTATAGCGTAGCGTCTGAAATATTTAGAGAAGCAGGACTTCCTGTTCCGAGTAGACTTGTTACTATGAAGATTATTTTGATTGGGGATTCTGGTGTAGGCAAAACTAGTTTATGTACAAGATTTACTCAAAGAGAATTTAAAGAAGACATTAAGTCTACTGTAGGCGTGGCCTTCGGTACTAGAATAATTTTAGTGGGAAATGATACTCTAGTTAAAGCAGTTATATGGGATACTGCTGGTCAAGAAAGATTTTCTTCGCTCAGACCTCTCTACTACAAAGGAGCAGCCGGAGGTCTCGTAGTATTTGACGTAACTAGAGTAAGCTCATTTGACTTTGTAGAAAAATGGGTTAGCGAAGCACGAAGCGTCGAAAGAGACTTACCTTTACTCCTTGTAGGTAATAAAATAGACTTACCTTGTAGAAAAGTATCTGAAGCTAATGCTTTAAAGAAAGTCGAAAAACTAGGTCTTCTGGGCTATATTGAAACTAGCGCTAAGACTGGACAGAATGTCGACGAAGCATTTTTAAAACTAATTCGAGGAGTTCTTGAAAAGCCTTGCTCAAATATAAAAATAGTTACTTTAACTTAACATATTTTCATTTAATTTTAAACATTTCTGAAGCCATATACTCTAATGTTAACTAGAACTCCGTTTAATATAAGCGTCTAAAATATATAAATTTTCTCTAGATAAAAATAAGTATCAGTAAAAATGGATTAATTTATGTATGAAAATGAGCTTTCTTGAATACTCGCTCAAGACTTTAGCAGTAGTGTGTCCTCTTTGCAAAAGTACTTTAACTATCGAGAAAGCTACTAGATGTGGCACTATTATTCAGAGAGCTATCTTATCTTGTACTTCATGCAATACTTTATTTAAAGTTTATGCAAGAATCCCTGTTTTACTTAAGCCGGGTCAGTATGCTAGCTGGAACCATCCCTTCGTAGAAGCTGTCTTCGGTTTCACTCTCGAGTCCTATGAAAAACTATTAAAGAAGTATGGTGTGGAAGAAGTCAGAAGAAGAACTTTCAGAGTACTCAGAGGAGAGTATTCTCCTCCTAAAGTATTTTTCAAAGAACCTGTTGATAGAAGGCTTTTAGCTATAGGTGGCTGGCGTATTAGAAAATGCTATGTTGAAAAGCATTTGCAAAGAATTAAGGAGCAAACAAAGAGCTCTGTGTCTCTTAAAAGAATGGTCGATATTGTTAGAGAATATTCTCCGAGCAAAATACTTGATATGTGTTCTGGTGGAGGATTCTTTTTAACCTGTCTCATTGAAAAATATAGAGACTTTAAAGAATTCTATAGCTTTGACATAGATTATAAATGTGCTAAAAGAGTTGAAGGTACTTTAACTTACTACAAGCTCTTAGACAAGTCTTTACCTATGGTCGCTGACGCTAGAGCAATGCCATTTAAAGAAAACTACTTTGATGTAATTACCAATAATTGCGGCTTTAGCCAAATTCTCGGATTTGCTAAAGCTGTTAAGGAAGCTTACCGTGTGCTTAAGCCTGAAGGAAAACTTGTTGTGAGAGAATTTTACGGCATTACTACGTGGGACAGTGACCAAACTCGAAGAGAACTTGGATTTACTGTAGACGAATTAGTAGAATTTTTCAGATACTGTGATATTTATGTGGACAAAGAATCCTTTATTGAAATTATTGAGAAAACCGGGTTTACTATTGAATTAATAGAGGATATTGATGAAAGATACTACTTACTAGTGTGTACAAAGTAATCAGCTTTGCTAAGGGTCAAGTCGCTAAAATAGCGTTTATATTAAGTTTAAAGAGTAAGTGGAGCTTTTTCAGGCTTTCCATCTAACTCCAGTACTATTACTGTGTCATAAGGATCTGGTGCTAGCCTCGGTAGTCCTTTAAGAAATACTCTATCTTTTTTCTGCTCTACTTTTACTTCTTCTCCTGTCGTGAGAATATAAGCTGACTGCACTGAATTCGCTACACCAGCTACACATATTTCTTTACCAGGCCACCTAAATGCATGGACATAGACCTTGTTTCCCTTAGCTGTCATAGGGCCTACCGTTGTTGTGAAGGGGCAGCGCTCCGACCCATACACTGATTCTCCGTGAACTCTCATCCACTCTCCTATTGCTTCAAGTCTTTCTAGTGCTTCCGGCGGAAATGTTCCGTCGGCTCGAGGCCCTACATTTAAAAGCAAGTTGCCTTCATAGCTGGCACATGTCACTAGAATCTGTATTAACTGTTTAACAGTCTTCCAGTTTCTATCAGCCTCAAAGTAGCCCCAGCTATCGTTCATAGTCATACATGTCTCCCAAAGCCTCCCAGGCTTAGAAGGCCTTATTACTTGCTCAGGTGTATCGAAGTCTTCCGGCAACCCCGACCGATTATTTATGAGTATTTGTGGCTGAAGCTTTCTTACTTTAGCGTTTAGTTCAGCGGCCCGCCAGTCCTCGGCCGTATAAGGCCAAGCTCCGTCATACCACAGTATGTCTATTTTACCATATTGTGTGCAGAGCTCTTCTACTTGACTGTGAACATAGTTAAGAAACTTCTCCCAGCCCTCAGGGTCTTCTTTAGGCCCTTTCCAGTAAGCGTTCCATCTCCAGTCTAGTAACGAATAGTAAAAACCTATCTTTAGTCCCGCTTTTCTACATGCTTCCACGTATTCTTCAACAAAGTCTTTCTTAGCAGCCGACTTTACTGAAGTAAAGTCAGATACCTTACTGTCGAATAGAGAAAAGCCGTCATGGTGACGTGTAGTAAAGACCATGTACTTGGCGCCAGCTCTTTTAGCTATCTCAGCCCACTCATAGGCGTCAAACTTATCTGGTTTAAATTTATCGGCTAGCTTAGCGTACTCTCTTACTGGAATTCTCTCTAAAAACATAACCCATTCAGCTCTACCTAGAATCGAGTAAAGTCCCCAGTGAATAAATATTCCGAACCTAGCTTCACTAAACCACTTAAGCCTTTCTTCTGACGCCATACTTAATAGTACTCAAAATCAAATAAATAACTTTATTACATAGTACCTCCTTAGCAAGAAAATTTTTATTCTTTAATAGATACTTACGTATCATGATCGAGACATTTTATTTAATCGAAGTATTTCCATTATTTTTAATAACACTCATTATAACTACGTTTCTGCTATCTAAAAGTGGTAAAGAGCATGTCAACACATTAGTATTCATTATAGGGCTTGCTCTCTTCACTATACGTCCATTCGCTCTCTATATCTATGGAGAAAATTTTCCCTCAAAAATGCTGATCTTGCTTAAATACATGGACTTAGGGCTAGCGCCTAGCTTAATTCTATCATCTATTATTTCATTTATAAAAAATTAAGGAAAATCGACTGCTGCCTCTACTTTAGTTCTCGTAGCGCTAGTAGTTATACCTATTCTCTACATCTATTTCTACTCAGAGAACATTACTTTAATGGCAGAAATTCTGTCACTCAGTCTAGCTAATTGGCTTATATGGCATGCATTGGCAGACATTTTAGCATATGCCCTGTTAAAGGATACATTAAGCAAGGATACATAGTAATTGCACCTCGGCTACGAAAATCTTCATCTAAGAGCTTTGTAGATAATGTCTCCAAAGTATCTACATTAATTTTCTATGGGTTTTCTTTAGTTACTTTCATATTCTCTATAATTAATGTAAACTTTACTGGATTAAGAATGAGTGTGCTTCTCGCTAAAGCATCCTGGGTAACATTAGTATTTACATCGGTTTTTCTAGTTTCAATTAAGTGACTTCTAGATGCTGCTAACTTAAGAGCCTATAGTAAATAAGATTTCTGCCTAGAGGATATTAAGTATGGAGTATTATAGAAGAATTCGCTGGAATAACCGCTATAGTTTCCTTCATTATTCTCATGTATCAATTAGCGGGTGCATTTACTGGCGTAATTAATACCTGGAGACTAGCCTATAACCTAGCTCAAGAATTTTTCCTCTAGAATTTCTTTTAAGAAAATCTACTGTAATTTCTACTCCGCTGTACTTCCCTACATTTCTTTCATCTATTCCTAGCAATAGGCGAAGACCTGTAGGAGGATATCACATGACTAAAAGTGTTCTTCCTTCCTTGACACATTTCTCAAGGAACGCTACTTCCTCGTTATCTAGTTCGGGGAGATCGGCGAGAATTATTAAAGAGACTTCCTCGCTTAAATCATAGTTTTTGTTGTGTAGAGGGAGCTGTATTAAAGATAAGTCTACTCCTACTCTTCTAAGGCAATCTTAAAATATGTTGAGCGAAAGCCCGGTACTCCGGTTTACGTAACAAGAACAGTGCTACGTCTGGTGGGGATCTAATAAGTTTCTGTATTTTAATAAAGTCTTTTAAGGACTCTTTGTAAGCAGCTAGACTCTTACCAGTAGGCTCGTCTAAGAAATATGTGAAAGTAAATGAAGTCATATTTTTCACCCTTTCTAGCTCGTAGAATTATGGTATACAATAGTATTGCCTACCTTACTATACTCATCAAAATATTTTTAAGCCAATTTAAGCCACAATAAACCACATGAGCTGCTGGAAGCCAGTCTAAAACTATTATATTCTCTTACTCATATTTCCAACTATAGCTTCGAGTAAAAACTTTTACACTTTTGACACTAATGATATTCAAAGCAGTTATTGAGACATGTATTATTATCTTTAATATAATTAGATCCGTTAAACTAATAGTATTCGAAAAGAATATAGTATTGATGTCCATTAAAACACCTTCAAAAGAACTCTTAAAAGAGTGGGAAGAAGAAGATAAAGAATTTAGAGAAATAAGGAAAAAGTACGCTGACTGGAACTACATAAACAAGCAGCCACCTCATATCCGAGCTGCACTAATTTATTTCATTGAAAAAGGAGACCGCTATGTCGCAGCTAAAATAGCCGGATTAACAGTAGAAGAATTCGATGAAATTAGAAGAAAAGCAAATATCCCTGTGGTGATTTAGTGCAAGGAGTAGTTGATACATGCTTTATAATAGATTGGGCAAAATACAGAAGGAGAGAAATATTAAACAATATATTTAAACTGCTGCTAATTCATGAAGAAACACTGGCTCAAATAAAGTCTCCTAAGGCAGTAGAGTATATTTCACAGTTATTAAGTAGAGACATTATGAGACTTTACCCTTGGTCTTCTTCAGAAGAAGAAATGTACATTAAACTGAGAGACGAAATTGCCGCTGATCCAAGAATTCCTGCTTTAGAGCGTCCAGATATACTCTGCTTAATTATAGCTTATAAGACAAATTCCATTCTCTTAAGCGAAAATATAGGAATACTTAGAGTAACTCAATTTCATCCAGTTTACTCTAAAGTCCGCGTATGGACTTCTCTTGAAGTACTAGAACAGGCAGTATATAAAGAAGTAATTAAAGTTAATGCTTTAGAAGACTTTATTAAAGTAGTAAGAGAATATGAGATTGATACTAAACATATATTTAGTCGAAAAAGGTTAAAAGAAGTATTAGAGAGGGTTGAAAAATGGCTAAGAAAATAATTCCGCCTCCTGAGCTTTTAAAGAAGTGGGAAGAAGAAGATAAAGAATTTAGAGAAATAAGGAAAAAGTACGCTGACTGGAACTACATAAACAAGCAGCCACCTTTAATTAAGTTGGCTCTGATAATTTACATTGAGACAGGAGACATCTATAAAGCTGCTAAAATAGCTGGCATGACTATAGGAGAATTCAATGAATATAGATTTAAAGCCAATATACCGAACATTACTTAGATATAATTTTAACAGATTTAATGTAGTCTTCTAGCAAATATCCTCTATCTTCTGCAATGTAGTGGAAGTGCTTTACTTCGAGCGGATCTACGCCTATTTCTCTTGAAGCCACAATATCTACTGCTAACGCGTCTTCGCTTACTAAAATGCTACCAGGTACTTCAACAATATTTAAAGCAGGCTTAATTACTTTAGCTATATCCGCCACTACTTTATCCATTCCGAGCGGATGATAGCGCAAATACTTGTGCTTAGCTGAAACTAGCCCAAAGAGATTTTTAAGAGCTATAGTGACTCTCGTAGAAGGATGTGTACCTGCCCTAGCTACATTCACTAAAGGAAAATCGAGTACAATGCGTGAAACAGGTATTTTCCTTAAAGCTCTGCCCTCAGGTACGCTTACTTTAACTACATCGAAATTAGTTAAGTCGAGAAACTTTACTCTTGGATTGTCTTTAAAAAGCTCAACGTAGCCTAGCTCACGGAACCTATTCATTGGCTTATACATAGTGCTTTCAGTTTCGACCAGCACTACTTTCTCTGATAATTCGCTAAAGTACTCGACAACAGTCTTCATAAGCAAGTGTGAAGGAGGATAAAAGCCGCAGACATTAGGCTTAATTAAAACTCTAGTATATGGGCCAGTAAAGCCTTTCTCTAAGAAAATATCCTTAAGTAAAGCTATTTTACCGGAAGAAATCTTATACACTATCATCTTCACTAATATTATTTCTACAGAAGACTCTATAATACTATCTAGGTCGTTTACTTTGCTATGCTATTGAGTATGAATCGCTACATATATAATGTATTCATTTACTTTCTTAGCAATAGTTTTTGAAGGAATTTGTCTATTCAGAAATATTTTTACTTTATATACGGTATCTGATATAGTTATAGACTTCTTACCTTTATATACTCTTAATTCCTGTTCCTTAGCAATCTTTATTATAGAATCAATATCAGGACATACAAGTTTTAAGTATCCTGGCAAATAGTTTACTTTTAAAACATCATCTATTAGAATTGCTTGGGCAGAGTGGCCTACAATAATACCTTTGGTTACTATAGGCATAAAATATTCAGGTAAAGCTAAGAGCCCCGCCTGTCTGACTCTATTTAGTAGATATTGCTTATCAAGTTCAACCCATTTCTATGCAAGTATTTTCTTGAGATCACTAATATCTTTATGCTCACAAGACATTACTTTTAAAACTACTAGATTCTCTAAAGAAGATATTTTAGTCTCACGTCCTAAGTCTACTCCATGGAAAATAATACTTCGGGTACCTATCATGTATACTTCAAGTCCTGCCGAAGTCATTATTTTAACTAATTCTTTGACTATATTTTCTTGACTCATTACTCACAATAGATATTAAGGACTAATTACTATGCATATCCTTAGTGTTTTATATAGTCTTTAAGTATTTTATTTGATGGAGAATAAGAGAGGTATTGTTAAAATAAAGCCTGTTTTTATTGGACTATACCACTACGAGTATAGTTACGGTAGCGTATGTTCACCCGACGTTAAAGGTACTCCTCAAATTCCTCAGCTTCCCGAGGAAGAGCTTTTAAAGAGAGCTAAAGCAATGGTTGAAGACTTTAAGCAAAATATAGGATTAGATTTCGTTGAAGTAGACGAACCTTTTATTGTGAGAAAACAAAGTGATTTGAGGCGTTTTTTGAGCGAACTAACGTACGATACTGACGCTCTTTTAGTGGGCTCTCTTGGCTGCGCTCCACTAGAGCTACGGACCTTAAAGCTATACGGGCTCCCTATAGTCAATAAATATGTTTCCGAGAGTTTTCTGAGAGCACTTAGAGTAAAGAAGTATTTGAAAGAAAGCCGGTTCCTCTATATAGGTGAAATACCTTCTTTCTCGGCTCCTAACGGTCCGTGGGACTTCTATGAAATAGAGAAGAAGCTAGGTATTAGAGCCAAGCACGTCGATATGAGCGAGTTCTTTAGAGTATTTAAGAGCATACCAGATGACCAAGCTAAGAAAGTACTTGAAGCATGGAAAAAAGATTTCGCTGAAATAGTTGAGCCCGGCGAAGAAGAGTTACTTGACGCAGCTAAAATATACTTGACACTACGCCTTCTCTGCGAGGAAGAAGACGCTAACGCTGTTACAATTAACTGCGGCAGATTCACCGAAGAATCAGCATTTCACTGCAAGAGACCCGTTGTGCCGTGCATGGCTTTCAACAGACTAATAGACGAAGGAATCATGTGCGCGTGTGAAGGAGACATAACGGCTACAATATCAGCTCTAATACTTCACGCAGTCAGCGGGCAACCAGTACTCATGGGTAACTTCGGGTATAAGCCCGGTATGTTCGAGGCAAAAGAGGGAGAAGTCACTATAGAGCACGATATAATACCTCTTTCAATGGCTTCAACCAAGTACCGTGTAAGAGACTACCACGGAAGAAAGTTCGGTGTAACAGCTTACGCTGATATAAAGAAAAAGCAGCCAATTACACTACTCAACGTAGACACTTCTCTGGAGAAAATGACTGTTATAGAAGGATGGACTAAGTACAGTGTAGACGGCATACATTGCCGCATAATAATACACATAGACGTTAAGGGAGATGTAAACAAAATACCAGAAATCCTAGTAGGGTCTCAGCATATATCTATGACTTACGGCCACTGGCTTGAATCACTCCTAGAGACAGGACGCTTACTCGGAATGAAAGTATTACACCTCAGCTAGGCGGAGGAGTTCCTCTTTTAACTTCCTTATTCTATTTTCTTTTTCAGCAATCTGCTTCTCAATACTCTCCATTTTTTAAGATCTCAATTACATCAGGATCTGGAGGCGCACCTTTCTTAAACTTTTCGTAAATAATGTATCCGACCTTCTCAGCTTCTTCATCCATTTTCTTCTTCAAATTAGTTATCTCAACTACTTTACCTAAGCCCGCTTTTATCTTTTCTATTATCGACATAGCAATCACCTATAAATGGTATAAAAAAGTATTTAAAAATTATTTAGACTACAGTTGCCTAAAGCTAACTAGACAATTCTTTAAAGTAGTTGACTAGCACAAATAAGCCTTAATTATTACTCCAAAATATTTATCCAAAGAATCCTAAAAACGCGAACCTGCGTCATATTGCTGTTTACTTAAATCAATTTTGTTTTGCGAGAAAAGTTTTGAATATTTTGTTTGCGAGAAATTATTTATGAAGCCTAATGTAATTCTCATAATAATGGATGTTCAGAGAGCAAGTAACTTCCACTGCTATGGCTACGAGAAAGAAACTACACCAAGCATAGATAAAGTAGCGAAAGAGGGAACAATTTTCCTCAACTGCATTTCTCCCGGAGTATGGACTCTGCCTTCCCATGCCTCGATTTTTACAGGGCGCTATGTTTACGGCCACGGCGTAGGAGCCCGCTATAACTACAAGCCTGTCGAAAAATACACATTAACTGAAATCTTTAAGGCTAAAGGCTACCGTACAGCAGGCTTCTGTAACAAAGGACACTGGTGGGCTAGATACGGTATTAGAGACGATAGAGGATTCGATGAATTTTATACATTCACTTTCTCTTCGCTAGAAGAATGGGTTGAAGTAGGCTCTAGTAAAGAAATATCAGCTGCCATTGAATGGATTAAAAGAAACAAAACACGCCCCTTCTTTGTTTTCATCAACTGCCTAGAACCACACTTACCATATATACCGCCGGAAGAATTCATTAAGAAATTCGCAGGAGACTTGAGTCTAGAGGAAGCTAAGAAAATACAGCCAAACATATGGAAAGTAAGAATGGGATTAGAGAAGGTAAGCGAAGAACGCTGGAAGAAGCTGAGAGCACTCTACGACGGAGAAACAGCATGCCTCGACTATAGACTAGGAAAACTCTTCACATTCCTAGAAGAAGAAAATCTAATGGACAAAACAATACTAATTATCACTAGCGATCATGGAGACGAACAAGGAGAACACTATCCTCCTCACATAGCACATCAACTACACCTATATCAGCCCGGTATACACGTCCCACTTATAATAAGACACCCTGAAATCTTTCCACAGAAAGAAAAAATAGAGTCACTCGTACAGACACACGATATTTTCCCAACACTACTAGAAGTACTTGAAGTAAAGAGCATAGATGTGTGGAAACAGTGCCAGGCAGTAAGCCTCTTTAACGCCCTCAAAGGACAAGAAAGAGAATACGCGCTAGCAGAGTACCAGAAACCACTACTAGCATTCGAGAGAATGCTAAACATTGATCCTGACTACGATTTCAGAAAATGGTACAAGAGCATTAAAGCACTCATAGTAGACGAATACAAGTACATATGGTACTCTACAGGAGAGGAAGAACTCTACAATCTAAAAGAAGATCCACTAGAACAAAATAATTTAGCTGACATAGAAACAGGGAAAGTAAAAGAAATGAGGAAAAAGCTCTACAGTATACTATTCTCGTTAGACCAAAGAGACTTAGGAGACCTTGTACAAGGCTCAGAAGACAACATAAGAAAGCTAGAAAAACTAGGATACATTAGGAGGCTAAAGCCTTACGAAAAAGAGCCAGTAATGAAAGGCATGTCGCCCTAACCGTCAACAATATTTAAGCAGAAACTCTAGTAACATATGATAATAATGAGGCTATGGGAAATCATAGGGAAAAAGTTTGATGAAATAGAAAAGAAGGTAGCAGTACTACCCGTAGGAAGCATCGAGAGACACGGAGACCACTTACCCTTAGGCACAGACACAATTATAGCAGAATACATTGGAGAAAAAATAGCCTCAGTAAGAAAAGACACAGTTCTCCTCCCGCCAGTATACTACGGCTCATGTAGAGGATTAAGAGACTTCCCCGGAACCTGGGATATAGATCCAAATATATTATATAGGTATATCTTAAACATAATCCTTGAAGCCGCCAGACACGGATTCAAGCTAATAGTCATAGTAAACGGCCACGGAGGAAACATAAGTATACTTAAGTTAGCTGCCCGAGAAGCAGCCTTCAAAACAGACATAGGAGTAATAGTCATAAACTGGTGGACAGACTTAGCACAAGAAACTCGAGACAAACTATTCACTAAGCCAGGTCACGCAGGAGAAGACGAAACAAGCGTAATGCTGGCTATAAACTCTAGTCTAGTTGACATGAATTACGCTAAAGACGTTGAAACAGAATATCCTTCAATCAAAATATATTCTAATAAAATGGAAAAAAGCATTTACTCAGAAGCATTAACTGGAGCAGCTACAAAAGCTTCTAAAGAAAAGGGCGCAGAGTGGCTTAAAGCAATAGTCGACCACTTAAACAAAATAATAGATGAAACATTAATACTTCTAGAAAAATAAAATTTTAAAGTTTTTAACAAGCCCTCAATACATAATAGATAACATAGAGCATATATATGGAAAATATCTACAGCTCTTAACTCTGTAACTAAAGCAGTATCAAGACCAGCCCCTAGAGCCCATATAATCAAAGCTAAATAATAGACAACACTCCAAATAGAACATTATAAAAATCATTTTTAAATAGTTTAAGGTCTTTTAAGTAAGCTTCTTATCAACTCAAATAACGTAAATGCTACATCCTTTTTGGCTATTAAAAACAACTCCATGTTCTTGTCTTTTTGCCCAATAATGGCTTCTCCTTCCTCAGTCTCAAAAATAACTCTAGTTGCCTTAAACTCTCTAATAAGTTCACGAAGTCTATCTACGATTTCCGGCTTTTTGCACATACCGCTCCAGAAAACAAGTTTATCGTCTTCAAAGACAGCCAAGTAAGTAATATTTTCGTAGCCTATAATATCCATTATTTTGCTTACAGTGTCTGCATCTTTATCAGATACTGTCATTTAATCACTGCTACTTAACAGCAACTACTCTGGATATATTTTTATTCTGCATGTTGTGTATCCTGTTGCCCAGCAGTGTGTTTCTATTGCGTGGTGTTGT
>CBDUKN010000013.1:0-69419 GCA_965367815.1 uncultured Thermoprotei archaeon
GGTGAATATAGTATTGATGAGAAATAAAATAAAAATTGAGAATAAAAATGAAAATATAACAATTATTATTAAAATAATAGTAAATGATTATTTTTTAGGCGCTTTATTAAATGATAAAAATATAAAAATTAAGTATATAGCGGTACTTCGCAAAGATTACTGTCTGCGCCCCCTCTCTGAAAGATATTAATGGCATGGAACAATACTACGGGGAAATATGGTAAAGATACTCAAGAGAATATTTAATAAAAGGGGAGCTCAGTTACTCGAAGAAGGCTTACTCCTAGCTCTAGCAGTGATGGCTTTAGCAGTCTTAATAGCTATAGCGAGTGGGATTTTCACAAACCTAAAAGACTTACTCATTGGTCAGGATAAATCTCTTGAGAAATTCCTAGTCGAAGTGCTAAGGGATGACCTAGATACTCTCTGGAATAATATCTTAGGAGGGATTAGTAAATGCAAAGGATGTTAATTTTCTCTAGTTATTTTTAAATTTTTTATTCTACGCTTTAATCTTTGAGCAATTTTTTTATCTATATAATAACATATTACTTCTGGTGTAACTCTACCTATTCCACTCTTCTGTCTAATAAGTATATGGAAGCCACTACTATTTTTTCTGGCAATTATCTTTATAATATAATCATCTGGTTTAGCTTGCCGTTTATAGCCATAATTATCTGTAAAATAGTAAATTACTTTAAAGTTTAGTAATGCTTCTTCATTTGTTTTTTCGATTAGATTTACCTTAAAAATTCTCTCACCTATGTATATTTGTTTATGTCCAGTGACATCAAGTTGAATGCTATCGGAATAATTATTTAGCTCTAAAATACAATTGACAATCAGTTCAACTATTTTATCAATAAATGGTGTGATTCTATATCTTCTTTCTAAATCCCATCGCATGCTACACTATTTACCTAACTAGTGTTGGAACAGATATTTTTTCTGCCAGCCTTTTATTTATTTACATGAGATCTAGTGTATATTAGATAAGCTAAAATAAGAGGTAATATACCTAAAGATGTGCAGAAAAAAGGTCTTGCGTTAGCTCTTATCTTAATCATAGTAATTGTTCCCTTAACTACACAGCAGAAAACTGTTCTGAGCGAGATGGGTACCATTATTTACGATTTCTTTGTAAACGATCAAGGAGATGCTCAAATTAAAATAGAAATAGATATTCCTCTTCAGTCAGGGGCTACGTGGTTATATCTGCCTAACAATATAACCTGGAAAATGAGCATAAAGCAGGGAATTATTACCGATAGTAAAGAAGTAACGACAAACTATGTTTTTTACAACAATTATTCTTTTCACTTTAAGGGACCACTTAGAATCGAAATAAGTTACTATTTCACTTATGCTTCACTTATAGGTCAAAAAACAGCGTTTTTTATGTCGCCATTAGTATATTTCGATGAAAAAATGAGAGGATTAATAAGAGTATATTTGCCAGCTTACATAAGTGTTATTGAAACTTATCCCAAAATATCTTCAAGAAAGGTAGAGGGTAAATACCTCGTACTCAATTATATTCCGCAAGTAACGCCCCTAAGAATAATGATTCACTATGCGATAAATGAGACTCAGTTAACTGAAGTAAATAGCGAAATTAAATACTCAGGTAAAATAATTAAAGTAAATATTATAACTCATCCACGCTATATCAGTATAGCAAATAGAATAATAAAAACATACCAGAAAGCATATCCGATACTGAGAGAAATTTTCCATGTAGACTTAGACAATATTACAGTTAGATTCAAGGCACCTTCACTAGAGGAAGTAAGTATAATGGGATATGTGCCATTAAAGGCTAAAAAACTAGGAGACATTTATTTGAATATTCTCTGGATAAGAACTAAAAAGGGTTTCTTTGAGCAAATAGCTCTACACGAATTAGTACACCACTTCCTATGGAGAGCTGGAGTAAATCCCTACTCTCTATTGTGGTTCCATGAAGGGTGCGCCGATTACTTTAGCATACACCTATGTCTATACTATTTCAATTTAAGTGGAGCAATTTATAGACACGAGGATTTAGTAAAGAATGCGGAAGAGTACTTAAGTACTTCAAAGAAAATAGGTTTCATACAGTACTGGTCAGTATTGAAAAGACCGAGCAATATATTCCTTTACTATGCATTATCATACTACATAGTCCTAACACTAGGGAATAATTATGGTAACTTCACGTACTACTCTAAAGTATTCAAAGTGATAGTGTCTAAAGGCGAGATAAATACTAATGAAGAACTCGTGGACGCATTATCTGAGGCAGCAGGAGAAGACTTAACAAACCTATTCCTCGAGTGGGGCTTCCGCATATCAAAAACGAAAGCACGCTATTCAATAATACTGAAAGAGTATAAAGTGAACAGAATATTTGGGTCTTCAAACTATAATTATGCATCTAAGTTTATTGAATGCTCAAAGAATGCGTTTTACTCAGGAGAACTAATACAGTCCCTATACTTTATGGCATTAGCATTCATAGCAGCTTATCCTAACTCAATTATAGTAGCAGCGCTAATAATATTAGTGATATACATTTCAGTAAGAATGACTGAAAACCATGAATATGAACCACAGAAACTTGAAGAAACTTCGGGCACTTAAACTAATAGAACCTTTTCTAAAGTCAGAGAAATGTTTTTTAGTGCTTTCAAATCTAATACCAGATAAATATTTTGTTATTGATATAGCGTACTACAGAGAGAAATTTAAAATAAATGTTCTAGAAACAGGACCTATAAAACATATAAATAAATTAAACAGTATAGTGCAAAGAATAATAGATTATGTAGTATTATTCAAGAGAAGCTATTTAGCTGAAAATGATTTAAATATATCAAATGAAACTAAAAAACCACTTTTCTTCTTTAATAACATTATGCCGAAAGTATTTCAATATAGAGATATATTTTTTAAACTTAATGATAGTATAAATTTAACATTCTTTAATGGTCAGTTTTACTTTAATATTGATTCTTCTCAATACTTATTTGAAACAGTAGATAAAATAAAGAAATTAAATGAATTAAATGTAAGTAAAGTGTACCTAGTATGTTACGAGGAAAATACAAAGAACATAAAAAGAAAATTGTCAAAAGTATTGAATTTGCAAATTGATACGTCTAGAGATGATTTACTTAAAGCAGTAGATATAGCCATACAGGCTACTGCGATATTAGAAGGACTTTTTAGTGCCAGCTTTATACTCTATGTGCCTAGAAATTATGAATAGTAAAAGAGTTGTAGGTATAGATGAAGCTGGAAGAGGGCCGGTAGTAGGACCAATGGTGGTAGCAGCCGTAGCCCTGAAAGAGGAAGATCTTAGTCTGCTATTCAAGCTAAACGTCAAAGACTCGAAAAAATTATTACCTAAAACTAGAGAAAAACTTTTCCATAAAATAATAGAAAATGTAGAAAAAACTATTATAATTATAGTGAACCCACCTACAATCGACTATTATGTAAATAGCAGAGAGTCTTTAACTGAATTAGAGGCAAATGTTTTTTCTCAAGCAATAAATGAACTTAAGCCCGATATAATATATATTGACGCAGCGTCTATAAATAGCAGAAAATTCCAAAGAAGAATAGAAAATAAACTTAAACAAACAAATGTGAAAATAATATGTGAGCATAAGGCTGATGAGAAGTATCTTCCTGTGTCAGCTGCATCCATTATAGCTAAAGTTATGAGAGATTCTCTCATATCTTCAATTAAGCGGTTTTTAGGTGAGTTAGGTTCTGGGTATCCTTCAGATCCTATAACTAAGAATTTTATAAAAAACTTAGAAATAGTAGCAAAAAACAAAAATTTCTTTAGAATATCATGGAAAACAATAAAAGAGCCTATATCATCACAAAATATACTAAAATATACTTCTACATATTATTTACTATAAACTATGCAACCGATTA
Source organism: uncultured Thermoprotei archaeon (assembly GCA_965367815.1). GTDB lineage: Archaea > Thermoproteota > Thermoprotei > Thermofilales > B15-G2 > B15-G2. The sequence continues at coordinate 3,937 of CBDUKN010000013.1, forward strand.
ACATGTGTATTTTCCTAAACACTTATTACCGTTAATAAAGAAATTAGCATGGAGAAAATGTATAAAATATCACCACTTAGACATGCGTTAAAGAGATCGTGGAAACGTGTTGAAAAAGCCTATGAAGGAGTTATTTCGTCTTCAGACGAAGACAAGCCCTATGCTATAATAGATTTTATTGAGTATATCTCAGAGTATGCAGAAATATTGGCAAAACTAATAACAGCTAAAAAAGGAGAGGACCCCGAAGAATATGAAAAATACCTTTCTAGTTTACATGATCCAGAGTACAAGAAGATACTTGCCTTAGCTAAAATAAGAAAAGTTCTTTACAGAGGTTATAAAGTAAGTGAAGGAGGAGTGCTAATAGAAAGAGATAATTCTATTTCAGACTTAGCTCTAAGTATAAAAGAAGACAAGTACATCATAACATCAAGCGAAGTAACTATATTCTATAAAATGCTATTAGATATAAAGAATAAAATTTATAAGTAAATTTAATTAAAATATATGAAATATTTACGAAAATACACTTTATCTAGGCCAATTAATTTAAACCTAACACTTTATCCTTCATTTAATCTTGTGCTATTAGACAGAATAGATGAGAATAAGTACTTGAAAGTAATAGGCAAAGATTCCGGTAAACTGTTAACGGTTATTTCGCCGACAGAAATAATAAGTGATATAAGCGAGAAATTAATGCATTATCTCACTGGCGAGTGGTTTTATCCTGAAAAATATATGGCTTACCTAAAAGGAAGACTACTGAAAATAGTAAAGGCTATTATAAGTCGTTACTCCGAAGTAAGTTTATCCGTTAACCCCTTCGATAGAGTATATATGTTTATATCAATATTTCTTTCTAAAACTACTAATTTTCATGTTAATGTCATAAAATGGTGCAAAAGAATATGGAAGGTCTCTGAAGGAGATATTTCAAGAATTTTGAGAATAGATATGAAAGTTATAGGAAACAGTTTTCAGCTAAAGCAGCTCCCCAGAGCTCTAAGCGACTATCTGAAATACGTTAAGCCTTATGAAGAAGACTTAACTAGGGACTCGTGGGATATAAGAAAGCAGCTACTAAAGTGCTGGGGATGTGGACCTAAAATAGCTGACGCTTATCTGCTCTTTGTCGCTGTTGACGAAATGTCTGTGCCCTGCGACAAGCATTTAGTTACAATGGTCAATAGACTCGACTTAGTATCTTATAGCAAACTGCCGCAGAAAAACTACTGTTTAAAAAATACGTGTATAGAATGTCCGCTAGCTGAAGAGTGTTTAAGAAGCGTATTTGTAAAAACATTCGGCAGGCTCTCTGGATGGCTTCAGACAATTTTCTATATTCACGATAAGTTGTACTGTAAAAAGGGACTCTGTAGAGAATGCTTTTTAGCCGAGTATTGCAAGAAGACTGAAACTAGATAATTTCATCTTTTTGAGTAACTTCGCGTATTTTTCTCATGACTTTTTCTGGTAAGGCATAATCTTCTACACGTTTTTCTAGAGGATGTAATATTACTAATCCTACTTTGTCCACTATATCTATCTCGTATACTCTTAAATCATGTGGAGTTTGCCTCATTTTTTCTATAATGATATACCTCCTCAATCTGCCTCCCTTTATTGAGCGCTTAAATCTTATTATTCCATCAGCAATGTGTTCAGCTCCCCATCCAAAAGCAGAGCCTGTTGTTATAGCGTATTGGCTTGTAGCATATATTGTAAACCTCCATTTATTGAGTATTCTTTTTAAGTCATAGCTTATTTGTCTGGCTAAAGACGGAGCTTTAAGCCAGAAAGCACTTAAAGAGTCTATAACAAGTCTCTTACAAGGAGAACCTAACTCTCTTTTAGCCTCGATAACTTTTCTTATCAACTCTTCTAAAGTAACCTCGCGTAAACTCCATCGATCTTCTTTTTCTTTCATTAAAGCATCTATTATAATTAGTCTACCAGTATTTATTGCCTTTTCAAAATTCATGCCAAATTGTGCTGCCTGTCTAATTATGCTCTCTCTACTTTCTTCTGTTGTTACGTAAATGCACTTTTCTAAATTAGTTAGGCCAGCCCATATGAAGTGCAAACACGCGACAGTTTTTCCGGTACCTGGTTCGCCTGTTAATGTAACGAAGAATCCTTCGGGTATACCTCCGCATAACATTTTGTCTAAGTCAAGTATTCCAGTAGATAATCTCTTTACTTTCATCACGACTATCACTAATTTATAGTATGATGTTCCTTAAATAGGAAACTATTATAACATTTTTTCGATTAAGCTTTCGGAGGTGGCTAAATGAAGCTCTATGAGTACCAAGCTCGTGAAATTTTTAAAAAATACGGTATACCTGTTCCCCCCGGAGATATAGCAGAGAATCCTAAAAGGGTAAGAGAAATAGCAGAACAAATAGGTAAACCTGTTGTTATTAAAGCACAAGTGCTCCTGGCAGGGAGAGGAAAAGCGGGAGGAATTATCGTAGCTGAAACACCCGAAGATGCCGAAAAAAATTCAGAGAAATTAATTGATAGTTCTATTAAAGGATGTTTAGTTAAGAAAGTTCTAGTTGTAGAGAAAATAAACATATTAAAAGAGTTATACTTAAGTATAACAGTAGATAGAAGCAAAAGAGCCTACTGCTTTATTGCATCGCGGAGAGGAGGAGTGAACATAGAGGAAATAGCTCGAACAAGTCCAGAAGACTTAATTAAAGTATACATAGACCCTCTTGTAGGTCTACAGGAATACCAAATAAGAAAAATACTCAATTTCCTCAATTTAGGAGAACTGAGCAAAGAACTAAAAGGGATAATTAAAGCGATGTACTCTATCTTCCTAGACTATGACTGTGAATTAGTTGAAACAAATCCTTTAGCGATATCGGCTGAAAACAAGGTATTAGCTCTTGATACTCGAATGACAATTGATGACAATTCTGCGTACAGGCATAAAGATATAGAAGCACCTGAAGAAGAATTTAGTGAATACGAGAGAATTGCGAGAGAAAAAGGCTTTAGCTATGTAGACTTGGACGGAAATATAGGAATTATAGGCAATGGAGCTGGATTAACAATGGCGACAATGGATTTAGTTTATTTCTATGGAGGAAAACCTGCAAACTTCTTGGACATAGGAGGCGGAGCTAGAGCAGAAAAAGTAAAAGAAGCAGTGAAACTCCTTTTAGCAAATCCTCGAGTTAAAGCTATTTTAATTAACATACTGGGAGGTATAACTAGGTGCGATGAAGTAGCTAGAGGAATAGTAGAGGCTTTAAAAGAGTCCGGAAAAGACAAACCAATATTTGTTAGAATGATGGGTACAAAGGAAGAAGAAGGCAAGGAGATTTTAGAGAAAGTTGGAATAAAAGCTTATGAATCTATGGAAGAAGCAGCTAAGGCAGCTGTAGAGGTGGTGAAATGATATTAGTAAATAAGAACACTAGAGTCCTTGTTCAAGGAATAACTGGAAGAGAAGGCAGTTTCCATACAAAGGCAATGCTGGATTATGGCACTAAGATTTTAGCTGGAGTTACTCCAGGCAAAGGAGGACAAAGCGTTCACGGAGTACCTGTCTACAATTCAGTAGAAGAGGCACTCACTGAACATCCTGAAATAAATACTTCGACAGTATTCGTGCCCGCGCCGTACGCACCTGATGCAATTTACGAAGCTATAGACGCCGGAATAAGGCTTATAGTAGTCATTACCGAACATATCCCACTACATGATGAACTTCGAGTAATTTCTTATGCTAGACTTAAAGGAGCGTGGATAGTAGGTCCGAACTGTCCTGGAGTAATATCGCCAGGAGAATCAAAAGTCGGAATAATGCCCGGACATATTTTCGAAAAAGGGGTTATAGGAATAGTTTCTAGAAGCGGAACTCTGACATATGAAATAGCGCATTTAATAACGAAAGCTGGACTAGGTCAAAGTACATGCATAGGTATAGGAGGAGACCCTATAGTAGGCATGGATTTCATTGAAGTTCTTGAGCTTTTCGAGAAAGACAAAGAGACAAAAGCTGTTGTCGTGATAGGCGAAATAGGAGGAACCATGGAAGAAGAACTCGCCTACTGGATCAAGAAAAGAGGCTACTCTAAACCTGTTGTCGCCTATATAGCTGGCAAGACGGCCCCACCCGGAAAGCGCATGGGACACGCTGGCGCAATAATTACAATGGGTATGGGAACCGCGTCAAGCAAGATTAAGGCATTCGAGGAAGCAGGAATAGCTGTTGCAAAAACTCCTAGAGAAGTGATAGACTTACTCCTAAAGAAAATATAGTTTAGCTCGAAACAAATAGCTTAATATACTCGATATAAAAGAAAGACTAGGAGATAACCGTGCCGAAGGACTGTAGAGACTGTATATTTTTTTCAAATGGTCGCTGTCTTAAGCTTAATATAAAGGTAGACAACCCTGCTTCACCACCTTGTCTCGAGAAAGAGAAAGCGGGTGCCATTACATTATCTTTAGAAGATCTAGAGAAAATAATTGGAGTAGAAGAAAAGAAGCCTGCCACACTTGAAGAAGTTTTCTCTGAAATACGTGAATATGGAGAGGAGATCGAAGTAAGTAGAGAAGAAGTGCCTTTTAAAGAAGTTGCGGAAAAGCCTCCTAGAAAAGAGGGGGTAGAGGTTCCGCCAGTAGAAATAGTCAGTGTTCCGCCGAAGCCAAAAAGAGAGCTTACACTTGAGGAAATAATTAGGAAATATAATAGCGTATTAGAGGATCTTCAAAAGAATTTAAATAGTTTATCGATGCTAGAGGAGTTTAAAGACACTATAAGTCCAGAAGTATATGAAGAAAGAAAAAGAGAGCTCGAAGAGGTAATAGATGAACAGCAGAAGAAACTTAAAAGCCTAGAGAAAATGGCGGTCAGCAAAGGAGCTATTAAATGTCCGCAATGTAATGCATTAAATCTTCCAAGCAGTAAAGTCTGTACACGCTGTGGACGAAAACTAGTTAAAAGAAAGAAAGAAGAATATGAACCTAAGCGCAAAGAAAAATTAAAAGCAAAAAGATTCTTCACGTTTTCACTAATAGCTCTAGGAATAATCTTAATATACATGGGTATTTTAAATGGTGACTGGAGCTACCTTAAAAGCTTGATCCAAATACCCTGCGCCAGCTGCCTTAAAGGGCTCTTACCCTAAGCACAGGGAACCCCTATGCCTAAAAGAAAGATAGGAGTAATACGAGCAATATTAGCTGTATTTTTCTTTTTCCTAATGAATTTACGCGTTCTGGAACCTTTAGTAGAGATAGAAGCCACAGGATTGCCTCTTCCGGTATTAAACTGCTTCTCTATGGGAGTATTTATTATAGTTAATAGACCCTCAAGCACAATTGTATGTGCGATGGGGGCACTTCAGAGAAGTATTGCTCAAGGATACATTCCTCTACTGACAATAGGTGTAATAATCCTTATAGGGGCTATTATTGGGAGAGCTTTTTGCGGATGGGTTTGTCCCTTTGGTTTAATACAGGAGGCCTTATGGAGAATTGCTGGAAAGAAAAATAAAATTAAGTTTGACCTAAGCTATGTTCAAGACGCGATACTTCTCCTAGTCATATTTACTGTAATTTTAAAAGGTTTAGTTACTGTAGCTATTTTATCTATTCAGTTGCCTATTTACGGAAAAATAATAGATGAAACATTCTACGAAGGGCCATTCTGTGCTTTTTGTCCATCAGCTACCCTCCTAATAATACTGCCATCAAAAATGCTGGAAGTAGCTCTCACAGGAGAAATCTCGCTAACTCCATGGGCTATACTAAGATTATCGATCTTAGCTTTCTTCATAGCAGCCTCGTTATTTACACCAAGACCGTTCTGCAGATGGATTTGTCCTCTCGGAGTACTCATGGGATACTTCAATAAAATATCTTTATTAACGATTAAGCGTGATCCAACTAAATGTATTAAATGTGATAAATGTTTAAGAAATTGTCCAATGAAAATTAATATTATAGAATATGAAACGATAACTAGTAAAAAATGTATAAAATGTTTAAGTTGCGTAGATGTTTGTCATAAAAAAGCTTTAAGTGTATCTATTAAGTAAACTTATAGGGGGCACTATGGGCTACGTAAAGTGGCTTGGACATGCTGCCTTCGAAATACTGCTAGACAACAAAATAATATTAATTGACCCTTGGCTTTCAACTAATCCTAAAGCTGCATGTAAACCTGAAGACATAAAGAGCGTCAATATAATACTTGTGACACACGACCACGGAGACCACCTAGGAGATGCTGTAGAAATAGCAAAAAGAACAGGAGCATGCTTTGCGGGGATCTATGAGCTAGTTAATTTCATGAGAGAAAAGGGTGTTGAAAAAACAATAGGAATGAATATCGGTGGAGAAGCCGAAGTCGAAGGTATTAAAATAATACTCGTTCCGGCATATCATTCAGCTGAAAGAGGTAGAGAAGTCGGATACATAGTGAGAGGAAAAGAAGCCAGTGTATATCATGCAGGAGACACAGGGCTATTTTACGACATTAAGCTCTACGCAGAGCTCTACCCAATAGACATAGCATTAGTTCCAATAGGAGGACTATTCACAATGGATCCTTATCAGGCGGCAAAATTCATATCCTTATTTAAACCTAAAGTAGCTATACCAATGCACTACGGAACTTTCCCGCCAATAGATAAAAATCCAGAGGACTTCGCTAAGGCAGTAAAAGAACTCGGCGTAGAAACAAAAGTAGTGATACTTAAACCTGGAGAGAAATATGAATTTTAAGTAGCAAGAATTAGTGTTTTTAATCACTAATTATATTCAAGCATTATTTAGAGGAGCCCCGTCTTTGGGGGCTTAGTAATCTTAATTATCTGAATTGAATGTAATAAAGACATCACTTTATTGGGATTGCTGAGTTCTTAAAAACCCGGCACTGTGCACTTAATAGTACGCCGAATAATGCCCCACTATCCCCGACGGGGCGCCGATATAATTATTGTTTTACACTCATATAAAGTTTTCTCAGAACAGTTAATCTATCTTTTTGATAACTATTTTATTTACATTATATTTTAATAGAAGCTTTTTTATATAATTGATTTTTTCATGGTTTCCTCTAAAGAATATTGATGCTGTATCTTTCCAAGGCTCAAGTAGAACTACGCATATAAAATCCTTGCAAAATATTAGGTACTCGTAGGCATGCCATCTCACAGGACACTTCATTTTCTTCAACTCATGAAAAAGCTCCAAGCGAGTTAAATAAAATCTGAGATCTTTAGGCATTATTTTACTCAAATAGAAGTATATAGATGAGCACTGCTATTATTGCTCCTGAGAGCGTAGTCATTAGGTTTACCAGCTCATTGTTAACAAATTTTATTCCACTTAAATATTCTGTTTTCATGCCACACTTGTGGATCTTCTTATCAGTTTCCTTATTGCACTTAGGGCACCAGTATTTAACTTGAATAGTTGCACCCAAGAAGCTATCTATTTTCTCTGCAATAGACCCAGAGAGGAATGTTACTATGAAGATTGATACCGGGTCTATTGCACTCTGCGGCGGAGAAATATACTGGTACAAGGCAGCTGAAATGATAGCTATGAATAATGCTCCTAAGAAGGATCCTAAAGTACCCAGCTTAGTTACTCCACCTGAAGTTCCTGGAGGAACTTTTTTCTTAAGATTTGTTATTAATACTGGGTCTTCTTTTGATAGAAGTCCTAGTTCTACCGCCCAGGTATCGGCGTCAGCTGAGCTCACTGCGCCGAGGAATGCTACCGTTAATATATGAGAAAGCTGATTCGGGTCTGGCCATAGTAGAATATTGTTTTCGTACATGCCTTTAAGTAGCGCAGCTATGCCAGCAATGCCTCCAGCGCATACCACTTGTAGTGCCGTTCTACCACTTTTCTTTTCAGCTGCACCCTTTTCTTCCTTTGCTCCGTACTTAACTTTAGTTAAAATACTAGAGCTGAGGAAAAAGCTCATAATAATTAAAAAACAGGCGGGGCTCCCGGCAAAAGTCAATATACCTACAATAAGCCCGGCAATGAGGCCGGAAAGACTCACGAAGTTCTTCTTATACGAAGGGATGCCTATTGCCAAGGTAACTATGAAGCCTAAGAGCAGGTTTTGGTACAAATCCATGGTCCCCGCCCTTTTAAAGGCTATCTCATAAAATCTATATAAGCTTTTTGAGGAAAAGTGAAATAACTGCTGAAATACGTTTATACGCTATACTGTAATCAAGTACTATAGTGGTCTCAAGAAGAGTTTTCCTTGACAAAGATTATGTACGTGCAAAAAACATAATCGCATGTGTTTTAGGCTATATTCACCCACCGGACAGAGTATTCTGTTACCCAAAATACATAGCTTTATATAAAGGACAAAGTCTATGGACTAAAAACGGCGAAGTTTACATAAGAATAACCCCAGATTACTCTACGTCAAGTATCGTAAATAGTATAAATTATCTTAGAAAGTTTCATCCAGAGTACCTGTATTACGACAACTTCTTTAAAACAGAAATAGCAGCAATACCGCTCAGCGATATTTCAGCACATTATTTGCCGGAAGAACGACTCAATGAAATATTAAATAAAAATCAATTAGATTCATTAGAAACCAAAGCTGTAGCACTTGTCAAGCAAATTTCGAAAGAAAGTAAAGTAAATATAAGAGATTTTGGAATTACAGGATCCATTTTACTGAAAATACATAATGTAAAAATATCCGATATAAATCTAGTAGTATACGGCATTAAGAATTCTTGGAGAGTACACAAAGTACTCAAAGAAATGAATTTTGAGAGACCTTACGAGAAGTGGGCTAAAAGGATGTCTAAAGTTTACCGTGTACCGCTAAAACTAGCTGAAAAAATCTGTCTGAGGAGAGTAAATAGAGGAATTTTTTGCGGAAAGAATTTTTCTTTATCATATGTTTTAAAGCCGCATGAAATTGACAAAAAGTATGGCAAATACGGCTACAAGATCATAGACAGGGTGCGTGTTGAAGCAGTCATATTGGATAATACGCGGTCTTTATTTTTTCCTTATACTTATGCAATAAGGTGTATTAAAGTTGAAAAAACTAAAAGTATAGATATAAGAGAACTTATTTGTTTTCAAGGCATATACTGTGGTGTATTTGATAACGAAGAGAAGGTACTTATCGAGGGGCTTTTACTCGAGATAATTGACGGCGAAGAAAAATACTACAGTATAGCCGTAGGGCTAAGAGAGTATTCTGGTCTAGTAGAGGTCATTTAGAAAGAATTTGTGCTTTATCTGGATACCCTACAATAACTTTTTTCACTTTCTTGCCACTAAATAGCCCTGTTTCAACGACACCCGGTATTGCCTTAATAGAAATCTCAAGGCTTTCTGCATTCTCTACTTCTTTGCCATAATAGAGATCTAGAATAAAGTTGCCGTTGTCTGTCACTACTGGGCCTAATTTGCCTTTACTTGAATATCGTAGGACTACTTTTCCATATTCAGATAACTTTTTTCTAACAGGTCTTAAGGCAAAAGGAAGCACTTCAACTGGTATAGGTTTGTTCAAGCCAATTTTTTCCACGAGTTTCGTGTAATCTACTATAATAACGAGTTCTTGCGAAGAGTAATCTACTACTTTTTCTCTCGTATGGCAGCCTCCTCCACCTTTAATTAAATTAAACTCTCTGTCTACTTCATCTGCTCCGTCTATAGCAAGTTCAGGAAGATGATCCTCTAGTGAAACTACTTTAAAGCCTGCTTGTCGAGCAAGAAATTCTGTATCATATGAGGTTGGTATAACATAAAGTTCTGTCAGCTCAGTACCTAATTTTTGAGCTAGTATATCAATTAGCTTAGCTACTGTACTTCCCGAGCCTAGTCCTAAAACCATACCGTCTTTAACTAACTTAGAGGACTCTTCTGCAGCTCTTTTCTTAGCTTCCTCAACAGACATACAGTAAACTAAGAGAATTCAATTAAATAGATATCATCGTGGTTTACTTCTCTATTCAATTTTTTCGCTAGAAACTTAGTTAATTAAGTTAATATCTGTTTTTACGTATAAAAATAGCGATGAAGCGGTCTGTAAGTAAAGCATTTGCTTATCGTCTCTTACACCCTAAACTCACAGTTCTAATAACGTCAGCTAGCAAAGACGGCGAGGTAAATGTTGCGACATTTGCTTGGTGCATGCCTACAAGCTTTTCTCCCCCGCTACTAGCTGTAAGTATAGCTCCTGAAAGATATACCTATAAACTAATAAAGGAAACAGGAGAATTCGGAGTAAACATACCTAGCTGGAAGCTACTTAGAGAAACTTTTGCCTGCGGAAGAGAAAGCGGAGAAGAAGTAAATAAAATAGCAAAGTATGGTCTTAAGCTAATGAAACCTAAGAAAATAAAAGTTCCGCTTTTAGCCAACTGCGTGGCGAACATGGAGTGCGTTGTTAAGGCGGAGTTAAAGACAGGAGACCACGTGCTCTTTGTAGGAGAAATAGTTGAAGCTTATGCGGAAAAAGAGCTTTTCGATAAATGCTGGGATTTGAGTAAAGTGAAATTGATATACCATGTAGGAGGAAATAGATTTACTACACTAGTCTCTGAAATTACTCTAGTATCTTAAACGTTACTTAAATACTATCTGCACAAAAGGTATCATCGTGAGGCTTAAAGTTGTAGCAGAGGAAAAATCACTTGACTCCCTATTGAATGAACTATCTAAAAAAGCTAATGAAGTATCAGAATTAAAAAAGAGAATAGAAAGTATAATAAATCTTCTTTCTGAAAGATACTCTAAAAATGAGAGCTCTGTAGTTAAAAACTTATTCAACAGTTTTATTAAATCTCATACACCTCCTCCTCCCCCAGCGATACAGTCAGCTTCGCTGAGCTTGGAGAGAAATCTTGAAGAATACAGCGCAAAGCTGAAAAACTACCTAGACTTATTGGCCCGCTATGCTAGAGGCCTAGAGGAGTGCTTAGAGGCTGAAAAGAACTTGAAGAGACTTTTAAGTAAAATAGAAGAAAACTTACCTATAATAGAGAAAATAGATCCCTCTATCCACAGCTCAATAGTCAAAGTAAGACATAAAGCCCTTAGAACACTCCAAAACCCTTCAGTTCCAGACCCTTATGCTCTTGCAGACGAACTCAAGAAATATACTAGAGAGCTAAAATGCCTAATTCATCGATTTGAACAAAATTACAAACGAAAGTTAATAGAAATAACAGAAATGTGTGATGCAGCTTTAAAGCTATATTATCAGGTAAAACCTCTAGTAACTTTTGACAAAGCTGAAATAGCTAAAGAGAACTTCGAGAAAATCAAAAGTATTAAGAGTAAAGTCATTAAAGCTGTATCTGGTCTCGCCCAAGGAAAGTATTCCGAAGAAGTTCTCGGGCTAGAAAACGAAGTGAGAAAAACAATAGAAATATACGAGAAGATACTTGGAGAAGAATCTTCAAAAGACTATGCTAAAGTACTGTCTGTCCTCTCATTAATGTCTAAGAGCTCTAGAACAATACCTTTCCACACGCTTATAGACGAAATTTCCCGAAGTACAGGTATGTCTCAAGAAGAAGTAATCAAAATGCTAGTTTACCTTAGTAGAAAGCACGCTGTTAAGATAAGAGTCAAAGTAGAAGTTTAAATCAGCGCAAATCGTTTCGATCATTCTTCTCCAGCCCGCTTTTCATCATCTATTGCCTGAACTTCAACTAAAACCAGGCTGTGCCCCAGGACACATTCTATTTTGGATAAGACCTTAGATATTTTTATTTTAGTGCCTTTAGTGACAGCTGGTGCAGGGTTGCAGTACCTGTAATATCTGCATCGATTTCTGTAGGGGCACTGAGAGAAATCCTCATTATAAACCAAAGTAATTCCTTCAATAGCTTTGCTTGAAGGCAGAGCTATTTGCAAAGGTTCTTCAACAACTTTTACTACTACGGCAGGTCTATTGGTTAAAGGACATACGTGTTTCTTTTTTCTCACAGATACAACTCTATACGTTCTGCCAGGTTTAAGTTTAGACAGACACGCCTTGAATAATTTACATCTCTTCTTACATACATCAGGTATACTATACAGTACAAAGCGATAGCCTACTTTAGCTTGGTGTTCGTCAAGGAGAGTTACTATCTTCTTGGCCTTTGTCATGGTCTCGCAGTGATTATAGTATTGTAAAAGAAGTTATTTAGGTTTTAGTTACAATGCCTAATCCTCTAGTTCTGCTCTCCCTAAAAACAAATACGTCACCTTTTCTGATATACCACGGATGATAGAGAAATCTCAACTTAACGTATGCAGTATCTCCTGTTCTTAAAGGCTCCTTAGATAATTGCTCGAAAACTACGGCGTGCCTAATTGTATGAATATGACATACAGCTTGATAGCCGCGCTTTATCATCGTAGGATGGTGGAGTATTTTAACTTCAGCTTCAAAGGATCTCACAGGAGATGGATTTGATGATTGAGAGAGCAAGCACATACCTTTTTTAACAAAACAGGGGTCTATTCCCTGTAAAGCTAAGCAAGCCTCTTCTCCAGCATGAGCTTCTTCTACGTTTACTCTATTAACATGAATAGATTTCACCTTAACTAAGTGGAATTTACCGTGTTCATCGGGTCCTATTAATACTTTTTCATCGACCTTAACTTCTCCCTCTAATATCAGACCGCTTACAACAAGCCCTACTCCTTTAACATTAAATGTATGCTCTACGTACATTAAGAAGCTACGCTTTCTTTTTTCTTTCCATCTCATTCTGGGTGGCAGAAGATTTAAAAATTTTTCCACGTGATGTAGACCTTCTCCGGTTACGTTAGATACAATAAATATAGGGACGACTCTAGACTTAGGAATAAGTCTTGCTGCTAAGACTACATCTGACTCATTTTCAACAAGAAGCGGTATTTTTCTGACTCCTGGCATTTTTAAAATAGAATACAGCTCAGCAAGAGTCTTATTCAATATTTCTGGAGGTACCAAATCTTTTTTCGTAATCACAGTAAAGAATGGTATTTTTAGGGCTACAAGAAGACCTAAATGTTCTCTTCCCATACCTATTAAGCCAGCGTTTGCTGCGACAACAAGCATAGCGTAGTCTGGCGCCCTGCCCATAACTCCCTTTAATGTAGTTCTAAGGTATCTCTCATGGCCACCTAAGTCTATTAAAATAATTATTTTAGAACTTTTTAAGAAAATTTCTGACTCCTCCAAAGGATCTAAAAGCTTATGATTAACTATGTTTCCCTCAATATCATAGCCTAAGTAGTTGGGAGTGATAGATGACGTTCTGCCGCTTTTAATTTCATGTAAGTATCTAGCTATTTTAGACATAGCTAAGCCATCTCCGTCGTCTAGCTCTCCTGTACACAGAACACTTATAAGAGTGGATTTACCGCTGTCCACGTTGCCTAGCACAGGGATATTTAGGAATATTGGAGGAGAATCTTTTCTACATCTCCTAATAAATACTTCGACTACTTTGCCTCGTTTTCCTTGAGCTACTTGAACTATCTTCCACACAGCACTAATTCTCTTAGTAGCCTCATCTAGGACTTTGAGAGACTCCTCTAGTTCTTCTTCGCTTAAGCCAAGAGGTCTTCCATCATCAGTGACTCCCAAAACTAAGAAAGCTTCTCCACCTCCTTCGCCGAGCCTATACTTAAGCTGAGTAGCAAGCTTTTCTATTTTCTCATCGCTTCTTTTGATTTTTAGCTTATATTCAACCGGACCTAATTCTTTTTCAGCAGGATATACTTTCACTACTTCTCGTACTACGTTTAGTGGGAAGAGTATTTATCTCTAGCTGTGTCAATATACTCGCTGTGGCGATATATTTAACAGAGGAACTGAGAAGAAAGCTAAAGAATCCCTTAGGCGAGCTCATCGAAGGCCCACCTGCTTACACTATAAGCGTACTCAAGAGAATTATAGCGTCGCATGACAAAACTATACTAATAACTGTAGGCGACTTTGTTACCTACAACGTTTTTACAAATAACATTGAGCCTGAAGTATGTGTTATAGACTACAAAACTTTAAGACAAAAAGACTATAGAGTAAAGAAAATCATAGAGAATTATATTAAAATATCTGTTAAAAATCCTCCGGGAACCATAACTTCAGAAGCGTACTTAACGCTTAGAAGAGTTCTACACGCTATTAATTTTGAGAAAAAGTATGCTATCTTAGTGGAAGGCGAAGAAGATTTATTGACTCTTCCTGCAATAGTTGAAGCTCCGTTGAAATCTTTTGTCGTCTATGGTCAACCCCACAAAGGTATTGTTGTAGTGTATGTAACCGAGGAGAAAAAGAAAGAAATTATGGAAGAATATATTTCAAAATTCAAGGGATTTGAAGACTTTAAATCTAATGTATTATCTTCTTAAGGATAAGTTTACCTCCTGCTAACATCAGAATATAGTCTACTGTTTTGTTTAGCGCTGTTTCTACAAGAGATTCTGGTACTCCAGGCACACCACATGAAACCACTAAAACATTCTTTGTGAAGTCTCTAATCATTGTTAGCTGTGAATCTCTATGAGGAAAAACATGAAGTATTTTTTCTTCATCAGCCAGTACAATGTTGCTAGAAGACAGATTTTCAGGTTTTCCTCCAATGGGCAGAAATAGCTCGTTTTCTTTAGCAAATCTAAGCTCTACATTACCCTTTATTCTGTCTAAATCATAGAGGCCTATAGGTACTAAAGTCTCCATTGATGCGGCATTACCTGCATCAACTACATTATTTATTAGGGGGACTTTACCTCGGAGAGCTCTCCTAACTAGAGCTTCGCTCGCTGGACGAGTTTTCGTGGGATCTATTCCTAGTCTCCAGTAGAAGTCTCTATACGCTCTGATAACTGGATTGTTTTTAAGGGACTCTAACGAGTATTTTGACTTAGTTATAGACGTGACTTTATTCAACAAACTTCTTTCCTGAGGACCACTCGGCTTAACAGAGACTCCTTCGATTACGCCAATCCCTAAAACTATTTCTCCGTATTTTTCTTTAACTTCCTTTGCAATTTTTACGGAGATTTCTTCCACAGAAAGACTGCTTTAGGCGAAAATATATTTGCGTCGACGAGAAAATATAAGTGCCCGCGACGCCCGCCGACGCCCCTTATTGGGATGGGATGAAAGCGGGCGCCGAGCTATATAATACACTTATAGACCTGTGTTGTTAAGGCTCCGTGAAGCACACGTCTTTTCTCTATAATTTCTGCGTTCAGCAAGTTACATGCTTTTTCAAATTCTTTAAAAGCTGCAGTAATAACTACTAGTGTGCAGTGGTCCACCAAGGACTTTAAGGATTTGAGAAACTCTTTATAGAGAATTGGTATATATTCCCTCCGAGTCAGTTTTACTCCATAAGGTGGGTTGACTACAACATATTCAGGAGAGACATCGAGATATTTCTCAAGGTGACGAGCATCACCTTGAATAAACTTTATTGTGTTTCTTACTCCGGCGCTTTTAGCGTTTGCTATGGCTCCTCTTAAATGCTTAGGTGATATTTCAATAGCGTAGATAGAATATTTCCCTCTGTTAGAACTTTTTTCTATAATATCTAGTAACTTAGCGTATTTGCTGCGGTCGAATGACATTAGTTTTTCGAAGCTGAAAGAAGTTTTTCTAAAAATACCTGGTGCAATGTTTCGTGCAATAAGCGCAGCTTCTATTGGAATAGTGCCCCCGCCACACATAGGGTCCAAGAATACGTGATCTTTAGTCCATCCAGAGAGGTATACTAGTGCTGAAGCGATAGTTGTCTTTATTGCAGCAGGGTGATCGTATATTCTATAGTTTCGCTTGTGAAGCGAGTCTCCAGTTGTATTTACAGCTATAGTGAATTCATTGTCGACGAGATAGCAGAAGAACTCCACATCAGGATTCTTCAAATTGACTTTAAGGCGGACTCCTGTGTCTCTCCTAAAGCTATCTATTATTGCTTGACCTACTGTTGCAGCTATATCAATACTAGTAAAATTATGTTTCCCTGATCTTTCTGCTCTAACAGCAAAGCTCTGATTTCTATCAATAACTTCCGTGAAATCAAGCGAACATGTATATCTGTATATTTCACTTAGTGTCCTGCATCTATCTTCGCCTAATATCCAAAGCAGTCTATGTACTGTTCTTGCAAGCAAGTTAACTATGTAAATAGCCTTTTCATCAGCGCTAAAAAATACTTTAGACTTTCCGATCCTAATGTTGCTTGCAGAAGGCAGTAACTTTAAGAGCTCCTTAGCTGTGATATCTTCAAGACCCCTATTAGTGGTTACACAGAAGTCCAAGTTCATTCTATAGAGTTTTCCTCATATTCTAATAAATTCCAATCGTAGTCTTCACTTAAGACTACTAATAGATAAGCGCGTATTTCATCGGCGTCTTTCTTATTTACTTTAACTAGGATTCTGGGTCCAGAATAATAGCTATATTTTCTCTTAATGGAAAGTACTTTGACAAACTTTAGTTTATCAGCTAAGTACTTTTTATAAAATTTTAATGGGAAATCGAATATAGTGACTCTTTTCTTGGAGTTTATAACTATCTCATCGTAACTAGCTGCAAACATGAGTACCACTTGTTTTATTCTCTCAGAATGACACCCTACCTACTTAAATACTTTTTGAGCCTCGCAAGAAATCCCTCTTTCTTTTTTCTTTTAACTTTAGATATTTGAGGAAGTACTCTATCGAAGAAATCTTCTCTAAGAACATCTCTTGGAACGAACTCCTCACAGTTTCTTTCGATTTCCGGCTGCAGTATATAGATTTTCTTACATGTACACGTACCTGTTCCAGCAAATACCTCTTCGTAAAAAATACAGTCTTTACACCTAACCATAGTATCTTTCTACAGCCTTATTTGCTTCTTCCAGTATTTCTGCAGATAAAAACTCGGGGGCAGTGTTCTTAATAGCTATTATTAAAGCGCCGATAGCTGGAGGGTACTTTGGCTTAATTAAATTGACTTCAATAGATTTTTCTGCAAGATATTTCTTGAGAGGAGATAGTATTAGTTCTCCTGCCCTAAATACTCCTCCTATTAGGGCTACGTCAATTTTTTCTCGAAAACCAAGTCTCTTATATACAGCTACTATGTGTAAAGCTATTTCTTTCGCGGCCTTTTCTAAAATCATTTTCGCTACTTTGTCTCCTTTAAGCGCTTCTTCGCTTACTATTTTGGCTAATGAAGCTACTTCAGTTACAGAAACGCCTTTTCTGTAGAAAATATCAATTATTTCTTCTACCTGTTTTAAATTGTATTTCTCTATAATTCTGTCAAGAAGACTTGTTTTTTCTCCTCTTCCATCGTAAGCTTTAAGCGCATGTGCTAGTGCTTCTCTGCCAATCATATAGGCGCTGCCTTCGTCTCCTAGCAGAGGACCCCATCCTCCTACTCTAATGTAGTTTCCTTTATCGTCAAGACCTGCGGCAACAGAGCCTGTTCCAGCTATAACAATTATTCCTTTGTTTCCTCCGGTAGCGCCGTATATAGCTATAACTGAATCATGTACAACGAAGTTTTTGTCAGCCAGCTTCACTTTTGTAATTGCTTCTTCAACTACTGTAAAGTCACTGGGCGAGTCTAGGCCAGCTAGACCATAGCACGCAGAAGTCACAGGCATTTTTCCTCCTATTTGGCTTAGAGCCTGATCTAGTGCTTCGCGAAGGTTTGCGACAGCTTTTTCCAGACCTACATCATGGTAATTTGATGGACCACTTATGCCTACACCGATTTCCCTTTTCTCTGAAACAACGACAGCTAGAGTCTTAGTAGCGCCGCCGTCTACGCCAGCCCAAATCATTGATTACATATCTGCTTCTAAACTTTTATCATTTTCCGTGAATAAAACGTCAGAGAGCATCCGGTCGATCACTTTATCACTTAGCCTTTTTCATCATCCAGTTTTCGTCATTGACTATTTCTCTACCTCGTAGCGTGAAATTTAAGCTTTTGTGAAAAACAATTTATACGCCTGTCGAGAAGTATTTCTAGATCTTCATGCCCCATCACCCTCTATATGACAAGCTGAAAGAAATAGTGGGAGAACAGAATGTCAGCGATGAAGAACATGTTCTTATAGCGTATTCACGGGATGCGTCACCTCTTCCTCCACATAAACCAGACATAGTTGTAAGACCGAAAAGTGTAGACGAAGTAGTCAGTATAGTTCAGCTAGCTAACGAAACAAAGACTCCGGTAATGGCGACAGGCGGTAGAGTATCCATGTGTGGTGCCTGTCTACCTCTCAAAGGAGGTATAATGATCGACATGACAAGAATGAATAAAGTGTTAGATATAGACGAAGACAGGTTAGTGGTTGAAGCAGAGGCGGGAATAACGTGGGCTAATTTACTTTATGAAGTAGATAAAAGGGGATACAAACTAGGATACCGAGGTCCCTACAGCGGGCACGCTGCAACAATAGGAGGATCCATTTCATGTAATTCTACAGGTCTTGGAGGAGCTAAGTGGGGGCAGGCCCCGGACAGCGTAGTATCGCTTGAAGTAGTTTTGCCTACCGGAGAAGTGCTAGAGACAGGTACTGCAGTAAATCCTTACGCTAAGCGATTCGCTAGATATTGTTTCGGCCCCGATCTTACAGGCTTGTTCCTAGGGGATCATGGTATACTTGGAGTAAAAACGAAGGTAGCGCTGAAAGTATACCCTAAGCCAGAAGCAGTGCTTTATGGGTGTTTTGGATATAAAGACTTAGAATCCTGTGCTAGAGCATTTTATCAAATTCAGAGAACAGGGCTCGCCGAAGACTTAGTTATTTTATGTAATAGAAAAAGCATAGAGTACATACTCCCAGACGCTGCCACAGCTTTTACTGGTATAGAAGCTCTCTTCGTATATGTGATTGAAGCCGAGACACAGAAGATAGGTGAAGCCATTAAAGAGTACCTTGACTCAATAGCGGTAAAACACGGAGGCATCGACTTAGGTACGATGTTTCCGGAAATGTTCTGGAACGCAAAATACGAGATGATAACTCCTCTATTTGAATGGGGCCCCGAATGGGCTGGGTCCTGCCACCTACTTGAAACTACGAGAATAGTTGAAGCGACTAAGAAGTCAGTTGAATTATTTAAGAAGTATAAGTTCGACAAGTTTGGAATAAAGTACATAATAACAGCAATGTGCGCTGGAAGAACAGTATGTGTATTCACAGCTCACCCATACTTTAGTTCATTAGACAAGAAACAGCGAGAAGTAGTGCTAAAGTACTGGGAAGAAAGAAAGAGAGAGGTAATTAAGTACGGAGGATGCTTTTACTGGACAGGAGTAGGGCTTTACCCAATCGTAGTAGAGCTTTTAAGAAAAGAGTGGTGGAACGTGTTAGTTAAAATAAAGAAGGCGCTAGATCCCAACTGCATAATGAATCCTGGAGCATTTAAGATTCTAGGTGATGTGTATGAAGCTTAAATATATTAAAGAAGTTTTAGACGAGCTTTACAGCTGTGCTAGATGCCAAGAATGCAGAGAATCTGTCAAAATAGCTTCTACAGGTAAAAACATATACAAAGTATGTCCTATAAGAGAGCTCCTAGGTTTCGACGCCTACACTGCACGCGGACGTATACTAAATATCCAAGCAGTTGTTGAAGGTAGACTAGAACCCGACAAATCTTTCGTAGAATATATTTACACATGCCTCGAGTGCGGACTCTGCCGCGAAGTCTGTATAGCAAAAATGGGTAAAGGAGTAGACTTTGTATCAATAATGGAAGCTTTCAGAAAAGACCTATACGAAAACGGCTTAATAATGGATACTCACCGTACAGTAATAAAATCACTAAAGGAGAACTACAACCCGTACAAGCAGCTACACGAAGATAGACTTGAATGGCTTGATGAAATCTCAGACCAAGTGAATGTTAAAGTAGGAGAGCACGCGAAATATGTTTACTTCGCAGGATGTACAGCTAATCATATTACGACAGAAATAGCTCAAGCAACGGTTCAAATACTATCTAAACTCGGAATAGACTTCACTCTCTTAGAAGATGAGTGGTGCTGCGGCTTCGCGGCAATGATCATAGGAGGAGAAAAAGATGTAAAAGATTTTATAGAACATAACATTGAGCAAATAAAGAAGACTGGAGCTAAATACGTTATAACATCCTGTGCGGGATGCTACAGAGTTTTCCGTGAACACTACATAGAGAAATACAAAGCCGACATAAAAGTAGTCCATACAGTAGAACTCCTAGACACTGCTATAAAAGAAAAGAGAATTTCATTTAAGTCTCCCGGAAGAAGAATTAGAGTAAGTTACCACGACCCCTGTCACTTAGGCAGACACAGCGGAGTCTACGAGGCTCCACGAAACGTCATTAAGGCTATACCTGATGTAGAGTTCGTAGAACCCCTCAGAACAAGAGAATACACTATATGCTGTGGAGGATCTATCATCTCTTCGCATGCCGACCTTTCATTAGACGTAGCAAAATACAGACTTAAAGACTTTGATGAAATAAAGCCAGAAATTCTGTTATCCTGCTGTCCATTCTGCTACAGAAACCTTAAATACGGAATACAGCTTGAGAGAAAACCCTATGAGGCCATGGATCTAGTAGTATTTATTAAAGACTTAATTAAAGTAGAAAAAGTAGCCGAAGAAAAAGAAGACATAAGCAAGAAACTAGCATCATATCTTGCAGTACACCCAGAAATATTCAGCGAATTAAAGAAGGGATCTATACTAAACTACTACATTGCCGGAAAAATATTCCACGTAGAGAAGTTAAAAGATACTATTAAAGTAGAGTTCGGCGAACACCACAAGGCTGACGTGGACTTATTTATGACAGAGAAAGCAGTTGAAGCACTTACATCAGCTAAAAACAAAGAAGAATACATGAAGACATTTAAGGAAATGTATAAGCAGGGAGACATCAAGTACAAAGCTAGAGCAAATCTCTTCACACTAGCCCGCAAAGGATACGTCTCTTGGGCCAAAAAGGCAGGGCTCATCTAAGCCTAGATATTTTATAAGTTTCTTTAACTGCTTCTTATACAATAAACGATACGTAGTCGAAGTACCTGAGAAAATAGTTATAGAGAATCTTGATTTCAGCTAGTAAGTCTTATAACTCTCCAATTGTTAGTAGTGCTGTATGGAAAATAAAGTTGCATTTTTAAATGTCAGTAAACGCGAAATCAGAATAGAGAAAGTAGATAGAGAAGACATCCTAGGGCCCGTTGACTGGGGAATATACTGCCACCTTGAGCTTTACGAGAGCCACAAATACGATATCTACGATGAACATAATGTTCTGTGCCTCGGAATGGGCAAATTAGCTGGGGGAGTTCTACCAGGATCTCATAGGCTCATCGGATGCTTTAGATCACCATTAACAGGAGGATTCTATGTATCAACAATGGGAGGAGCGGCATATGCATTCAAATACCTTGGAGTAGACTACATTACAATAGAGGGTAAAAGCGACAAGCCCCTAATAGTAGCGCTAAAGGGTACAGAAAAAGGAATAGAAGTTAAATGGGAGACTATAAGCAAAGAAGAATTAATGAAAATATTCAAAGAATATAAAGATAAAAAAGGAGTTTACGCACTTCATGAATATGTCTTAGAGAAAATAAAAGACTTTTACATTAAAGATGGAAAATACTTAACTTTCAGAATAGCTGTAATAGGGCCTGCAGCCCTAAATACGAATAACGGCGGACTTTTCTCAGCTGTAATACGTAACGGTGAAGTAGACGAGGGAGCAGAAGATTGGATGGCAAGAGGTGGAGGAGGATCTGTTCTCTACAGAGCCCACAATGTTGTAGCTATTGCCTTTGGAGGAGACTACGACTGGAGGAAAGTAGAGCTAGTTAAGGACATAAAGAAGCTAGACGAACTGTTCTCTCAAGCACTAGGTAAAAAGTACAGCGAAGCAGTTACTTCGGCTACAGTAAAGTACCGCTATAATGAGAAGATAAAGTCAGGGGGTACTTTCGGCGGAAACTACTCTACACTAAAAGACAGAACATTAATGTTCAACTGGAGGCAGATGTACCTCGATATAGAAACCAGAATGAAAATGTACAACGAATATATCGTTAACCACTATCTCAAACAGTTCAACGAGAGAATAATCGAAAAGAAGAGTTTCAAGACATGCGGCGAGCCATGTGTAGCAGTATGTAAGAAAGTTGAAGGACCCTATAAAGTCGACTACGAGCCTTACAGCGCAAATGGACCTCTGTGCGGAATATTTGATCTCGACGCAGCACACACTGCTGTTCACGCGGTAGATGCAATGGGATTTGACGCCATAGAGTTCGGCAACACTGTTGCATGGGTACTAGAGGCTCTACACCTAGGACTACTTCAGCCCGAAGAACTAGGCGTCAGCGGGAAACCATACTTCGATATAGAGAACTTCAAACTAGAATACTCTAAACACAACGCTGAGCTAGTAGCACAGCTAGCTGAAAAAATAGCTTTCGCTGAAACAGAAGTAGCCAAGATAATAGGTGAAGGAAGCAGACCTGCTACACACAAGCTCACTGAAAAATACAAAGATAGAGTAGAGAAGCTAGGAAAGAAGTTTGAAGACTTAGCAGTCTATGTACCTTTCGGCGAGAAAGGAGCAATTACACCTTGCCAGTACTGGGACCCAGCCTTCTTAGTACCACTACCATTCCAAGGAACATTCATGACAAAATACCACGCACCATTTATGGAGCCAGAAGAGTTCGCCAAAGTCTGCGCAGACAGGTTATTCAAAGAACTTTACTCTGAGAACTATGGCTTCTGCAGATTCCACAGAGGATGGTGGGAGAAGATAGCTGACAAGCTATTCAACACAGCACTAGGCACAAACGTAAATCTATACGAGCACAGCAAAGAGCTAGTAAAGAAAGTAATAGAATATGATGTCAAGGCAGGGTGCAAACCAGTTTTCTGGGAAGGAGAAAGAACAATAGACATATTTGTAACATACGTCGAAGATGAAGCGAAGAAAGGCAACGAGACAGCTAAAAAGTGGTTAGAGAAAGTACAGAAAAACAAAGTCGAGGCAGCAAAAGAATACTGGAGCAAATTCCTCGAAGAATTCGAAAAAATAGTAGGTACTTCTTGGAGATAACTACCTTAACGTTAAGCCTATTTTTTCTAACTCACTAATAACGTAGTCTAAGCCTAGTTTCTTTAAAGTCTCTTTCTTAGGCACACCGTTTTCATCCCAGCCTCTTGCTTCATAGTAGTAGGAGAGTAGCTGGTCATATTTCTCTTTGTCAAGCTTTCGTCCAGCTAAAGGACCCTTAGTTAGTGGTTCTTTAAACCACTTCTCGGGAGGATAGTCGTATTTTCTGCTCCACTCGCCATATTCTCTTATCCAGAAAGCTCTTATCAAGTTGTATATTCTGTCAGCTACTCTATAATGATCTTCAAGAGTAAAGTTAAGTCCCGTAATAGCGTTGAATGCTTTGACGTAATAGTCTAAGCCTAAGCCTAGTTCTATCCATGGCAGACGGCAGACAGTAAAAGTCTCGAATATACCGCCTCTTATTCGTTGCATTTCGATAAGTCTCTCTACTTTCTCTCTCGATATTACGTCTCTACCCATTTTGAGCTCCCAGGCTATGAACCAAGCATCTTTATGGTGAGCGCCGATAGGCGAAGTACCGTAGGCTAAAGCCATACCGGGCGCTGCGTGGCAGTCATAGGCAGATATTTCGAGTCCTTTAACGTGCATTGCTATTTCAATAGCCTTGCCGCCTATTTTCTCGGCAGCGGCTCTCACTCCTTCTGCAAGCAGGTCGCCAAATCCTTTTTTATAGGCTATCATTTCCATAAGCTTAATTGCTGCGTCGACATTTCCGTACTCAAGCTTAAGGCCTCCTGTGTCTTTGGCTGAAATAATTCCTTTAGAATAAAGCTCCATGGCGAAACCTATAGCCGACCCAGCCGAAATAGCCTCTAAGCCTAACTGGTCAGCCATAAAGTTCATCTTAATGACAGCGTCCATAGAGTCTATTCCTAGATTCGAGCTAAACATAGCTACGTTCTCGTAGTCTAGCTCGCCCCATACTCCTGCATATCTGCCTTTTCTTGCAATACAGACGTTGCCGCAGGGCATGGGGCAGAAGAGGCAGCCTTTTCTGAGCACTTTATATTCCTTATCCATAATTTCTCCGCCGACTTTGCTGTATCCTTCGAAAAATCCTTCACTAAAGTTGTATGTAGGTAGAACAGATGCTTCTTGGCTCCACTCAATAGTCATCATAGTTCCTTGACGAATCCACTTTCCGTATGCCGGAGACTTCTTTAGAAAATCTACTGCCTCTTTGTACAGCTTTACTACTGTATCTAGATCTGCTACAGGAATGTCTTTCCAGCCCTCACATACAATTGCTTTTAATTTCTTCGAGCCAAAAACAGCGCCCATGCCAGGTCTTCCGCCCGCTCTACCGAACTCTGACATTACTGTAGATATTTTAACTAAGTTCTCTCCGGCAGGACCTATAACTAGTGTTCCTACATCAAAACCGTATTCTTTTCGAAGTTCAACATCTGCGTCAATAGCACCTTTATTCCACAAGTAATCTGCTTTCTTTATTTCAACAGAGTCTGGTGTTATGTGCAGATATACGGGAGTCTTAGATGCTCCTTCAATTACTATAGCGTCGTAACCGGCCATTTTGAGCTTAGCTGAGATAAGAGAGCCTATGTTTCCGTCGCCGTAGCCGCCAGTTAAGGGAGACTTCGATGCTATGACAATTTTGCCGCTACTAGGTACAAGAGTTCCTGTAACAGGACCTGTAGCTACTATCAGCTTGTTTTCTGGAGAAAGAGGATCTATTCCTCTTGGAAGCTCGTCCCAAAGAATCTTTATAGCAAATCCTCTTCCTCCTATAAAGTTTAGAGCCAAGTCTTTAGATAAGTTCTGTGTCTTTATCTTACCTTCGGTAAGATTTACCCTAAGTATTTTACCGACCCAACCTCCCTTAAACTCCATTATTTCACCTCAAGAGCTCCCATAGGACACCATTTAACGCATACAGGGTCTCCGCCACACATATCGCAGACAAGAGGAATCTTGAGCTCAGGATGCGTAAAAATTAATCCGTAAGGACATGCTTTTGCGCAAAGGAAGCATCCTGTGCACTTTTCTTCGTTAAAGACTATGTATCCTTTCTCACTTTTACTCAAGGCGCCTGTAGGGCAAACTTTAGTGCAGGGAGCATTATCACACTGAAGACATACTCTAGCTTCGTGAACTACTCCTTTTGACGAAAACTTTGTAGATATCTTAATGCGGCTCTTAGATATGTTAATTACATTGAAGTGGCTGTAAGAGCATGCTTCTTCGCATATATGACATCCTGAGCATTTATCTGGGTTAAAAACTATTTTCGACATCTACTTGATATTTTTTACCGAAAAATATAAGCATTAATTTCTTTTAGCAAAAAAGTCTATACATATTTTGTAGATTCTGGGAGCGTATGGCAAAACAATTCGTCTAGATAGAATTTTATAATCGTAACCCATTTTTCTACACCACTCGTCAATAATTTTCTCTGCATCAGAATAGAGACTATTCTCATGGGACCAGTGGTAAAAGTGAATAATACCTCCTGAGTCTTTAAGGCACTGAAGTGCCACATCTAAAAATGTGTGAGCACCTTTAGGTAAAGGCATTAATACTCTGTCACACGAGCCATACCATCTTGGGCAAAGTTCTCTAACATCTCCTAAGTAAGCTTCCATAACCTTTTCTAATTTATTTATCTTGATGTTTTCAACTAAATACTTAAATGCGTCGGGATTTATTTCAATAGCAATAATTCTCTTTACCAAAGGCTGCTTCTTGGCAATAGCTATACCAAAGGGCCCTACTCCAGCAAACATATACATAACTACTTCGCCTGGAGAAACTTGGGAAGCAATTCTCATGCGCTCGGTACTTTCTCTTGGAGAAAAGTACGCTTTAGTAGGATCTACTTTAATTATGTACCCATATTCCTTATGGTAGACTTCTGTATTAGGGTCTCCCAAAAGAAGCTCGTATTCTCTAGTACGGTAAATACCTTTTCGGCCAGATTTTTTCCGAAGAACGGTCCTGATGTGCTTATTTATTTTTACTATAGCATCAGCGATTTCGTATTTCAAGTGCTCTATTTCTGGAGGTATTTCAACAATGGCTACTGCCTTCTGTCTAGAACCGATAATATCGTAGCTTGACGGAATATATTTCAGTAAATCTTCGTCGATTTTTCCTTTAAAGTAATCTTTTAATCTCATGGTCTCTTGCCTACACTCAAATATTTTAGTGCCTCTTTTGATTCAAGCAATTTTTCTACTTCTTCAAGAGACCTAAATGGCCTCTTAAGCTTTATCTCAGCTGCCTTCCTTTTACCGATGCCTGGTACAAGCTCTAGTAAACTCGTAGGAGCCTTATTTACATCAAGAGGATATGGTACAACCGTTACTGAGCGATATCCGTAACCCACTACGGCGAAATCGTAGTATCTATAGAGAGGTAGTCTTTCTGGGCAATAAAGTAAAAGAGGATAGCTTCCCGGCTGCCTAGCGTAAGTAGCTTTACCGTAATGTTTTTCAGTAAAAGCTTTCTTCAATACTGTGCCTAAGGGCACAAGCCTTGTCAACATAGGCTGATCGATCTCTCTCCTTACTTTCTCTTTAAACCATTTAAAGTACTTCTTGTGTTTTCTAATAATTCTATCACCTATCTCCCACATAGGAGTACCTGGAAAAGCTAAGACTTGTCTAATGTTAATTCTTCTTAGTAGAAGACCTTCTCTCAAAACTTTTCTCAAGAACTCTAGGTTCAAGTAGTAAGTTTCCTTAGTTTCTCCTATAAGACCACAAACAAAGTTTACTCCAGGCAGTATTTCAGGCAAGCCATTCCATCCTCTTACCCTTCCTACTTCATTAATTATTTTTATAGCTTCAAATGCTTCACCGGGCATAACCTTGAGATTATTGAGCTTCACTACTCTGGGGTCAGCGCTCTCTATTCCAAAAGCAGCAACATCGCCTGGAGTATGATATTTCATGAGTATTTTTGTCACTTCAATAGATTTTTCCCTATGGTGGTAAATAGTACCTGGATTAACGTTATCTATGTGTAGAGTCTCTAACTTGGGAGCATTTATCCTAATTCCTCTAAGTAATCTTTCTATTGCTTCAGGCGACGGTTCGGGAAACTCGCTTTTACCGGTATCTTTAGCCATATATGTATAAAAGTCTGCCTGCCTACCTAGCCTAAAGTGTCTCACTCCTACATTATGCAGAGCCTTTACCTCTAAAACTATGTCTTCTGCGCTCCTGTAAGTAACTTTACCGTATCTAACTGTAGTGCAAAAAGAGCATCCGCCTACAACAAAACGAGGGCATCCTCTATAAGTCTCTATTTCGCAGATAAGGTTCTTACCAAAGCAGGGATGCTGCTTTGCAATAAGCGCGCCCTTAATAGCGAACTCCCTAATCTCGTCATAACTAGTTCTTATGGCATGAGAGTCCACTTTCTCTAATGAGAATTTCTCGAGAATTAAGTCTCTTACAACGATTTCCACATCTCCCTTAACTACTATATCATAGTAGTTTTCAAAGAACTTGGGATCAATAGCTATTTTACCGCCTTCTCCCCCATATCCAAATTTCGCTACAGGGCCTCCTAGTATCTTTATTTTAGCTGGCAGTAGAGAACTCCACTTAATTAATTCGTCGAGCTTAATCGGATCGCCTCCCAAATACTTTCCGGGTACACATACTCCGGCTATAACAATAAGTAAATAGGCTTTTGAGCAAATTTTCTGAAAATGCTCAAAATTGCTTCGAGCTTGATCTACAGTAAAGTACTTTATTGTAGCATCTGGACATAGACTCCGTATTGCTCCAGCAACATACCTCGGGTAAACATCTAAATAGGGAGGTACTCCGAGACCTGCAGGTTCGTCAGTATACCCGTCCAGTATTACAGCTATCATACTTCACTTAATTCATACTTTTAGGAAAGATTATAATGAGTTTTTCTTTAAAAGTTACATGAGAAAAATTCTGATGAGAGGCTTGCCCATTTTTATGAAATCTACATTGATTTAAATCAGTAAAATCATCGGTAAACAATGGTAGACTTTTCTGAAGTGTGACATTTACCAATAAATTATTTAATGAAATTAATTTATTAAAAAATAATGGAAGTATCTGATGGTGGCGGTGGAAGGAATAAACTAAACCGGGCTTTCTAATGGAGACTTTACTGAAGTTTACTAATGATAATAGAACGTCAGCCGGGTAAGTTTAGTTCATTAATCACTTCCGGGAGTACTCATCATCCCTAGAGTAAATAGTAAAAAATCTAAGTAAAGTTTACTGGATATGCTACGGTTAGAAGATAGGTTTAGCTAATATTTTCTTTATCTTGACATCGAAGAAGTTTCTTGAAGGAGCTGCTGTTAATATTACTGCTGTGTCTGCTCCTCTACCTGTACCAGCTATAGCTACGACATCTTCTCCGGGCGCAAAATATCCTGCATCAGTAGCCATTAGAGTAATTTCTACGGCAACTTTCATTCCTTCGCAGAACCTTCTAAGCACGTTAGCTATGAGGCCCACTAAGGTTAGGCCTCCATATTTTTTCTCGATGGCTCTTGACACTCCACCTAGAGCATGTGCTGCCGTAACTATATGTGCTCCTTTTTCTCGGAGTTTCTCGGCAATTTTTTCATCAAATTCTTGGCGGATATTTTCTCTGAACCAGCTTGTATGAGTTACTATGACTAAGTTGTATTTAGAGGGGTCAAAGTAATTAAGAGCTTTTTCTGCTACTTTGCCTCTAGTTGAGGCGACAACTATGTTTTTTATATTATATTTTTCTGCATATTCTTTAGCTATCTTGAGTGTAATCTCTGTGTTTTCTTCTTCAGCAAATTTTTCAAAATATACTACCTTCTCTTCTATAGGCACATATAGTTAAGGTAAAAGAAAACTTATAAGAGTAATTAGGGGCTCAGCCGCTCCACGTCCTTCGTCACCAACTAGGCTTTCCCTGCTTCGTCATCGCCATTTCAGCTATGGGTGGCGTCTTCATATGTCTGTTCCCGGTTCTTCATCACTGTACTTCGTAGACCAGTTCTTCTTCTTTCTCTACCTTCTTAAGTTTACCGTTCGCTATGAGTAAGTCTAGAGCCAGCTTATAGTATTCTTCGCCGACGTCTATTCCGTACCATTCTTTAAACTTCTCTACTATTTCGCTAAACTTCCATGTTTTCTTCGTTTTACCTTCTTCGCCAAGCATTTTCTCTATGAATTGGGTAGTGTCTTCTAGTCTTGTCCACGGATACTGGTACCATGTCCAGTCTTTGACATCTTCTACATAATAGTCCGGCTTTATTTTACACACAGGACTTATCCACTGCATTGTAGCTACTTTAATTTCCTTTGGTTTGCATTCTGAAGTTAAGTGCTCTTTTGCCACTATAATGGAGTCTCCTGTATCAGCAATATCGTCTACAAGTAGAACTTTCTTTCCTGAAAGATCGACTTTAAGTGGATATTTGACATGAGCCCTAGCAGTTATTTCAGCGGCTTTTCCCCAGTGGACTACCTGTACGCTTAAGAGTTCGTGAATGTCGAGGAAGTCGCAGAGAAGTCTTGCTGGAACAAATCCTCCTCTCGCAATAGCTACAACAGTATCAGGAATCCATTCGGACTCTCTTATTTTCGCTGCTAGTTCTCTACACCACTCTACGACTTCCTCCCATTTAACAAGTTTGCATTTTACTTTGACCACGGTCTCCCTTAATGAATAGTGGTCTTTTTTTATTTAAGCTTAAATTCGATACTCTAATGTAATTTTTATTAAGGTAGTTAAATAAAGTAGACTCGTGAAAGCTAAAAGGCATCTACTCAGCAAAAAAGACAAGAAGGCTTTAATAAAAGAGATAGCGGAAAAATACCCGGAACTCTCTGAATTAATTAAGGAAGCTGAAATAGTAGAGAAAGCTGAAACTGATGAAGGGACGGTGATAATTGCCGACAAGACTCCTTGTCTAATAATTCTGGAAGAAGATATTACAATACCTGCGCTGAAAATATTGCTCAAGGAGAAATACCAAGACCTCTTGCCGAAGGTAGTTGTAGACATGGGTGCTGTACCTCATATAGCTAATGGCGCCGACGTAATGGCTCCAGGAATAACTCAAATTAAAGGTGATTTCGAGAAAGGAGACATAGTGGTGGTTGTCGACGAAAGACACGGTAAGCCTCTTGCTGTCTGTAGAGCGTGGTACTCTAGCAGCGAAATAAGACAGATGAAAAAAGGAAAAGTGCTAGAAAATCTACATTATGTAGGAGACGACCTTTGGGAGTTCTTTAAGTCTTTAGCATAATAGAGGATTATCTTGTGTATATGAAGAGGACTGTGCGACTTTAACTCGACTACCTTTGATGGAACAATATCTTCAAAAGAATAATCGTGTAAAACAATTCTAGCGCTTGGTTTAATTTCTCTAGCTAGCTTGTATTTAAGCAAACGAAGTGTTTTAGGAAGGAGGTATAGGGTAACTATATCAGCGTCACTAATGTTTATCTCGAAGAAATCTCCTACAATTATTTTGACTCTGTCTTCAACACCCTCTTCCTTAGTTCTCCTAGTAGCTATTTCTGCCAAGTGGGGATTTATTTCCACTCCTACGCATCGGCATCCGAAATATTTGGCAGCGACAATTAGGATGTTTCCGTCTCCGCAGCCTAAGTCTACTACAAGTTCCCCAGGCTTAGCTTCAGCAAGTTTAAGCATTTCATATGCAACATACTCCGGTGTAGGCGAGTAAGGCGAAAGTAGTTGATATGAGAAAATGTAGAAAGGTGTTCGAGAGAGTTTCTTATACTTATTTTCTGAAGACATCGTTTACCGCTTTAATAAAGTCGTGTAAATCTCTGTCAGTGTAGGCTACTAAAAATATTTTATCGAAGTCTGCTCCACTGTTTAAGTAATCTTTAATGCATTTAGCCATTGTTTTCACTGCATCGTAGACCCTTAGTCTGCCTACGCCTGTACCCATACCTGGAAAAGCTATTGACTTTATTTTCATCGAAGACGCTACTGAGAGTGCAGCTAAAACAGCCTTAGAAACTGCTTCAAGTGAAGTGCGCTGAGCGGGTTTTTCCATAGTAGGAGCATGAATAACATACTTGGCTTTCAGCTTGCCAGCTGTTGTTGCAACAGCTTTACCCACAGGAACAGGGGCTTTTCTTAAAGCTTCTTTCTCGATAATATCGCCTCCTTTTCTCTTAATCGCGCCAGCAACGCCGCCTCCCATGATCATTAAAGAGTTAGCAGGGTTGACTATAGCATCAGCCTCTACTTCTGTAATGTCTCCTTTAATGACTTCAATTACAGTACCCTTATACTCTACTCTCATAATCAATTACTCATGTAAATAGACAAGTATATCAGTTTTCTCGACAGTAAAATAGTGGGATGATATTTAGAATTGCTTGGTATTTTTCCAAAAAAGAAAAGGAATGCTCTCTCTGTGGCAAAAGATCTCCAGTAATATCAAGTACTATTGGTGTTTGCGTTGATTGTCTTAGAGAAAATCCCAGCGAAGCACTTAAGATAGCGATGGAGGCACATAAAGTAAGCAGAGGTAAGTACGGGCTTCCATTCGAACCTCCAAGAGATCCTAAAGGACTGAAATGCACAATGTGTGCTAATGAATGTGTCATAGGAGAAGGTGGCTACGGATTCTGCGGTCTCGTAAAAAACGAGGGAGGTAGACTAGTTAGACTCGCGGGAACGCCCGATAAAGGTATAGTTGACTGCTACTATGACCCACTGCCTACTAACTGTGTAGCAGAATGGATTTGTCCGGGCTGTACTGGAAGAGGATACCCAAAGTACGCTTATTGCCCCTCAGCTGAAAGAGGGTACTACAATTTAGCTGTATTTTACGGAGCCTGCAACCTTGACTGTCTCTTCTGTCAAAACTGGCACTACAGAGAAAATACTTTTCGTATGTCTCCAATTATGACATCAAGAGAATTGGCAGAGAAAGTTAGAGAAAAAGTTTCATGTGTATGTTTTTTCGGAGGGGATCCTTCACCACAAATGCCTCATGCAATAAGAGCTAGTGAAATCGCCTTAGAGAAAGCTTCTCGTGAAAAACGCATACTAAGAATATGCTGGGAAACCAACGGTTTAATGAATCCTACGTTCCTCGATAAAGCCGTAGAGCTATCGCTTGAAAGTGGGGGATGCATAAAATTTGATGTAAAGGCGTGGACTCCAAGCGTATATAAGGCTCTCACAGGCTGTGATAATAAACGAGTATTCGAGAACCTAAAGGGAGCAGCTAAAAGAATAGAGGAAAGGAAAGATCCTCCACTGGTCATAGTGAGCATTTTACTTGTACCTGGCTACGTTGATCTTTATGAAGTTGAAAAAATAGTTAACTTTATAGCTGATCTGAATACCTCGATACCTCTTTCGCTATTAGCTTTTCATCCAGACTACTTAATGAATGATATTCCGCCTACTAGTAGGAGACATGCAATGGAGGCTCTAGCTATTGCCCGTAAAGCCGGCCTAGAGAATGTCAATATAGGCAATATATGGCTTCTAGGAGACTACTATTAGTCAGTCCGCGGCCTAATAATCATCCCCGGGAGGTCTCGAGCCCTCCTCCTCATCACCACAACTTTAAAGTAAATTCAGCTCTATATATTTCTTGAAAATAGCTGGCAAAGTAAGGTGAAAAATTGGGTAAAATAAAAGCGTATATGTGCCCGAGGTGTGGATCGCTTAAAGTTAAGCCGCTAACGCCTTTAAGCGGAGTTATCACACCCCAACAGTATATTTGTGAGGACTGTGGATATATATCGACAGTATTCCTTGTGGTGGAGATAAATGTTGAGTCTGAAAGACTTCGTGAAGAAAATAGATCACACGGTTCTAAAACCGAACACTGACCTAGAAAAAGTTCTAAGTGAAGCTGAGAAAGCAGTTGAGATAGGCTTCGCAGCGTTTGTCGTACCTCCAGTCTATGTGAAAAGAGTCTCTGATGTACTTTCCTCAAGTGACGTCAAATTGTGCACTGTTGTAGGTTTTCCTTTAGGCTACAGTACTCTCGAAGCTAAGCTAGCTGAACTAGAGAAGGCAGTGAGTGACGGAGCAGAAGAAATCGATACTGTAATGAATATTTCGTATTTAAAATCAGGGCTCATTGATGAACTTAAAAACGAGCTTTTGTCATTAGTTGAAGCTGCTCATAGCAGTGGATGTATAATAAAAGTAATTATCCAGACAGATTATCTGACAGATGAAGAGAAAATAGAGGCCTGTAAACTACTTATTGAAGTAGGAGCTGATTTCGTTAAAACATGTACAGGTTTTGGTCCAGGAAGAGCTATGCTACATGATGTTACTCTTCTCAGAAAAGTGGCGGGAGATAAGATTAAGGTAAAAGCAGCTGGAGGAATAAGGCATGCAGAAGACGCTCTAGCGTTTATTCAAGCAGGAGCAGATAGAATAGGAACAAGTAGCGGCGTGACAATAGTTGAAGAGTACAGAAAGATCTTAGAGTCTAAAGAGGGTTAACTCCTCTCTCAATAGCTTTTTCCTCCAACTTTGTTACGTACTTTTTCTTAAATCCTATGAAAATACCTCCATATTTTCCTCCGACATAAGCTATAGTTGATTCACCTACTTTTAGTAAATCGGCTAAGTCTTCGCATAAAACATCTATAGAATTTACTACAACACTGTCATTATTTAAGGAAACTCTAGTTATCTTGTTAAGCATTACTCTTATCCCTCCAGGAACTCCGAGAATCTTCAAATACTGATGCGTCTTTGGCGGAAGAATTTGGTTTAACAAAGAGTTTTCTATGTCTAAGTGAGTTACTCGAGCTAGAGAGTAGCCTTTGACGTGGAGATAGACTTCAGTTTCAGAAGATACGTCTACACGTCTACTACCGAGTAAATATACTTTAGCGTTCAAGAGAATTTTACCTGGAGCAGGACCTGTCACTAATATTCTTGTCTTCAGGCACAAAATATTTCTTACCTAAAGCAGGTTCTAAAAGAACTAAACTGTAATTTTAAATAATATTGGTAATAAAATCAAATGACCGAGAAATGTTGAAGGAGGCTCTTGTCCTGCAGCTAGCCATTATAGCAGTTCCAGCATATACTGCGAACTCTATCCCAGTTCTTGCCGCAAAAATACTTAAAAAGAGAACGCCTATAGACATGGGTAAAACGTTTATCGACGGAAGACGTATTCTAGGGGACGGAAAAAGTGTTGAAGGCTTTATTGCAGGAGTAGTCGCTGGAACCGCGACATTTTTCCCCGCAAAGCTTGTCGTGACTACTTTCTATTCTCAGTACTTAAAGAGCGTAGTATTATCACTACAGCTCTTCTTTGTAACGGCATTCGGGGCTCTTTTAGGAGATATACTTGGATCGTTTGTAAAAAGAAGATTAGGTATGCCTAGGGGTCATCCGTTTCCTGTAGTTGACCAGCTAGGCTTTATGGTCACTGCGCTATTACTCGACTATCTTATTTTCTCAATAAACATTTTTTCCATAGAAACACTTTTGCTCTTAATGCTTACATATATTATACATAAATTGTCTAACTACTTGGCATTCAAGACCGGGCTCAAGAATGTTCCCTGGTAATTTTGCTGAACTAGTCAAAGGCTTTTTCAAGATATACTTCTGCTAAATAAAGCTTAGATTTAAATAAAGGAGAAAAGATATTCTCTTGATGAGACTAGTATTTGGAGATGCTAGGGAGTGGAAATATCTTGTAGAAAGCTTAGCTGCGCTAATAGATGAAGCATGCTTTAAAATAACGCCAGACGGACTAACATTAAGAGCTCTAGATCCCTCACGTATAGCAATGGTAGATCTCTCTCTTCCACAGACAGCTTTTGAAGAATTTGAGTGCGAAGAAGAAACTGTAATTGGAGTAAACTTCGCTGAATTAAAGAAGGTTATGAAGAGAGCCAGAAAAGACGAGAAAGTAGAGTTATCGACATCAGCTAGCAGATTCAAAATAAAGATTATGGGAAGAGCTGACAGAACTTTCTCGCTTCCAATACTAGATATACCTGCCGAAGAAATTCCTGCAATAAAAGTAGACTTTAAAGTAAAAGCCAGAATGCTCAGTGATTCACTTAAAGACGCTCTCTCCGACGCAGATCTAGTCAGCGATTCAGTAAAATTTGAGGCTACCGAAGACTTACTCAGAGTATCTGCTTCAAGTGATAAAGGCGAAGTAACAGTAGACTTCTCTCTCGCAGGAGGCTCTCTCCTTGAATACGAAGTACAAGAAAACAGCACCGCATCATACAGCCTAGAGTACCTCCTAGATATGGTCAAAAAGGCTTCGGCTCTATCTGATGTAGTGACAGTAGAGTTCGCTACAGCAAAGCCTATTTCGCTTACATTTGAAATAGCTGGTGGCGGAATTCTACGATACTTCTTAGCTCCAAGAGCAGAGTAAACTAATGGGTAAAAATCCTAGCGAAATATTAGAACTTATTAATTTACTAGAAAGCTATAAAAAATATCCAAGCGAAGTAAGTGCTTGTTTTTACTTATTAAAACAATCGCTTAAACATGCTAATCAGAAAGATTCTTTAGCAGCGTATACTTACCTAAGAGCTTGTCTAGAAAATATACTGGAAATCTACTACATTTATAGCAAGTATGGTGCTTTTTCTCAAAACGGATTTAGTGAGCTAATTAAAGCCAAGAAACGAGGGAGAGCATTTACACTCAAAATAATTAACCAATTTAAGGGAGTACCAGGCCCTTTCAAAAAGAAAATAGCTAAAACTTACATTGAAGTAAGTACAAAACTTCATCCTCCGTTCAAGCTAAATTCTTTTGATTATATTTCTTTTAATGAAAACTTTACGAAAGTGGTAGATATAGTAGCTTTTTTAATAATTAAAATTTATAAAAAATCACTGTGTAGTGAAATATTGCAGAAAATTAGAGAAAAAAGCCTTAAATATGGTCTAACATTGCTAAGCAGCAAATCTCTCTATTACTCTTCGTAAAGAGAGTCTTCTTCCGAAGTAGATTCATTTTCCTCATAGTCGAATTGGTCTGCAGGAACAGTGTACTCGACCAGGTGTCTAGCTACGTAGATGGGTGCGCCTGCTCTAACAGCTAAAGCTATGGAGTCTGAAGGTCTTGCATCTATGTACTTGTATTCGGGCTTAGATTTACGGTCATCACGTAAAACTATAGTCGCTACATATACTCCACTTATCACACCGTCAACTGTCACTTTTTCTATAGTTATTCCGAGAGACTCAAGCATAGAAAGAATTAAGTCGTGAGTAAGAGGTCTTTGCGGCTTAAATCCTTCAAGAGCCATTTGAATAGACATTGCCTCCGGTTCATTAATGTAAATGGGCAGAACCAAGTCTCCCCATTCAGGACAGGCGAGAAGTATTACATAAACAGGTCTAACGAAGATACTTAGTCTAGAAAGATACTTATCTCTGAAGACAACTCGATAAATACCTTTTACTTCGGCTTTAAGGTACTCGTCATATTTTCTCATATGTCTAACTCTAATCGTGCTTGTGTTAAATTAAAGTTTTTCTATGTATTTTCAAAATAAGAGGATATTTTCTGGATAAAACTACTGCAGAGGAAAGCAAGAGTCTTGAGAAGAGTATGCTGAGTTTTCAAGTAGTGTAAGATATCATTTAGAGTGTTTTTATCATAGCTGAAAAGTATTCTAGGAGAGTACTCGACATCAAGTAGAAAGAGGCCTTCTGGAGGCAGTGAAGGCACCTTGGAGTCTACTTTTCTCTCTAATCTGTCTTCAATGAAATCTAAGTCTATATCTCCTCTGCCTGCAGCTACTAAGCACCAGGCAATTTTTCTTATCATTTTATTTAAAAATCCTTTACCTCGAAAAGTAATTATTAAAAAATCAGGTATTTTCTCTACTTTTATTTTGTATATTGTCCTAATAGTATTCTCTCTTCGAGTGGCTATGGAGAAATTCCAAAAATCGTGGGTGCCTATAAAGAGCTCTGCGGCCCTTTTAATGGTGTCTATGTTTTCACCAAAGTAAGGTATTATGTACACATATGTTCTGCTTTCTGCTTTACGGGGAGAAAACTTTTCGTCAACTTCGGCTAAAGCATAAAGAGCTAGTCCGCGAGGCAAAAATACATTAATCCTTTTGAGATTCCGAAGAACTACATTAGAGTAAAAAGCTACTACTTGACCAAGACACCAGACTCCCGCATCGGTTCTTGAGGCAAGTGGTAGTTTTTCTGAAGTAGATATACGGCTAGCTTTCAAAGCATACTTGATTTTCATCTGCATATATCTCCAGTCGCCTAACCTCCCGTCGAAAAATACTTTAGCTGCGTATTTCAGCACGATAGTAGTTCGCCTAAAAAGTATTTAGACTTGCCTCGCAGTAAATAGACGAGTAATGCCCTGTTGCAGAAGAACAGTATTCGTGGAAGATCTTCCCTTAATTGGGTGTATAGCTTTCGGGTTAATTGACAGAGGAACTAATGTCATTCAAGTAAGACCTTCTTCAATGTGTCCTCTTTCATGCATTTTCTGTTCTACTGATGCTGGCCCCAAGTCAAGACATAGGTTAACAGAATATGTTGTCGACTTAGACCTGCTTATAGAGTGGTTTGAGTATATAGTGAAGTTTAAAGGGGAAAAGAAAATAGAGGCCCATATAGACACCGTAGGAGATCCGCTGGCGTATCCGCGTTTAGTGGAACTAGTCCAGAGACTTTCAGAAGTGAAAGGAGTAGAAGTTATTTCTCTTCAAACTCACGGAGTGCTTCTTACAGAAAAAATAGTCGACGAGCTGGCAGAAGCAGGGCTTTCGAGAATAAATTTGTCGATAGATGCTCTGGATCCTCTATTAGCAAAAAAGCTCGCCGGAACAGAGCGCTATGATCTACACCACGTAATGAGAATAGCTGAGTACATTGCGAGTAAACCCAACATAGATCTGCTAATAGCGCCCGTATGGGTTCCCGGAATCAATGACCATGAAATCCCCAAAATAATAGAGTATGCCCTTAAAATAGGTGCAGGCAAAAAGTGGCCAGCACTAGGTATACAAAAGTACGAGGCTCATAAGAGGGGTAGAAAGCCTAGAGGTGTAAAACTAATGAGCTGGGGTCAATTTTATAGAAAACTAGCAGAGCTTGAGAAGAAGTATAAAACTAAATTAATACTAAGGCCTGAAGACTTTGGCATACACAAACGTCCGATGATACCTATACTGTATCAAAAAGGAGAAAAAGTGTTGGTAGAAATAGTTGAAAAAGGATGGCTCAAGGGAGAACTACTTGCAGTAGACAAAAAGCGGCAGCGAGTAATAACAGTTGTAGAAACACAAGTACCCATTGGAA
Organism: uncultured Thermoprotei archaeon; assembly: GCA_965367815.1. Classification (GTDB taxonomy): domain Archaea; phylum Thermoproteota; class Thermoprotei; order Thermofilales; family B15-G2; genus B15-G2. Next base: position 42,357 of record CBDUKN010000013.1, read on the forward strand.
CAAAAATGTATGTGAAAATAATTGCTAATAAACATAATCTCTATATAGCAAAACCTCTCTAAGCTATTTAAGTGCAATCTTAAGCTTTAGTCCAAACAAATATTTGTTTTAACAAAGGTACATTTACTGTGCAGGAGAAAAAGGCTGAAGAAGTATTGAAATTACTCAAGGAAAGAAGAAGTGTTCGTAAATATTCTTCCCGAGAAGTACCCGCGAAGTATATTGAAATGCTGCTAGAAGCAGCCTCATATGCTCCATCAGGAGGAAATAAAGCAGACTGGAAGATAATACTTGTAACAAATCCCGAGACTAAAAAACAGTTAACAAAGGTATCTCTTAACCAAGAGTTCATAGAGGAAGCGCCCTTGGTGCTAGTTTTCTGCGGAGGAAGACTAGTAGACGTTTCAGCGGCAATAGAAAATGTATTAATAATGGCTCATGCGCTTGGGCTAGAAGGCTGCTGGATAGGAGCTTTTGACAAAAATTCTGTAAAAAAGATACTCGGTATACCGGAGAACACTAAAGTACACTATATAGTTACAATAGGCTTTCCCGAAGAAAAACTAACAGATCCGGGAAAAAGATTTGTTGAAGAAATAGTTTACTATGAAAAATGGAGTGAAAGCAAGTTATCTAAAGAAGCGCTTCTCAAAGTAATAAAATACAGTCTAGAGAAAGTGAAAGAATTCTATAACATTAGAAAAGAGGTTTTAAATAAATATGGTGAAAATAGCCTACATATGTACCGTCTTGAAGAAAAATACTCAGCTTTCATATTTGCTTCTCTCGCAAAAAGAATAGTTGATATATCTTCCGAAATAAAATTCGAGCACCCGATTATTAATGAAATTCGTGCAGTACTTAAAGAATATTCCATACAGAGAGGCAAGTACTTAGGCATAACTAAGGACATAAATTCGCCCGAAGTAGTAGCACTTGAAAGAAAGTATTCTATAAAAGTATTTCCAAAGATTTTTGAAAAAGCCTACAGGGCTCTAATTCAGCAAAGTTAGCGAACTACGCCAGTATATCTGAGGTGAAAAGAAGCATAAAGCGTATAGAGCACTAGTGTGTAGTTTGAAGTAGATATGCGCATTCCGCGATTTGGTCCTGCGGGAAAGCCTTTAAAATACAAAGGCAAGGTAGAAGGTATACCAAAATACCTGAGAGAAAAAGGCTTAGATGCTTTTGAATATCAAGCAGTTTACGGAGTCAAAATAAAAGAGGAGGATGCGAGAAAGCTCGGCGAAGAAGCTAGAAAATTTAATGTTAAACTCAGTGTACACGCACCCTACTATGTTAACTTATGCAGCAAGGAGAAAGAAAAGTTTGAGAAAAGTATCGAGCGAATAGTTGAGTCTGTTAGAGCAGCTAGCTGGATGGGCGCTGAAATAGTAGTATTTCATCCCGGGGCATATAAGGGACAATCGTCTGAAGAAGCCTTTGAACGCTTTATTTCGGCGCTCAAAGAGATAGCTGATAGAATAAGTACTATAGAGGGAAAAATACTTCTGGGAGCCGAGGTAATGGGTAAGAAAAGCCAGTTTGGTAGCCTTGATGAAGTAATTAGAGCGGCGCAGAAAATAGATATACTCGTTCCTGTCATCGACTGGGCGCACTTACATGCACGAGATCAAGGAGTACTTAAAACACATGACGATTTTATTAAAGTTCTTGAAAGAATAGAAAGAGAGCTTGGAAGTGATGTTGCGAAGAATCTTCACTGCCACTTTACCAGAGTAGAGTTTGGAGAGTCAGGAGAAAGAAAACATCGTATAATGGCTGAAGAAGATTACGGACCGGAGTTCAAGGACTTAGCGAAAGCTATTGCTGAAACAGGATATATCTCCACAATTATTTCAGAGTCTCCGTTGCTAGATGAAGATGCCTTAGTAATGAAAGAAATACTGATCAAAATATTAAAAGAAAAAGGTCTACTTCGCTAAACTCAAATAGTAATCAGGTAAATCAAAGTTTACTCTATTTAGAACTAAAAGCTTTGCTCCTGAAACTTTAGCTTTTATGAAGTTTTCTTTCTTAGAAATAATTCCTTGAAGAAAGAGAGGCAAAATGGTGAAAAATCTGGGTCCGGGCTCAAGCTTTATTTTAATAGATCCCTCTAGAAAACTGCCTTTGCTTTCAAAAATATACACTCTGGTGAATCCTAGTCCTTTAACATTACACAACTTCTCTTTACAGCCTTTCTTTTCTATAATCTCGTATTTTAAGCCAAAATAGTTCTGAGGCAGGGGACCTACTATTAGTCTAAATTTTCTTAATATGCTGGATTTCAATAAAATATTCAATTTAAATATGTTTTCACCAATAGACTTTAAGTCTATGTATTTGATCTCCATTATTTTTCTTTGAAGCTCGTACTCTGTATCTATCCTGATGCCGTATGAAAACAAGGGAGTGTTTCTAACAAAGCGCAAATAAGGAGTTATCTTCCAGCCTACTATTTTCTCTTCTCCCACATTTTTGATAAACGTAGGTGGCTCTGGATGAAACTGTTTAAATTCAAGAGAACTAGGTAGTTTAAGCATAAGGAGAGTATTCTCGGGTATAGGGGTCTCTGATGTAAGATAAGAAGAAATACTTTTGACTATGTCTCCGCGTTCACTTGAAAGTATATTTATTGTGTTAACTAGCTTCACTTCACATCACACTATACAACGTACACACCAAATTTATTTATTTTGAAGACCTTTACTGAATGAAGTAATTTACTAAGACTTTAGCGGAGCAATGGAGAGTGGAAAGCTTAAATAGAGGGAAGAGAGAGAATAGTAGCAGATTATGAGCTTAGCAGATATTTTCACAAGACTTAATTCTTGGATAGAGACACAAAAGAAGAATCTCGATCTACTCAAGAATATGGAAAAAGAGCTCGAAGAAGCTGATAGACTATCGCTACTGCTGGCAACTAGAGTTGCTTGCAGGTACATAAACGATATTATAAGAGACTTTGATACCTGGCTAGAGAACCCCATGGTACTCTACCTTATGCCTAAGCCAATGCTAAGAGAGCTTCGCGCAAAATTATGGGACATTATGTATGAGCTAATAAAGTTTGATATTAAGCACACTAGCGAATATAGAGACTACTTAAAGAAACTAGAAGAAGAAGGAAAAATCCCATTAATGCTTCGTCTCCCTCTAAGAGAAAGGGCTTCGAGAGGAGCACCCAGATACCCAGCGCCTATTTAAATCTAAATGAACAGAGAACTGAAGAACATATACAAGTGTAGAGTATGCGGAGAGTATACTGAGTCGCCCACTCACTGCAATACTCCATGTAAGCTGCTAATAGACGCGAGCACTAGACTTAGGTTAAGTAAACTTCTCTCAGCGTTACTGAGACACATACCTGAAAGTATAGGACTCAAACTAGATAACGAAGGTTTCGTAGAGATATCTGAATTAGTTAGAGCAATTAAGGAAAGATGGCCTAGAAGACATCTCTACTCATGGTTAACAGAAGAGCATGTCATAGCGGTAGCAAAGCTATGCCCTAAGCAAAGGTTCGAAATTAGAGGCAACGAAATCAGGGCAAGATACGGGCACAGCGTTCAAGTGAGCATCAAGCTAAATGAAGATAACTCAGTTAAAATACTCTACCACGGAACAACGATTGACGCGTTAAGCGGAATACTGAAAGAAGGTATTAAGCCTATGAAGCGACTAAAAGTTCACTTAACTTCATCGCTTGAAGAGGCGTATCTCAATGCTTCTAGAAGAAAGAAACCTCCAGTAATACTTGTAATAGATGCTGAGAAGCTACGTCAGAAAGGGCATCGTATATTTAGGGCGACGAACACGATATATTTAACAGACTACGTGCCACCGAGCTGTATAGTTAAAGTTATAAAATCTAGTACACTAGAAAGCCTCGATAGCCGTGAGCTTAAACGAAAGCCGTAGAGAAAAGATAATGAGAGTACTTTCTGAAACAAATAGACCTTTAACAGTAAATGAAATTGCCGCCGCCATAGGGATTTATGATCCGCGTGAAGTCAAAAGCATCTACGAGGACTTAAAACATATAGCAAAAACAGTTCGGAGAAAAGGAGGCGTTCTATACATGGAGCCTCCTCAGTGCGCTAACTGCGGCTACGTGTTTAAGAACTTAACAAAACCACATAAGCCGAGTAAGTGTCCTCGCTGCAGGTCAGAAAGAATATTGCCTCCGCGCTTCACTATCGAGTACTAGTTATAAAGAAATTTTCGCGATAAAAAAGCCTATGCTTTGATGAAGATGCGGGAAAAATCTTCTGACATATTTACAAAAAGCATATTTTCCGTAGCCACTGCTGGCTTTTAAGTACTTTAAGTCGATTAAGTTGTCTTTAAATTTGCTGACTATTTCTTCTCCCTCTTCTGGAGCAAGCGAGCAGGTCGCGTAAACTACTTCATTCGCATAATTGACGATATTAGCTACTAGTGAAAACTGTACTCGCGAGAATTTATCAAGATCTATTTTCCTTAGCGTGATTCTTAAGGCGGGGTCTTTTCTTATAGCACCACTATTGCTGCAAGGAGCATCAATAAGAGCTTTGTCAGCTTTTATCTTAAAATGGGCTTTAGCGGAATCTGCTTGAACAATATCGATGTTTTTTGCTCCAAGCTTCTTTAAAAGACTCTTCATTTGAGCCAATCTACTTGAACTGATATCTAGTGCGATAATTCGTCCCTTATTTTCCATTAATTGAGCAATTAAACTAGTCTTTACTCCTGGAGCTGCGCAAGCATCGATAATTGTTTTTCCTTTAGAAGGCGCGAGTGCGTAAACTACTGCGACACTAGCTTTATCTTGAGGAATAACTAATCCTCTCTTTACTAGCGAAATATTTTCTATAGTTTTCTTAGACTCTAGTACTTTAAGTAAGATAGGGTAATCTTTATCTAAAGTGACACGCACTCCCTCTTTCTCAAGCTTTCTCATAGCATTTTCTATCGAAGTTTTGAGTGTATTTACCCTAAGCCAAGTGAAGTAGTATTCATTTGATTTAAGCAATTTTTCAGTTTCCCTATCACCTAGACATTTCACCATTTTCTCAACAAACCATAGTGGGTGCGAGTAAAGCAGAGACAGTTTTTTGACTTTATTGTCTTCATCTATTATATCATCTATTTTAACATTTTTTAGCTTAGATAAAATTCTATGAAACTTACCAGGTATTAGTCCTCCAAAAATAAATGGCGAGTAATTTTTCTTTTCTACTACAATTAATCTAAAAGCAACTATAAAAGCACTCTTTCTTCTCAAGGGAATGTTCTCAAGCTTATTATCTTTCATTACTTTTTCTGCTAAATAACACGATAAGAGAGATCTCCACGCTAAACTATAGGCTGAAGGAGTTCCTCTTACACCTGCTTTTCTACATGCCTCAAGGAAACTCTTATCAAAACTGAGCCCTTTTCTGTAAATATTCTCAATAGTTAGAGTAGCTACTCTGAAGTCAAGCTTATCTTCGAGACTACTCAGTCTCATATTCTACTGCAAGCTTCAGTTTCTTCATGCGGTCTTCTAGAGCCCATGCGAATTCTTCTTTAAGAACAAGTATTGCTGCATGAGGAGAGATTATGCCTTTCTCAGTTATTATTGCGTCTATGTATTCTGGCGGCGTTACATCGAAAGCGGGGTTTCTGACTTTTATGCCAGGATACTTCTTGAGGAATTCTTCGCTGACGACTTCGGTGGGAGGTCTTTCTTCTATTGTAACTAGCTCACCTATGACTGTAGCGGGGCTGAATTTATAGGTTTCAGCTGCTACGAATACTCTTACTCTTGCTTCGTGTGCTGCTAACGCTATCATAGATGTACCAATTTTATTCACAACAGCACCATTAGCGGCTACGGTGTCCGCGCCTACTACAACTAGGTCTACATCTTTCATAAAGAATCTGACAGCCGAGTCAGGAATCAGAGTTACGTCAATACCTTCTTTGGCGAGAGTTCTAACAGTTATTCTTCCTTGAAAGCGTGGCCGTGTTTCACATGCGTATACTTTTATGTCTTTTCCTTTTCTATGAGCTGTAATAATCACTGAGAGAGCGGCTGAGCTATTGCAGTGGGTTAAGACAGTATCGCCAGACTTTATTCTACCTTCACCTATTTCTCCTATAAGCTCTGTTGCTCTAAGGGAGTACTCTATAAATTCGTCAGCCCATTCAGCTACCTTAGACCTGGCCTCTTCTAGAGTGAAGGATTCTATGTTTTTAGATAATCTTGACATAACGTAGGCCACAGCATTAGGTAGAGAGACGGCAGTAGGTCTTGTAGCTAGAATTAATTTTGAGGTATACTTCATGTACTCGTAGAAGTCTTCTAGTTCTGAACCCTTGTATGCTAATGCCGCTATTTTCAGCGCTTTTACTGCTGCTCTCGCTATTCTGCCGGCCCCTCTTATCTTCATAGATCTTATGTCTTCTGCTATTTGGAGAACTTCGGCTGGTAGAGTATAGTTCACATTAACACCTCTTGAGCTCGTTTATAAGCATGCCGATATCTTTTACTAAAGGAGGCCATCCGAAAATTTCTCTCACAATAAGGGGTACTGCTTGTGGGGCGAAAACACCTCTCTCAGTTATTATTGCGTCTATGTATTCTGGCGGCGTTACATCGAAAGCTGGACACAGTACTTTAACGTTGCCTAATGCTCTGAGTTCATGTGAAGAGAGCAGTACTTCAGGTCTTCTATAGGTAAGTTCAACTACTTCTCCTAGAAAAGTCTCTAAACTGAACTTGTATGTTCCAGCTGCTACGAATACTCTTACTCTTGCTTCGTGTGCTGCTAACGCTATCATAGATGTACCAATTTTATTCACAACAGCACCATTAGCGGCTATTGCTTCGGCTCCAATTAGTACTAAGTCTACTTCTTTCATCATGTACCGCACAGCTGAATCTACGAAGAGAGTTACGGGAAATTTTCTCTTATAGAGTTCTACGGCCATATCTATTCCTTCTCCGCCCGGCCTCGATTCAGGAATAAATACTGAGATATTCTTCCCCTCCTCTTTGGCTTTTTCTAGAACTTTTAGTACAGTATAACTGTAAGTATTGGTCAAGATAGTATCGCCGTCTCTAATGCGTTTCGCGCCTATTTCCGCTATAACTTCTACGCTTTCATGTGCCTCCTTAAGCATTTGGTCTATTTTATTACAGATTTTTTCTTTAATTTCATTAGAGCTGAGTTTCTTTTTAATACAGTCTATAGTTAATTCAATTACTTCACGCAAACAGTTAACTGTTAAAGCAGAAGTGGGTCTAGCTTTAATTAGAGGAGGAACATAACTAATTAAAGTATTTTTAATTTCTTTTACAGTCTCGCACGAAGATATTTGGTTTTTTATAAATAGTAGTGCCTTTTCAGCAGCTTCAGTTGATCCGAAAATTCTGCCATCACGTAAATCGCTTACCAATTTATGAAAATCCTCGTACGCCTCCATCTTAAATAAATAATATGAAAGCACGCCTTAATAAACTAAGCGTTGCAGCGCTATGCAACAGTGCAGCGCCATACAATTTAATCTAAATGCAACATAACTTAATAAATCAAATAGGTTCTAAAATATAGCGATGAGAAAAATCACTAGAAAAATACCTGTTAAAAATATAATAGCACCCTCAGTCTTTATAATATCTCTGCTCCTCTTCCATTCCTTTATAGTAGCTTTACTATGTACACTGGCCTATTTACTATACAGCAGGCGGAAGAATTCTAAAAGAAAAGAGAAAACAAGTACTCCGCTGAAGCTCCTTAAAGGGGATCCAAGAGGCTACCTCTGTAGAAAGAAAATAACAACTGATCTCTATTTCTATCCTAAGAAAAATATTGTAATATTGCTTAAGCCGCTTAAAATAGAAGCATTTCTTCCGCTGAAAGTAAGTAAAGAGGACTCACTGAAAATAATGAATGCTTTCAAAAAACTAGATGTCGATGTAATATGTATTCATGAAGGTAGAGAAGCAGTTCTTCTACTGAAATACTCGACTAGAGCTTTTAGACTTACAAACGAAGTACTGCAAGAAATAGTGGGGGGTCTAGCAGCAAGACTCAGCATAGTTAGCGAATATACAGAATCATTTAAGCCGGCAGAATTTCCTCGAGAGCTAAGTTTTGCTTTAAGGTGATATAATGATTCTGGAAATAGCTATAGCTAAAAAATACTATGAGCCAGAATATTCCTTCAGCATATATGGAGAATCTCCTCCTCCTTGGAAAATACCACTAGATTACTATTCTTCAGTATTGATAGCAGAGTCTCTTCGAGAAGTCTTTTCAATACCTTTTAGATACTATGTTGAGCTTCAAGAAGCGCTAGAAGAGCTAGTAGAAGAGGGTTGGAGATATTTAGACCTAAGCGCACTAGCAGAGAGGACTTCATTAGAGGTAGCGCAAGTACTTTGGACTATTAAGCGACTATTTATTGAAGAACCTTTTTCCACAAGCATATTTACTGGCTCAGCTTATCCTATAAGTTATCTTTCATATATATTTGGTCTAATATACTTTAGAGAAAAAACAGACACTGTAACAATATGCGACGCCTACTTAGCTACACCTCCTAAGAAGCTACTTACCTACATACTTTTATCAAGTTTACAGGGATTCAGAAAAGTTGTGCTCGTGTATCCTTCTCTAAGCCTAGTGCCGCCTGTACTAGCTAGTATAGCCGACAAAATATATAATCTTGTAGAGTCTGAAGAAGAAATAGAGTTTATAGAACCGTCGCTTAAAATAGAAAAGCCCATTTCTCTAGTAGATAAATTATTTTATAGTGAAGAAGATAGAAAAATAGCTAAAACAATAATTGCTTTGCTAAGTGAAGGAAGTCTCGTAGATAGAGCACTTATAGATGCAATTGTCTTAGAGTCAAGAGCAGAAGAAATAGTTGTAAGAAAAATAATAACAAAACTAATAACATACGGGCTTATTTCAGAAAAAATTCTTCCGAACGGAAGATCTGTTCTCTCTCTTACTCGTAGAGGGTTTTTAGTAGCAGAGAGGGTGATGTTGAATGAGGATAAAGTGGAGAAAAAGCAATGAAATAGAATGGACCGTAAAAATACTACCTAATCAGGGAGTAATCATTGCAAGAGCTAGTCTCGTACATGTTAAAACAAAGCCTATGATTGTAAGGAAGATAGTCTTCTTAGCTAAAAGAGGATCTAGCAAAACGCTCTTTGAAGAGTGGTACACGCTTGAAGATTTTAAGAAAATAGTTTCGGCAGAAAAAGCTCTAGCAGAAATGGAAGAGCTTTCAGATATTGCTGTTGAGTTAGAAGAAGTAGTAAACAAGTTAATTGCAATAAAAGAAAAGGTGGTTAAACATGAAGAATAAAAGTTGTTTAGAAGAAATACCTGGAATAGGGCCTAAGACAGCCAGTCTTCTTTCAAGTAAAGGAATAATGAGCCCTAGGCACTTAGCGCTATTTAATCCCGAAGAACTCTGCGAACTACTTGAATTAACTCCTGAGAGAGCCGAAAAAATAACTAGAGCGGCTAGAAGACTAATGAGAATCAAGAAGACCGTTACTGCTAAAGACTATGCTGAAGAACTGACTAAAGTACCTCGGCTAACTACAGGAGTCAAAGCAATCGACGAGCTTCTCGGAGGAGGCTTAGAGCCTAGAGTCATATACGAGTTAGCAGGAGAATTCGGAAGCGGAAAAACACAGATATGTCATCAATTAGCAGTTACAGCACAGCTTTCAAGAAATAGGGGAGGCATAGGAGCGTCATGCCTCTACATTGATACAGAAGAGGCATTTTCTCCAAATAGAATAATCGCCGTGAGTAAAAGATTTTCACTAGATCCCACCCAAGTCCTCGAGAACATCAACGTAGTTAAAGTAGTTAACGTAGCTGATCTCGAAGACTCCATCAAAATAGATGCTGTTAAAATGATAGAAGAAAACGACGTTAAGCTAGTAATCATAGACAGTATAATTTCTCTCTACAGGGCAGAATTTAAAGGCAGAGAAATGCTGGCAGCCAGACAGCAGCGCCTAAATTATGTTCTAGACTGGTTGCTGAGAATAGCTAAAGTCTATGAGATATATGTTGTCGTGACAAATCAAGTACTAGAAGTGCCGCTAGCTTACGGTGAAACAAAAAGACCTGCAGGCGGAATGGTAATGGCTCATGCTTGTACGCACAGGCTTCTACTCAAGAGAAGTAAAGAGAATCTCAGAGTAGTTGAAGTACTTGATTCTCCTAGACTACCCTACAAGGCTAGCGCAGTATTCAAGATTACGGAAAGAGGTGTAGAAGATGTGTAATTTAGATAAAGCTTTTCAAAAATTCGAGGAATGTATGATTAAAAAAGGAAAATCTTTAAGTTTTATAAAAAGATGTCGAAAAAGACTAAGGGACGTAGTCAAAGTAAAAGAAAATATGTGGATAGTCAAGGGAAGACCGTCACTAGGAGACTGGTACTCAGCGTACATAGTAGTGTATATTGAAGAGAAAAAGAGGTATATGTGCTCATGTCAGTCACCTGAAAGAGCTTTTTCTGGAAAACGTAGAAAAGAACTGTGTAGTCACGTAGGAGCAGTAATACTCTACAATATGGTGCATAGAAATGAGCACGCTTACTGAGCTTTATGCATGTCCTATCTGCGGCAAAACTTTTTCGAGGAAAGAGTCTCTAGCAAAGCACATTGCCAGAAGACACGGCAACATGATAGTCATTTTAAGAGCTACTACAATAATAAATAGGCTTCAAGAAATAGAGCACCAATTAAAAATAATATCGAGAGAAATAGATAGAATAAAGTGTATTTTAGAGAGATTATCTGAAGAAGGGAGAATAGTGGTTCAGCAGAAGAAGGAAGAAGCAGGGCTCAAAACAGTAGATAGTAATCTGCCTTCGTTTCTGCAAGACAATCCGTGGTTAGCTGTTTTGAGTAAAAGAGGAAGGTGATAAAGTATTTTACTTTGCAAGCAAAGTATTTTTAGCGTGGATGAAAGAAAGATGGCCATGGTCCTAGGTGATGAGACTAGACTAAAGATTCTTAAGATTATTTACGAGAAGGGCGAAGTAAGAGGAGCAGACCTACCTCAAATGCTAGGAAAACACAGGTCAACTATTTCAAGACATTTAAGTGTTCTTCTAAAGTACTCCCTTATTTCTCGCAGACTTGTAAATGGAGACTACTACTATACTTTAACAGATGACGGGAAAAACATAGTAGGAGCATTAATTAAAACAGGGTTTAAGCCAGTAGTCGAAGTGCCTGTAAAATCTATCTCTATTAGAAGTCTGTTCTTAGGGAGAAGCGTATTTGACTTATTTGCGTTAGCTGTAGCGGCAGTACTTGGAGTAGTGGGAGTAGCAGGACTTTTTACTCAAGCTAAAGTACACGCTATTTCAAGAGTAGTGTGGCTCGTACTGTGGCTAATAGCGGCATTTGTAGCCTTTAAAATAATGAAGAAAATTAAAAGTCTTGTTGAGCCCTATTAGAGAGCTATCTCGTAGACTTTAGCTACTTCTTCTAGCACAAGTCCTCTTAAGTCGTTTTCAGGGTTCTCTACAGGCACTATTTTTACTCCATGAGTTTTCTTTACAAGAGAAAGACTCTTAGGGTATTTCCATCCTCTAACTAAGTGAAATACTACTACTCTATTCCCTTTACTAGCCAAGTGACTTAAATAGGGAAGAGCTTCGACAATATTCTGCCAGCCACAGTCAGTTATTATGATAATGAAGCAAGGTTCAGTCAGCTTTCCTACGAGCCGCCCAATTTCATGTACCGGAAGAATAGTCATTTGCCCCAGTCTAAGCGACAAAATTATTTCCTTTATTCTACTTTCTGCATCCCAGTCAGCTACAACATAATTTGACGAAAATGTTATTACAGCAGTCTTGCCTCCTTTTCGCTTTGCACTCAAGTATACGATGTGAGCTGCTGTAGCGGCGTCATCGAAAATAGACACCATACTCTTGCTCGAGTCTAGTACTATGAGAGCAGAAGGAATATAGCCACTGGCTATACTTTGTCCTAAAAAGCTTGCTTTCCTAATCCACTTAACAGCATTTACTTCAGGAATAAGAGGACCTTCCTCAAATGTAGCCTCTAAGTCTAGTTCTTCCAGTTCGTCTTCAACAGTCCAGTCATCAGGATACTGGGCTACTGCCCACGTAGGCTTCAGTGCACGGCTCTTCTGAATAAACTCTATTAAGGCTTTCTCTGCTCGTGCTCGGTGCCAGTAGCTACGCCATATAGCGTCTCTAATTATCGACTCATGTATTTTTCCAATGGGTTTAGCTAGCTTTGTGGGCAGGAAAGGTTCTTCTAAACCTTTTTCTTCTCCTGCATACTTAGACGGAGGCTTAGCTTTCTCTATTTTTCCTGCAGTTTTCTTCATTTTCTCTAAGTATTCTTTAATCTTCTTTAAGGTCTTTTCAGTATCTACCCTATCTGATAAAACATAATCAAAAAATGCTTTAGCTTCATTCTCGTCCTTCATTTCACTTAAAACAGTCGTTATGTCTTCAAATCCTCTTCGAGAGAAATCTTCTCTTACACTCATAAACTGCTTTTTTAAGTACTTTGCTACAGCCTTTTTAGAGATTTCTTTCATTTGGTAGCTAACAGCCTTGCTTAAGACACGGGCCATTAGCCTTATTTTCTTAAGCCATGGCGCGCTGGTCTTGGCTATGACTGCGAGTTGCTTCCCTGTATCGTAAACTGGTGTGCTTATTCTATGTTCTTTTATGTCTGGAAAGAGATTCTTGTACATAGCGTAAACTATTTGATCAGGGCCACTAGGCTTTATTTCAAAACGATAGTAAATGTGCTTGGGGATCTCCAGGAAAATATTTCTTAAATAAAAGTAGTCTACTTGAGCATCTGCAAAAAGATGAAGAGCAAAATGCGCGAGCTCCCAGTTGCCTACTTCCGAGTAAGCCGCCCTCAAAAGCTCTTTCATAGTGACTATGTCATATGGACAGTAGTGTGCATGGGCTAAAGCATGTCTAAAAATCCACAAAAGAATTTCCTCAAAGTCTCTTCTAGCAACAAGGTCTTCGGGTAAGCATACCCTTAATCCTCTCTTCGAAATAGTTATTTTGAAAGTATCTCCTATCTCTACTCGCTCAAGAAAAACTGGGGGAGCCATTAGCTCGCGGCGTGCTCTAACAAATACTTTCAAAATAACTAGTTCCAGTTTTTCGTGAGATAGTCTCATTACTACATTAACTCTATGCCAAGGTTATACTTAATGCTTTCTTCGGGCTTAATTAACCCTTCAGCAATCCATTTTTCTTCAAGGTGAACAAGTTCTTCTGCGAAAACTAAGTCCTCGAGAGCTATTTCTTTAGCCTTATTGTAGAGGCCTCTATTGAAACCTTTAATAAGTTCATTTAAAATATACCATTGTCTTCTACTCTCTCTATCTCTCATTTTAACTTTTTCCATTTCAATTATTTCCTTTAAATCCGAGATAATGTTCTTTACTTTAGTTAAAGTTATTCTATGCGGCAGAATCCAGAGCAGCATATCGTATATGTCATCTTTTGTACATGACCCTTCTAGCCATATTTTGGCTTTAGCCAGCTGAGTCAATACTATGCCCGCGCGCTCACTAGGCCCCTCTTTTATTTTGCTACAAATATCTCTTATGAAATGGCAGCCCTCACAGAGAGCAAGAGGCTTCAATTCAGCTAAATCTCTATTTCTAATGCACACCTGTAAGTCTCTTACAATAGTGTTTATTAAGCCCCTTATTTCTAAGTCTACTTCTATTTCCTCTACTTCTTTTCTAATTTCTTTTAAATCTTCAGGAGAAAGAACTTGAGGCATAGACTCTACAAGTTCTCCTCTATGTTTCTCAAGTATTTCTTGAAGCGCAAATTTCTCGCTTAAAGTCAGCGGCCTTAAATAAACACATATATCAAATCTGTCATAGAAAGGCGGCGGATGAATAAAGGTTGTAGGATCATGGGGATTTTCGTTAGCAATTAAAGTATAGTCCTCTACTCTATATCGATGACCATAAGCCCACACTTCTCCAAACTGCAACATGTGGTAAATATTAGCAGTCGTATAGGGATTCAGTCTATTAACTTCATCTAGTCCTTTACCTTCCGCTTTAACAAAGGCTGCCCATACAACTCTTTCTACACCTTCTTTTTCAAGTGAAGGTAAGTGAAGACGGCCGAGTACTTCACCGCGCTTTACTTCAGAAGCTCCCGATATTACTACGAAGTCTGAGCCGTAGATTCCTTTGAGTAAGAGCAACATTAACGTAGATTTTCCGGAGCCTCTTGGTGCTCTAAAGAGCGTTGTGGCTCTTGTGTGAAGCTGGTTTAAAATAATTATTCTAAGTACTTTATCGTTGCAGATAAATCTGCTCTTAATTTCTTCTTCAAGCTTTTTAACTAAGTTTCTATAATATTTACTCATAGTTCACCTCAAAACAAGGATTAATACTATAGTAATTAACATGAAGACACATGTAAGCGAAAGAATTTTTAGCCATTTTCTATACTTGGCAACAGACTTTTCTAAAAACTCAAGGCGCTCTTTAAGATCATATGCTGTGCTCTTATTTAAAATAATATAATCTCCCTTTTCGTCAAAATAATACATATCGAGGAAACCTATTACTCTACGTCCAGTTTTCTCTACATTAAACCATTTAATATGATTCTTCTCCACAATAACATCTGTTTTCTCAGCAACACTTTTCAAGTACTTTATGAAAGAATTGCTGCTCATTCACTAATCCTATCTTAGAGCGCTACTTAAGTTTTATGAGAATTCTAGGGAATAACGCGCGGCAGGAAGTAGTTAACAAAGTAGCTTAAGTAGAATACTACTGTCACTAAGAGAAATGCTTTGGCTTCACTTATTTTCTTGTATACGGTGAGAGTCGCGATCAAGAAACCTATAGTGAATATTTGTGCAAGTCTATACAGTAGAGCCGCTGAATAAAGAAAAATTTCACTGTTATTAAAGTACGGTTTAGTTAGACCAATGAGCAGTACTACGAGATATATGGGGATAAAGGATGCAGATGAAGCTGCATAAAATTCAGGTAGAGAGCTTTTACTGCCTAGGGCTCTTGAAAGAAGATCGAGAATTACAGCTACAACAAGCCAGCTTAACATGCTTTCGGTGACTGCGAAAATCTTGTCACTTATTGTAAGAAAAACAGTGTTCCTAGATTCGAGTAAGACTATTTCAAATCCCCATAGTGCAGAAGGTATTGCGGCCAAAATCACAGACAGTATTACAGCTATTCCTTCGAGTAAAGGTTGCTTATAAAGCGAAGTAAATAGTTTGGTTGGAATAAAATAAGGTTTAATATATTTGTCAAAAAACTCTACTACTTTAGGCTTTCCTCCGAAAACTTCTTTCAGTAAATCTTTTTCCTTTTCAAATATCTTAAAGAGCTTAAGGCCGTCTTCTGTTAACCTATACTTTTTATCCTCTGTTTGCTCAATAACTCCTCTAAGGTTCTCTAAATGATAGTAGAGAGTACCTGTACTGACTTTGAGTTGTCTCTTAAGCTCTGTAAATGTCTTTGCACCTTCTCTACCTAAAACCTCTACTATTTGTCTGCGAAGAGGATTGCTGACAACAGTGTTTAGCAACACATAGGGATCTTTATTCGCCATGGGATCACCGCAAAGCTATACTTTCTTTTACGAGACTATTATTAGGTTTACGCCTTCAGAAAATTTATATTTTAAGTTCGGAATGAAAAATAGTAATTAATGAGCGTTATTAGAGAGTTCGATCCATGGAAAAGTCCTCTCTGTACATGTCCTCCAAAATACTCGCTTTCGCCTTACACAGGGTGTGGGCACTCTTGCATTTACTGCTATGCATCATCGTACATTAGAAACTTTTACAAAGTCAGGTCTAAGAAAAATCTACTCACAAGAATCAAAAAGGATTTAAGAAAGATAGATAGAAATAAAGTAATATCTATAGCAAATAGCTCAGACCCCTATACTCCTCCTGAAGCAGAGTTAAAGTTGACCAGAGAAGTTTTAAAAATCCTAGTTCCAGCTGGATGTAAAATACTGCTTGTAACAAAATCCGATCTAGTGTTGAGAGATTTAGACATAATCAAGCGAGGTAAAGTCAGCGTAAGTATTACAATAACTACTCTCGACAAAAGGTTAGCTAAAATACTTGAACCCGGAGCCCCTCCACCCGATCACAGAATAAAGGCCGTTAGAGTTCTTTCAAAAGAAGGAATAGGAGTTTCTGTTAGAGTAGACCCTATTATACCTCTAATTAACGACAATTTTAAAGAGATAGAAAAACTTGTTGAAGAAGTCAGCAAGGCTGGAGCAAAACACCTAATAACATCAACTTATAAAGCTAAGCCAGACTCTCTCGTCAGAATAATTAGAGCTTTTCCCGATCATGCCCAGAAATTTAAGGAACTTTACTTAAATGAAGGAGAAAGAATTTCAGGCTACCGGTACTTGAAAAATGAAAAGAGACTAAGCATAATTAAAGAGGTGAGAAATATTGCTCTAGCACATGGACTGACTTTTGCTTCATGTAGAGAAGGCTTCGGCTACTTGAATACGGCCATATGCGACGGATCACATTTAATAGACTATTGTTTACGCTAGACTTAAATTGCTATATTCCATTTTAATTATAAGAAAATGGCTGATTCATACTCCCTCTCAGTGCTCACAGATGAATTATATGCCTTAATTAAAGAAAAGAAAGAGTTATCGTTTGATGAACTTAAGAAATGGATGAAGAAAAAAGAGATAGGGTATTTGTCACTTTATGCTGTAGTGGAAGAGCTCTCAAAAAAGGCTGATGTGTGTTTCTCTGAAGAGAAAGTGGCTGTTGAGCTTTCTCCTATTTTTACATTTAATTTTCCTCAAAAAATATTTCTGAAGATAAAGAAAGAAGAAAAGAAGATTGAGAAGAAAGAGGAGAAAAAAGAGAAAGTTGAGGAAGTAATACCATTACGGTATACACCGGTAAAAACGACAAAGACGTCCAAAAAGAAAATGGAGAAGTCTAAGCGACATAAAACGCTAACTAGAGTAAAGCCTTTAATAGAGCTCATACCTCAGCCAAGACCTGAAGAAAAAGTTGAAAAAGTAGAAGAGAAAGAGGAGAAAGTAGAAGAAAAGAAAATAGAAAAAGAAATTAAAGAGAAGCCAAAGGAAGTTTCTAAAGAAGAAATAATTGAAGAGCGTAAAGAAGAAAAAGAACTTACAAAAGAAGAAGAGGAGAAAATACTTGAACAGTTTGACGAAGACATGAGAAAAGCTATAGTGTATTTAAATAACTACTGGAGCGTAGGTGCAATAAGATTCATGCAAGATCTCAAAAGAATGGGTGTAAAAGACCCTAGAAGGCTTATGCTTAAGTTAGCGGAACTAGGTTTTGTTGAGATAGTACCTGATGGAGTAGTAAACGCTACACCAAAACTACCTAAAGTAGGTAAGAAGATAACGCTAATAGATTTACTGGGCTTGAGCTAAATTTACTTTGGCAGATTGTCTGCTAGTTCTTTAGGTACGTATATGGGTACTCTGTGATTTAAGTTCACTGGAACAATTACTTCCTCTTCATGTAGAGTTCTCAGAAGAGCTTTAGCTAAGCTTATTTTAATGTTGAGTCTTGTAGCTAAGACATATGGAGTTATACATTTCATTTTCTTTACTTCGCTCTGAGCCAACTTGATTAAGTCTTCATTTACTAGAGGAACTATCTTAGGCAGAGTAAGAGTAGGTGTTTCAAGTTTGCCTTTCTTCTTTCTCTTCTTAGCTTTCTTGCTCTCTTCTTGCATTCTACTGAGCCTTTTTTCTAGCTGGGAGAGAGTTGGTTTCTTCTTACCTCCCATGGTTTCACCATTAATACATAATTATAGCAACTATTTAAGTTTACTTAAAGGACTTAGTTGAAGAAAGTCACAGTAAAAAGTAAATAATACTTTTATTGCTTCTGGGAGATTGCACTCACTTAATGAATAATGTGACAAGGGCGACGAGCAAAGACAGAATGAAGAGTACTACTAGTAGTAGCGCTGAAATGGCTTTACGTCTAGACATATGTCTATTATCTCTCGTTCAAGTATATTAATATTCTTTAAAGTCCCGAAGTTTCACGAGAAAATTTTCTTGTAGGCAATGCTAATAAATAGGCTTATGCGCTAATATTTAGGAGACTATGGATTTATTTGAAGCTATTGAAGGTAGAAGGAGTATAAGAGCCTATCTCCCTGACCCTGTAAAAGAAGAAGACTTGAGAAGAATTCTTGAAGCTGCAATTAAAGCTCCTTCTGCAGGTAATCTTCAGCCATGGGAATTTATTGTGGTTAAGGACCCTGAAATAAAAAGAAAGCTTAGTGAGGCGGCTTTAGGACAGGAATTTATCGAAGAAGCGCCAATAGTGATTGTTGTATGCGCAAATACCATGCGTTCAAGCTCTGTGTACGGTAGTAGAGGTGCATCGCTATACTGTATACAAGATACTGCAGCCGCTATTCAGAACATGCTATTAGCGGCGTATGCCTTGGGATATGGAACATGCTGGGTCGGCGCTTTCTACGAAGACGAAGTATCGCGAATACTAGGTCTCCCGAGCTACATAAGGCCAGTAGCTATAATACCTTTAGGAAAGCCTGCTGAGCGCCCTTCACCTAGACCTAGAAGACCTTTAGAAGAAGTAGTTCATTTAAATAAGTATGGAAGGAAGTATTTTAGTGGATAGAAGATGGCTAAAAAAATCAGAGTAAGACTATACGTAGACTCACTAGATTCCCCCATAGTTAAAATATTCAGAGAAGCTGTAGACGTATTTACTTATGTCTACGGCAGAGAAGCTATTGAAGCCGATGTAGCTCTTTCTTTATCAAGAATCGATCTCCCTGTAGTCTCAATAAATGGAGTAGAGGTATTAAAAAGCAAAGTTCCACAAGTAGATGAGCTGGTAAGCATATTTATAGAGTTTTATCACCGTGCACCTGAAGAACAAGTTGTTGAGGAAAAACCTAAGCCAGCTGAAATAAAGCCAGAGAAAGTAGAGAAAAAGCCTCCACTCGAGAAGCCTACGTCAAAGC
Source organism: uncultured Thermoprotei archaeon (assembly GCA_965367815.1). Lineage (GTDB taxonomy): Archaea > Thermoproteota > Thermoprotei > Thermofilales > B15-G2 > B15-G2. Next base: position 61,424 of record CBDUKN010000013.1, read on the forward strand.
CTCCCGAAAAACCGCCAACACCTCCATTAAAGCCCCCTGAAAAGAAGGTCGAGACTAAAGAAGTTAAACCTAAGCCCGAGGCAAAAACAAAAACGATTTACGAAGAAAAAAGACCCAAACCTTCGAAGAAACCAAAGAAAGCTAAAGCTGTGCTAAGGCTCATTGTCTTAGGTGAAGATGATGCAAATCAGAGACTTCTAGCACTAAATGCTAGAAGCGCAGTTAATGCAATGAAAATACTTTATGGATCTAGAATAAGGCTTGTAGAGCTGAGTACAACATCTCCTAAAGGCGCAGAACTCGCCAAGAAATTAAATATCTCTACTCTACCAGCCCTCGTACTAGGACACAAAGTAATCTCAGCTGGAAAAATACTTTCTTCGGAGGAAATACTAGATATTCTGAAAAGAGAACTGGCTCTAGCCAAAGTAGCTAAAGCAAAAAAGCCTAAAAAGAAAGAAATGTTCACACCCTTAGCTCTGAGCTTATTGATATTTATTGCGCTCTTACTAGTAGCTTCTCTACTGACGCCTTTGCTCAAAATATTCTATATAGTAACTAGGAATGTTATTCTCCTCACTGGATTTCACGCATATCTAACAGAGTCAGCGTTAATTGTAGAAGAGTTCACAATACCATTCTCGGTATCCTATGCGCTTATACCATCACTGATAGCCGCTATACTTCTATACGCACTTACTCCCGGTCTAAAGTCAAGAGATAAACTCGTGCTAATAGTATTGTGCATTGCCGTATTAACTCTGCTAGAAGTACTCAGAGTAGTAGTAATAGCTTTCGTGAGCGTAACTGAAGGAAAAGTCTCTCCATTCATTTTAAAGTACTCACAGTACGTTTACTTGCCTTTAGTCCTAATTACTTGGTACTTCTCGGCTGCAAAATCTAAATAGATTCTTTAATAAGGATTCTAGCAGGTATACCGTTACATGTCTCAACTAGAAGAGAAAATCCCTCGATATCTCCAGTAGTTTTAGCTAAATACTCTACAATTTTCCTGACCTTGCTTAGTGAGTTTATTTTATCGTTGAGAGATCTCAGCACCTCTTCAATTACATTTAATTCGTCTATTGCTCTAGCGCCTATAACCACTTTCAGGCCAGCGATATCTACTTCATATATTGATGTTGCTTTAGATCCTATTATTTTACTAAATACTTCATCTAAACGCTTTAATCTCTCTGCCTTTACTTTTAATTCCTTATATCTTTCCGAAAGAGACTCTATTTGTTTTCTGGCCTTTGAGATTTCTTCATCTACGTAGGATAATAGCTCTTCAAAGCTATTAAAGGCAAGCATACTATATGACATATCTGGTTTTTAGTACGAGTATAGCAATATAAATATATTTCTTGTATTCAAAGGCTATCTTTACTAATAATACTCTAAACTTATTAAGAAGATGTTGTTAGAGAGTACAGGTGCCCATGAACAACTTGGGCGCGGCAATGTCTAATGCTCTCTTCAGGGTACTTAGCTTAATCGGAGCGTACAAAATATATGAAAAGGCCTTACTGAAGCAAATAAAGTCTAAAGAACTGCCTTCTCACGTAGCTTTTATTCTAGACGGAAATAGGCGATGGGCTAGAAAAAGGGGGCTTCCTCCATGGTATGGACATGAGCAAGGCGCGAAGAAGGCAGAACAAGTGCTTAAATGGTGCCTCGAGCTAGGCATTAAAACGGTAAGCCTTTATGTTCTTTCCACAGAGAATCTCAAGCGAAGACCAGAGGAAGTAGCGAAGATACTTGAATTAGCAGAGAGATACTTAAATAGAGCGCTAAACGAAGAGCTTTTTGATAAATATAAAGTAAAAGTAAAAGCCTTAGGGAGAATAGATCTACTCCCACCTTCTCTTCAAGAAAAAATAAGGGCGCTGGAGAAAAAGACTGCCAACTACTCTAATCACTACCTAAACATATGCATTGCCTATGGAGGAAGACGAGAGATCGTAGATGCGGTTAAAAAAATATGCCGCGATGTACTCGAGGGAAAAATTAAACTAGAGCAAATAAATGAAGAACTTCTTAAAAAATACCTTTATACCTCTCACTTACCTAATCCGGAGCCAGATCTTGTTATAAGAACAAGCGGTGAAGCTAGAATAAGCAATTTTCTACTCTACCAAATAGCTTACAGTGAATTACTTTTCTTAGACGTCTACTGGCCTGATTTCAGGAAAATAGATTTGCTTAGAGCAATTAGAATTTACCAGCAGAGAAACAGAAGATTTGGTAGATAGCTACTTTGTGATACTCTTTAATGTTGTTAAGTACTCCTTTATGGTTTTTATAGCCGAATTATACTCTGATATTGACGCGTTTTTCCCGTATAAAACCACTATTCCTCTATAATCATACTTTGTCAGCAGCTTAACCAATCTATAGAGATTTGATCTCTTTTTCTTAAAAACTATGTAAGGGACTCTCAGTAGCTTAATGTAGCCCATGTGCATTAACACCTCTGAAATAGTTTTCCTCTTTTCACTTACTCTTTTTACATCAAATGAAATTCCGCAGTTGAAGAATATTTCTTCGTTTAAAAATGATATAGCTTCCTCTATATTTTTGAAAACTCTATTTGAGTCAAATAGGTTTTCCCAACATAATGTAATGTTGTACTGTGTAGCCAACTGATGTCCTTCAATGAGCTTTTCTCTTATTTCTTCAGTAAACTTGGCTTTAGGTGGGCGTAAGACTAGTAGATTGCAGTTTAGCTCATCAGTCAACATAAGTGCTTTTTCTACGAGCTCTAGGAAGTCTTCTTCGGAAGGATTAGGGGAAGGAACAGATACTGCTACCACATTAACATCACGGTTTTCTTTAAGTGGATCAACAATGTCGCTAAAGCAGATGTCTTTCAGTAGCTTAGTACTCAAAAACCTTAACTCTATAGGATTCTCTAGTAAGTACACTACATTTTCTATTTCTTTAGAGTTATTGCTGTAATTCAGTACATGTGCTAGTTTCATTCTATATTTTATTTTTCCCACACCTTCAAATTAAGCTTTTCTTTAAACACCATGCACACTTTTATCTGGTTCTAGAGAATAGTATTCAGGGGTATGGTCCTTGAACACAAGCTTATCTACTCCTACTCTTTCACAGCTGATTCAAAGAAAGCCTATTGATGTGAGTAGACTGGTAGTTAAAACACTTAGAGAGAAAGGCGTTAAAGAGATTCTTGCATACGTAGGGAAGAGGCTTAAAGGATTAGATGAAGTAGTGCTCGATATTTTAAGCGGTCTAGCAGTTGGGAGACATATATGGATTGTAGGACCAGTAGGTTGCGGTAAAACAACGTTAGCCGAGACTATAGCAGAGGTACTCAATCTAGACAACCCACCCTACATCGAAGTAGCTTGTCACAGCCATATGACAGCTACAGAGCTTACAGGAGACATAGACATAGCTGTAGCTCTCCAGGCGGGCTTAGACCATCCACTCGCATATATTCCAGGTCCTCTAGTACTAGCCCACGGCAGAATACTCATACTAGATGAAATAAATAGACTGTCACCTTATAGTCAAGCTGCTTTACTTCAAGCACTTCAAGAACACTATGTCGTAATCAGAGGATTCAGGATACGAAGCGACTTCCTTATGATAGCTACGGGCAATCCATCAGAGTACAGCGGAACATACGACCTAAGTGAAGCTCTGGCAGACAGAATGAAGAGAGTTGAGATAACTATACCCAAAAGAGATTTACTAAAAGAGATAATACTGTGGAAAGCAGCTATTTTCATCAAAGACATAGACTTGGATATAGATGAGAAAATAGCTGAAGTCTTAGCCACGCTGGCACATCTAATAAATAAAGACAGTAAAATAGAATCAGAGCCCAGCATAAGATCCTGTATCTACGCCTTAGCGACTGCAGCAAGCAAAGCATGGATTAAAGGAAGTGAAGAAATATCTATAGAAGACTTAAGAAAAGAAGTAATACAAAATATGCTGCCTCTCATCCAAGGAGAGTTTTCTTCAGACGAAGAGAAAGTAAAGTATCTAGATAAAAAGTTTAGAGAAGCTCTGCTCATAGTCAGCGAGATGAGGTAACATGATAGAAAGTTTAGCGGAGATAGCGGTAAGAGTATATGAGCACTTGAAGGATCTACCCGAAGTAGTCTACCCAGGCTCTGTAAGAAGCTACATAGCTGCAGTAAAGGACGCTTACATGAGGCTTCTTCTCGAAGACCACTTATCTCCAGAGAAAATAATTGAAATAGTTTCTAGAACAATATATCAAAATATATCAGCTAGTATAGTACTCGAAAATAAAGCAGACGTATTTGAGGAAATTAAAAATACTGTGATTAAAGCACTAGTAGTTTCTTCTACTGAACATAAGCCTCTAGAGAATTTCAACTCAAAGACACCTATTCTTTTCAGAGAGCAGGAAGAGACAGAGCAAGAATCTTCTAAAGTGTTAGTAGTAGACAGAAGTGAGTCATCTCTACCTTCCCTTAAAGAAGCCCCCCTAATTCTAACTCAAGAATCTCTTACAAAATCCCTAGAAGATTCGTCTTTTTCAATAAAAAGGCTGAAGGAAAAAGAATCTTTTCAGATAAATATAGTATCGAGAAAAACCTTTACTTCTATTTTCGAGAAAGCACACCCACAGTACCTAAGAGAATACGATCCGTCCGCATCGGCATTCGATATCGATTTAACAAAAACAGCGATCAATATTAGTCGAAAAAGACTATTCGGCAGAAAATTCTCTCACAGAGATATCATAGTCAAAGAATTCTCCTCTACGGATATTAAAAACACTATTCTCTGCCTTGATGTCTCGGGATCAATGAGAGAGCTTGAAGGAGAGGTACCCAAAATAGAGCTAGCTAAGAGAGCTGCAATAAATTACTTAAAGTACTTGGCTCATGTAAGAGGAAAAATATCTTTTATAGCATTCAACTATAAGGCAGAAACATTATTTATTTTTGAAGACACTAGATTGAAAATAAATAAAATAGAATCAATTATATCGAAACTGTGGGCTTGCGGCGGAACAAACATGTATGCTGCTCTTCTTAAAGCAAGATCACTGCAAAAACTAGCTCCCGGGAGGGTCCACGTAATAGTTGTCAGTGATGGGAAAACTGTATTCAAAAAGAAGTGTCTGAGAGAGGCAAGATATCTAAGAAAAAGAGGAGCTATTGTTTCATCTATAGTCGTTGGAAGTAAATCTAATGAAGACTTTATGCTCAAAATAAGCAAGATAGGTGGAGGAGTTTTCCATAGGCTGAAATCCTACAAGAAGCTAGATAAAGCACTTATAGAAACAGAAAGCTATTTGCGTAAATTCTACATCTGACGAAAAGGATTTTAACTTTAGTAGAAGTATTAGTGGCGTGGTCAGCGTATATGACCTAGCATTAGTGGTAGCAGTATACATCTATGTAATAGCCCTAATCTATGTTTCAGAGCTCCTCAGAAGAGCGAAAAATCTTCCATCTGCTTTCACTAGACGCATGATACATTTCTTCGCAGGCGACTCAATAATGCTGCTGCCACTGTGGAGCCACTGGATGTACCCATTTCTCATACCACTAGGACTAGCGATACTAGTCTCTCTAGCATTCGCTTTCAAAAAATCTAGTTTCATCACGACTACCATGATTGAAGAAGGAGATGTTGTGCTACATGCTTACGGGCCAGTATACTACATTATATCGATATTAATCATGGTGCCTCTCTTCTGGGGGGATCACGGAGAACTCAGCTTTATCGCAGCTACGGCCACAATGGTAATGGCATGGGGCGACGGAATGGCATCCTTTATACCGCGGAAACTGAAAAAAGTACACAAATATCCCTTTAGTGAGAAGAGTCTCGAAGGATCGCTTTCAATGTTCATTTTCAGCTTCCTCGGCTCTATACTGGCGCTAACAGTGTGTACAGTACTAGGAGGAGTTCCAAGACCGCTATCTCCATACGAAATCTTAGCACTAGCAACAATAGCTGCTGCAATAGGGGCAGTAGTCGAAGCGTTTACTTTAGGTCCACTAAGGCACTTCGACAACTTCACAGTACCTCTTGCAGTGGCGGCAGTGCTGTATTTCGTGTCTACTCTGTTCTTCTAACTCCTTTTCTTTTTCAGTGAAGCAGGTTTAACTAAGTACCTATTTGCTGTAGTAAAGTACACTGAGCCTACATGTAGGAGAGGAGAAGCCTTTTCTAGCTTCCATATACCTCTAGCAAATGTACCTTCTTTCGCGTATGCCGCAACTACCTCAGCTATAATTAAAGTACATTCTCCTGCCTCTACGTAGTCTTTTAGTCTGCACTCTAAGTAGCCTATACTCTTTAAGATAATAGGTGCCGAGATATTCCTAGCGTCTTCTACTTCAACTCCTGTCTCCTTTACTTTATCAACTTTCTTTCCAGAGGTAGTTCCAGCAATCCACACTTCTTCGAGTAGCTGCATAGAAGGTATGTTTACGGTGAACTCCTTTTTCTTCAAAATCACTTCTCTAGTGTAGCTTTCATGTGAAATAGCTAAGGCTATGAGGGGAGGATCTTCGCTGACAGGAGTTATCCAGGAGCAGGACATGAAGTTTACTTTACCGTTTTCGTCTTTAACGGCTACAAGTACAACGGGCCTTGGGTGAAGTAGTCTGTAAAAGTACTCAAGGTCTATTTGAGAGAACATATTACTTTTCTAGTTTCACTCAATATATTCTTATCTAATTTAGATTTTATTCAAAAAACTTCTCTAATCCTATTTTCACTTTTTTCGATAGATTCTTGTATTCTAGTGCTATTAAATGAAAGTCTTTTTCTATCTCGCTTCTAAGCCTAGGGTTATACAGAGCGGCTGCAGGATGATAAGTCGGTATAACTCTAGTATCAAAACTAAGAATTCTGCCTACGAAGACTTTACCGCGGACTCTTGAAATAGAGTAAAAAGGCTTGGACATCAGCTTAAAAATAAACTTCGTACTGTGCCTTCCTAAAGTCACGATAATCTTAGGCTTAATTATTTCGAGTTGTCTAAGCAGGTAAGGAGTACAAGCATTGATCTCGTCTTCTTTAGGGTCTCTGTTTTCAGGAGGTCTGCATTTAACGACATTCGTTATGTATACAGATGATCTCCCTATTCCAATTATCTTAGTAATAAGCTCTGTTAGAAGTTTTCCTGCGGCCCCAACAAATGGTCTACCCTGGATATCTTCATTATAACCTGGAGCTTCTCCAATGAACATTATTTCTGCGTTAAGGGGTCCTTCTCCCACTACAGCATTTGTCCTAGTTTTCCATAAATCGCACTTCCTGCAAGATAGAATTTCTTCAACTAGCTTCTGGTACTCCTCGTTAAGTCCCACGGTGAAATAGTTTCAGGCCTCACTATTTATTGCTAACTTTTCTGAAGATATTATCTTGGAATATTTTCGACCCTCTATCTGGAAAAATTTATTCGTCTATGTAACTTATTTCTTCAGTAAGTATGAGTAGAAGGTATTCTCCTAAACGTAGAAAAAGTAGTAGAAATAAAGTAGAGACAGTATCAGTAGAAGACGCTGTAGAGAATGCTCTCGAAGAAATATCCAAGGAAATTAAAGTAGAGGAGGAGCCTATAGAAGAAGAGTTCGAAACATATGAGCTAGAAGACATTGAAGGAGTGGGGCGGGTTACTGCAGAAAAGCTTAGAAACGCAGGCTACTACACTGTTAGAGACATCGCTTTTGCTTCAGTAAAAGAGTTGGCTGAAGCTATAGGTTCAGAAGATAGAGCTAGAGCACTAATAATCAAGGCCCAGAAACTAATTTTCAAGGGAAAAACTTTCATGACTGCCAAGGAATTCTGGGAGTCTAGGCAAGGCATACGCTATATTTCAACGGGATGTAAAGCGCTAGACGATCTACTCGGAGGAGGAATAGAAACCAAGGCCATTACCGAGTTTATCGGAGAGTTTGGTGCTGGTAAGACTCAGTTGTGTCACCAGTTATGTGTAATGGTTCAATTACCCTATGACAAAGGA
>CBDUKN010000014.1:0-68177 GCA_965367815.1 uncultured Thermoprotei archaeon
TACATCTGCTAGATATTTTTAGTACTGCTTCTATATCGAAGTGGTCTCCGTGGTCATGTGTAATTAGAATTATTTTAGGGCATGGTAGTTCTTCTAGCTTTACTCTGAGAGGTGTTATTCTATGCTCATAGTGATTTTTCCACCAGAATTTCTCTGCAAAGAATGGGTCTAGTAATATTTTCTTGTCTTCAATTTCTACTAAGAACGAAGCGTGTCCTATGAAAGTTAGCTTAAAGCCTTCAATAAGCATTCTCTCGCTTATCTCTATTTGAACAGGCAAATAAACATATTTTTGCTTCTTGCGAAAAATCCTATATTTGCTCTGAGGAAAAATAAGCTGTGAGCCGTATTGAAGAGTTCGTTGGTCTTCAAGACCCCTTAGTCTGTTTTCAGTGCAGAAGATGTACTAGCGGCTGTCCCGTAGCTTTTCTCGAGAAAGATTATCGTCCTCACAGAATAGTAGCTTACGTTATTATGGACCGAGTAGACCAGCTTCTCGAAAACGATGTTGTCTGGAAGTGTACTAGGTGCTATAAGTGTACTGAATACTGCCCTCAAGCAGTAGCTCCCTCGGACGTAGTTATGGCTCTGCAGAAACTTGTTTCCGAGAAGAAGGGGTTGCCTGAAGCCTACGTGAAAATGATTAAGACAGTAGCGTCTACTGGACTATCTTTCGAGGAAATGGATATTGCTGACAGAGAATTCGAGATACACAATAGAGAGAGCTTAGGGCTGGCTAAGCTTCAGCCTCCTAGTAGAATAGGCGTGATAAGTAAGATAGTTAAGGCTCTTGGAGGTGTTGAGTAATGGAGAAAATTGCTGTTTACTGGGGATGCTTTACTCCGACTAAACAGTATGCGTTAGAGCTTTCAACTAGAAGTGTTTTTGAGACACTCGGCGTCCAAATACTTGAACTCAGAAATAGCGCTTGCTGCGGCTACCCCTATAGAGGAGTTAAGCCTAAACTATGGCTTTATCTGTCGGCTCGAATTCTGGCTTTAGCCGAAGAACAAGGATACAAGTACTTACTGCCTGTCTGCAATGGCTGCTACAATTCTCTACTGAAAACCCAGCACTTCCTTAAAGAAAGAAAAGACGTGAGAGAAGAAGTAGCCAAGTATCTCGCTGAAGAAGGATTAAAGTACTCAGGAAGAACCAAGGTGGTACACTTCTTAGAATATCTTCACGACTACTACGGCTTAGATAAGATTAAGGAGAAGCTTTACTCTGAAAGCAGAAAAGAAATCAAAGTAGCAGCACATTATGGATGCGATGCACTCAGGCCTGGAGAAATACCTCGATTCGATAACCCAAGAAACCCCACTAAATTCGAGAACCTGATAGAGGCGCTTGGCTACACTGCTATAAAAGACTATCCTAGAAAACTAGACTGCTGTGGAGCACCACTACTGGCAGTAAATCCTGAGCTAGCACTTAAAGTAGACTGGCTTAAGCTGGTAAATGCTGCTTCATCTGGAGCAAACCTGCTGGTAACTACTTGTGAATACTGCTTCGAAATGCTTGATACTAAACAAGAGTCCGCTTCCAAGGTAGGAGGAAAACCTGTATCTATTCCCGTAATGTACTTCCAACAACTAATCGGCTTGGCTCTAGGGCTCTCCGAAAAAGAGTTAGGCTTGAATTTTAACATGAGTCCCGTTGAATCTATTCTAGAAAAACTCAAGAGGTGAGAAAATGGTTAAAATAGGTGTCTACGTATGTCATTGCGGCTCAAACATCGCTGGAGTAGTCGACGTAAAGAAAGTAGTAGAAAAGGTCAGTAAGCTTCCCGGAGTAGTTGTAGCTAGAGACTACACTTACATGTGTTCTGATCCTGGCCAGAACCTCATAATAGAAGACATCAAGAAATACAGTTTAGACAGAGTAATTATTGCTGCTTGTACTCCTTCAATGCATGAGAAAACATTCCGCAGAGTAGCCGAGAGAGCTGAGCTGAACAAGTATCTCGTAGAAATCGTTAATATTAGGGAACAGTGTTCATGGGCTCATGAAGAAGATCCTGAAGGTGCTACCGAGAAAGCAGCAGCTTTAATAGCTATGGCTGTAGCTAAAGCCCACTACTTAAAGCAGCTAGAAGAGCTGAGAATACCTGCTGTCAAAAGAGTCCTAGTTATTGGCGGAGGAATAGCCGGCATGACTGCTTCACTCGCTTTGGCAGACATGGGCTACGAAGTAGTTCTCGTAGAAAAAGAGCCGAGTATAGGCGGCAATATGGCGAAAATAGGGAGAGTTTTCCCTACGATGGACTGTGCTCCCTGTATAATAACTCCTGTAATGGTGGAAGTAGCGCGGAACCCGCGAATAAAGCTCTATACTTACTCTGAGGTAGGGGAAGTTTCGGGCGGGCCCGGACGGTTTAAAGTAAGAATAAAGAAGAAGCCGAGGTACATTAAAGAAGATCTCTGTGTAGGCTGCGGAGTATGTGTAGATAAGTGTCCAGTTAAAGTGCCTAGCGAGTTCGAAGAGGGATTAAAGTACCGTAAAGCAATCTACATACCGTTCCCTCAAGCAGTCCCAAGAACCCCTGTAATAGATACTGAACATTGCCTATACTTTACTAAAGGAGTATGCAGGATGTGTGAAAAAGTATGTCCTACTAAAGCAGTAGACTTTACGCAGAAAGAAGAAGTTGTTGAAGAAGAAGTAGGAGCAATAATAGTTGCCACAGGATACAAGCTCTTCGATATATCTAAGTTACCGGAATACAGCTACGGTAAATCAAAGTACATTATAACAGGACTCCAAATGGAGAGAATAGTAGTCAACAAAGTTATCGGCGAAAAAACGCTAATAGACTTCGCTCCCAAAGTAGCTGCAGTAATACTGTGCGCTGGATCGAGAGACGAGAACGCTCTACCTTACTGCTGTCGCTTTGGCTGTGCCGCGGGCTTAAAGCACGCACTCTACTTAAAGAAGCTCTTCGGCTGCGAGAAAGTCTACTTAATATACCAGGATATAAGAGCCTTTGGTAAAGGCTACGAAGACTTCTATAGGCGAGTGAGAGAAGCAGGAGTAATATTCATTCAAGGCAAGCCTAGCGAAATAGAAGTAATTGGAGAAAACGAGCTCCTAATACGTGTCTACAACACTGCACTAGATGAAGTACAGGAGCTTAAAGTAAATGCTGTAGTGCTTGAGACAGGAGTAGAGCCTAGCGACGGTACACTTGAAATAGCCGAGAAAGTGAAAATACCTTTAGGCCTAGATAAATTCATACTCGAAGTACACCCTAAGCTAAAGCCCGTAGAAACATATGTTTCAGGAATCTTCGCAGCAGGCTGCGCCTTAGGACCAAAAGATATACCTGATACAATAGCTCAAGCTAAAGCAGCCGCATCGGCCGCGGCATCAATGCTGGCTACAGGCGAAATAATAAAAGAACCCTACTATGCCGTAGTAGATGAAGAAAAATGCACTGGATGCGGTGTGTGCGTCTCAGCGTGCCCATTCGGCGCCATAGACATAGTAGAGAAAAACGGAAAGAAAGTAGCTGTAGTAGACCCAACTAAATGCAAAGGAGCCGGAATATGTGTACCAGCCTGCCCCTACAGCGCAATAGATACTACTGTAGACAGTGAAGAACAGCTACTAGCCTACATTAAAGCGGCAGCAGATTGGCCTATACGTCCCAAGATACTCCTAATAGCAGACGAGTGCGGAGGATACGCTGCAGCAGACCTCGCAGGACTCTCTAAGTTCACTTATCCTCCAGTAGCACTAACACTTAAAGTAAAGTGTGCCGGAAGAATAACTCCAAGAATAATAGTCGAGGCATTTAAAGCAGGATTCGACGGAATAGTAATAGCAGCTGGCCCGCCTGAAGTCTGCCACTACGCTAAAGGAGCAATATACTGCCAGAAAACAGTAGAAGCGGTTAAGAAAGCTATGAAAGAGCACGGAGTAGAAGAAGATAGACTAGTCTTAAAGTGGACAGTAGCACCTGCAGCAAAACCACTTGCCACTACAATAACACAGCTAGCAGAGAAACTAAAAAAGCTAGGATCCCTCAAAGCATCTGAAGAAAACTTAAGCAAAATACTAGAGACCGCTAGTAAAGAACTTTCATTTTAAATTTATTACCCCAGCGATTTCACTTCAAATAAAATATCTAAAAATTCTTTCCCGAAAACGATGTTCAAGCAAACCAGTATCTCATAGTAGACTCAAATGAAGCTCTTCTACTTGACCCCAGAGGAAAAATAGTGTTTAATAATCTTTTAAGCGAAGTAGGCAAAATAATACCTCTAAAAAACATTAAAGTAATTTTTGCTACACACCAAGACCCAGTCATAGTTTCCGCTCTAACTTCGTGGATAGTAGTCTGCCCCCAAGCTAAAGTATATTTGCCTAAACTATGGTCAAGATTTCTGCCACATATTTTCTCAAAAGAGAGAAGCTGGGACTTTATAGTAGACTTATTTTAACCATTACTCTGCAAAGACTATTAGAGCAATAGTCATTAACTTTCGCTGATAATTTTTATAGCATTATTAAAAGGATAGATTTATACATTTGTGTAAATATATTATCTACGAGAATGAGAAGTAGAGATGAAGTACTAGAGATTCTTAGAAAAGAGCTTCCATATTTAAGGAGAAAGTATGGCGTGAAGGCTATTGGTGTTTTTGGCTCCTATGCGAGAAATGACAGAAGAAGCAAAGTGATATTGATATTTTAGTAGAGTTTAATAGACCTATAGGATTTTTCAAATTTATTGAACTTGAAGAATATCTTAGTAAAAGACTTAGAATAAAAGTGGATCTAGTTACTCCAGATGCTTTGAAACCGCTAATAAAAGCAAAAATTCTAAAGGAAGTTATTTATGTCTAAAAGAGATTTTAAACTATTCTTATATGATATTTTAGAAGCTATTGAAAGAATCGAGAATTATACAAAGAATATGAGTTACAGAGACTTTCTTCGTGATAGAAAAACTCAGGATGCAGTTATTCGAAACTTAGAAATAATAGGTGAAGCTGCTAAAAATTTGCCTAAGAATATTAAGAAAAGATATCCTAAAATTCCCTGGAGAGCATTAAGTGAAATGCGAGATAAACTCATTCACGCTTACTTTGGCGTCAGCCTATCTATTGTATGGGAAACTATTAAAAATGACCTACCAGTACTTAAACAGCAAGTTGAGAGTATATTAAAGGATCTAAAAGATGAATCTATGTAAGCCCAGTAAATTTACCTTTAATGTCTTAAGAATATATTTAATTAGGGACGCATTATTTCATTAATTTATTGATATTTCAGAAATGTTTATATAGTTTTCTCTTTAAGGTGAAATTACTTAACGGTATTCAAATATATGTTTATACAGACAATTTCTCGTGAAAATAGAGTCATTTGTATTCTACAGAGACTGGGATCCTAGTAGGCGTGAAGATGCTTTAAAGGAGCTCAGAGACCATAATATACGCTATATTTTTGTTTCAGGAGGATTTAGCTTGCTTGGAGTCTACAGCAACGATAAAGTAGCTGATAAAGCCAGAGAATTCATAGAGCTAGCCTACAAGAAATATGGCATTAAGTGTATTGTTCCACTAGGAAGAGGAAAGAAACGCAGACTCTTCATTGACCGAGAATTCGTTAGAGAGCAATCCGAGGCAATAGCTGGCGCAGTTGAAAAGCTTAAAGATCTTGAAGGATTTTATGCAATCTACTTAGACGACGAACCCTATCTCACTTGGGATTTCTCAGTAGAGCGTGTGAGAGACGAGTTTAACGACTTATTCGAAAAAGAGACAGGATATAGGCTTCCCGACGAAGGGAGAGTTAAAGGGCGGTGGGACTATGAAACAGCTTTGGCTTTCTGCAAATGGGTTGGCAGAAAATATGTCGAGTACTTGAGGGCGCTGATAACAGCATACAAAAAGATATGTCCTCGCATAAAGTCTCTTATAAACTTCTATTTACCCAGTATTCTTCCTTCAGTAGATGCTCCCGTAGACGTCCATGGCATAATTGAGACAGTAGACTTAATTTCGCACGACATATATCCGGGATGGCATTACTACTACTGTAGCTCGCTTGAAAACATGGTTGCTTTTCAAACAAAGTTCCTCAGATGCCTGACAGACAAACCTCTTTGGACTATTCTACAAGGACATAGAATCATGCTAGGATATGCTCCTACACTAGAGCAGATAGAAAAATGGGCTCTAGACGCTGTTGAATGTGGCTCTGATTATGTAGGATGGTATGCGGCTGAACATGATTACTTAATGGGGGTGGCTGTTCCAATTAAAGCAGAGTACACTAAGTATGGGTGCCCTGAGAGATGGAAGAAAATGCTCGAAGTATCGAAGAAAATAACTGAAATGGAGAAAAAGACTAGTAAAGCAGAGGTAGCTATTTTCGCTTCCTATGACTCAATTCTCACGCATGGCCACCGTCCACTAATATACGCTTTCGTTACTTTATACAAAGATGCTGGTATTGAAGTAGACTTTATTACAGAAAAACATGTTGAGAAAAACTCCAATGTATTAGAAAAATACCGCTGTATTTTCCTAGGCTATACACCTGTTTTGAGAAAATCACTGCTACCTATTTTCGAAAAATACGTTAAAAAAGGAGGCTTGCTTGTAGCCTGCTGTAACGACCTGCGATTCGATGAAAAGTTAGGAGATTTAAGTGAGTGGAAGAAAAAGCTCTTCGGAGTTGCTCGAGAAAAAGTTTTCTGGAAAGAAGACTCTGTTAAAGTAACAGGTAAAGTACCTAAGCTGAGAGACGTCGAGCTTAAGGGATTCTGGGAGCGCCGCGCTATACTTGAGACAGATGGTCTCGTCGATGTACTTGGAGTATGGTCTAGTGGAGAGCCAGCAGTAATCTCAAAGAAAATTAGCGGCGGGAAGACAGTTTACATCGGTACTAGACCCTATTTAGCGAATTGTGTTAAAGGAGAAAGAAAATGGGTTGATTTTGTTAAAGCAATCATAGAAACAAAGTAGCTTATGTTTCAGCGTTAGCTAATTTAATTAAATTTTTTATAAACTGTATTACTGGCTGAATTTCGTCTAAATTCCTGTCTGCTATCTGTAGTCCTAGTCTAGGGAACCAGAATACTATCCTTCCTTTACGGCCCACAGTTGCTACAGTCGAGTTCTGGTCAAGTACTCCGAGTACTTTGTAGCCTTCAGCTTTGTAGTCGAATACAGGTATATAAAGTATGTTATATGGGCTTTTTACGTCGCCTCGCTTACCTTTAATTCCTTCGAGTAGCGGGTCGTCTTCGTGAGTAAATTTCCAAGAATACTTAGTTACCTTGACTTCGGCTACTGCCGAACTTATGTTTAGTAGCTTTTTTAGCTGCTCGAATTTCCTACCGCCGTACCAGTCGTATGCACCTGTTCTGCCTACTATGAATAACCATCCTCCTCTTTTCACATAGTCTACGAGAATACCTACAGTCTGATTGTCTATTCGGAACATGTTGTCAAGTATTATTAGCTTGTATTCATTGAGTAGACTAGGATTATCTTTTACTTCGTCTACTGGAAGAACATCACAGTCTATTCCCGCTGCATGTAGCAGTATCCATAGTGCTGAAATTTCTGAAAGCTTGTATGGCTGTTTAGAGTAGTAAGTGAAGAAAGAGAGCTTAGGCTCGTCGAATATAAGTATTTTAGTTTTCTTTAATTCTCCTTCGGGCGTAGACTTGAAAGTCTCTATGAAAATCTTTATTTGCTCGTCAGTAAACTCAGGTTGCTCTAAGTCTGAGCCAGGCATCGGTACATGACCTCCCCATATCGCCAAACCTGTGCCCGTCTTTCTAGCCATTTCGGCGACAGCTTTAATGTATTCTGGGTGCTTATCGTAGTCTACGCCTGGCCTCCCTTCCCACTTTATTAAAGCTGCTTTCCCGTGGTGTTCGAAGTACTTGAGAAAAGGCGGATAACACTTGTACTCAATTATTATTTTCGCGTTTTTCTCGCTGAGACCGGGATGTACGTGAACTACGTCTATTGGAGACTTAGCGTAACTGTAGTAGTCTATGCTCAAGAAAGCCACGTAGTTCAGCGACGAGTATAGTGGAGTTGCAGGCGTCTGGAAAAGCACATGATTTGGGTCAAGCCTCTTGTATAGTTCAGCGAAGTGAAGCATACATGTAGTCTTTTCTTCTAGGCGGAAAAGCATCCAGTCGAGCCACTGTCTCCGAGTATCACCTGGCCCATTAATAAACTCTACAAGCTCTTTGTAAGATTTAGGAGGAGGCAGAGGCTGAGGAGGCAAAGCATTATCGAATATCACTGAATCGTTGCCCCATGCTCTTCTCAATGCCTCCACGTCATTGTTATAAGTTTTCCTAAGCCATTCTCTAAACCTCTTGATAGCAGTAGGCGAGTAGTCGTAGATACCCCAAGACGAGTAATATCCAGCACCCGGATAATTGTCTTCACTAGTCCAGCCAAAACAGAGATCCCAGCCAAGTAGCGCCGGGTGATTCCTATACCGCTTAACTATCGCCTCTATTACTTGGTCAGCGTACTTCAGTAAGGCGGGCGAATTAAATGTAGCCATATAGCATAGCCCACCAGTATTGTTTACTTGAAGATGACCAGGAAAATTCTTTATCCACCAGAGCGGAGGCTTAAGATAATAGAAGCCTAGAACAACATATACTCCCTTCTTAGCAGCGTAGTTGAGTATATCATCTATATGCTTGAAATCTATTAAGTCAGCAGCGTTTTCAGGTAAACTCAAGTCTGGTAAAAGCTCTATTGCTTCTCTTAGTCTTCCCTCTGAAACCAGCTGCTTAATTCTCTCAGCCAACTTAGGGTTTTCTTCAATAAACTTCTGCGTTACTTTATCCAACATAAGCCAGTCCACTTTAATGCGGCAGAACAAAACTCTGTATTCGGCGGCTTTATCAATGTACTCTTTAATTTCAGTAGTAGCATAGAATCCGAGGAGATCTACTGGCTTATTGTCTAAAAATAACTTAACATTACCGTCAATTTTCTTCACGTAGCTCTTAACAGGCTTAGTTAAAACTGCAGAGTTTTTCTTTTTGAAAATAACTAGACCCAGAGTGAAAACTACAAGGCCAGCAAGTATTAAGACTAGTAATATTTTCCTTGATATATGCTGCATATGGAAAAGAAGAACCTATTAACATATGCCTTATTTATTTTAAGTATAGGTGAAAAATCTATACGAATAGTCTATAGTCAGCCATAAAGATTTATCTATTCTCATTATATTATATTTACGTGATAGTAACTACGCTACCTACTTTGCCCGGATATAAGGTAAAGAAAATTATTGGGCCTGTTTACGGGCTAACCATTAGAACAAGAGGGCTTGGAGGACAGATAGCTGCTTCGCTTGAAGCTCTAGCGGGCGGAGAAGTAACAGCTTATGTAGTAGAAGCACTCAAAGCGCGTAGAGAGGCTCTTCAGCGAATGATAAATATGGCCAAAAAACTTGGAGCAAACGCTGTAATAGGTACCGATTTTGAAACCTCAGACATAATGAATGGTACTGCTACAATGTTCTCTTGCTATGGAACAGCAGTTATTGTAGAAAAAATTGACCCTGATATAGAAGCAGTAGACTACGAAGAAATAGCCAATCAAATGATATTAACTAAGACTACAGAAGACCTGACTACAGAAGAGGCTTATAGCAAACTGCTAATGAGATATACTTTAATTTATGGAAGCCGTGCCGAAAAAATGTTAGAGAAAGATATTAAGCAATTAATGTCAAGAGAAAATATTTCTAGAGAAGAAGCTATCCGAAAACTTTTAGCTAAGTAATTTAACTCTTAGAAGACTCTTTAAGTAAAGAATTATTTTCATGGATTCTATGTTAAATATCTTTTACTAAATCTTTAGTACATTTAAATCTCTGTGATATTTCCTACTCCAATGTTCGCGTAAACTTATTATCTGCTTACAGAGAAATTTCTGAAAAAGAATGCACTTAATTAATGGAACTTATAAACCATAAGCTCTACATAAATATCCATATTAATTAAAATAGCAAACAAAATACTTGAAGAAGAGGTTAGTTTCGAGTATCTGTTAGCTGCAGCTTGCTTTGAGGTATCCTATAGCTATTCCTGTGAAAGCTATAAAGAAAAAGTATCTTAGAGTAAAAATGTTAAAAAATGCAGCTATCATTATATCTATGGCTAATCTATATTCTAAGATACTTCTATAAGTTATTAATATCTCAATTAAACTCCCAATATAAGACCCTAAGATTAATGAAAGAGTTGAAGAAAGTAGTTTCCTCTTTAAATCAATTTTCCTACCAATTAAATAAAACATAAACACTATTATCATTATTAAAAGTAAGTATATAGTAGCTATAAAGTAGTTAACTGATATGTAGCTATTAGTTGCCTTTAAAAAGTATAGTTTAAGACTTATTAGATAATACGAAGCTCCACTTAGTAATAAATAAAAAATTAGAGAGGCTATAAATATTAAAACAGTATTCTTCTCTACGCGGAAATGGAAGCTATTTATATTTTTCATAGTCTACTCCCTTCAGCACCCATGTAAGGTGGCACTATCACTATCAGTATATGTTAGTCCTTAAGGGCTAATATACTTTACTTCAGCAGTTATAGTAGTTGTAACACCAGACTGAAATTCGGCTTTCTGATAAACCTTGGATACTTCTTTCACAGGTCATTATTGTTATGGAAATATAATTTTATTAAGTAAAGCAAAACTTTTTCTAGGTTATAGTAACGTTGACTCCTCTCTGGGAAACCTGTTGATATATTTGTTCTCGAATATTTGATGTAAAAGCCTATTTTTATTAATGAATACTATGTCAGTTTCAGTAAATAGGTAGTTCACCTATTTTCTCCATAGACTTTGTTCTCATTTTCTAGCGTAGAGAATACTTACAGCGGCCGAAAGAATTACATTCAGTTTAATCGAATTGGCAGTACAGTGTATCTCTTCAACAAATTCTGTCGTTACTAGACATCTCTGCTCATGTATTCTTTCTAATATTTATCAAAGCTTAGCTCTCTGTAGAAGCCTAAATCGTCTTCTAAGCTTACCCCACCAATATCATGTCTCTCGATAAGCTCTCTAATGTAGCTCAACACGTATTTTTCCGCCTCAGGGCGGCTGAATTCAATCTATATACTCCCTTTAAGTAGGCGAGAATACCGTTAGTATATACTATAGCCTGTTCCTATAAATGCTGCAAAAATGGAAAATATTGTAAGCTCTTAACATATAGGCAAATAAATTCGACTAATCTATATTACTGCGTAACTGAACCACTTTGACTCTTCTCTCGTCTGACAACTTTGCCGCAGTACCGGCACTTTGAGTAGGCATAGAGTTTTGGAATATGAGCGGGAAACTCTACGTAATTACAGTGAGCTATTTCCACTACATATTTTCCAAAAGTATCTACGTCCATGTCATCGTCTATTATAAGTCTTTCTATATGACAAAATCTTACTGGAGCATTTAATTCAATTAAATCTTCTTTAGATACTACTACTTCATTGTAGTAAGATATCTCGTAACCCTTTTTATGGAGTCTTTGGAGATAATATGTCATTGCTTCTGTTACAAGCTCTCCTATGCTTTTATTCTGTCTTCTAGCTTCAGCAGAAAACTCTCTGTATACTTTTTCGTCTATTCCTCGAATAGTAACATCTATCACCAGAATCACCTGTGTAACCAGTGTAACACAAGTATATAAATTTAACTCGAAGATAATTATAGTAAATGCTAATTTTGTTAAACTGAAAAATAAAGATTTAATTATTTGCTGTAGGCTTTAATAAGCTATATTTTTATCTTTTTTGCTAGCTCTTCTAAAGTTTCTTTTTCTTCTTTTTCTCCCTTATAGTCGTATATAACGGCAGCGACTAACATTTTGACACATTGTAAAGCCTTTTCTGCTAGTTCTTTGTTGTCAAGTTTGCGGACTAGAAGTGAAGCATAGCCTAAAGGAATTGCTTCTGATAAAATATGGTATTTAGTGTATTTCATGTCTTCTGGTAAGCCTTTATTCCATTTTTCTAATACTTTTTTGACTCCTATTCTTTTAATATCTTTAATTAAAGGCTCGATGAGATAGAGAAGAAATTTTAGGTTCTTTTCAGCTACTCTTTTTATTGCTTCTTTTATTTCTTCGTCAGTGACTTCATTTAAGTTTTTGAAATTTAATTCCATTACAACGTCTCTGTAGTATAGAGCCCAGGGATCTAGGTAGGGGAGGTATCTTAAAGGTTTAATAGCTTCTTTAGGTAAGTGTGTACGCCTAACGTATTCTGCAATTATTTGTTCTGGATTCTCGTGGGAAACTTCGAAACTGTTGCTTCTTATAAATGGTATGTATAGTTCGGGTAATCCGCCTGTTGTCGGTAGAAATACTCCCCATTCTTCTAGTTCCTTGCTGAGCTCAGTTAGCTTACTCCACTCCTTTTTCGATAACTGTGCTTTAATTTCTTCAAGAAACTTCTTTCTGTACTCTACTTCCTCTTTAGGCCACTTTTCTTTAACTTTTTCTAAAAGTTTTTCCTCTCTAGGCGCGTGAGGCAAATATCTCATCTGTTCTAGTAATGTATGAACTCTTGACTTTTCTTCTATTCTCAGAGGAGCCTTAGGTACTGTTCTATAAAATTCATCTCCTTTAATTTCTCCGAAGACAGCTACTGAGGAGGGTAAGGCTAGAAGATGTAAACTAATTAAGCTTCTTAAGTCAGCCTCTACTTTCAAATACCCCTTCCTTAAAGCTAAGTCTAAGTCCAAGACAGCTAAGGGCTTCGCTGTCCCAACAGACCCCTCAACAATTACTCCTTCCTCAACGAGCTTCCCGACAAGTCTCCTGAGCTTAGAATAAGGTATACCGAGCTCTCTCTCCATTGCCCTTAAGGTACGCTTATCAGGCCTAAGACTGTTTACTAGAAGATAGGTTACTATTTCTTTCATAACTTCTTTCTCAAGCTTCTCTACTTTTCTGCTCAAATCTAAGTACTCTCTTATTGGACTTGAGGAGGACATCAATAAATATTCTACCAATTGATTATTTAAATCTTTTGGTTTAAATAATCAATTGATTCACCGAATCTCGGGCTAAAAACTATGACGTTAACTATTAAATATGAAATAAGTGTTTGTTTTTATTAAGATTTATATAATATTAAAATTATATTAAGGTAAATATGTTTATTTTTCTGCAATTATTTCTAATACTTTGCTACTTTTGTAACCATATTTAAGTGCTGTTTCTTCTACTTCCTTTATTTTGTTTTCAAGAATTCTTCTAGTATTCTCGTCTTCTATCATTTTAACAAGAGACTTTGTTTCTTTACCCCATCCACATTCTTTAACAAATACTTCACCCGGTATCTTCTTCCCTCTCTCCATTTTTCTCCAAGTAACTTTATTGAAATATTTCTTTACTATGTTCAGGTATTCTTCTGGTTTTTGTAGGCCCCATAGTTTTATTCCTTTGGCTTCTCTTAAAGCCTCATGGTAGAGATCTTCTATTATTAGTGAAAGAGCTTCAGCAGGATCTTTTGGCTTATATAGATACTTGTCTACTATGATAAGCTTTCCGCCGGCTTTTAGTATTCTCTTCGCTTCTTTTACTGCCTTTTCTACTTCTTCTTTTCCTCCAGCTAACTCATGTAGCACTAGTATTGATATAGCGGTATCTATAGAAGATTCTCTTAAAGGTAAATACGTGATAGATCCGCATACTAAGTGTAGTTTTTGCTCTCTATACTGAT
This sequence comes from uncultured Thermoprotei archaeon, assembly GCA_965367815.1. Classification (GTDB taxonomy): domain Archaea; phylum Thermoproteota; class Thermoprotei; order Thermofilales; family B15-G2; genus B15-G2. The sequence goes on from CBDUKN010000014.1 coordinate 13,754, forward strand.
TTTTGGCTTCATGTAGCTTATTGAAGTCTATTTCTATGGCTACTACTTCTCTTACTTTAGGGTTTTCTAAGAGAGACTTAGCAAATCTGACTCTACCAGCCCCCAGGTCTACTATTATTCCATTAGCATGAGCTAAGACCTCTTTAAACACGCTGAGATTAGATACTTTGCTGAGAATTTATGCTTTCTGCGCTAAGCGAGAATATTCTTTACTCTCGAATTTAGTATAAGTCTAGCTTAAGACCTTTTGATAAGTTTTCGCAGCTTTCTCTAAACCATAGTTGTAATTTATCTTCTGTAATTATTGATTATAGTCTATTGCCTTTATAGCTGTACTCGGGCATTGATCTGATATAATTATTAATTAGGCTGTCAAACTTATATACTACTTGGTATACTTTTCTACCTGGTAACATATGGCTTACACTAGTGTTAAATTAAGAATTGAAGCTAAAAAGAAGCTTGAAGAACTTCAAGCTAGACTTAGGCTTCGTGGAATTAAAGTACCTCTATACGAGATTCTTGAGAAACTTATTGAGCTGGGAATAGAGAATGAAGAAATTCTTCTTAATAAATTTAAGTTTAGGGAAAGCGTAGAGGATCCCATGTTAAAGCTTTTAGATAAGCCTCTTGACTGGGGTGTAGAGGACGCTTCTACAAGGATAGATGAAGTTTTATATGGTGGTAGTCGTGGCAGTATTCATAGATACAGGAATATTCGTTGCAGCAAGGAATAAAAGAGACTTACATCATGAGCGGGCGACAAGTCTTTTAAAAATGGCTTTGAAGGGAAGTTATGGAGCAATGTATACGTCCGACTATATACTTGATGAGGCTGTTACTGTTGCTTTAGTGAGAACAGGAAAACCCGAAATAGCTATTGATATAGGGAACTTCATATTGTCTTCAAGAAAACTGAGGATTGTATATGTAGATAAAGTTATTTTTGAAGAAGCTTGGAAAATATTCACTAAGTATTCTGAGAAGAAGTTAAGTTTTACAGACGCTACATCTATAGCTATTATGAAAATATATGATATAGATTTTATCATGAGTTTTGATAAACATTTTGACGGTATAGTGCCGAGAATATTCTAACATAAGCTTAGTCTTTCAGAAATGAGTTAAGTTATAATATTCCCTCTACGACTTTATTGCAGTTTACTGCTTCTGTCTTTTCACTATAAGGCCTCTATATCTTTAGTTTATGTAGATTTTGTGGTCTTAAATACTTTAATGAAACTATAGTTAAACTACTTGCTGGAAATTCTACTCTTTATTATTTATCATATTATATGCGATTGAGAATGTTTCCTCTGCTTCTTTAATGGAAGCTATTCATACTGCGACTGATTTAATAAAATCCAAGCTGAATACGTACTCAAATGCTTCTTTTACCGGAATTATTCCTGCTCCTAGAACTTTTTTCCCTATAATATTTAGTCCTGAATCTCTATAGAGGGCTAGTACTTTGTCGCGGTCACCCATGAAAATTCCCTGTTTATTAATAGGAGCCATCAATACTTCAGTTAGTTTTTGCTCCTTAATGAAGGGTACTGTTTTCCAAGGCTCGTGAGTAACGAGACCATATTTTAGTCCATGTTCTTTTAGTAAATCGATTTGAGAACATATTTTTTCTAAGTCGAGAGTATCTACTATTGAAGCATGTACGAGAGCTATAGCTGCGTCGAGTTTAATTATCCAGTTTAAGCTTTCTTCATCATCGGGCATAAGTGTAGCTACTATTACTGGCTTAATACCTGTTCTTCGAGAAGTTTCTTCTACTGCTTTAGCTAGGAAAGAATATGCTAAAAGCTGTACTCCAGTAACGCCCAGCTTAAAACAATACTCTAAAATCTTTACAATATTTTCTGGGTGTAATACAAAGTCGTAATAGTATTTATATGATTTTAAGCCGAATTGTCCTGCAGCTATAAAAGGTGATGTGCCTACTAGTACTTTAGGTATTTTTACTCCACTTAACTCGACTAAAGGGAAAGAGAATTTCACGCTGAAACCTTAGCTGAACGAAGACTCTTTCTTCATTTTCTCTAAGTATTTTTCTACTTCATCTTTACTTAGTATTCTGAACTTCTTTGTCTTAACGTCTACTAGAGCCGCATCTATTATCTCCTTTTTAGCTCCTCCTTCAATAGTCTTATCGAGTGTATAGAGTGCGAGCAACAGTGCTTTTTCTAGACTCATTTCAAGACTATAATTTTTTTCAAGTATTTTGAGTGCTTCTTCACTACCAGATCCTATTGCATGTGCATAGAAACCGAGATATGTTCCTTGAGGATTTGTTCCATATAGCTTGGGTCCTGTTGCGTCTACTCCTGCTATGAGGAATGCTACTCCGAATGGTCTTACGCCGCCGTACTGCGTGTATATCTGTTTTATGTCGCATATTCTTCTGGCTAAAGTTTCTACGGGAATAGGTTCATCGTAAATAAGTCTATGAATCTGCGCGTATTCTCTTGCTTTATCGATTAGCACACGCGCATCAGAAGCGAAGCCTGCGAATGTTAGGCCTACGTGCTCGTCTATCTTCTGTATTTTATCAAAAGGCTCTGCTAAAGGATACTGCTTTTTGTTGAGAACTGCTAAAACAACTCCTTCTACACACTTTACTCCGAGCGAAATGTAGCCTTTTCTAACTGCTTCAAAAGCATACTCTACTTGATATAGTCTGCCATCTGGCGAAAAAATAGTTATCGCTCTATCATATGCAATAGAGGGAGGTAACCCCATTTTATTACCTAGAGAATAAAAACAAACTAGCTTAAATTCTTTATCAGTGGGTAAGACTAAAGCAATTCAAAATAAAGCACTTAGTTCCACTAGTATATTTAGCGGAGCTTAATAGAGCCAATCATCTTTAGTTCTCTTTCAAGTTTATCTGAGTACTCTACATTACTTACTTTTACTTCAAATTCTTGCACGCTAAGCATGTAGATACAATAAGTATTCTTTTAATAAGCCTTCTACTGCTCACTAACACTAGTGTAACTTTCTTAGCCATAATTGCTAGAAGAGCTTCTTCAAGCAGGTCAGCAGTGTACTCAACTATATCTTTAACGACTCTACCGAGCAACGTAAGCCTATAAATGCCTCCTGTTTTATCTATAAGACCTTTAAGTTTTTCTAAATGATAGTTTAAAGTATTCTTATCCTTCAAGCCACTTTCTCTAAGTAAAATCAGTAAACGAGAGAGACCCGTGTTTAAATAGAAGCTCAATAACTCTTCTAGCTGGATGTGAAAGCGCCACAAAGATAGTGTTTAAGTACTCTTTGAGAATACTTTCAGCCATACTTTGCCACCGAACGCGAGTACAGCTGTAGTAATTACTAGTTTTCTCTTCTTTCATTTCTTTAAGCAACTCAAGGACTCGATACCTAAAGTCTGGGTTAAGGTTTGCTGTAGGTTCGTCGAAGAGAAGGAGTTCAGGGTCTCCTAAAAGCGCCTCTGCTAAGCCAACTCTCTGTGCGAGACTTTTGGAGAGACCCTATTTTTCTTTTTCTATACTCGTAAAGCTCTGTAAACTCAAATACTCTAATAACTTCTCTCTTAGGCGATGCTACTTCCTTTATTTTAGCTACTGACATTAAATAGTCTTCTACACTAAGTGGAACTGGATAAATTTGATTTTCAGGCATAAAGTCTATTTTCTTTCTATTAGACTTATAGTAAATCCAAGGATTTTTACTAAAAACTTTTACTTCACCATAATCAGGTTTAATAAGCCGTGTATAATATGTAGTGTAGTAGTTTTGCCTGCTCCATTAGGACCTATGAGCCCAACTATTTCTCCTTCTTCAATAGTTAAATTAACTCCTCTAAGAGCCCTAGTCGAGCCAAATGATTTAGCGACGTCACTCAGCTCGACGATAGCCATCATGGAAAGTACTGTCTTCAATAATATAAACTGTCTTCAGGTAGAGAGTACTCTACCTTTATAAATGCTTAAATATTTTTCGGCAGCAGAGGATACTTTACCCAGACTATCATGGGTCCAGGCTCTCTATTTGCCCACGCGTAGTAAGGTATTGCTGTGAACTCTACTTCTTTCAGCAAATACTTCAGTTCGCTTACTTTTTTATAGAGCTTGTTTTCCCACTCTGAATTGTCTGCAACATAGCCTCTGCCTTTTATGACGACTACTCCTCCTAAGAGAACTGGATTGAATTCTGTTTTTAGCTCAGGATTTCGAGGAAGTACTAAGTTCCATACATCGAAGTCTTTGTTGTCGGCTTGCTCAAGGCAGTAGACTATTGGCCCTCTCTTAATAGCTACTCTACACGCGTGGTTTAGTACCCATGGGTGAGAAGCTACTAGGACTACAGGCATACTGAACTCTAGTTTTATTCGGTCTCCTTTTCTCCATACTTTACGTATCTCGAGATAAGTGCTTGGCTCCGGCTTTACTTCGAGTAGTCTTCCATTTAAAAATACTTCGGTCTCACTACACCATCTGGGTATTCTCAAGTAAATAGAAAACTCTTTTTCTTTTTCAGGCTCTACTTCAATTTCTATTTCGCCTTCCCATGGGTACTTAGTGTACTGATTTACTTCAATAGTAGTTCCTTCTAGCTCTATTTTCGCCGAGTTCTCGGCGTATAGGTGAACCCATATGCCTTTACTTGAAGTACTGTAGAAGTAGCCTGGCAAGTAGGCTAGTAGTCTAACAATGTTTGTAGGACAACACGCGCAGCCAAACCATTCTTCTCTTCTATGTTTTCCTCTGTCTGCTAAAGGATTATCATAGAAAAAGTACTTGCCGTCAAGCGATATACCTGATAGCGCCGCGTTATATAGTGCTAATTCCATTACATCAGCGTACTTTGCTTCAGCTGTAGCCATGAGCATACGCCAGTTCCACATAATATTCGCTATAGCTGCACATGTCTCGCAGTAAGCCCTTGCGTCTGGAAGCTCGTAGTCTTCTCCAAAAGCCTCTCCTTCATGCCTAGACCCGACGCCACCAGTAACATACATTCTTTTTTCAACCATACTGCGCCACAGTCTAAGGAGAGTCTTGAAGAGAGAGACTTCCCCTGTCTCCATGTAGACGTCTGCGGCACCACAATTTAGGTAAAGAGACCGGACAGCGTGACCTACGATTTCATCTAGTTCTCTGAAAGGCTTATGGTCTATTAAGTATATTGAGCCCCCTACAAGACCCTTCCCTCTCTCATCTATGAAGAATTTCGCTAAGTCTAAGTACTTTTTACTGCCAGTAACTCTGTATAGCTCTACGAGAGCCATTTCTATTTCAGGATGCCCTGGAACCCCTTCTCTTTTCCCTGGGCCAAAAATGCTGACTATATGGTCTGCTAAGCGTATAGCGGCATTTAACATTAATTTACTGCCTGTAGCCCTGTAGTAAGCTACTGCTGCTTGAAAGAAATGTCCAGCACAGTAAAGTTCGTGCATTCTAGTTAAGTCCTTCCACCTAGCTTCTTTATTAAAAGCGTAGTATGTAAACAAGTAGCCGTCTTTGTCTTGAGCCGAAACAATATCTTTTGCTACAGAATCCGCTATTTCTCTCAACTTGTCGTCGTGTTCATAAGCTAAAGTATATGACAATGCCTCAAACCACTTGTATACATCTGAGTCATCGGCTATTCTCCACTCAATATTTTTATCTCCGCGAGCTACACGCCTAAAGTTCTCTATTCTACCTGTTTTCTCTAACTGCTTGTATACTGCGAGAAGAGTTACTTTCCTTAAAGTCTCGATACGCGGTCTCCAGAAGACATCATTAAGCTTAATAGAGTTCACAGGAACAGGCTTCAGTTTAGCGTAAGGACTCCTAGACGTGTCTACTATAACACATTTCATTAGTATCCGTAACTATTGTGCAGAATCCTTTAAATAATTTATTTTTACTCCATTAAGATTATTTTCTCTCAGATAGAAAATTTTTAATTTAATGATAAATATTCTAGTCTAATTAATATTACTTAATATTAAGTGATATTAAATCTATGGCTGAGCAGACGATTAGTATTGAGGCCTATACTTTATATTACTAAGGAACACTACTTTATAAATATTTTTGTTACCGTTTCATTGGGAACTATTACTGTTTCTGCAAACGGCTTTAACAGATTTTTTTCCAGAACTACTCCCGCCTCTTCGTTTTCAACAACAATTTTCTCTCCTAAAGGCGCTTTAGGCTTAATTCTCAGCTTCAAGTTTAGCTTTCTTTTAGTCTTCCTGTAGACTATGTCTAGTACTACTCCCCTGTAATTTATGCCCCTTATACCATACCTTCCTAGAAATTTCTCAGGTAAATTAGGCATTAGCTTCAGCGACTTTGTCGAAAGATCTTCTCTCATACCTAAAAGGTACCTTATTATCATTAGTGATGTAAGCGCGCCCCACCCGTAGCACTCTATTCCAGCGAACTCTCCTTTAACGTAGCCCCAATGCTCGTAACTTGTTCCTGGAACAGGGTATCTCGGCCGAAGTACACGAGTATCGGCCGCCTTATACGCGCTATCAACTATACTGAACACTATTTTTCTCAAGTAGCTTAGCTTACTCTTGTCTTCTTCAGAAACTTTAGCCAAAGCTTCGAGGAGAGAGTATGTCAGTGGAGGCCACCATAAAACATCCCAGCCTGCTGAGACACAGATTTCTCTAATGACCGCTTCTACATCATCGAACATTATTTTGACTTTATTTTGGGGGGCAAGCTCGAGAAATACTGGAGCAAGGTGAAGCACGTCTTTAAATCTAGTATACGTGTTAAATCTTGTATCAAAGTCTCGGTACCAGTTTCTGTTCCAGTGCCACTCAAGCTTATTTAAGTATTCTTCGTGGAGCTCTATCCAAGTTTTTTCGTCTTCCTTTAAGCCTAGGTCTTTAGCCACAATAGCCATGAACTTGGCCGCATGGCTCATTACAGCTTGTAGTTCAGAGACTCTGAGATATTCTATTGACTCTGATCCTTCTCCTCCGCCGCCGAACCTGAAAGCCATGTCTTCTCCGCTTTCCCAGCTGCACTTGTAGTGCAGAAAACCTTCTTCATCACTTCTGTTTTCAATCCACCAGAAGAGATACTTCTTCCAGTACGGGTAGAGCTTTTTAGCCCACTTTAAGTCCCCTGTTCTAATGTAGATTAAGTGATAATCGTAGAATGGAAAACACCATGCAGGTGAAGTACCGCAGGCGCTTCCGTCGTAGGCAATCATGTTCGGTGTTCCGTCTGCGTGAATACATGGAACATTAGGTGCTTTAGCATTGGCGAAAAGCCCGTAGAGCACTTCTTTAGCAGTGTTTTCGTCAAAGTAGCTGTAGATGAGCATGTCTATAGAAGTTTCCGCTAAAACTACTCTAGGCCAGTTAACGTGCATTATGTCCCACTTATTCTTAATTATTCCCCTAGGAGGATACACCATGTGCCTCAGTGTCTCGATATCGTAGCGAAAACCGTTAAGCCAGTATAAAGGCCAGTCTCCTACAAGAAAAGCTGTTTTTCTCCAGAAAGCTCTATCTTCTCTCATTTTCTCCTCAATGACTGTGCCGTATTTTCTGAGAGCGTTTTCTGCTTTACGTAGAACTTCTCTTGAGTACCTGTCTTTAGCCACTACTACTGTAAGCCTCTGTTCTTCTCCTGGAGCAAGCTTTAAAGAAAGTATTCCCCAACCAGTAGCTTCGCCGAAATACTGGACTCCATTACATGACTTTAGCAAAGTCTTTCTGAAACTCTCTACACTCTGCGAGGCCATAACTTTAGAAAACTCTTTATCACATACTAAAGCAACAGACCTTCCTCCGCCTTCAACAAGCACCTTAGAAGACTCTTCTTTAACTACTAGAAGTGTATCTCGGCAGCAGAGAGTGGCATGAGACATTACTTCCACGTTTCTCGCAGTATTTCCGATGTTGCGGAGAGTTAGAGAACATGCGAGAGAATCTCCGTCAATTAAAATAAATACGCCGGAAATCTCTATGTCTTTGTAAGTAAAGTGGTTTTCAATAATGTTTTTAGTGTGGTAGCTCGACCCTACTTCAACATTTTTCTCTAAATAATCGTTCTGAGTAGTAAATAGGTCTCCGTCTATATTGAAGGCAATACCCATCGACACAACACAGTCGGCGTTTTCAGGGGATATAAACCACTTAAAAGCTATTAGCCAACCGAATCTAAATACATCGAAGCTCTTGACAACGCCACTTGGCTTGTCAGGGAAACAGTGGTCTACGTTTTGTAGTAAGCCAAATGGAGTGTAATCTCCTTTAAGCTTGCTCATAGGTACACATCTTTAAGTAAGGAATAGGATAGATATAAGCTTTAGCCTTTATTTCTGAAAACGTTAGAAAAGTTCAAATCATTAAAACACGTATTACTTTGCTATATAAGCTATTTTTAAACAAAAAAATGCTTAAAAATACAATACTATTTATAGTTTAGATTACTTCTGGCTAGAATATTTTTCACCCTGAGATAAAAAATATAGTTTAATTAATAAAAGTCATTACAGTACTTTTAATTATGGTAAAGTATTTATATTATGTACAAAAATATACACTGTGGTAAGAGAAGTAGAGAAGACAGCGTTTTCAGCGTCGACTTTCACAGTAACTACGGCTATTCACTTTACTTCAACATTATTCTCTATAGCTAAAAAAGCGCCGTTTAAGCTGCAGAAAATTAATAATACTCTAGAAAATATTGAAGTTGCTCTAGGGTGAAAACTTGAAAAATTCCTTGCAGTAGCTCTGTTTCTGAGTATACTGTTCGTAAACATAGCCTACACGAAACCTCAGTACAAGTACTCTCAGTTAGATGTACTCGTAGTAGTCTTTTTAGATGTTACTCACGACGGCGTTAACACTAATCTTATGGGAAAAAATCTCACAAAGATATTCATTGAGCTAGAAAAGGCAAGACTTTTCTACTGGAGAAACAGCCACATGAGATTTCATATAAACTTCACTTACACAATTATAGTTACTCCAGTTAGATTTACTGGCTGGTGGCTTCCTGAAGATATAGCTAGGCAAGCAGCTAGCTGCATTTTAAGGAAAGTAAGCGTTTACTGGGATGACTTCAACGGAGTAGTAGCACTATGAGCTGCACCCAAGTACCGGGAAGAACCAGACCCTATTGGAAGCGTATGGGGGCCTGGAGGAACTATATACAAGTATTCTAGCTACCAGCTGGATGGAGCAATAGCGTGGCTTTTTGTACATGAGTTCCATCACCAAGTAGACGAAGACTTCTATAGAAGCGGGTACCCAGAATATCCTCACGCAGACTATCCAGCTCAGCTAAAAGGACGGTTTGGAGAACACTTCGACTTCAACGCCTATATTCTCAGGTCATGGCCTGAAGAAACTTGGCTTAAACTGAAAGCTCCTTCTACAAGCAAGCCCAAAGTATACGCTGTAGAAGATGCTGACAGCGACCACTTTCCAGACTACGCGCCCAGTCTTCCTTTCGATGAAGTAAGGTTTGGAAGCTACGTGAACTCTTCTGACAGCGATGGAGATGAATTGAGCGATAGAGGAGAATTTCTCGCTGGAATATTCTTTTCTTCAAATCCTCTTTCATCAGACACCGATGGTGACGGCATTCCCGACGGCAAAGACCCCTATCCTCTATACCCTGTATCTACCTGTATATTAGAAAATAACTGGACCAAGATAATCGAGAAGTACATAAACTACCCGAGAATACGAGTTAACTATAGGCTCGAAGCTCTCTGGAACAATAGCGGTTTAGTTTTAAGGCTATCTTTGAGGCCACAAGAAGCAGACCACATTCTCATACACTTAGACTTAGATAGCAACGGCTGGTGGCACGGCAAAGGAAACTATGAACTCATACTTTCTCCTAAGGCAGGAAACCCCCTTATTAAAGCACACGTACTAGACTGCTCTGAAGCAGAAAAGAGCTTAGATAAGCCCTGTCTCTGGGACGACGATCCTAGACACGGCTACAGGCTAGTTACTTTAAACGACTTTAAGACAACGTCTTACAATAAACTTATTGAAGGAAAACTATACAAAGTAATCGAAATACTTATTCCAAGAAACAGTAAAACCGGGTTTATTCCTAAAGAAAACAGAACCATTGGTCTCAGACTAGAGTTCAGGTATGAGAACAGCTCGTGGGCAACCGTCTTCGAACGATATCACTTAGTATACTTAACTTTAGTTAAAAAGCCTCCAAGCATAACTCGCGTAGAAGCGAAAAATATTTCTCCGCCAAGCAATGAAGACAAAGCTATATACATAAAACAGTACGTGGAATTTCTGACAGAAAAGTACGCTAAAATAGTAGTTTTCGTCGAAAACTATGCTTTCAAAGACATCGAAAATATTAGCATTAAAATAGGAAACCATACACTTCGCTTAGATTACCTAAAGGCCAGGAAATCAGCAAAACTGAGATACACTGTTCCACTTACAGAAAAGAAGACTGCAGTTCTCCCGAGGAGAGCTTACATAGAGTACTTTGTAGGCTCAAAGAAATATAATCTTGAGCAGAGTTTACCTATAATAATTGTCTCAGTAGAAAAGCCGCCTGATATAGGATTAATTCTTTTAAAAGATTCTCTCATAACTATTGCCATACTGGCGGCAGCTACTGTTTTAGCATATGCAATAATTCTTATTAAAAAGAAAGTGCAGAAAACTATTTAAATAAATTTCTTCTGATTAATATGTGCATAATTTCAGTTTTAATTTTAATGACTATTTCTTTGGTATAAGCGAGTATAAAATAGCGTTTAGAGTATTTTACCATGGTAAATACATATACCGTAGATCCTAGCAAAGCAAAAGTATTAACTGAAGACTCTAGACAAGTAATTAAAGCCAGCGGATTTATTTGGGCTGGAGGCCAGAAAAAGAAAAAGGGACTATCTAAGGCTATTTCAGTAATAAAGAAAGACAGCATTAGGATATCAGTAGAAGCAGAAATAGATGAGCCTATTATGAATATGTGCTTAGGGTCTGCCTTAATGTTGTCTCCTACTTTATAGTCCGTCATCGCGTTACACATTGTCTGCGAAGTATTTTTCCCGCAGCCCCCACACTTCTATAGTCGAATAAGACATGAACTGTACTGTGAAAGCATCGGGATCTATTGATGCTGCATCTTTTACATAGAATAAGTTTGTGCAAGTCCGAGGTATTACTAGTGCGTCGTACTCACCGTGCATGGGCAGCACTCCCACATTAGCGTATACTCTAGTGAAGCCTAGGAACCAGAGGATAATTATTACTTGAAGAATGAGAGCTGACTACGGATTTGCTCCCATACTGATAAATAGTAGAAATAGCACGATGAATCCTCCCGCGAAGAGAGAGTATGATTTGAAGTAGCTGGCTCGCTAGGGCTCTCTTGGAGCTTTTTTCTCGCAGCCTCGAGTGTGCTTCTATTAAGACTCCTTCTCTGCGCAATTCTTTAAGAATTGAAAGTGTTCCTATAACCTTTAAGCCTAGCTCTCTAGCAAGTCTTCTAGCCCTTCTATCGTCTATGACTATGATCTTATCTTTCATTAGAGCTAGAAGTATTGCTGAAGATCTACCAAGCCCCAGTCTTGATAATCTCTTCCTGGTCTCCTCTACGCTTATTTTTCTCTCAGAAATAAGTCTTGAAAGTTCTTGATATACTTCATCTCTCTTCCTCTCTACTTCTTCAAGTACTCCACGCGGAACTTCTGCTTCACTAAATAACTCAAGAGCTTTCTCCAAAAGACTTAGTTTAGCTAGCACTATAATTGGAGACGTATTGAGTACTACTCTTAAAGATGCTCCTGTATGCATCTAGCTCCTCCTCAACCTCCTCTTCATCCATAATACTATACTTAATGCCAAGCTCACGTAAAAGGAGCCAGAGTTCGTCGACTCTCATGCTTAAGAGTTCTGCTGCCTTACCTGTAGATATTCTACCACTAAGTAAGAGTCCTAGAACCATAAAGAGTTTCTCCTTGTCAGGATAAGATACACGCTCACGCTCGATAACCTTCTTTAACTCAATAGACATAAAGTTACACCCATTAAACAATATTATTTTTCTGAACTTATATATAGTGCTCTCTGTAAATGGCCTTATAGTTAAGTATTGTTTATGTATAACATAGATAAGTTATTATCAGCCATCAAGCAACTTTACCAATAGTAAGGTGTAGTGATCTTAGTTAATGATTAAACATAACCAAGTCCCTTTGTTTCCAAGTAAATGATTTACCCGAAGACTAAACTGTGCTATATAATAAGTCAGCTAATCAAGCCGTCATCACCTTCAGCACCAGAAACCCTCATCACTCCAACGTAGTATCCGCGCCGAAATATAAGTACATTGTTTATCTAGCTGAAAATAAGGCTTCTGTACAAGTAGAAACAAAATAGTGATTTTCGTAAAATACAGTAAAGTTAAAGATACAAGGAATCAACATTTACGAGCCTAAAATTATGGTAGTTATTTGAGATTATAAGCTTTAAGTTTTAGTCTATTTATTTCAACTGCTGTTGATTTAATGCATTTCTTCAAGTAGTTCTTATCTATATTCATGTTGTGAAGTTTCCGGTAGAGCTTGATGAATTCTTTGCAGTCCTTAAGTATGCTCAGCATTTCTAGGTGGGTTTTCGCGTCATAAAGCTTGAAGGGAATGCTTTTGCCTTTAATTCTCAGTATTCTTCGCCCTACATAGAATGCAGAAGATCTCGCATTTAGTAGTGCTTCTTTGGTTTTTCCTCTAGCTAAGCTTTTGACCGCATTTAAATATTCTGTCCGAGCTCCTCTAGGCTCTTTCCAGTAAATATCTAAAAGCTCTTTAAGTTCGACAAGAAGCTCCTTGATATACTGTTTTTTCAAATTTTTTAAGCCTTGAACTTCATCGAAGAATTCTCTGAAATTTCTTTGGGCAAGCTTGCTGTAGAGATCTTTAGGTCTAATGCTGGGAATATCTCCTTGAAGCATTATCTCGACAATAGCTAAGTTAAAGCAGGCATCTCTTACAGCAACTATTCCTTCGAAAACGATGCCCCGTCTATAACTCTCTTCTGCTACCTTTAGGCAAGACTCACTTTTATTGAATACTGGGAGTATTTCACTTAACTCCCACTTCCACGCAAGAGCTTTCTTTTTCCACTCTCCGAGAATACCTTTAGGATCTTCAAGTATAATACCCTCCCGAAGTAACGAAATCCATAAGCTGGCCAGAAACCATGAGTCCTCTCTCCTCCGATACTTCTCGTCCTCGAACACATGCTTAAAGTGCTCAATAGAATACCTCCATATTTCTACCTCAAACCCTTCAACATGCCTCACTTCAGGATTCCTTACTTTAATTTCTCCTTCAAGAACTACAGCTAAATCAACATCGCTCATCTCATCAACAGTTCCTCTAGCAAGAGAACCAAAGAGAATAACGCCGACAGCATTCTGGCCCATAAGATCTCTTGCCGCTTCTTTAGCTACTCTGAACATAGCGTCAAGAAACATAATTTCAACAGGTAGTTCTACTAATAATATCATATTTTTATACCTATGTACTGTGGCAATTGGAGTACACTACCCTAAGAAAATCACTTCAAAATCTCCATCAAATGGAGCTGTTATCTTAAAACCGTAATACTTACTGCAGTCAAATTAGAATACTGTCAGACATATGGCAAAAATATATATAGTAGTATTTTAAAAGTAGACATAGTACGTTAATAACTTATTTAAGATTTATTGCATATAGATTTTACGTAAATTTATAGTCTAGTAATTTACTGTAGTGTATAGCGTGGTAAACTATGCTCAATACTTTACTTGTATTTGTTAAGCAAATGTAGTTTGAATAATACGATACTGGGATGTTTTAGTTTTTTGTATAATGATATAGTTTAAGTTAAAGTAACTTATATTGTTACCTAGAATTATATTTAATTATATGTTAATTAATAGTGTTATGTATTTTAAAAAATTAGAAAAATTTATAAATATATTAGCTTTGTTCTCTTAAGTTGGAAAATGATAGAAAATAGAAATAATATATTAGTGTCTATACTGCTGTCTAGTATACTTCTATTAACACTGGTTTCTACAGACGCAGTATACTCCAAGAAAATTGTCCCTTCTGATGATTATGGAGTTTTAGAGAATAATTATGTTACTTCAAAAACTGTAATTTATACTCCTTCACAAGATACTAGCGTTTCTGAATGCTATCCTTCTTATAGCTATGGTTCTTCTCAAGTAATTTTCTCAGGATACTACGGGTCCGGCGACGAAGAGGAAAATGACCGCTACTATCGGTATGCTTATATAAGGTTTTCTTTTAACAAAATTCCAGCAAACGACATTAAGTACGCTAAACTTGTGCTCTATTTATGTAAATCTATGACACTTTTTGAACCCGGAACTACTAAAAAAGTTTTTGACGTATACTGTACTACCACATACTGGTCCGAGTCGACTACTTGGTATAATAGGCCTAAAATTCACGGCATTTACGGTAAGTTTACTGTTTTTGCAAGTGATCCCGATAAGAAATCCTACAGCGTTGACTTAACGGTGCTTATAAAGAAATGGCTTTCTTTTGCTACTAACTACGGTATAGCCATTTGCAGTAAATATTCGAGCGAACACGCTATTGTTTCATGGTATTCTAGTGAAGTAAATAATGTTGCTTACAGACCTAAACTCATTATATCGTATAAGTATGGTCCTGAAATAGAGCTTATTCCTTCGTCTACGTCAGGATACCAGAGCACAACTATTAAAATAACTGTTAAAGTGTATTCAAGAGGAGGATTTTACGGTAAAGTATGTTTTCACGCAAGTATTCCTCAAGGATATACTTGCAGTTTTAGTCCGTCAAGTTTAATTATTTCATCTAAAGAGTCCCCTAAGTTTACTACACTTAAGGTCTCTATTCCTTCGAGTGCCGCTGCAGGTACGACTACTATTAAAGTTAGAGCAGAGTCTGGGAACTACTATAGCTATTCTTTGCTGAAAATAAAAGTACTTCCTTACGGCTTTACTTTTACAGCAACTCCTTTATCTGTTTCTGTTAATCAAGGGAAAAGCTGCACTATTACTCTTAAGGTAACTAAAATAGGAGCTTACAATAAGAAAGTATCATTTAGTGCAGTTAAAGTGCCTAGCGGAATAACGGTTACTTTTAATCCCGCTACTCTTACTCCTACAGGCTCTGCTACAGCTTCTATTAAGGCCTCATATACGGTTAAACCGGGGACTTACAGCATTAATATATTAGCTAAAGGAGCCGACGGCAAGTCTTCTTATGTTATAATTAAAGTAGCTGTTAAGCCTGCTTTATTCGACTACTCTTTGAGTGTTTCTCCATCGTCGGTTAAAATTGTCAAAGGAAAATCAGCAACTGTTACTATTAATGCTGTACTGAAGAAAGGCTCACCTGAAGTTGTCTATCTAAGTGCTCAAAGCGTACCTAAAGGTATTTCCTGTAGTTTTTCTCCTGAAGAAATTAAGCCTACCGCTTCAAGTAAACTCACAATAACTGTTGACTCAAACTGTCCTTCCAAAGTATACACCATCGTGATTCTTGGTTCAAGTGAAAGTGAATTAGAAAAATCAGCTAAGTTAACTATCGAGGTAATAAACCGTATAATTCCTGTGTCTCCTCCTCAATGTATTATAGCTACTGTTACTTATGGTAGCGAGCTCGCTGATGAAGTTCAAGTACTAAGAGGTTTCCGGGACAATATTATGATGAAAACTTATCAAGGCTCCTCTTTCTTTAAGTCATTTAACGCTTTTTACTATAGCTGGAGTCCTAACATAGCTTACTGGATTCAAGAAAATCCGTGGGTAAAGCCGCTGTTTAAAGCACTAATTTATCCGCTGGTAGGAATTCTTTTGTTTTCAGTGTTTATAGTGTCTCCTATTATGAACATGCACCCTGATGTAGCTGTCTACATGGCTGAGACCATTATTTCGCTTTTAGTAGGCTTCATTTACTGTGGACTTCCCTTGAGTTTTACGCTTAGATCTAAATCGAAGTACTTTAGAAGAAAAATTTCTGCAGCAATGGGTTTAATGTCTTTAGCTACACTACTTACTTGTATTATACTGCAGATTACCGAGCTCTCAGACGCTCTTTCAATAACGTCTTTTCTCTATGTTCTAATGAACATCATCTTCTCACTTTACTCAACACCACTTCTAGTGAGAAAAATAAATGAAAAGCTTTTACGTATAAAGTAGTTGGCCTTTTTCTTAGTTTATATTAATTTTTTAGCAGCCTGCTGTTTTATCATAGTTAATCATTTATTGTATTAGCTCTTAGTTCTCTAGAGATAATATGAGAATTGATTCATCTTACTGTACTGCATCTGGAGTGCCTCTAGGGGGTATAGGGACTGGTTCTGTTGAGCTGAGAGCTGACGGCAGATTCTATGAGTGGCATATATTCAACAATGGTCGGTGGGCTTGGAGACAGGAAGATAGGGAGAAAGAGTTTATGTCTCCTAGAGACTTCTTCTTTGTAGCTAGAACTAAAACTGCTGGCGGCAGTATTAGAGTAAGGCTTCTTCAGGCTAGTAAAGGCTATGAGCTAGGCGGAGACCCGTATACTTTCCCTTGGTTCAGGTCTGTTGATAAGATGGAGTATAATGGTGAACCACCCTTTATATTCATTAAGTACTTTGACCAAGATTTGCCTGTAGATATAGAGCTGGAAGCATTTTCGCCATTTATTCCAAGTGACGTGAAGAACTCGTCTATTCCAGTAGCGTTCTTCGTATTCAGGGTAAGGAACAAGCTCGATGAAGAAATAGAGTTTAGTCTACTTGCTGGAATAAAGAATCCTTTTGGAGAAATTCCAGCTGAAGCAGAGATATTCGTTGATAAAATCAAGGGAGGCTTCGCTTTAACCATAAAGGGCACTAATATCCATAGGAAGCACTGCATGTATAGAGGCTCTATTACTCTCGGCTTTATTAGTGAAGGAGAGTACGGCTACTGCTTGACTGCTCCCTATGAGGAGCGCCCACTTAGATACAAGTGGGTTGAATTCAGGGCTACTGGTCTGCTAAAAGATGAAGAAAAGCTTACTAGAGTAGAAGAGAGAGTCTACAGTATTGTTGTCTGTAAGAAGAGACTTAAACCTAGAGAAGAAACTAAGATCACTGTTTTCTTAGCATGGTTTTTCCCTAACCATTACGATGACTTAGGGTACTATCTTGGTCACGCTTATGAAAACTACTTTGATTCGTCGAGTAGTGTAGCTGAGTACATTGTAGACAACTTTGAGTATCTCTACAGCTACACTAAGAAATTCCACGACTTGCTTTACTCTACTTCAGTCGACTACTGGCTAGTAGACTTAATTGCCTCTCAGTTAACCACTATGGTTAAGTCTACTTACTACACTAAAGACAAGCTTTTCGGTGTATGGGAGGGCTATGGATGCTGTGGACTAAATACCACTGATGTAGCGTTCTATGGCTCAATAATGATTCTACAGCTGTTTCCCGAATTAGAAAAGACTTGGATTAAGTATCATGCAAAGTGGCAGCTCAAGCCGGATCTCTCTCCGTACTACGAAGTATTTGCTTTAGCAATCCCAGAGAACATGGCCTTGCTAAAAGAAGAATTAAAAAAGGATCCTAGCATAGGTATGGATTTAGAGAAATTTAAGAAGACTGTAAGGAAAATTGTAGAGAAGACTGGTAAAGATCCTACAGGCAGAATAATGCACTACTTTGTAGGCTCGTTTAAGCGCCCCGACACATACAATAGACCCGATATGAACCCAGAGTACGTTTTAATGGTTATTAGAGACGCTTTCTGGCTTGGCGATAGAAGTCTACTAGAATCTTTGTGGAATGTTATTAAGGAGGCCATAGAAGTTATTTTAAGAGTTCATGATCCCGTCGGCTTAAAGCTTCTCTATCACTACGCTCCTGCAGGCTACGAGGCCATTCATCAGAGTATAGCATATCGGTTAGGGTTTGCTGAACGTTTCGGCAGATTCTTGAGCTATGCTGCTGCTGGTTATACATTTTACCCGATATCGGTTCAAACATTTGATGCTTGGAGCCTTTTAGGAATAACTTCATTTACTGGAGTGCTGTGGTTGGCTGCACTAAAAGCTGTAGAAAAAGCAGCTGAAATAGTGGGAGATAACGAGTACAGCGAGCACGTGAAGAGAATATTCGGCGAAGGTAAAGAGAATTTAGTTAAGTATCTCTGGAATGGAGAATACCTTGACCTATGGTATGACCCTATTAGCGGCAAAAGGGATAAAGGCTGTTCTGCTTCGCAGCTCGATGGGCAACTCTACTTAACGCTTTTACTAGACCTCGGCTATCTACTTGATAGAGATAAGACACTAAAGATTCTTCAAAGTATATTTAAATACAACTTTGCTGAAGAAGAAGGGTTACTTAATGGAGTGTACCCAGGTAGACCAAGGCCAGCTTTTGCAGGAGACATGCCTTTACCGAATGATACTGGCTTGAAGTACACTGTTGGCTCGCAAATAGATACTCCGTGGACAGGTATCGAGTTCGAAGTAGCCGCACACATGATAAACGAAGGCATGGTAGAGGAAGCATTTAAAATACTTAAGGCAATACACGAGAGATATGCTAGGTACGGTGAATACTGGAACCACATTGAGTGTGGTGGCCACTATTATCGCCCAATGGACTCTTGGCTAGTACTTATGGCTCTCGAAGGCCTACTCTACAACGGGTTCGAGAAAAGACTGAGATTTATGCCTAAAATAAACGAGAAGTCATTCAGAGGTTTGCTGACAGTTACCGGGAACTGGGGTATTGTCGAGCAAGTAGTCGAGGATAATGTGCAGAAAGTATCTATTAGTCTTGAGCAGGGCTCGCTTAAGCTGAAAGTACTCGAATTAAAGAAGTTTGGCAGCGTAAAGAAAGTAGAGGTTTCAATTGACGGGGAAGCTGTAGAAGCTGACTTTAAAGAAGAAAAAGAAAAAGTCGTACTCGAATTAAGTAAAGAGGCTGTTGTAACGAAAACAATCAAAGTTAAAATATATTACCGTTGAATTATTTTTAAATATTTTTGAAGCTTGGCAAAGCTTTTAAGTCATTTATATCTATTGCTATTATTTTTTCTTCCCTTAACCTCTCTTTATCTAATATCTTTTTAGCTACTAGTCCATAGTATTTTTTCAAAGGTCTTATTTTCACGTAAGCTGTCTTCTCGGCTAAAGTATTGACTATATTTTGTGCTCTACTGTAGTCTATTTCACTCCACTTTACCTCCATATACAGTGCTGTTTTCGTTTTAGCGTTGTATGCCACTATATCTATATCGAATGAGCCTTGAGGAAACTTGCCATAGTATTTTGATATTGATGTAGGTGTGAAAGGTAGTTTATTTTCTTTAGCGAGCTTTTCCACTATTTCTTTTGCTAGTAACTCAAATGCTTCACCTAGATAAGTGTTTAGTGTTTGTATACATTTTTCATAGACTTTTCTCCAGTTATATTCTAGTAGACTTCTATTCTTGTATACGTACTTAAACCAGAATTTTGTAAAGTAGTCTTTTATCGTATAAAATGCACCCTTTTTCCTACCAGCGGGAAGCTCTGGCTTAATTATGTCTAAGAGCTCTGTTAAGTCTTTTAAATACGGTGATAGTGAAGTAGGCTTTAGTCCCACTTTATTAGCTATTTCAGATACTCTACAATATCCTTCAGCTATCGCCGACAATATTGAGGAGTAAGTGTAGTAGTCTTTTCCAAAGGTTTCTCTAAGGATACCATTTACTTCGTCTCGTAGTGGAGCATGTTCTTCGAAAACTAGTTTCTTCAATGCATCTTCAATGCTTTTTACGGAATATTTCTGTATTAAAGCGTAGTAGTAAGGTACTCCTCCGAAAATTAAGTAGAATTTTACTTGCTCTTCAAGACAATTTACTCCGAGATCTTTAAGCCACTCAATTATAGTAGTTACTTCTAAAGGCTTTACTTCAAGCCTTACATCAGCTCTACCGTATAAAGGTGACTGATAGTCTTCAAAAAGCCTCTTAATTAAGCCAACAACAGATCCACATACAATTACTGAAGGTCTTTTCTCTTTAGTATCCCAGAACCTCTGTAACTCAAATGGCACCGATGAGTCTACTCTAGTAAACCACTGGAACTCATCAAAAACAACTATTCCATCGTACTCAGAAAGCAGTTCAAAGAACTCTCTCCAAGACTCCGGCCTAACGTAGCTAGGTAATCTCATAGCTTCTCTTAATTGCCTGGAAAACTCTTCGAGTAGCATTTTACTACTTTTCTCAGGATTTACAAAAAGATAAATAAACTTCCTATTTTTACAGAATTCTAAAATAAGTCTAGTTTTACCTACTCTTCTTCTGCCATAAATAACAGCTAGAAAAGGCTCACTAACACTAGTCAAAGTTTTCAATTCAGCCTCCCTATCGTAAAACTTTATTTCAGTCATAATTATTACAAATAGAATAATTATAATTGGCATAAAATACTTTGCGCTCAAAATCACCGAACTATAAATTGGCGGTAGCCAAAAAATTACCACCAACTATGTAAAACCTTATATAGGTAGACCTAACTAGTCTACCCCGTGAAATACGTTACTGTTTCTGCCAAAATACCCGTAGAATTAAAAGAAATGCTAGATAAACTAGGAATAAAGCCTGGGCCTGTAATAAGGAGAGCTCTAGAAGAAGAAGTCAGGAGAGCTATGTTTAAGAGACTTGAGGAACGAGCCAAAAAATTGAGTAAAAAACTTCCAGAGATATCAGACGAGGAAATAGCTGAAATCATTAGAGAGTATAGGGAGAGATAATGTATCTTTTTGACGCAAGCTCAATTTTAAACTTAATTAAAAGAGGTCTAGTCACACCCCTAGCTGATGGATTAACCCTAGATTTAGCTCTCTACGAGTGTTTAAACGCTATTTGGAAAGAACATAAATTACTAAAGAAATTAAAAGAAGACATTGCTTTAGAATATGTAGACATTGTAGCAGATTTATTTAAATCAATGAATATATCTTCCATCAAAGGCTTTGAGAAAGAAGTATTTAAGTTAGCAGACAAAGAAGAACTCACAATATATGATGCATCTTATCTGTACTTAGCTAAAGTGAAAAATCTAGTACTAGTAACAGATGACAGGAAATTAAGAGAAAAAGCTTCAAAATACACCAAAACGTTGGCAAGTAAAGACATAGAAAAGAAATATAAACAAATCCTATAAACTAGGCTCCCTTACGTCTCAAGAGACTCGTGGGGTTATGTTAATAGTATCTATATTACGTAAATTTATTTTTAGATTATGTTTATGCTTCAATTAGACTTAAATGCTCATTAACTTTAGTCACACACTTTATTTTGTGCAATGTCTAATAATTAGTTTTTTAAATTAGGTGCACCTAATTTTATTAGGTATGGCTAACTCAAGTATCAACAATAAATCTCTAAAAATAGTGGAAGTAAAAGGAGACCTCAGCTTACTGCAGAAACTTATTCCCTTCGGTATATATCCTGGTGCAGAAATCAAAGTGCTGTCCAGAGGGAGGAGAGGTGTATTAGTCGAAGTAAATAATTCTATAGTATTTCTTGACAACAAGATATTTTCAAAAATATACTGCAGGGACTGACAATGGAAATTAAAGTAGTTTTATTTGGACACCCTAATGTAGGAAAATCAGTTATATTCAGCAAACTAACTAAGCTGACAGCAATAGCCTCAAACTACCCTGGAACTACAGTTGAAATATATGAAGGAAAATTAGAGTACCGCGGACACACCATAAAAATAGTAGATGCTCCAGGAACATACTCACTTATTCCTCGAAACGAAGCAGAAAGCATTGCAAGAAAAATACTATTTAATAGCCCTCCTCCGATAGTAGTGCATGTCGTCGACGCAACTAGTCTCAAAAGACACCTCTACTTGACTTTAGAACTACTTGAGCTCCCTCTCCCCATAGTACTGGCTGTAAACCAAGTAGATAGAGCAGAAAAACTAGGAATAAAAATCAACAAAGAGAAACTAGAAAAACTCCTAGGAATTCCAGTAGTACTCACTGTTGCCACTAAAGGTAAAGGACTTAAAGAACTACTTGAAACTATAATTAATATAGCAGAGAAATTCAATAAGAAGTATTTTGTTAGAAAAACTCCCACGGAAAAACATTTAAGTAAAATAGAGAAATATATCTTACCTAGGTTATCAAGTAAAAATAAAGTATTTTCAAAAGCTATAACTTATTTCACAATATTTAGTGATAAAGAATACTCTCACCTAAGAAAAAGCATTCCTTTAACAATTGACTTAGAAGAAATAGCTAATAAAATAATAGCAGATAGAATAAAGGTAGTCGAAGATATTTACAGAGAAGCAGTTCAGGAAGATAAAGAGTTCTTTAAAGTAAATTTAGTAGACTCATTACTAGTACACCCTGTTAAAGGCCTTATTATTACTACTTCTATAACACTAGCTATAGTTTGGCTTACTTTAGCTGTAATACATGAAATAGCTCACAGAGTACCCTTCATGATATATTACTCCATTTACGAGAAAATTGTTTGGGAGCCGTTAAACGAAATACTGCCAGAGAATATTTTCAAATATATTTTAATTGGAGATAATCCCGGAATATATTCTTCTATGGGCTTACTGACTACAGGTATATTTTTCGTGTTCTTCATGATACTTCCATGCCTTATAGTACTCTACTTTGTCTTAGGCCTACTAGAAGACTCAGGTATTTTACCTAGACTAATAGTGCCATTTGATTGCCCTCTACGAAGACTAGGTATGTGTGGTGAAGCTATACTGCCAATAGTAGCAGGCACTGGATGCAGTATTGTAGGAGTGTTTTCTACAAGAATTCTTAAGACTAAGAAATCGAAGTTTATTGCCTCAGTAATTCAGTGGATAGGAGTCCCGTGTATGGCTGAACAAGTAATGATATGGTTTGTTCTCGGAAGCTATGGTTCAGCATACGTGCTCTTACTCTATATAATTTTACTGCTAGTCACCATTCTAGTAGGGTTTTTCTTAAATACTGTAATAGAAGGCGTGGAAGAACCACTAGTAGTAGAGCTACCTCCTTGGAGAAAACCTTTATTAGAAAATGTTTTAGCGAAAACTTTTCTTAGAGTAAAAGAATTCCTTTTGAGAGGAACTCCCCTCATTTTAGCAGGAATATTGTTCGTGAACATACTCTACTACACAGGATCAATAAATGCTTTAGCTGAGTTCACTTCCCCAATATTTTCAGGACTATTTAACCTACCCGAAGACACTGTAGTAGCTATTATTGTAGGTATTTTAAGAAAAGACGTAGCTGTAGGCGTACTAAAATCTGTTGCACCTCAGCTGTCTCCACTACAAATGCTTACAGCAATAACTATTACAACACTATGCTTCCCCTGTATAGGCACTCTAGTAGTTTCACTAAAAGAAGTAGGAGTAAAACAAACTCTCTTGATGATAGGACTAATGATTATAGTCGCAGCCATCACTGGAGGAATACTTGGACTAGTCTCGAGTATTAAGCTTTAACACTTTTTACAAAGTCCCTTATCTCTTTTAGCAAACTAGGGTTCCTTTTAATATACTCAAATAATTTTTCCAATCTTTTTAAGGTTCCATCACTAATAGAATGCTCTATACTACATGCATCTTTCTCAGCCAGATCAGAAGGAACTCCCAGCACCTCACTAAGAAAATCTCTCAAAAGAACATGCCTTCTGTAGACTTTCTTAGCTATCTCTCTTCCCTCATCTGTTAACGTTATCGGTTCTCTTTTCTCGTACTTCACTAAGCCTTTTCTCGATAATTTTTCCAAAAACTCGACTACTGTCGGCGCTTTAACGTTAAGTATTTTAGCTAAATCTTTTACTCTAGCAACATTTTTCTCCATTAACAGTATATAGATTGCTTCTAAGTACTCTTCTTCACGTTTATTGACCATTCGCATACCCCAATACTTAGCAGATATTACAGCTATCTATTCATATTTTTAAGGAATAATTAGTTATATTTTACTTAGAAAACTTATACTGGTGGCTATGAATATAGTTCTTTCAGGTAAAAGAGAAATCTGTGGCAATATACTTTCTGCTGTTCTCGGAGAAAATGGAGTAAAAAGACTTTACTTCGGAGAATATTTTCGAGGAGAACCTTTTGCCGAAATTGAAGCAGTAAAAGAACCTTCGGTTTTAGTAGAAACATGGGATTTGAGCGGCATTGAGAGAATACTTGAAGTTAACGGCGTTTTTCTGCGAGAATTTATGAGCATATATAAAGATACAGTAGTGTATTTAATTGAATCTCCTGAAGAAAACTACTTGTGCTTAAAAGGTCGTATTATTCCGCACTACTGGTCTCCAAGAGATAATATTGATGAAATAGCCCGTGAAGGACGGTTTAGAGGAGAGGTCGTCGATAATAGTACTTTTTTAGTTTTCTACGAGAATAGATTCTTTGCTGTAAAATGTAATCAAAGCATCAATATCGATGTAAAGGAGAGTGAAGTAGAGTTTAGTGCCGAAAACATGTCTAAAGACTTTGTTTTAGTCGCCTCAGGAGGAGTTTCAAAAGAGGCTGTTTTAAGAGAAGTCTCCAGTGCCGTAAAAAATCCCTTAAAAATAGCTGGTCTTAGAGCTGAGTGGCTTAAATCGCTCTTATCTAAAATTCCTTCGCTTCAGACTAAGCGAAAAGACTTTATTGACTTATGGAAGTACTGCTGGTACGTTATACTAACTAATAGAAGTGTTGTTGAAAATCACCCTATTTTAGTTAAGCCGTTTAATATGCCGACTAAATATGTTTTTAGGCATCAATGGCTATGGGACTCTGCTTTCCACGCTATAGTTCTCTCACTATATGACGTGAATTTAGCTAAAGAAGAATTGTATAACTTGTTTCATGCTCAGAAACCGGATGGAAGAATTCCTCATGAAATATTCCTGTCTAAAACTATTTGTAGAAGACTCTGGCGTGTAGACGACTATTGTCCATGGACTACTCAGCCACCAGTAATTGCTGTGGCTGTTAAACGTATACTCGATAAAGAATTCGATAGAGGCTTCGCTAAACTAGCCTACGAAAAGCTAGTAAAATACGATGAATGGTTCTCATTGGAAAGAGACGTCGACAGAGATAATCTCGCATCATATATTGACTACCTCGAATCTGGCTGGGACAATAGCGTCCGATGGGATGACCCTATAGCAAGACTTCGTGAACAACCGGACTACTATCATAGACTTTATCCACAAGCACGCATGGCTCCTGTTGAAGCAGTAGACCTTAACTGCTTACTCTACGTTCAGAGGAAGACTATAAGCGAGCTTGCTGAAGCTCTAGGAGACTATGAGACTTCAGAAAAATACTATGCTCTCGTCGAAGAAACTAGGAAGAAAATACTACAGTACATGTGGGACGAGGAAACAGACTTCTTCTATGATGTCTATGAAGATACTCATGAAAAAATAATGGTTAAAACTCCAGCAGCCTTCCTGACTATGTTCGCTAAAATAGCTACCCGAGAACAAGCCGAGAAACTAGTAGAACACTTATTCGATCCAAAGGAGTTTTGGACAACTTTCCCGCTACCTACTGTCAGCGCAGATAACCCGAAGTATGATCCAAGAGGCTACTGGAGAGGAAGATCTTGGATAAACATGGTTTGGTTTACTTACTGGGGGCTAGTAAACTACGGTTACTTAAATGAGGCTAGGAAATTGGCTTTAAAAGTGATAGAACTTATGGCTAGAGGACCTACGTGCAGCGAGAACTACGATAGCTCTACAGGTGAACCTGTAGGCGCAGAAGACTTTGGATGGTCGACACTAATTTTAGATATAATGAGAGATCTAGAAAAAGAACAGCTTTAAGTTAAATTTAATTGAAATTAATGTTTTTATGATTAATACATTATTTAACGAGAAAAATATTAGTTTTGATAGATAAAAATAACGTATCTACTCCTTTACTGTAACTAATACTGGTTTGCTCATTTTATCTACTCCAGGCTCTAGTCTACCGTTATCGTTGACATCAAGCCACGCTACTGCCACGTATTCTCCGGGAGTAATTTCCTTAAAAACAAAAACACTATTTGAGGTATTTTCAGCAACGGCTAGTGGTGTAGCTAAACATAGTCTGTGAGGCTTAAAGAAATCTTTTGTATAGTACAAGTGAGCTCTGAGAACTTCTCCATCATTTAGCTTTCCTTTAAGTTTCACTTTCAACAAAATACTATGATTTTCATAAGTGACTTCACTTACATCTATTTCCTCTACGTCTCTTCCTTTAAGCTCCTTAGGGACGCACACTTCTACTCTAGATACTTTTCCCGCAGACACTTGAATGGGTACTCCCCACGTAAGTAGCAGAGGCCTCTTTTCACCTGGCACTTCTCTGTCTACGTAGAGGTAAACTATTCCAGGAGCTATTTTATCGAAAAAGAACTTTCCCTTGCTATCAACTCTTATTCTTCTACCATACATAGGTGCTGAAGGTGGATCACCATAGGCGGGTGCACGATATTCTCGCAGCAGCCCAACATGTATTCCTTCTAAGTCCTCACAAAATACTCTTCCTTCAACAGCCCCCATGTCCTTCTCTGGATCTACGGGTTTAAGCAAGTTTTCTTTCTCGCCAAGAAGCTCTAAAATAGAGTTAATTAGAATTCTGCCCCGAGACGCCTCAAAGAAAGATCCTCTACCTTCATACGTTAGCTCCTCTAACGCCTCCGGCTCCGGCGTAAAATATCCAAGATAATCGTTTGAAACAGTTACTAGTATAGGGTACTCATATTTACATCGCTTAACGAACTCTAAGCCAAGATCCGCTGTAACCTCGCATGGAACTATAGCAAAGCAAGCATCATTAATTATTAGCATCTGCAGTGGAGCCTCATAGTGTCCTCTCTTTAAATACGTCATGAACTGCTTCTTAACAGGCAGCACTACTTTAGCTCGCTTGAACACTAAGTGAACTTTATCTGAAACCTCTGTTTTCTCAGCAAGCTCTACTATACCCTCTCCCAGAGTTCTAAACAGCATTGTAAGGCGCTCCTTTTTGCCTCCCCATATAGAGGAAATCTGCATATCGCCAGCAGCTCCCATTAAAAATACTGTCTCAACGTCTCTATACTCTACATCAGGGTAAAGGTCTATTAGCTGCTTTACATTAATTTTAGCTTCGACATACTTCCTCACGTACTCAGGCCACTCTGGGCCGATTTTGCCTGGATGACTTCCGCCCCAAGCCGTAGTCAGCATTGTGGGATGAGAGGGAAAAACGAAGATTATTCCTCTAATAGCTCCCTTGAGATCACATATCTTAGTGACATATAGTGTAGTATCGACGTAGCCTCCTGGCTTTCTACGATTCTCATTAACCCATGACGGAAGCTTCTTTTTACCAAAACCTATTTTAGCATCAAACATATCGCTTAAAGCTTCTTTAACACACTCTACAGCTCTTCTCTTAAGTAGATCTAGTATCTTCGGGTCGCGAGGACTGGGGTAAGAATGGTTGTGTATCGCTGAGACTATTATGTGCTCTACGCTTACTCCAGTTTTCTCCGATACCGCTCTCTTAATAGCATCTGCTTCTTTTTTCCTAAAACCTATTACATCGAATACTAGCCACACTAGCTTAAAGTCTCCTACTTCGAAGACTATACTCTTACAAAATATATTCCTGCTGTAGAAATCTAGTACAGGTACTTGCTTGCCATAGGGCAGTACTATGGGCCACGAAGGAGCAATGGATTTTGAAGCTAAGCCTACTCTAAGACTACCACTACTGCTCTCTTCACACACCCCCTCTAGCATTTTCGCCAAAATTGGCTCCTACACGCACATATAAAACACTAACCTCATTACCTACACAAAACTATACATTAAGTTAACTTAATACCATAGTTTCTATAAATAAACTATAAGCTTAAAGAATATACGTTGACACTAGCCAGCAGCCTTGACTTTAACTACCTGTATGTTATTTGCAGGCACTTTTACTTCGAAAACAGCTTCACCTTCAATTACTCTCACTTTTCTCTCAGCTACTAGAGCTAAGTGATATAGTTCTGGGCGCATTACGAGAGCACTACATTCACTTGCCTCTGTTCTCAGAGGAACAGTAACTTCGACTACTAAGTCTTCACTACCTAAGTTGTCGAGAACAACTGTAGTAGAAGTTCCTTGAGTGCTCGCCGTGTAACATAAGTTGCTTGTATCTTGTTCTGAAAATACTCCACACCAGTATCTTTTTGCTCCGTGGAAAAGTTCGCTCCATGCACGCCAGCACTCGAAAGTCTCTCTATTCTTTATCCTACCGTCTGCGTGTACTAAGCCTATCTTGTCTTCATGAACACCTTCAACTAGACACCAGTCTACCATGACAACATTAACTACACCATTGTGCATTAAGCGAGGCAGAGCTCCTCTAACAAAGCTATAGCCCAAATCGTGTCTCCACTCATCTACAGCTACCCTAATATGCTGAAGACCCTTTCTATCAAGTAGCGTTCGCAGATGCTCTGCAGCTATCCACGGCGAATTAGGATTAGAGTTATTGTACTCATAGGGATGATATCCCAGAGCATCTACCCACTTGAAAACTTCTTTGTTGTCAGTCAGCTTCTCGTAATAGAACCAAGCTTCCTTAGGAAGCCCGTGGAGCTCAGCGTGCCATCTAACGTAGTTCCACGTGTGGTTCCCACTGAGTATTACAAATGAATCAGGGTCATTTTGTTTAATTGCTCTCCCGTATCTGAGGCTATATTCAAAGAAGCCTTCCCAGCTGCCGCCGTTCCCGAACCAGTGTACATCCCATTCTCCTAGTCCTCTATAGAGTTTAACCCAGTCTTTAGTCCGCCTGACATGCCACGCTACGAAATCTTCCCATGCATCATAGTCTACTAGGTCTCCTCCAACCCAGTAATCATGATAATGTATTACTTTGCCGCAGCCAGGCTTCCAGTCAGGATTGCTGGCTCTACCTGTTTTAATGTACTTTGAGTTCCACTTAGGCACACCCCATATGTTGGACATGGGCTTCAGCCGAATACCTATATAGAGTTCTTCTAGTCTAGCCCAGCGCTCAGGCAGTATTCTCTTCCCCTTCTCCAGCTCCATTTCGTGGTGTCCTACGCTACAGCAGTCGAAGTCAATCCAGTCGAGCGGGTAGACTCCTATTTTTACTCCAATAACGTTTCTCGCGGAGCGGAGGTTTCCGAAAAGCCACATTTCGTCTCCAGGCAAGGCTTCCTTAAGTTCCATGAAATCTATTTTAGCGCTATTCTCCTTCAAGAGAATAGTTAAAGAGTTCTCTCCTATCTTCTGAAGATGTTTAGGCAGGTAGCAGTTAATGGTTACATCAAAGTGTTTATGTAGCCATACTACAGCGGGCTTGTATTTATGTAAGTATACTCTCCTGCCGTTAAAAAGCAGCTCTACTGTTACTGGAGAACTGTATGAAATTTTCAAAAAACGGGCATGAAAAAGTAATGGCTTCTTCTCGCTTTGCTCCCATAAAATAATAAGTGGAGTATCTGCAAGAATTTTAGGAAGAAAATTCACTTCAATTTTTCTTACTAAGCCAGTCTCGTGGAGCCACTACCACCTCTACTTTCCGCTTACCAAACTCACACTAGTCACCATTTTTAAAACCTATACGCCATAAGATATTGCTCACTTCTACTACATTTATTTTTCAGAATATATAAGTAAGTACTTAATGTCATTAGTTCTGTGAGTAAAAATTTAATTGACTTATTACTTACATCTCTTAGGTGTTCGCTTGAGAGTAATCCAGGTGAAGGTTCCCGAGGGATTAAAAGAAAAAGATATTAAATTGGTAGTGGCTATCGAGGCTTTTAGACGAGGATTAGTCAGTATAGGGAAAGCTGCCGAACTAGCAGAATTACCCTTACAGATTTTCATAGAGGAACTTAAGAAAAGAGGAATACCTGCCTATCGTTACGATGAAAAAGAAGCTTTAAGGGAACTGGGTCTTGAAACATAATAAGGTAGTATTAAACTCGTCGGTAATAATAGCTTTAAGTAAACTTAAAATCTTAACAAAAATAGCAAATATTTTCGAAAAAGTCATGGTTCCCGCTGCTGTATACCAAGAAGTCTGTATTAAAGGACAAGGCCTACCCGGTGATAAAGATTTGAGAAAAGCAGTAAAAGAAGGCTTAATATTAGTAAAGAAAGTCAGAAACGTGGTAATGGTTAAAGAACTCTGCTCTAAGCTTTCAGCTGGAGAAGCAGAGGCAATCGTCTTAGCACTAGAGGAGAACGCTGACTTCATAGTTCTTGACGATAAACTAGCACGAAAAAAGGCCCGTGAACTAGGCCTCAATGTTATTGGAACTCTACGTATTCTTAAAATACTCTACAATAAACATTTAATTGATAAACAAACTCTAATATCAAGTATTAGAGAACTCAAAAGACATGGTTTCTGGATAAGCAATAACATTATTTCAAAAATTTTAAAAGAACTTTAACGTACATCTTAATTTAACTCTATTTTAAGTTGAAAAGATTTTGCCTAAAGACAATTTAAGGTAAAGATTTTAAAAACAAGGCTAGATTGATAGCTGATAGTAAAACCTTTAGTCGCTTAACATAGCTTTCTTTTCAAACAAACTTAGGGACTATGAACTACTTTAGCACAAAATCGAATTATCTTCTTAAACTAGCGAATCCATACTTCTTTGCTATACGCTCTGCCTTAAAGTACATTTTAAGCGAAGGAGGAATAGTGACAACTGTGAAAATAACGAGATACAGCATACTGAAGAGAGGATCAGTTAAAACGACTTTATGTGCTGTAAGAGAATACAGTATTAGAGACGTTGAATGTGCCTGAGGAAGCACTAAAACTATTCTTCTCCAAGGATCATTTTTCAGGCAATAAGGAATACCGTAGGCGAAAAGAAAATACAGTATAAGCCCAATTATTCCTCTAAATCCACGTATAGGCTTATAAGCTATGTGAATTCCCGCAATAACTATTGAAATACTAGCATTAGATAAAAACGTTAAAATAAATGCTACTATAAACACCGGTAAATCGATTGCCAACGACCCCTCTAGCGCTGCTGGAATAAACCCTATAACGAATGCTACAAGAAGCATCCATGAAGTATAGAGGTTAGCAAGATACAGCGATAACATAGACTTTAAAGCCAGCCTAAATGCCTCATATACACCTGACCTAATTCTCCCGAGAATAGCGTCAGCAAACTGAAAAATAGCAGAAGTATTAAGCATAGCCGCGAAGAAAAGTGCGCCAATTTCGCTCAACGGCTTAGCGCCAACTAGTTTCAGCGGAAGCATTACTGTAAAATACATGATCAAAAACTGCACAAAAAACATTAAGGCGTCGCCTACTCTCGAAAAAAGCTCCTCCATTTCAATTTTAAAAATAACCCAGGAGTCTTCAAGCACTTTAAACCAGTAGTCAGTAACCTTACTCAATCCAGAAGCTCTCTTCAAAGACCCTACACCTAAGACACTATCTGCCAAGTTCTTCTCCCCCATGCCCGCCACCTCTCCCATAAAGATGCTTAAATACTTCTTCGAGCGAAGGCTCTACAACAGAAATAAAGTCTATTCTCGCAGTAGAAGCAATTTCAACTAAAAGAGGATTTAACTCCTGGCCCCGCCTAAGCCTTACACGCACTTCACCGCCCTTTTCTTCAACTTCATAGCCTTCACTCAAAAGATGTTTAGCGAGCTCTCTAGGCTTATCGCACTTAATTCTAACTACTTTTTCTAAAGGCGAAAACTTTTCTAAAATTTCTTCTGTTCTACCATAAGCTATTATCCTCCCCCTATCTAAGAAAGCCAAGTAGTCTGAAAGCCTCTGAGCCTCATACATATTATGAGTAGCTAGAAAAATAGTAGTCCCCTCCCTACTAATCTTCCTAATATAGCTTCTTATCTGCTCCGCGCATATTACATCGATACCTGAAGTAGGCTCATCTAGAAACAAGACCTCGGGATAATTTATCAGCGCCCTACATAGACTACTACGAACCCTTAAGCCTCTACTCAACTCATAAATTCTCTTATCTTTATGCTCTTTTAAGTCAAAAAACTCAAGAAGCTCATTTATTCTTCTTTTAAGTTCAAGCCCCCTAAAACCATAGAGACGCCCAAATAACCTGAGATTTCTTTCAATAGTCATATTTTCTATTAAGTATGTCCTCTCAGTACTCATGATATTAATTATGTGCTTAACACGCTCAAACTCTCTACTAATATCGTATCCAAGTAATTCAGCATAACCGTCATCAGGTTCAAGAAAACCAGTAAGTATCCTAATAGTAGTAGTTTTCCCCGCACCATTAGGACCTAAGTACCCTAAAATATGTCCTTTGGGTAGAGAAAACGTTATTCCTCTTAGTGCAACTATTTTCTTATTTCTTTTAATTTTAAAAACTTTAACAAGATTAGACACTTTTATTGCTAACATTATGTTAATCACCTCAAGTTAATAGAATATTTTATTTTCAGCTTTATTCTTCGCAAAATATAATATTTTTTAGTAAGGTACTGTATATTAGGAATACTGTTGTTTATTATTGCTTTTTTCATAATCTTCACGACCTTCCCCCGCACATCCCTTTATACTTGCTACATGTCCATTATTTGAGATGGAGTTACTGGTAATAATTTTCTATTTCGTGAATCCTATCATATCTTAACAAACAATACTTATTAACTTTTGGTTAATATAACTTACTTCCTTTATCCCCACTTTAAAAATCTTTCTAATTAATTAAGTAGCATTTACGATATATTCGCAAAGTAATAGTTCTTTTAGTTTAATTTACTTTATTCTAGTATTTCCCATAGTACTCTTCCTTCACAGAGTTTTCCATGTCTCTCAGCAACATTTCACGAAAACTCTGCTTTACAGACACGTGAGTCGAGTGTACTTACTCCCTCGTTTAAAGGCTCACTGGAATATGTGCATAGAAACTAGTCATACCGTGAGTACCTGTCCACGCTCCTGTCACTATTGTAGTCCAGTTCGTGGGAGTATCGCAGGGAGGTGAAGGCAGTGCTTCTCCGAAAACACCTTCCTCAATTAGCTCGGCTGTCGCAGGCATTAATTCTTCTTTAACGTACTTTTCGATGAAAAACGATAGTATGCAGTCCAATCCTATTAAAATAAGCTTCTTAGCTTTACTTACATCAGTATTAGGAAAACTCTATACAAATGAGTACTTCTAAGCAAAGACAATAAAAGCCGAAGATATCGCTTCCAGCTTACTTTTGCTCGAACTCTACGTGCCACTTAACTTTACCCGATGTGCTGCGCCTTAAAGTTACTACAAGCAGTTTTCCATCTACTCTCTGCTCGATTTCGGCACCTTGAGCTACTGCTTCTACACAATCATATTTTTCTCCATTCCAGTCGATTAAGAAGCGTATCTCGTAGGGGTCTCCTCCTACTACTAGACTTTCGCCTGTAATAGTTCTTCCTTCCTTATCCCACTCAAGGCTTACTACGTCAGGATATCCTTGGGTTATGTGGCGGTTCGTACCTATAAACAGCGGCAGGCGCTCCAGCGGACGTATACAGAAGACCTTACAGGACTCTGGTTTAAGCTCTACGACTAATTTCTCGCCTAGCTCTCCTAGAAGCTTTTTCTCCCAAACTTCGTAGACTATGTAGCGTCCTGGAGGCAGACTTAGCATCTCGGGAGTAATCTCGACTTTAGCAGGGTATTCTTTAAACCATCTGAAAACCCCTACTACGTCCCAACGCCCCCACTTTGTAGCTACCTTTAGATCCCATATCTGAGGATATGGTCCCTCGGGATTTCGCGGAAACAGATCCATTGGCCTTATAGGCTGCGGTGGAAGTATTCTCTTCAAAAGCTCTACTCTCTCAGGCGGCAGTTCAGGCATATTGTCGGAAACCATGAGAACTTGTCCGCTTAGCCCCAAGAGACTAGCCCAGGCTTTAGCCGCCTCGTAGTGTAGCGGAGGCCTCACCATTATTACGTCTGGGTCACAGTACCAGACAATGGTGTGCATCCAGTAGTTAGAAAACGTGGCTCTTAAAGCGTTAAGAAAACACACAGCACCCTCTTTAAGCTTAGCGGGAGAAACATCGGTTCCAGTTCTACAGGTGTCTCCGTAGCCCATTGCTCTCCACTGAGTAGCGCAGATCAGTATTACTCGCTTAGGTCCGACAACCCTCCTTATAGTCTCCAGGAGCCTTCTGTATACTTCATCAGGTGTCGGCGAGTAGTCGTGGAGACTTTTTCTGCACAGCGCGTACCATTGGTGCATTTCGCCTTGACCGTCGAGCTTAAAGTACTCTATACCCCACTCATGAGCCATAACTCTCATAGTCTTCTCAATCCACTCAGACTTAACCTCAGGATTCGTGGGGTCTACGTATGGATAGTTGGCAAAACCTCTGAAAACTTCTCCGTCAGGCTTCCTAATGAACCAGTCTGGCTTTTCTTCCAGAAGCTTAGTGTCTACTTTCCCTACGGCTTGAGGTAATAGCCATATTCCGGGTTTAAGCCCCTTGCTCCTTATATACTGTGCTAGCCACTTACCGCCTCTTGGGAACTTCTTTTTATCCCAGTTGAGCCAAGTTTCACCCTGATAGCCGTCATCAAGTTGAACATACTCTAAGCCGAAGGACTTGAGGTGCTCAGCGAGCCAGTCAGTGTTAGCTACCACTGCCTCCTCTGTTACTTCTTTGCCGAAATAGTACCAAGAACACCAGCCTGCAGGTGGGCGCGGGTGACAGCTCAGGTCATAGGGCTTGTAGTAGGGCATGCCGAGGTGCTCTGCCACGTAGTGCTCTATGACTTCACCGGCTATTATCTCCGGTATAACGCCGAACTGTGTCTTGATTTCTGCTTCGACTTCAAAAGACTTGCCATCAATTAGCGAGCGTATACGCAAACTGCCCCAAGAACTAAGCCTCAGAACTCTGTCGTTCCATTTATCGAAGATAGAGTCGCATAGAAGACTATCAGCAGGCCCTAGCGCTGCCTGAACTACGTTTTCGTAGCGTCTAGGCTCAATACGACACAAGTAAGGCTCCTTCCCCCAGTAAACTTTCCCCCTAATTCTGAAAGTAAACGGCTTCCTTGGATAAAGACGAAAGGATATCCTCTTAGACCCACAGTGTACTTCCAGCAAGACGTCTGTAGGGCCTTCGCCGACAGGCTTGAGCCTAAGTATATGTATGCGCCAAGTCCCTGCACCTGTAGACACTTCATAAGGTTCGCCGAAAGGCTCTAAAGAAAATTCGACGTTTAGGTCTCTTGCAGACCCTTCAAGTCTTAATCCTTTGAGAACAACTTGATCACAATATAGACAGTCTACTGCACCATTTTTTAACGCTACATGCCAGTAACTCACTTTCCCACATAAATTGCTCAATTAATTGTGATAAAAGACTTTTGCAGTCAGAGTTCATTTCTCACAATAATAGTTGAGCTTGAAAGCGATGAAAGTTTTTTATAGTTAATTTACTCCGCATTCAACATGACAAAAGCACCCAAAGTTAGGGTACTTTACTTAGTTATAGACCAATTAGCAGGACACTGGGAAGAACATGTGAAACTCGAAGGATCAGACTTTCCGCCAGTGAACGTTAAAGGCTACCATGAAAAAGGCCTGATTCCGAACTTCTCTTATCTTATAGAAAACGGACTATGGGTTAAGAGGCCGTGGAATAGAGGGCGCTGTGACACGCCCCATGGAATGAAGTACCTGGCTACAGGGTCTTATAGTGAAAAAGGGTGTTATACTCCAAATAAGCCATGGTTTCTCGAAGCCGAGAAAGAGACAGCCTTTTTTGAATATATCAAGAAATATTACCGAGAGAAAATTAATGTAGGTGTCTTCAGCTGTAGTCCTTGGCTAATTAAAGGTTACTTCTACACACCTGATTCCATCCACGGCCTTGTATCCGGATACTCGGATGAAATAATGCTCAAAGAGCTTGTATTTCCCTGGATGGAAGATACAGTACCTGAGTGGAATTTAGTACACGTCTACTTACCTGGCATGGACTCTATATCTAACTGTCCTTCATATGGAGGTGAGTGCTCAGACCCTCGCTCATCCAAGCACTCCTACATGCTTTTTTTAGATCGCCTAGTAGGAGAAATAATAAAGTTTCTGAAAGATAAAGGGTTTTGGGAAGAAACCTACTTCATAATTGCATCAGACCACGGATACCACTTAGGCTGTTCAGTTGCCCGCAAAAGGGGAGTTAAGACCAATAATTGGTGCTGTGACCACCCACCGCCCTGGGACTGCGAGGTATGGAATTTTGAGGAAGATAGACCTACTGGAATATACTCTGGTGGCCCTAGGCGAACTACTATTATAGTCTCAGGCGGCGCCTTAGAAGAAAAATACAGAGGAAAGGTAATAGAGGAAGCGGAAATAATCGATGTAATTCCCACCATAGCGGATATTCTCAAAGTGCCGTACGAGTGCCAGGGCAGGAGCCTCTTCAAATATAAAATGCATTAGTATTTCATTTTACTCAAGAAAAATAAGCTCACTACAGCTGTTGAAGCAATTATCTAATTGCTTTAAAGTTTTAGTTAAGACCCTCAGCTAACTTTTTAAAGGTATTTACTGAGCTAACATAGGCTAAAGTTCTCTACAGAGTTTAACTTGATTTTTCTTTAAAACAATGTTTTGCTCGCTTACGCCGGCGAGCCTAAGTAGCTCTATGGCATTAGCTAGTCTACCAACTCTCTTCAGCTCTCCGGGAACATGGGCATCTGTTCCCAAGGAAACTTTTACACCATACTCTCCTATCATCTTGAAGAGTTCTATGAGCTCTGACCAGCTATTACTGTCGTCTTTACAGCACACATACTCGTTGTCGACTCTATATTTCACGGGAAGAAAACCATTGTTGACTTCCCATGCTACTCCATTTCTCTTCGCCTCCAAGAATATTTCTTGCGCAATATCCGGCGGCAGTAAGTCTTCAATTCTATTAATACGCCACTCTTCCCCAGGCCTCAGCTTAATGAAAAACTTTTTCATAACTACGATAGGCCACTGAACGGGATGAGCGTAAATGCTGACATACGGGTTCTGCATTAAGGAAAGAGTTGCTTCCTGCCAGTCGGCGATAAGGTCTTCGAATTTGAATTTCTTGAGAAAAGTCTGGTATGATGGATTGCCTTTAATATCTCCTACGCTTACTTTTCTCTTCATTTCGCGGGAAAGGCAGCTCCCGCCAGCTGGAATATGGTGCATTCCGACGAGAAGAAAATCAAGTATCTTGGCTTCCTTGGGCTTGATATCGAGTTCACCGTCCACGGTAAGAATACTAGCCTCTATTCCTAAAAGAACTTCGACTCCAGGAAACTTCTTTTCTATAGCCTCGATTTCCTTCCTTATTTTACTGCAGTAGTTTTCAATGCTTTTGTAGTGTAGAAGAGCACTTCCATAGTGTTCTACAATACCTACAAGCCTAACATTCCGCTCTAAAGCAACTTTTACTACATCTTCTACACTACAGCTTCTGTAAGGAGGAAAATCCTCATGCATGTGAATATGAAGATCAGCTAAGTACTTCAGCTGCATTCAGAAGTATTTCGCTCAATCTTCTTTTATATTGATTTCGCGAAATCATCGACTTTAAACTATAGTAAGCTCTATCTCATTAAATATCCTCAGGAAATCTATACTGCGTCTTTTATAGCCTTGCCTAACAACTCGACCGAGAAGTATCTGCTTACTCCCTTGATTATACAGGCTTTTTGTACGCGAAAAAGAAAAGAATCCCTCTTAGAGCCTCTATAAAGTATTTGAATGCTTTGAAAGGACTTTTATAAGGATTAAAATAGCCGTGAACCATGCCAGCAGGACCTGGTTTAATAGACATATAATAGAAGTGATCAGACATAAGAAGCATGCGCCACAGCTTGTCGCATCTATTTTCCTCAAATACTTGTCTCGCCTTCATGAGGTCTTCGAATGAAATTTTCTGCATTTCGTTTCCGAGCCAGGCAGACTCGTCTTTCTCCCTATCAGCCCATGAAACCACATCCTTGAAGGAGAGCTCGTCAACAGGCTCAAAGTATTCTAATACCTCACTTGGATGAAGTAGCTCTACACCTTTTTTCTCAAGCTCTCTTGGAAGCCACTTTAGAAAATTCAAAATACCTGTCTCCTTGGAAAAATGTTCCCCGAAAGTCTCCATATCGAAGCCTATGACTACGAAATCCCCAGAGAGATTTTTTACCCAAGTAGTGTACTTTTCTGCTGTAAGGGGGTATTCACGCCAGAACTTATCGCTGAATCTGAACCCTATGTCGTCTGAGAGCCAGTAGTGCCTCAAGAGAAACTTCAAATTAGTTTTAGGCGCAGAGTAAAGAAAAGTAGTGTTTCTCCAGCCTAGAATTCTCTCAACACCCTCAGTTATAATCGCACTAAAGCCTAAGTCCTCCAGTAGATTAGCTAGAGAGTCTGCATAGAGCCCCTCGGTGTTAAACGCTATCTTAGGCTCCACACCAAAGATTTTCTTGATAATCCTGCATGAATCCTCTAGTTCTCTGCAAAACACGTATTCTCCAGCAAACATTGCCAAGGAGTGATGATAAGGCTCACACAAGAACTCTATTAGACCTTTAGAGGAAGCCCTCTTTAGAGCATTGACGACTTTCGGTTTATACCTTCCTAAAAACTCCAAAAGGATGCCTGATAAGGACAAAGCTATCTTCATTTCCTCTTCGACTATTACGTCCAGCGTTGGCAAGTAACAGTTATTGGCTACACGGTCAAGAATCTCTTTGTCAAGCTTCTCGTCGAATATCGAACTAATTAGAGAGCCTTCTCTTATGTTTTTACGCTCTACTAGACTCAGCAAATTTTTGAAAACTTCTTCACTAATCCTTCTCGGCTGGTGCATTTCCATAAATATAGTTAAATACCGAACCATTTACATCACAATCAGATATTTAATTTTTACTCGCAACTAAACTAATAATCTTATCGCTCAAAGACATTCATGATCGGAAACAGAATACAGAGCGTAGAGCTTTGAGCTACAGTAATAGATGTGTCCTATGGATCAACCTTACTAGGATAATGCCTTTACTTCCCAAAGGTGTTTCCAGTCCCTCTTGCTGACCTCCTTCAATACAGACCTGTATATCCCTAAAGTAAAACGAGCTATTTTATCCCATGTGTAAAGATTTCTTATCTTCTTCCTAGCGTTGACGCTCATACTGTTTCTCAAGTCAACATTATCAAGAAGCTGAGCTATTCTTTCAGCTATTTCACAAGGATTTAGAAAGACCTTAAAACCCTCAACTCCGTGTTCTACTACCTCATTTGGTCCTCCGTAGTTTGGTACAATAACCGGTAAGCCGCAGGCCATTGCCTCGAGAACAGCTATTCCGAAGGGCTCATATCTGCTAGGAAAAACGCCTACGTAAGACACTTTCATTAGTGAAAAAAGCTCGTTATCATCTATTCGCCCAGTGAAATATACCTTATTCTCTAATCCGTACTTGTAAACCATCGATATCAAATACTCTCTCATAGGTCCATCTCCCGCGATTACCAGCTTTATGTCATCCCTCTTAGACTTGTTCACCAAGATATTGAAAGCCTCAATTAAGAGATCAAGACCTTTTTCGTAAACGAGGCGTCCAACAAACATAATTATTTTCTCATGAGGAAGAGCGTACTTCTCCTTAAAGCCTGAACCAGGACTCGATGTCTCGATATCCTCCAGCTCAATAGCGTTAGGTATCTTAATGATTTTTTCAGGAAGCAGCATGAATACCCTGCTCACTTCTCTCATCATGTAGTCGCTGCAGACTATCACTTTCCATGCCTCATAAGTTACCCGCCACTCCCAGTCGTGAATAATCTTCTGGTCTTCAGTCCATATTCCGCCTCTACGTCCAATCTCTGTAGAGTGAATTGTCGCTATAAGGGGTACCTTTAAGACATGTTTTAGAGTTATTCCGGTATATGCAGTTAACCAGTCATGTACGTGTATTATGTCAGGTTTACCCTCTTTTTTTGATAAGTCAATAGCCTTAGTTAACATTAAGTAATTGAAGTTTAAGACCCATGTAATGAAATTAGAAGATCGTAGAGTAAATGGATTGACTCTATAAACTTTTACACCATCTATAACTTCTTCGCTTACCTCCCCCAGACTAGTAGTGATTACACTGATATCTGCTCCAAGCCTCGCCAAGTACTTAGTTAAGTAGTATACGTGTCTTCCGAGCCCACCTACGATGCTGGGAGGATACTCCCAAGAAAAATGCAGAACCTTCATGTAGTAGCACCTACAATCTTAAGGTAGAGTTTTTGAACGTCTTTGACGGCATTGCATTTAATCACTTTTTCACCGAAGCATTTATATAAATCATTAGAGAGGTCTTCATGATGACATAAGATATAATCGGCTTCTTCCAGCAAGCAATTTTCAATACTCTCAATGACAAAGCTCAGCATATTATCCATGCTCGACCTTGTACGCTCCAAAGAGTATATACTTAGAACGAAAGGGTTTCTGAAGGCTCTAGCTAAGACTAAAGCTATCATTCCTCCGATCCACTCGTGGCCGTGAACAACTGTGAAACCGCTATAGGGTAAAAGGTATGGAAGCTTAATTAATGCTTCGTAAACGAGTTCATGAGAATATACTATGAAATTTTTCCTCAAATATCCGGTGTCGCGAAACATGTATACTTCAATGCCATTATCCGTATACTTCTTATTCTCGGGACCTGGGTGAACGACAGCTAATTTGCAGAAATCCCGTAGACTCCTAACAAGCTCCTGGACTTTCCACGCTAGTTGACCGATTATTCGGTAAGGAGGGTACTCCCAGGAAACATGCAGAGCAGTTATCATAGTAATCCCTTTAGCAGAAGACACTACTTAACTTGAAAATGGCGCGTCTAGTTAAGTACACTCTCTCGTTTTCAGTGATAACATAGCCTAAAGAACTCA
The DNA here is from genome assembly GCA_965367815.1 of uncultured Thermoprotei archaeon. GTDB lineage: Archaea > Thermoproteota > Thermoprotei > Thermofilales > B15-G2 > B15-G2. Next base: position 54,742 of record CBDUKN010000014.1, read on the forward strand.
GTTCTTCCAATAGTTGTTTAAGTTCGTCTTTAAGTAAACCCGTAAATTTGGATAGAGATGTAAGTGAAACTGCTTTATCTTTATTGACAGCGGATAATGAAAACAAGACGTTAAGAATCATCATTACCCGCGACTCAAAACTTCCCATGTCTAGACACCAAATATACTTCGCTTATTTAAATAAAATTTATTTACATATAAAGTTTTATATTTTGTGCATACCACTGGTGATTTCATTGAAGGTTGCTTTAAGTCTTAGCGATGTTGTTTACTATCCAAACGAAGAAGTTTACTTTAAGATAACTATTAAAGGCGCTTTGGGAGGAGAAAAGATGCTCTTTAAAGTGATAAAAGACTCTGTACAGGAGGTTTTTTCTCAAGACTACCACGTGATGCCATACGAAAGTTTTATCGAAGATTCTGTAGAAAACTTAGAAGAAGGCTTCTATGAAGCTCAAGTATTGTGGAGTAACAGCGTAGTCTCTCTTCCTTTCGTTGTTATATCTCCTGAGAAAGTTAAGGGAAAACTGCTTACAGTGTTCCATAACCACCAAGCTATAAACAAGCATCCCAACGGAGTATACCATGGCTCTTGGGCATTCACGCATACCTGGGAGGATGAATTTAAACCATACTACCTAGGAGGAGTGTACTTTCTTCACACTTTCCTCTTAAGAAGACTTCCTGTCAGAACATGTTTTAACTTATCGCCGAGTCTCCTCGTGCAGTGGAGAGAATTGCTTGAAAAAGGAGTTTTACTAGAGTTTGGTAGCTACGTGGAGTATATTTCGCCAGAAAGCAAGCGAGCTCAAATAGTTAAAGGTACTCTGAATAGCTATAAGAGATTATGCGAGGAGAACGTAGTCGAAGTATTTTCGAGCTTCTTTGCACACCCAATAGCAGGGTTCATAATTGATTACTATGGCTGGCTAGACATAATTGAAAAGGAAATAAAGCTAGGAGCTAAGACTACAGAAGATATTTTAGGAGTTAAGGCTAGGGGGTTCTGGCTTCCTGAACTTTTCTTCTCGATGAGGCTCATTCCTTTAATTTCTAAGTACGGATTTGAGTACACTATCTTAGATGCCCTCAATCATTTTGTTGAGGCCCGGGGGGATAAGGGGACTCCTTACGAGCCTTACAGAGTCAGATATAATGGTGAAGAAATAGTAGTGTTTTTTAGAAATACAGAGCTTTCAGACTATTTAAGCTTTCAAGTAAATAAAGCTAGAAATCTGCAGGAAGCAGAAGCTGTTGCCCGAGAATACGTGTTAAAAATATTGAAAACTATGATTGGAAGCGAAGATAAAGTAGTCACCGTCGCGCTGGATGGAGAAAACTGGATGATACTTCCACAGCCCTCGCCTGAGGCTGCAGTAGCATACGAGAAAATTTTAACATACATTCTGTCTTGTGAGAAGAAAGGTTACTTCAGAACAATCTTGGCTAAAGAGGTTGCCAATTTAGCCGAAAGAGAGCTTACAAAAATACCGACAACCACGTGGCTGGGAAGTATAGCTAAGTGGACTAGCGAGAAACATTCTATTCAAAGTAAACTCTGGAGCCTCGCCGAGCGAGGCTATAGCTACTTCAAAGTATACGAAGAAATTTTTGATCAAAGAGAAGAACTTAGCTACTTAGTTTACTGTATGATGCAAATACTTGATAGCGACATGTACTGGACGGAATTCATTAACGAAGAACACATTACCTCATGGTATGCTGAGCTTTCGAGGATAGCCTTATCGAGAATTAATTCATTAAGAATAAAAGGTATCAGAAAAATGAATGATAAAATAGTTATAAAGATTGAAAGCCCTTGCGACGGAAAAATTATACTTGAGGTATTCTCCAACAGTACTAGAGCTTCACGGAAACTTATTGAGCTGAAGAGTGGAAATAACTTCGTAGAAGAGGCTGTTCGGGGAAAACTCGTCGAAGTCAGGCTCGTGACCCCCTCATCCCTCCGCTTAATACGAAAACCTGTACGCGCTGTACACGAGTAGGTGATGTGCGTCGATGAGAGTTAATGTGAATGTTACTACCGAAATAGCCTTAGAGGAGGGGCGTACTTACGCTGGAGGTCTCGGTGTCTTAGAAGGAGATAAGTTCTATGCATCAGGCGAATTAGGGATAAATTATCTGGTTTTAATGCTTTTCTATAGAAATGGCTATGTTGATTACCGATTCTCTGAAGACGGATCTCCAACACCTGTACCGCAGTCTCAGCCAATAGAATTCACGAAAAAACTCAAGAAAGAAGACAGATTTCCCATAGAACTAAAGGGAGGAAAAGTCATAGTAGAGCCTCTCTCCTATAGGTACAAGACCGCTAAAACTGTTTTCTTTAATCCCGTTCAGCCGAGCTGGGCAGTTGAGCTTGTAGATCAACTGTATGTCGAGAAACATTATGAGGAAAAGTTCTACAAGTATGTATTACTGGCCAAAGCTGCCGCGGAGTATGTTAAGTCGCGTGTAGGATTAAGCAATGTGAACAAGATAATTCTAAACGAGGCGTACACCGCGCTTCTGCCCTTGGTACTAAGAGCTCCCAGTAAGTACATCTTCATAATTCACACTCCAGGTCCCTGGAGCCACCCAATCTTCCCAACTAGGCTCTTTGAAAGAGAATTTGGCTTCAAATTCATAACCGACAAAGTAGCCTTAACAGATATAGGCTTAGCGACATCCTTCAAAACCTACTGCGTATCAGAAAAGCATTTCGAAATTATGCAGAAGATAGTACCCCACTTTGCCCACAAGCTATCTTACATGACAAACGGCATCAATATACTACGCTGGATAAATCCTCGTCTAAAAAGACTTCTTGAAGAAAATGTCTTAAATGTAGACTCGCTGAAAAAGGCTAAGCATCAAGCCAGAGAAAAACTGCTAAGGCTCATAAAAAGCTATAAAGCCATTAATGGCGAAGAAAAGCCGATAATCCTATGGTGTCGTAGAATAACTGGCTATAAGAGACCTTTCTTCGTAACGAGGTTTATAGAGGAAGAAAACCCCGATGCAATAATAGTGGTTGCCGGTAAGGCCCACCCGTACGATGTAGATGGATTACGTTACATGCAAAAGTTCTATCAGTACTTCAAAGAAAAACCTAATGTAGTGTATATACACAATTATGATGTTAGCAAAGCCAAGATACTGCTGAGCGGAGGAGACCTACTCTTATTTACGCCGTTTTCTTCACTAGAAGCCTGCGGAACGAGCTTCATGAAAGCAGCAATAAACAGTGTACCAAGCCTCTCTTCAAGAGATGGAGGTGTCCTCGAGCTAGTAGAAGATGGTATAAACGGATGGCTCTTCGGAAGAGATCTACGGCAGCTCATATATTTCGATACTCAGGAGAGAGATAGAATAAACGAGGAGGACTATAGAGAGTTTAAGGCAAAGCTTCTGAGGATACTTGATTTAATAGCAAATAATGAGGATAAGTATTACGAGGTAGCCTTAAACTGCGTAAAAACCTTCATGCCGAAGGTAGATATCTGCGAAAAGATGAGACAGCTTGTGTGTCAGTAAGCAATCTCGTGGTGGCACATGAACTAGCTATCGTTTACATTAAGAAACACATTAATGTATATATTTTATATGTCGCTTATCATAGGCTTACTCGATATGATTTATGAAGAGACTGGGCTATACTACTACTTTAAAGTATTTAAACATCTTTTGTCTAAGAGTATTCAAGCTTAAACTACATTATCTAAGGAAAGTTATTTTAATGAATTCTGCGAGTCATATTTATGAAAGTAGAATTCTGGTATCAGCTGCCTGTTACAGCTAGCGTCGATTATATAATGAAGTGTGCTCTTAAAGCTGAGAAAATAGGCTTTGACGGAGTAACTCACGAAGATCACTTCTGGGTAGTTCGAGTAGGTAGTGGCTGTAGACCCGAGTGCTGGACTATGCTGACTGCAATAGCTATGAAAACTAATCTTAAGGTAGCTCCACTAGTAGTCTGCATTCCTTATAGACCTCCATCGTTACTAGCGAAAATAGTAACTACGTTAGATCAGCTGACAAAAGGTAGAGTAATGCTGATTTATGGTGCAGGGTGGTGGAAAGAAGAATTTGAGGCATTTGGCTATAAGTGGGAGCCTGATAGAGTACGTGTAGAGAGAACTTTTGAGGCAGTAAAGCTCATTAAAAGACTCTGGACTGAAGAAAATGTTACATTCGAGGGAAAGTACTATTCTGTTAAAAACTGTACGCTTGAACCTAAGCCGTACCAAAAGCCGCACCCACCTATTTTATGCGGCGGGCAAGGTAGGCGTATGAGGAAATTTGCTGCACAGAATGTAGACGGCTGGGTTGGAGCAGTAAAGTTAGGTGGATTTAAAGAGTATTTAGAGAGGAAAAGATTTGTTGAAAAATACTGTAGGAAGAAAGACTTTATTTACGGCTACGCTGTCCGCTTTAATGGATACGAAGTTTCGCCAGAAGATTTGATCGAAGAATTCAAGCAGTATATCAAGATAGGCGTTACATGGATAAATATTCGAGTAGACCCTGATACAGAGAACTTAGAGCTTCTTGATAAAATAGCTGAAGTAATAAAATACTTTAAAAAACAGCTACCTTAAAACTATATGATATACTTTGACTTCACAGAGATCTATTTGCGTAGCGAACTTCGGCTTTGAGTAATCTAACTCTATTTTCTTTTTTCCGAATAAATCTACTACTTCACACTTCTTAAAGCCCATCCTTGAGGCATTTAACTCTATTTCGATTTCTTGCTGTTTATCGGCTACCTCAATTACTATGAGTATAAAGCCATTAGGTGCTCTGCGAACACCCCAGATAACTCCTTGTTTGATAGGAGACTGCACTTTAACATAGGGGGTTAAGCTTGCTAGAGAGAGAGCGGAGTCTAGTATTTTCTCGAGACTTTCTTTGCTGAAGACTCCTGCGGAGTATATTACGTAGCCGTTTCCGTATTTGTTTACAGTGAGGACTGGAGCTTCTCCGCAGACACAGATGCCTTCAGCCTTCTCTAAAGCTATTTTCTGCACAGGAATACACTTCAGTACATCGCCTTTCCTTAGGGCTTCGAAATCTTCTGCTACATAGGCTTCTCTGTATTTGGCTTTAAGGTAGCGTGCTAAGAAATCCCACCCTTCTCTAGCGTTGGGGTCGAGGTTTAGTCCTGATCTCCTTAAAACTGACCACAAGTGTCCTTCAAGCCACGGAGGAATAGTTTCTAGTATCCAGCTTCCTGTTCTCAGTCTTATTGGAAGATATTCTCTCACTCTAGTTAAGTGTGCTAGAACCTCTTTATCTAGGTCTATTTCAGCCTCAAGACCTAGAATTTCTGAGAGAGGCTCGCAGGGAACTTTGCTATATGGATCTCCTTTTTCATCAAATTCTCCGGCGAAAGGTCCTACGAGAAGTACTCCTCCTTTCTTAACATATTCTTTGAGTTTCTCGGCGTGGCTTCGAGAAATGTACTTTATGTGTGGAGCTATTATCAGCTTGAATTTATCTACGCGGCCGTAGTCTAAGTGGTCTTCTGTGGCAATAGCTGTTTCAGAGCCGTAGCCTTTCCACAGTAGAAGAGAGAGATATCTCATTGCCGGAGCTACAGCGACTCCGCTTTCATGGAAGCTGTTCTCGTCCAGAAGGAGTACGCCTATACTCGGCTCGAGAGGCGGTGAAGCTCCTAGAATATCCATTATTTTTCTGAACATTGAGTTAAGTTTCTGTACAGCTAGATACGACTCCTTGAATTGCACTTTTTCTTTTTTGTTGTATCTCCAGCTTTGTCCTGTTACTAGTCCCCAGTAGTCTGACTTGAAGTCCCAGAAAGTCATTCCTGTTCCTCCCATTGCTTGAATAAACCATGCGTGTCTAATGCACCACTTGTAGTCCTGGAAACCAGACATCTCGTTTACCTGATGAGGAGGCTCTGAGGAGCCTCTAGAGACCGCTATATAGTAGAATGCTCTTTCAAATGTAGCTTCGAAGTCCTGTATTCCTGCGTGCGCATTTTTGGCTACGCTACAGACTTTGTACCATCTGCCGTGGCCTATGAAGCCCGGTAGATCCATGTTTACTTCAAGTGAAATCGGCCTATAGGGGTCGTACTTGTAGACTATGTCGCAGAAAGTTTTCCATACCTTGACATAGAGATACTGCTTGAACCTATACCAGTCCCATCGAGCAGTCTTCCACTTAGAAAGCTTTCTTCCCTTAAAGTCTTCAGGCTTAAGGCTTACCGGAGGATATACTTCTTCCCATGAACCATAAGTATTTGGATCATTGTTCCAGCGCTCACCGAGCTCCTCTAGGCTAAACTGTTCTTTAAGCCACTCTCTAAACTCGGATACAGTGCGCTCGTCGTAGCTAGCATCCTCTATTCCTCTTTCAGTTGAAGTAAACTCAGGCACAAGAGCCCATTTTTCGCCGCAAAGCCAGTAGTCTACTACAACGTCGTCATATTCTTTAACAACTTCGATTACCCTCTTGACATACTCTTCTAGCTTTCTGAAGTAATTCTCGTCGTGAGGTACGGTGCCCATATAGGGTATAAGTACTCTTCTGCCAGTTTCAGTAATAATATACCAGCCATATTTCTCGGACATCCACTGAGGTGGCGTTGGATCAAAGTGAATAAATACTCCAATACTCATGCGCTTAGCTTTCTCCAGTAAATTCTTTAGGCTGCTTAAATCCCATATGCCGTCATAAGGCTCAATCTCTCTCCATCGAGCCCAGAACTCTGCTGCAGTAAAACCTGCTCTTAAATATAGGTTTCTAGCAGGATCCTCGACACACTCGTCTGGTAGACTTATTAAGTAGTTTCCGCTCCCGTAAGCAGTTGTCTTAATGAAAGGTTTTCCTTTATAGTAAAAGCACCCGTTTTTCACCTCGAATACTGGCATAATATGCTCCGCTTTTAGCTTCGATGCTTGAGTATAAATGAGTATGCTTAAACTAATCGAAAATTTATTTAAATATAGTCTAAAGACCTAGACTATATAAATACTTAGCACAATATTCGCCGAAGCTCTGGACAAACAAAAATAATTTAAGTTAGGCAATTTAAATTATCATAATGTCGGTTGCCAAATTTATTGACAGAGAAGAAGAGCTTAACGCCTTAAAAAAGGCTCTCGAGAGTAATAGGTTTGAATTAATAGTAGTTTACGGTAGGAGAAGAGTAGGTAAAACAAGACTAGTGCTTGAAGCACTCAAAAATAAAGAATACGTCTATTATCTCGCTGTAGAGAAAGGGAACTTAGAAAGATTTAAGAAAACTGCAGCTAAAGTATCTAGCGAAATAAAGTATGCTAAAGAAGACTGGGAATCATTCTTCTATTTCCTCAAGAACAAAATAATAGTAATAGATGAGTTTCCGAATCTAATTAAAGAAGATAAGACAATAATTTCATTATTTCAGAAAATAGTTGATGAAAACTTACTAAACACTAAAACAAAGCTCATTCTCATAGGCTCATCAATATCAATGATGAAAGAAAAAGTACTGAGCTATAAATCTCCACTTTACGGCAGAAGAACAGGCCAAATAAAACTTAAACCACTTAAATTCAAGTACCTTAAAGAATTCTTCCCCAGCGCCTCGCCACAAGAGCTAGTCGAAATATACGGTTTCGCGGGAGGAACTCCATACTACTTAGAAAAGATTAAAACACCTTTTTGGAGTTGGTTAGACGAAGAATTGAAAGATCCTAAGAGCTTCTTAAAAGAAGAAGGAGACTTTTTACTCAGGTACGAGTTCGAAGAAATAGGTACATATAAAAGAATTTTAGAAGCAATAGCATGGGGTAAAACAAAACTAGGAGAAATAAAAAGTTTCGTAGGAAAACCATCGATAACAGAATACATCAAAAACTTGATCGAAATAGAGCTAATAGAGCATATTAAGCCAGTAACAGGAGGAAAGAGAGGAATATACCAGATAGCAGACAACTTTACACGCTTCTGGTTCCGATATATTTATCCAAATTTAAGTGAAATAGAGCTGGGAATATTCACGGCCCAAGACATTAAACAAGACTACAACAACTACCTGGGAGAAGTATTCGAAAAAATAGCACTAGAATTCATAGCAGAAGAAATAGCCCGCGGAAAACTGCCTAAAGTCACTAAAATTGGCAAATGGTGGTATAAAGGTGAAGAAATAGACATAGTAGGATTAAATGGCAGAAGAACAGGAATATTTGTTGAAGTAAAGTGGAGCGATTTATCTCGCCGCGACATTGCCAGAATATACGAAAGCTTAGTGGGAAAGGCTCGATACTTCAAAACCGATAGCAAGTTGTACATAATAGTCTGTAGAAACGCTCCCTTCATTGAAGAAGAAAACCTAAAGGTATATACATTGGACGACATACTTCAAGCATAAGTTCTATAGTATATCTCTTCACAGAGTACTCGCAATAGGGTATTTCCCATACTTTAGCGCTAGACGGTAAGCCATAATCGCGTTTTCTGGAGGCGTATTTTCGCGTATATGCTGTAAGCCAAATATATATCCTCCGCCTGGTGCAAGAATACTTATTACTTCCTTGACATGTTTCTCTACTTCACTCAGTGTTCCAAAAGGAATTATTCTCTCAACATCTATTCCTCCTTGAAAACATATCTTATTGCCAAAAGTTTTCTTAAGCTTAATAGGATCATTACCCTTTTCTTGAGGAAGTATTGGATTCAGTATGTCTATGCCGCAGTCAATGAACTCTGGTATTAGCTGAAATACCGCTCCGTGACAGTGATAATTGAACTTTACTTTGGGAAACTCTTTCTTAATAGTTTTTACCAGTTTACAGAACCATGGTTTAACAAATTCTCGGTACATTTTAACCGACATAAATGGCTCTGTTTCAGTGCCCATATCGTCGCCAAAATATATCCAGACTACATAGTCTGCTACTTCGTTTAAAAGGTTAAGAGTTGCTTCAAGGACTATTTCTAGTATTTTATCTGCTAAAGCTTTGTACAGCTCGGGATTTAAGCGCATGTCTAGAAGCCACTGCTTAAATCCTCTTAAATGAGCATATCTATGGAAAATCGAGCCTGCCGCACCACAGAAGATTGCATAGTCTGTTTCCTCGTATAGTTTCTTGGCTATTTCTCGAACTCCTTCAATAAGCTTGGGGTCATTTGGGTTAGGCCACTTAGGGTAGTTCTCGATATCTTCTACGGTTTTAGCATCTTTAAGAGGATGCTTTGCTACATAAACCATGTCTCCTGAATCTTTCCATATTACACCCCACCAGTCTTCAACATATCTTCCTGGCAGTCTTTTAGCAGGTATTCGGAGTCCTACGCCGCGGAAATCTACGTCGAGTGCCCACAGAAAATCTTCGTGTAAGGCAGCATCGTACGAGAGTAAAGCACGCTTTATTTCCACATTGCTTAAACCGAGATAAGACCTCAATTTAGCGTAAGCTTTGACGGTAATAGTGTTTACGTATATTGGGACTCTATCGGGTTCTTCTAGGTTTATTGCTGCTTCAACTCTCTCCCTATGGCTGTACTTCACGTTAATATAGCGTGAGATACCATAAAATAACTATAGCCGCTGTCCTATTGAACAAAAGAAGTTATCTAGATGAACACACTATTTCCTGCGTGAAAGTAGCCGTAGTGTATGCATCTGTATACTACGGAAATACCGAGAAAGTAGCTAAGGTTATAGCCGAGGTGCTTAAAGCAGACTTGTATAAGGCGTGGGAAGTAGACCCTAGTACTCTGCTACAGTACGATTTAATTGGCTTCGGGTCTGGCATATACTTCGGTAAACACCATAAGAGTCTCTTCAAGCTAGTAGAGAAACTACTTAAAGTAGAGGGTAAGAAAGCATTCGTGTTCTCTACAAGCGGCATAAGGAAAATACCTATTGTCCACAACTTTCATAAGCCTTTAATAAAAAAGCTCCGTGAAAAAGGGTTCTCTATAGTAGGCGAGTTCTCTTGCAGAGGTTTTGAAGACTACGGTCCATTTAAGCTAATAGGGGGCATAAATAAGGGAAGACCAAGTGAAGAAGACTTAAATAAAGCTAGAAAGTTTGCTTTCAGCCTCAAAGAAAATCTGCTGCAGGATACTTGAGTACATGAATAAAAAGCAATAAATATACTGGCAATAGATACTTCAGGTGAAGCGGGTTACCCTAAATTTCCCAGGAGTAGACCGCACTGCTAGCGCGTGACTCATAAAAAGATACATAGACCCTGAAGCAGAGTTTATTTTCATTAACTGGTCATACGAGCCTATACCAGAAGACACTGTACCTTTCGACATAAAAGGTGTAGAACTATGTCACAAAAACAATAAATGCACCTTCGAAGTAATAATCGAAAAATACGGCATAAAAGACGCTATTGTACATAAAATAGCGGAACTTGTCCATGCAATGGATATTGAAGGCGAGCTAGATAAAGTTCCCGAGGCTAAGGGAATAAAAATGATAATTAGTGGACTAAGATTTGCCGCGAAAGATGACTCAGAAGTAGTAAACTTAGGGCTAAAAATATGAGACGCTATTTACGCATACTTCAAGTCAGTAGAGCTTATGGAAAAGTACGCCGAAAAAATAAAGGATTTAAGTAGATTCGAGAAATATAAGTTAATTAGGGAAGAAGTTAGAAAAGACATTATATTCTATTAAAGGGATTAAAATGATCAGAAAATATTTTTACTTATATGTGTAGCTAGGTTCTTCGCCATATTGAGTTCAACGATGTCTAAGTCTCCTACACTTCCACTCTACGCTGACAGCTTAGGAATACCTGTAAGCGAAATAGGCTTTATTGCCACCTCCTCTACGATCGTGGGAATATTCACTAACATTATTGCAGGAAAACTTTCAGACACACGAAAAACGTAGTGTATCCTTTATTAACAAACTCATTGAATGGAAATTAATACTAAGCAGATACAAAGTCTTAGAGAAAAATAAGATAGCTTACGTACCCTGCAGAGAGAGCTCTGAGTGGAGCTTCGACTATGGCTTACTTGAACCACTTTACCGAAATGTTCGCAGAGTAACTAACCCTAATCAGATAATCCCTAAGAAGAACTACTACATTACACCTTTGATTTTACCTCACCTTAAAGAAGAATTTAGTAAATGCTGTCGCGTTAGCTGAGACTACGAGATACTTGAAGATATACTCTTTTGGTATGCTAATTTTAATTAAGGCAATATAATGTTTGTTAACACGGTGCAAAGAAAGCTTTAGCGCAGTACTTTTAGGTAATAGTGTAATAGGTTCAGCGACAATAGAACTTAAGAGAATAATAGAAAAGAGCAATTGTAGAAGTTTCTTCATATTTTTTCGCGCTCAAATAGAGCTTCAAGGAGCTTGTAGAAAGTTTCTGAAATAGATCTATTGTCTATTAATATTCCTACATCATGTCCTGAAAGCATGTCTTCGTCATCAGGAACCGATAAGAAAATTAGTATCTTGTCTCTTGTTGAAACAATATTGCATTCCGCTTCACACTCCTTTATTTCAATTAGCCTGAAATCGGGGTTTTTAAGTCTCCTGCTCAAGTACTTTGATAATCGTCTCCAAGTCGGCTTAGTTAATATAGCATAAATAGGTCCGGGAGCAGAGAGCATTTCAGAAACAATGTTATTTACAGGAATTCTGCCTTTAAGAAAAATAGCTAGCTTTTCTGCCCGTGATACAGGGACTTTCTCATATATTGGAACAAGTTTATCTTTAAGCTCTCGAGCTACTTTCTCAAATCTCTCTATTCTCTTCCGGTACTCATTTTCAAGATTTTCTTTAAGTGTCTTTAAGGCTATTTCAGGGTGAACAGCCTTGTACTTAATAGGCCTCCCACCTAGAGAAACCACAAGTCCTTTGCTTTCAAGACTACTCAATACATCATATGTTTTAGTGTAAGGTACTCCAGCTAAATCACTTAATTCGCTTACAGTAGCTACCCCCCTAATACATAGAGCAATATATATTTTTGCCTCCTGATACGTGAGCCCAAGATCCATTAACATTCTAACATGTTGTTCACTCATTTTAAGCCACCTGCCCCCTATGAAAACATACATAACTTGCCTTACTTAATATATATAATTGGGAAAACTATTATATGAAACTTTTCGTACTCGTAGATTTCCATATTCCTCTAGTTAATATTATGAAGAAAAAATATTAATGAGTAACCCTTTCGTCTTAAATAAATGTTCTATGAAACTTTCTTACCCGCAAAATAGCTATAGTTACAACTACTACAGCTATTAATGCAGCTAAGTACATTAAGTAAGTGTAGTCAAGTTTCTTTTCAAATACTATTTTTCTAGGACGCTTCATTTTACACGCGATAAAGTTCACATAGTATACGCTGCCCTTTTTAAGCGGAGGATCTCCTTTCTTCCATACGTACAGTAGAACAAAGTTGTCTGCCACTACTGCCTTGTAGGCATTTGTTGAGATTACTGTCACGTTCTCTACTCTAAATGGAAGAATAATCACTGGATGTCTATTACCCCACTTACCGTTCCATCCGGGTGTTCCATCTTTGTTCATTATTATACCTACAGTTATATTCATGTAGGTCTGATTAAGATACTCTACATGAATAAATCTCGTGTACATTCGCTCAATAGATACCTCTGCTTTCACATCGAGTGCTGGGTCTCCGTAGAGCGCTGGCCCATTTATGTCTTTCTTCAAGTACTCGTGGTTAGGTCCTGGAACCAAGTTGATCATATCGAAGATCGCTGACTGCTGGTTCGCGAAAAAGGCTTCAGCCCAAGTATAGTTGTCTTGCTCAATAAAGTAAGCAGGTATTCCGCCCATCATGTAGCTGTAGGGTCCTTCTTCGATAACATATCCTGTGTAGAATACTGCTCCGCCAGAATGTATCCATGCTGGAGCCATGCTGTCTTTTCCCCTTATTGCTCCTATGTAGCAGTTACCTAGCCCGAAGTATATTTTAGGGTTAGTCGACTTAATTAAGTGCGCCGAGTTATTTGCCGCTATAGCATATACTTTTCCGTCTTCTGAAACAAAGTAGCCTTCAGGCCAAGGGTCAGGGTAATGTACTTGCCACCTATCGTGATTCCCATGACCACTCGTAATAATCATGTCAAACTGATTACTATTCACTAAGTCTGCAAGAAGTAGCGTAGAGTCTTTAGGTATCTTCTTCTCCACTTTTGTTCCATTGGAATAGATAATGTAGAGTATACCGTACTTTGTTTCAGGCTTCATTACTCCTCCTTCTTTAATATAGTAAACCCACCTAACACAGCAGCACGCTAGAATACGTTTGACTTTAAAGCCTTTCATTAAAACTACCCTCAAAGCATCATCATAACTATATCCAGTTAATATAGCCCACACAGCGTCTACATAGGGGTCGTCGTCAAGTCCTCTCATAAGCCTATTAACGCTTTTAACAAATTCAGGCGACGCTTCGCTAGG
>CBDUKN010000015.1:0-67204 GCA_965367815.1 uncultured Thermoprotei archaeon
CTTGAGTTGTCTATATACTTCTTGAAGGAAGGTGATGCGACTGAATGGGGTAATCCATACAAGCTCGAGTATCAGTTACTTCCCCCAAGTATCTTAAAGCTTGATATGAAAACTGGAAAGGTTTTCTCGAGAAGTTTAGAAATAGGAAGAAGAAATGTCAATTACGACCCAGAGCTGGGTATGAGTCCTGCGCTATGGTGGTTCGAGAATTACAAGAAAGATGTGATTGAGGGTAAAAAGGTCAAATCGCTTGCTTACAGGATTTCACATAATAACATTTACGCTGGAATTGGTCTTAATTGGCCAAATTGTAAGGAAGCTTATCAAGATGGTACACCTATACGAGATTACACGACACTGTTTCAATATCCTTCTGGTGGTATACTTAAAGTAATTTACAATGAAACTGATTGTGTTGTGCCGATAGATAGAGGTTATGTTACATGGTTTGTTGGTAAACGCTCACCACTTCCATTTGTTTCCGAAGCTAACCGTGGTTTAGCTGCGGCTGTTGTTGATTGGATTAAAGGTATGCCTGCTACACGAATATTTGCAGATTATCCAGGATCTAACACTGCTCACGACCATGTTGTCAGATTTGTGAACCACTATCTTCAGAAAAAAATCATAGACTTTGGATTAGAGCGTGGTTATGGCCAACCTGTCAAGATAGATGGAGTCATAGCTTTTCACCCATGGTTATACGAGAAACCCCTATTTGAAGATTACGCCCTTAAAAATGATAAGCCAGATGTTTGGTACATTCATTCTAGCTGTTCAGGGAAAAATGTTGAAGGTTTAGAAGGTTGAGGAAATTCTTGGATGGAGGATCACATAGCCATGAATTTTCAAGTTTTTTACATTGAGCTTTTTGAGCGTCAAGCTCACCGGGTCCGGGATTACCAGTAGTAGCAGGTCCTTCACGAGTACAACAGGTTCCCGGCGTACAATCCTCATTTCTTTCACAAGGTCCACACATGCATTCATAAATTGTATATTTTGACGTTGATTTTTCAGGTACCTCTCCACATTCTTTATACCTGTTCGGATAACCTTCCGATTCACACGTTTCATGTCCACACTCTTCTATACTTCCAGGAGTGCAACATTGAGTATAACAAACACATGCTTCCTCATAAGTTCCGCAGCTTTTCACCTCGCCCCTCGTAAAACCTAACTCCCTGCATTTATCATCACACCACGAAGCATCGTCGTAGACCCCATAATAATACTCAGGACATTCGAAACAGTCTACACAGTCGCTATCACAATAATCAGAAAAACCATCCCCATCGTTATCGAGATTATCGAAACATTCATCAGGACATTTTTCACGTTCCTCCTGTCCTCCAGAGGGAGTAGAAGGTTTACATCTATATACCGTTTTATCACAATACCAATCTTTCCCGTAGACAGAACAATCTTCGTCATCACAACAGAACTTATCAGGTTTTTGCTCCACCTAAACCCAGGGAAATAGAACCATGCTACACTTCTTCATCGCTTAGAAAACAGTTCATCATCACTATGCTTATTATTCCATCTACCCCTGACTTTCATCGCCTTTATTTACCCATATACTGCCTAACAAGACAATTAAGTAGCATACACGACAAGAAAAACATTAAACTAAGTAAAATAATTCTTTGACTAAATATCTTTAAAGTAATAATCTTAAGTAAAAACATCTTTTACTCTTTTTAAGAAAAATAAATATCTCTCAATCTACTAATTTTTCATAAAGCATATGAGAGAAAGCTTAGATAGAAGTAAGAAGAATACTATACTAACAGCAATATCAATAATTCTAGCTCAGGCTATGTGCACACAACATATTGAAATCGCTGAGCTTGAGAGAGAAAAGGCTAATTTTTTAGCACTGTCTAGGTTGCTTTTCTCTATTGTAGTAGCTTTGATAGCTTTACTGGGCGCTCTAGTAAGCTTAAAACACGGATATGTAGTACTTTTTGGAGTGTTTACTATTTTATTTATTGTACTGGTAATAGTTGCACCTTGTTATTATAGCAGATTAAAAAGAACTGTTGTTAAAAACTATAAACAGTTGCTTATCTGCTATATTATGCTAATAATACTAGGCATTACTCTTGTATTTGTGAGTTTGCGCATGCTATTGGGATGTTAAATGAGCTAGAGTGGAGGAGCCTGGAACTAAGTGGAAAATACTTATGTTTAAATGAAACTTAGGGAAAAACTGCTTAAAGTAATTCCTCCACCAAAACTAAGTAAGTGCACTAGATGCAGTCAGTCCACGCCAAATATTCTCGGCAGGGCATGTGAAATTAGAATTATGATTGAGAAAGCTCTATGAGGCTACTTCAGGTAACGTTGGAATATCTATGGCATGTTTATCAAATATTCTTGGACTAAAATTTAGGGCATATCTGCCTGCTCTCTCTAAGTACTTTAAGTCAAAGTACTGCAACTCAATGAGAATATATGGAGTAGTCCCAGCAAAAGGGGGCAGTATACTTGGAATAAAGGGGCTTGAAAATAAGCCTAAGTGGTTTTTGAAGTAAAGGTAGATAGAGTAGGGGAAATATCTTTTAAAGAAGCTATAGAAGGCTGCGTTTATGTAGCGAGACGCGAAGGACTGCTCATAGGCTTGAGCTCGGGTGCTGTTACAGCGGCTTTCTCAAATTACGTAGAGATCTCAGTCCAGGTGTCTATGTTTTCATTTATCCTGACGACGCGTTTAAATATATTAGCTATTTCGAGAAATATCTGGGATAGGTGATTGTATGCTTACTCCTTTCTGTGAAATACTGTCTAAAAAAGTTCTTCCCGTAATGAGAGTTCTTATAGCCAAAGAATTGATTGAAAAGTATAATTTTACTCAGCTTGAAGCAACCTGTATTCTCGGGATAAGTCAGCCTCTTTTAAACTACTATCTCACGGGTAAAAGAAAAGTGAAGCACTTTGATGAATTATCTAGTGTTCCAGTTATTGTAGAGCTGAGTAAGAAAATAGCTGAAGCAATAGCGTGTAACGAACTCACTATAGATTACTTCTGTACAGTGTGTAAGACTCTTCACGAGCACGCTACAGAAATACTAGCGAAGCTAAATATAGATATTAATAGTATTTTAATTCCTTCTAAAGAGATGAAACAGTGCTAAATCCATATAAAAATTAGAGAAATTTCTTCTATTCAATATAATTTACTTAGATAATGCACAGACCACTCGTAGTGAGACTTAATAGAGTACTTAAAGAGCTAGAAGAAATCATTACTAAAGTGAAGACTAGCAAAATTCCTATAAAAGTTCTAGAGAGAATTCTTTCAAAGAAGTACAGAGTAGTTAAAAGTTATTGAAGAAGACTACGCCGGAGTAGAAATGTAAAAAGTAGCCAACTAGCTGTCTTGAAGTTTAGCGCTAAGGTTTAAGTAAAAGCATTTTTAACAACTGATGCTTCAGTTAAAGGTGATTGAATACTTGAAGGCCCCCCTTAGAGCCCTAAAAATATCTATCTCTCTTAGCACTCTTGGAGTTGCTGTAAAACTAGCTGGAAGTATAGCTACGGGTAGCATAGCTCTGCTGTAGACGCATTAGACTCTTCTCTCAATATTTTTTCAAGACTTATTGTAAGGAAATACTATATTAGAGCTAGAAAGCCTCCCGACATAAAGCACCCCTATGGACACTACCGATACAAAGCGTATGCTTCAGTACTAGTGCTCATAGTCATGGTTTTTCTGGAAATCTTTGCGGCCACTGCCCTACACGAAGTATTAGAGAACAAGAGAACAGAGCTACTAGATCCTATTGCAGTAGTTTTTGCAGCGCTATCTTTCGTAATAAATAGCATTTCTGTATATAGTATCTCTGCATGTACTTGGAAGAAAGAAGTATACAGTATTGCCCTGAGAACTGAAGCGAAGCACATATCAATAGATGTAGCTGAGTCAGCTACAGTACTTCTAGGCGTTATTTTTGCTACAGTTATTTCGGGTATATGGGACGTAGTAGCAGCTTTAATAGTACTAGGGTTTATTGCTTACAACGGCCACCAGACGCTACTAGACTTAAAGACATTTATATTAGATGTGAGCCCATCAAAAGAAGAAATAGATAAAATAGTAAAAGTAATTAATTCAATTGCCGGACCAAATAATGCCCATGACAGGCAGCATAAGTACTATTCCTTCACAAGTAGAAGTATCAGGACTGATGAAACAAAAACTAGTAGTAAGGCTGTTTGAAAAAGTAGAGTAGGGCTAATATCATAAAGTATTCCTCCAACAATTCCTCCGGGAGTTCTAGCAAGACCTAAAATAAAGCTTCTGACTCCCAGCACTACTGGAATTACTTCTCTTGAGATTTCCTCTCCTCTCTCAGTAATATATGCTGTAGCTATAGGTCCCCAAAAGCTCATAACAAATCCCATCATTAAGGCAGCTATATAGAACAGATTAATATTTCTCGAAAATACATATATGCTGAAATAAACTATTCCAAACACTTCAGATATGAAAAGAAATATTTTTCTAGTCTTAAATCTATCGGAAACATACCCTGCTGCCGCAAATCCTACAGCTCCTACAGTACTTGAAATAAAGCTTATTATAGCTAAGTCTGTAGGAGTAGCTCCAATTTCTTGCGCCAAGTATATTGAAGTATACATAGATGCTATACTCCAAGAAAAAGCGTCTACGGCAAATACTATTAAACTATTTCTTAATTTCTTAAATCTAAGTATTTTCGCTATATCTTTGAGCCCTCTAAAGCCAGCCTCTTCGACTTTCCCCTTAATATCATTTCTTAACAAAGGGAACAAAATAATTACTGCTAGAAGAGAAAGAGCAGCTGATACTGCAAAAACTGCTGTAAACGACTCTGTGTGCTCGTAAAGATAGCTACCTATGAAAGGTCCTATAGAAGACGCTATAGTTCCTATAGACGCTATTCCTCCTAAAGCCATTCCTCTCCTAGTTTGGGGAGTAAATCTAGCTACAATAGACGACCTCGCTATCATTATAAAAGAGAATCTTGCAGATGAAAAGAAGTAGGCTGCTATAAATGTGTAAAGCGCCCATATTCCTAAAGAAGACAGCACGTAGAATATCCTTGACACAAATAAAATAGTTCCTCCTAGAGCAAGTGAGCTGAAATAGCCTATAATAGGTATTAATGTGGAAAAAGGTATTCTCAGAAATAGATTAACTACACTTGTAGCAGTTCCTATGCCACCGTAAACTTTCATGTCTATACCTAAGTTGATTATAAAGTAGGGTAAAACTGGTGTTATAACTGTGGCGGCCAAGTTCATTAAAAATACAGAGGTAATAAAAAGCAGCGCTCCTACTTTCTTTGTAGCTCTCATAGAGCTACTACACACTTAAGCACTCATAGCCCCTCTATTTATATTTTTAGAGAGGCTTGCTTTCAGCAGCTACTGCGAAGATCACTAAGCCTGCTGGAATAAGAATAGCTGACTCCAGTAATGGAACTATTCTGAGATACTTGCTTCCATAAATTAGCAGGATTCCCACGGGGAGAGTAAAAGCCATTGCAATTAATGCTAAGATGACAGCTAGTTTGACGACTAATTGAAAAGCCCGAGAAATAGTTACCTCTGTCCAGGCTGAAGGCACTTCAGGCAAGTACTTCACTGTGAGCGACGAACATATCAGTGCAGTCGAGAAAGCAGAAGAAACTATGAGAATGAATATAGATAGTCCTAAATACATGTCACCTAAAGCTGCTGATACCAGTATAGCTAGCGCAAACGCAGCAATAGTTGCTATAGGGAATATTGATCCAGCTTTAGCTAAGGCAAGTTTTCTTCTAGTAATAGGAAGATAGTATAGTACTTTAGCCCCCTCGCCTTCAATATAGTATAATGTCTCTGAAGTTAGACCAATGATTCCTCCTGCTAAGCCACATACGCCTAGGAATATAGCTAGCCATATTCCGCTAGTTAAGCTTGGGTTACGAGTAGTAAGCTCAGGTAAGAACGCTATAAAGGGGAAAACTACAAAGTAAAGAATACTCGCTAGACGCCTCGGCTCTCTTAGTAGTAGTAGTTTTATGTCTTTTGAAATAAATCCTTTAATTGAGCTTTCAACAGATATTTCAGCGTAACGCTCTTTGACGACTCTGAGTTTAGTTAAGACAGGGGCTCTTACTTTGAGTACACCTGCTTGGACTCTCCCTGTTAAGACACCCAGCCTTGAGACTGCAAAGCGGTAAGAGATGCCTAGAAGAGCTACACTCAATACTGCGGAGAAAAATGCTCCCTGAGGATTGTTCTTGATAAACAACATTCCTATAAAGGGAATATAGGCTGCTACGCTGAGCTCGGCTAGGCTCATTACTTCAGAAACATAGCTAATGAGCTGGCCTGCTGAGTAAAATGCAACAAATACTATTAGCCACGCTAAAGTAGCGAGCCCTCTTAAGATACTTCTTTTCCTTACAAGCTGAGCATATGTTCCTAGCCCTAAGCCTAAAGCATACCCAAATACTATGAGAATAATTGATGCAAGCAGCGCAGCAATTAATAAGACGGGATCTACAGCTTTAAAAGCAGCTGCTATTAGTGGAGGAATATATATGAAGAGTACTGATGCTCCACCCCAGTACAAAAATAGTGAAAGTAAGTAAGCCTCGGCTATAGTTCTTTCGTCGAGTGGAAACATTACTAATAGGTCTACTAGGCGCTCGCCGACATAGACTGATGTGAAGCCTATGCTAGTTAAAAGAACTATGAATAAGCCCATTATCATTAAGCCCGAGTATATTCCGGAAAACAGAAGTTCTGCCGCGCTAGGAGGAGCTATTAGTAGTACTGCGGAGATAAGTAATGAGATTAGAGTAAAAACAGCTGCCCCTACTAAATTGGCTCTGACGGCTGAGGGCTTATATTCTCCCAGCATGAAGCCGAATACTCCCCTTTTACCAAAACTTCTCCGCGATCGATAAGATACTTCACGAGCCAGTACTCTAGCCAATTCTAGCTCTAATGTCATTGTATCACCTATAGAGAGCTCTAATCACGTCTTCGTACTCAGGGCTGTATCCAGTCACCTTGAGAAATACTTCTTCGAGCTCTTTTGCTCCGAAAATTTCTTTGAGCTCGCCTGGCTTACCTTCGGCGACTATCTCTCCTCTGTGTATAATAAGCACTCTATCTGCAATAGCTTCGGCAATAGGCAGGACGTGAGTTGAAATGAGCACTGGTACACCCGCGTCAGCTGCCTCTCTTATCCACGTCTTCACTATTTTAGCTGCAACAGGATCAAGTCCTGTAAACACTTCGTCTAAGACAAGCGCTTTAGGCTCTCTTAGCATCAACGATGCTAAGAGCACTTTTCTTTTAGTGCCGTAGCTTAAATCTCCGATGAACTTGTCTAAATGTTCGCTTAGGCCCAAGAGACGTATAATGTTGTTTACTTTATCTTCGCTCACTTTTATGCCGTATATTGATAAAATGAAGCCGAGGTACTCTTCTATTTTAAGAGACTCGTAGATAACTATTTCCTCGGGCATAAAGCCTACTATTTTTCTGGCTTCAAGAGGATTCTCGGCGACATCTATGTTGTTGACAAAAACTTTGCCTTTGTCAGGCTTAACTACTCCTATAGTCATTTTAAACAATGTAGATTTTCCACTGCCATTAGGTCCTAGGAGTACTACTACTTCACCTCCGTTGACCTCGAAGCTAACATTTTTTACTACAGGGTTTTCATCAAAAGATTTCCATACGTCGTTGTAAATAATCTTGCTTTCCACAATAACAGTATAGAAAGTATTGATTTAAGGCTTTATCAGGTCGATAAACCTCGACCTTAAGTAGAGCAATTTCTCTAAATCGTCCTCAGCACGTCTCTAATGCACTTCATTCTCTCCTTGTATATCTCCTCTATCTCTTTAGTGAACCACGATGCTTTGCGAGAAATTTCTAGAAGTTTTTCAAGCATATGCAAACTTTTCTCTAAGTGACCCTTTATATCGCCTGGCTCATAGTCGTATCCATTGAAGAGCCTAGGCTGTCGCTCGCTCCAGTCGCCAGGCTGATCTGCTCCAGGAGCATAGTAGGGCAACATTTCTCTCAGAACCTCTATATCTACTACTGCTCCGAGACACTTAAGTTCATGGCGCTCACTCCACCAGCTTTCATCGGGGCCATATAGGGGCATGTCATAGTTATTGTAGGCTAGAGGCGTTAAGTCCTGGAGAGCAAAAACATAGATTTCCTCTACTCCTACTTCTTTAGCATACTCAACTATCTTTTTAGCACCCTTCTCTGAAATAAATCCGTAAAGCACTAGCTGAGACACTGTAGATGAGCTACGTGAAACAAAGTCTTTTAGAGCCTCTACTGCAGAGAGACCAGTAGCTACAGTATCTGCTAGCAGCAAGGCAATATTACTTCTAGGCACAGAGCTGTAGTCGCGGTAAACTACCTTAGGTTTACGCTCAACATGGTCTCTAAAAGACCCCTCCTCATACTTTACTCTAACATATGCTTCAGCGAAACTTTTACCTAAGTGTTTTAGTGCCTCGTGCACCATATAGCCTTTCGATGCTCGAAGAATATGTAAGAGTACTATGGGCTCCTGTACCTCTATGATAGAAAATAGTGCTTTCAGTGCTTTTATAGCAGCCCTTCTGTTTAACTCAAGGAACTTCTCTCCGACAATTTCAGGCCTACATGCGATGCTCCTCGACTCGAGTGTATCTACTGAGTAGACTTCTGCCGGAAAATCTACTTTGGTTTTATATACTCTTACATTTTCTTCCTTAAAAACTAGCTCTGTTAAATCAACTTTAATGCAGTTTTCTTCAATTATTTTATCTAGCAATGACTCAGGTATATGTAAATGCAAGTGCCCTCCCCAAAGGATGACTTAAACTATATAAGTCTAACTCAAGTCACACAAATATTGATGAAAAAGATTTTATTAGTTTCCATAATTGCACTAATATTAGTATTAACTGCTTTAGTCTGCTATATGAGATATGCTAAACTTAAAGAAAAACCATCTGAAATAAAAATGTTGAACTTGTTGCTGTACCTTCTACAATTAAGAAAACTTCAGTTAAGTTATCGTGGACTGTTTTTCGGCTAAAATTTACAGCAAGTTCTTCGCCTACAGTACTAAAGAAACTGTTTCCGAAGAATACTCTAGTTAGTAAATATATCAGTTAACGTCGTCGGCTCAAATAGAGCAGTATTTACCTTCAGATCCTACTGGCGCCCTGAAGCTAAGTACTTCTGGGAGTTATGGTATATTAAGCGAGACCTACCTCCGGGAAAACATGTGCTGAAAAAGTTTTACCCTAAGTGGGCTATTTTCTTAAAAGATACTGAAGTAGAGTTCAATATAACTTGCAGTAAAGGCGCTGCTTCGAGCGAAGCTCTCTTTATACTCTTAAAGCCAATTCAAGTATCGGCACCCACTCTAATTGAAGTAGAAAATGCGCCTAACATCACGTGGCTTAATGTTAACTTAAATGAATATGGTGCACTTTTCTTAGAGAAAACTCCTCCAGGAGGCTTTTGAGTGAGTATGTTTGTTTTCTTTTGTTCCACTAGTATGGGAGTCTATAGGGTATTCCTAGTCATTAATTATAGTTCTAGAGAATTCTCACTAAACTAAAATAATGGGAAGAAATAGTAATTTAGTATGAGGAAACTAGTAGGAAAAATGATGTGTCCACGATGCAGAAACAAAATTGATAGACTTTTAGTTTAGTTATCTTACCCTTTGAAGGAGAAGTATGGCTCGTAAGAAACAACAAGTGGAAAATAGAGTTAATCAGCGACACAGCCTTCCAGACAATAAAATGTCCTGCATGCGGCAAAGAAATAGAATACATTATATTAAACAAACAAAAATATCAAGAAAACAAATAGAAGAAATATTCCTCAATCAAATAAAAACAATATAAAATCACCGCTTCCTCCTATTCCACCAGTATAGAAATCTGTAGAGTACTCCTATTAAGCTTTCCTCTACAATAACTATTACTGTGTCTTTGTCTTATTAATCTATGCTCCAATCACTCTACTACTCACCTTAAACTCTTCTGGTAGCCTATACTTAAGCTACTCTTCGCTTTCTTGTAGCGGTGGCTCTTTGTCGAAGAAATTAAACTAGTTTTTAAACACATAAACATTTAGAGAACATAGCTTACACTTATACTACTGTATCTTGAGAAATATTTATTGCTGAAACATGGAATACTTTCAGTATAGTAAAACTTTTCCTACACTACTTAAATAGCCTCAAACAACACTATACTTAAATGAAGCGAGAGTAGCATGAATCTCTCCCAGTGAGGTGGAATTATGGAACTTTACGTAGCTTTTAAATTTAGAGTAAAGATTCCAAGAGAAAAAGCAGAAGAAATCTATAGGGTAATGAGGAGGTTTCGAGAGAATATGAAGAAAATCAGGGTTTTAGTAAAGTTGCTGAGAAAGCAGGGTTATAGTGAGGAGGAAGCGTTTAAAATTGCTATTGAGCGCTATAGAATAAAGAACTTGATTATGCCGGGGAGTCAAAAACAAGTGAGAGCCTATATTACTTCAAAGTTACACAGAGCTGATTCACTAATTCTCTTAAAGCGTTTTGGCTACAAGTATACTTGCTATTTTGTAGAGAAAGATAGCAGAGTTTTCTTAAGAATTGGTGGTGAAATTGACGCATGGATTCCGGTGAAAAAAGGCATATTCAAGGCTATTAAGAAGAGGGAGAGCTGGGGGTGGAAGCCTGTCGAGCTAGTACTTAAGTTCCTCAATTTTACTAAGAGAAATGGACTCTTTGAAGTAATTGTAGTTTTCAAGGTTTCAGTAAAGAAGATTTCTATTGAGGACATTAGAGAAGCTTTAAGAAGTAGTAGACTCTCCTTGATTTCAGTTGACATCAACGCTATTCATGGAGCGTACTTCGGGTTATTTAGAGTACAGGATAGTGAACTTAAATTAATTGGAGTAAGGAAAACGAATGTTAATTGGCGGCTAGTTGAATATCATCTTAAGAGGAAGGCGGAGCTTCAGAGTAAGCTTAAGAAGAAAGGGCTTTCTTCTAGAGAATTTAGAGAGCTTAGGCAGCTTGAGAGAAAGATCGGCAATTTAATAGTGTGCCCTAAAAGGAGAGGTCTTGGTATTCTACGTGAATTAATTAGAAGAGAGCAGAGTCTTGGGAGAAAAGTTGTTGTAGTAATAGAAAATATTAGTGAAAAAGATGTGCAGGGGATGTGTAATAGTAGTCCAAAAATAAACAGAGCTATAAAATGGTTTATGAGTGGGTGGCAGAAGCGAATACAATTTCTGGCTAAAATTGAAGGAGCATATTTCATGACTGTAAATAAGGCGTTTTCTTCAAAAAAGTGTCCAGTATGCAGTAAAGTAATGAAGTTTATTGACAATAGATGGCTTTACTGTAGTCAGTGTAATAGGGAGTATCATAGGGACGTAGCTGCTTTAGAGAACCTAGCGAAAAGAGCATTAAAGAAAATAAAGAAACATAATACTTCTTAAGAGCCTCCTAGGGACAATTGTCCCTAGGAGGGACGTTATCTAGTCAGAACCCGACCCCGTGACGAAGCCCCTAGCCCCCGCGATGTGGGTGGGTGTTTTCAATGAAGAGAGGGGAATGGAAACCAGACTCCTCTCCAAGAAAACCCCACCAAAAACCGGAGAAACAGATCTAGGAGGCAAGTTAATAGCTTACTCTCTTGAAGAAAAATACTACATTATCGCCGGGTATGCTATAAAGTGCTGGACTCCTACAGGTATTATACCTAGCTATGGTGTTCATAGACTACTTATTCCGAGAACAGTAGTAAGGTGGAGAGCACATGTAAGTGGAGGACATGTAGTTAAAGGAGGATTTCTCGTAAAAATCTTCACTGGAATAAGAGCAGTCATAGTACTGGATAATTCTGGAGAAAAATACAGTCTCTTAATTTTGGGCTCAAATAAAACAGGCTCGCCTGAATACTCGGCGAAACTAACGCCTCAAGTAGCTTACAGTTTACCAGTAGGAGAAAACTGTGAAGGAATACTATTAAACATTAGCGTCGATACCGCTCCTGCAGCAATAGAACTTAAGTTTACGGCTAGTGAGAAGATAGCTTCCGGGAAACTGCATATAAGAATTAATTTAATTAACTCGAGCGGTAATGTCGTCTGTACAACTCCGGCTACGATTCTTGAGGGAAAATATTTCAAAGCAGTACTGTTAGCTCCGAAGAAAGGAGACTACATGATACAAGTCAATTTACAGTACTTGTCCCAGGATAAAGTCTCTCTAACTATGACTCTAAGTAAGGTGGAGAAAACAAGTCTAAGCTCCTTTAATTACAACAAAGAATGGAACGTATGGGTAGGAATATTAAAGTCGATTAAACAGTAATCTCTTCAATAGAATCAAAGGATTTAACTAGAAATACTTTCAGTTTATTTAGCTTCAAAAACTGCTTAAGCTCTATGTAAAATCTCTTTTCTTCACTTTCTTTAATTAAAGCCCCTGCAGCTACCGCGTGTCCTCCACCTCCCATTTTCTTAGCTATTACTGAGCAGTCGTACTTTCCTTTAGACCCGAAGTGGAGCTTAAGTCGACCTCTTTTCTCGGGGACTATTATGCATGTAAACATCGCTCCTCTTTTCTCAAGCTCTATTGATAGAGCCCTGCCGTGAATATCTAGCTTACTGCATATTCTCACAACCATTACTGGCTCGACGCGAATCCTATCAGCCAACTTAATGGTGTTTTCTCTCGTTTCTCTATGTCTCTCAATCCATTTCCTTACTTCACTTAACTTCAGTACTTCAAGACCCTGTTTAGCCAAGTTTTTAACTAAAAATATTTTCCCCCGATAGTCTGATCCCTTAACTGCATCATTTAGATCCCATGCTTCTTGAGAAACAATATTTGCTGTGTCTGCTTCAACAGCTATTTCGACAAGCTTTTTTACTAAAGGGTTTTCCTCAAGACCCATTGCCTTAGCCATTAAGACAGCTGCAGCAGGAGCCTCTGGGTCGTGGTAAACTATTTTCGCTCTAGGAATATTCGACTTATGGTGATCAACATAGACAACTGTTTTAGGAGGACACGGCAAGTCTGCGACAATATCCCATTTCACATACTTCATCCACCCGACTTTAAGGGGATAGTGTTCTAGCTCTCTAGGCCTCGCTAAAACTACTACAGCATCAGGGTGCTTAATGTAAGCTATAGTCGCCGAAACTATGCCGTCGACATCTTCCTCATGCGAAAGAATAAGAGGTTTTCGAAACAGCTTAGCGTAAATAACATCAATTAGCCTCACATGGTTTAAAAGAAGAGAAATATAAAAATTAAACTGAGAAAAATTTATGTTAAATTTTATTCTTTAATTACCTCTCTTCCCTGGTCAGTAATGATATATTTGCCTTTCTCTGGTCTCTCAACGTATCCTGCTCTTACTAGAGCTCTCATTTTGCCTATTACGCTCTTAACTGGTACGCCAGATTTCTCTGCGATCTGCTTACAGGTTGCTGGCTCAGTGAATTCTGCAAGAGCTTTTAAGATTTTAATACCCTTTTCATCTAATACCTGAGATTTTGCACACACCATCAATAAGTACTTTAAAACTCTAGGATTTAAATCTATCGTTTATTCTCATGTAGAGATATTTATATTAATCATCAATAACAGAGATATATCCTTTTGAAATTTCATTACACCATAGTTTAATGGGAAATGCAGATAAATACTCTTATTTTTCAGGCGGTTAAACCTTTATCCTGTTTCCCGCCGATACCTTGTGTTTAGCAGATTAGAGGCTGCGGCTGAACTTATAGCTAAATCGCGCTACACAGTAGTCTTTACTGGAGCAGGAATCTCCGCTGAGAGCGGTATACCAGTGTTCCGCGGCAAAAACGGTCTCTGGCGCAAGTACCGCGCAGAAGAACTCGCTACACCTCAGGCTTTCACAAGAAACCCTAGCTTAGTATGGGAATGGTATAAGTGGCGCATGAGTATTGTTTTTCGCGCAAAACCTAATCCAGCTCATTTAGCTATAGCCGAGTTAGAGAAAAGGGGCTTAGTAAAGGCAGTTATTACTCAAAATGTTGACGGCTTGCACCAGGCAGCGGGTTCTTGCACAGTCATTGAGCTCCACGGAAACCTTCGTAGAGCTAGGTGCACTAACTGCAACTTTAAGCAGGAATTCAAAGACGTCCCCCGCGACCCTCTGCCTAAGTGCCCTAAGTGCGGGAGTTTACTGAGACCTGACGTTGTCTGGTTCGGTGAACCTCTGCCTGAAGACGCTTGGAGAAATGCTGTACACCACGTACTGCTGTGTGACTGCATGATTATTGTGGGTACTAGTGGTGTAGTCTATCCAGCCGCCTATTTACCTTACTTAGCTAAAGAGCACGGGGCTTCGCTAATAGAGGTTAATGTAAGGGAGTCTGCTTTAACTCCTATAGTGGATGTATTTTTAGAAGGAAAAGCTGGCGAGATACTGCCGACTTTAGCTGAAGCTGTGTTAAAAAAGTACTTAATTTTAAATAATTAGGTAATATTTAGTGGACTAATGGATGAACTCTTTGAGCGTAAAGACGAACACATTAAAATTGCCGTAGAGAAGAACGTAGAGCTTGTTGGCGAAAGTCTCTTGGATGACGTATATTTAATCCACTACGCTTGCTCAGAAGTAGCTCCAAGCGAAGTAGACTTATCTACACTATTTTTAGGTCGGCGCTTTAGAGCTCCAATAGTAATTGAAGCCTTAACTGGAGGAACTCCTCTTGGGAAGAAAATCAACGCTATTTTAGCCGATGTAGCCGAAGAGTACGGTGTACCTATTGGTGTTGGCAGCCAGCGAATAGCTATAGAGAAAAGCGAGCTAGAAGACTCCTTTAAAGTAGTTCGCGAAAAAGCACCTAGCGCTTTTATTATCGCAAATATTGGTGCTGCTCAATTGGCTGGCGAAAAAGGCTTCGAGTATGCTTTTAGAGCAGTAGAAATGCTGGACGCCGATGCTCTAGCAGTGCACTTGAATTTACTTCACGAGCTTATTCAAGTTAAAGGAGACTCTAGCTTCAAGGGGCTGCTGGGCAAAATTAAGGTCTTGTCTAAAGAGCTGGGAGTCCCTATTATAGCTAAAGAAGTAGGCTACGGTATAAGCAGAGAAGCAGCACTAGCTTTAAGCGAGGCAGGTGTAAGCGCTATTGATGTAGCGGGCAAGGGAGGTACCTGCTGGAATATAATAGAGTCTATTAGAGCCGAAAAGAGAGGAAACATTCTGAAGAAAAGGCTCGCCGAGTGCTTTAAGGAATGGGGTATGCCTACAGCTATATCGATTTTAGAGATTAGAAGCGTGCTTCCGAAAATTCCTTTAATAGGCTCTGGAGGAGTAAGGTCTGGCTTAGATGTAGCGAAAGTACTTGCTCTTGGAGCAGATTTAGGCGGAATGGCTCTACCGTTTCTCAAGCATGCTTACAGCGGAGGCCTTGAAGCTGTTAAAAATTACTTGGAAATAGTTCTCCTCGAGCTGAGAATAGCTATAGCTTTAACTGGATGCCGCAGTATTAGAGAATTTAGGGAAAAAGAAGTATATGTTGTTTCCGACCGTATTTTAAGCTGGCTTAAACAGCGTGGAATTAGTCTTTAATAGTGACATGAAACCTGCAGTATTTATCTCCCTTCGCTATACACTCTATCTCCTTTGCCTCAACTTTGTCTATGTTTGATACTCCGCAAATAGCCGCAAACCATCCCGCTACCATTCCACGCATGAAATGGCTAGCCGGCCTGCCTTGATTCAAGTATAGTTCGCATTCAAAGTTTCTGTGTACGATACACTCCATTATCCTTTTCTTTAAATCAAGCACTGCTACCTCTACTAAGCCATAGCCTGCTACAGTACAAGTAGCTGAAGCTATTTTTAAAGCTTTATTTATGTCGCCCCCCGCTATTTTCAAATGATTTTGGTACATCTTCTGCCCTACCTGAAATCCCATGAAATACAACAAAACAGAGTACTCTTCACCTATTTTATCTTTAATGTCCTTAAATAAAGCCGTGTAGACAGGTTCTCTCAATATAAGAGCTCTCTCGTTAGCTATCATCGGCGGAAAAGAGTACTGGTCTACTATTACTCCGCTAGCTAGTTGATCTACTACTTTTACATCTTTAACGTAGTCTATTTTCTTAAGCTCTGCTACAACATCGTTTATATCTATTTCTCTGTTAGTTAAATCAACGAATATTATTGTAGAGGCTCCCTTTTCATGAATCGAAGTCCTCAGAAAAACTATAGGTATTTTTCGACTTGAAAATACTTTAGTTGCTTTCTCAAGTAGACCTACGGCTTTTACCGCCTCAGCTGAAAAACTATGTGAAAACCTTTAAGCTTGTGTTCTGGTAGAACAAAGAATCCTCCTACGGGGTAGCAGTAGGTTTCTCTTTGCTCCTCCATACGTATAGTATTGTTAAAAAGAGAAGAATATATTTTTCGAGTGTAGGAGGCACTTCAATAGAATAGAAATGCTACTTTAAGCTGTTTAAAGCCTTCAACGCCTCTTCAACAAGCTTTTCGGCGCACCCTCTTTTTAAAATAGTTACAGGGAACTTTGCTTCATAGCCTCCTTTATCGTATTCTTCTGCTGGAGGAACGTAGCCTAAGTAATCATTTGTGTAAGCGACTACAATTGTATTAGGGAATGGCGACTTCGATTTAAGTTCTAGCCCTATTTTAACGAGAACTTCTCCTGGCAAGAAGACTAGTGCAGTAGACTTAGACAGCTTTAGTGCGTAGACTCTGGCAGAAAGTTTTCCTCCAGTGCCGTATATTTTGGCCATGTAGAGTATTCTTTCTGCCTCAAATAGCTCAAAACAGAGTTTTGCTTCAGCTTCTCTGTCTCCCTTCTTTCTTGCTTCCTCAAGTTTCTCTCTAAGCTCAGATGCCTTTCTCTCAGTTTCCTTTAAGTCAGGGAACTCGGACATATCCAAGTCTACTTTAATAGAGACATAGTCGAAGCAGGGTTCTTCTCTAGCAGCAGCAAGTATTCTTCTAGCTGCTTCATAGGCTAGTATTTTTCCTAGTTTTTCTACGTCTTCAAAAGACCCTATTCTCTTATACACTTCGCCTGGAGCAGAGCCTATAACAGGATTTATGTCTCCACAGCATCCTTGGAGAAAAACAGCGTTTTGGCAGAAAATATGCTCTAAGTTCCTTACAAGGGCTCCAGGGTAATCCGCACTTATAAGTAGATTGCTCGGCCCTAAGACAACTGCATGTGCAGTGACGTTTACAATGAATACGCTTTTGGGAGAAGCTTCTAGTTTAACTACATGGAGACGCGGATCAACAGGTCCTTTCTCGGGGTCTCTTCGGTTAACTACTTGGTCTTGTACGTCTCCTATAGCCCAGTCTACTCCACTAACATCATTTTCATCGAGAATAGCCGCTTTAATGCAGCCAGCAATTTTTTCAGACAAGTCTTTGATAACCTTGTCTGTAAGAACAGGACCTGAATGAGTATGAGAGGCAGTCATAGCTAAGTTTTCTTCACTTAGGCCCGTGTCTTTTATCTTATCTAATACTTTCCTGTAAAGAGGTCTATTAACTCCAATAAGATCATGTGAAACTAAAGCAAAAACTTTCTCTCCTTCCTTAAATACTGTACAGCGAGCATAGAGCTCGTCGTGGACTCCTTTAGAAACATCTTTTCGAGCAGCATAGCCAGCCATAAAGACTCCGATGGGAGGAGTTATTACTACTTTATGGAAACCTATTTTCACGATTCTTCACCGCCTTCTCGGTATTTAATAATTGTGATAAAATATTTATCAACAAAATACTCTACGACAGTAATTAAGGTGTTCTACTCCAAGTCTTCAGTAGTAGAAAACTTATAAAACTGTGTTATATAAAGCATTAATTCTATTAGATAGGAGTACTAACCAAAGCTCTGACAGTATGCGTCTTAAATAGTCATAAGTTACTTTTTACAACAATTTTTTGCAAGACTTCTAACAAGTATTTCAAAAAATTCTTTTCCCAGTACAGTTGAAAGCGCCTCTTTGAAAGTATTATAGTCCTTAAATATTTCATCAATATTATTTATATTGAGTTTAACTTTCAAGTGAAAAAGAATAACATGCTTTAATTCAGGGTCATTCTCAAGCATCTGCAGAAACTTCTCTTTTATTTTAATAAAATTCTGTGAAGCCTCAGTCATTGCTATCACCCAGCCGTAAAAGACTATTAAGAGAGAACAAGCTTTACATAGGCAGAAGACATGTGCAATATGAAATATATGCATACACTTCTACACTTTACACTAGATATATTAAATTTTTGCTTATGTTCCTCTTACTCGCCATAAATTGGAACAAATACAAATTCCTAAGCATAGTACAAATAATAAACTTCTACTAGTTGATATTGACTTAAAAAGAAACAAGCGCTTTTAAAATAGCTTCGCCTACTTCGCGTTCAAGCTTCTTCTTCTCACTAGTTTCTAGTACTTCTCCTCTCAGAAGATCATTTACAACTATTAAAGCAGACGCTGAACGAAAACCTCTGAGCCTCGCTAAAGTAAAGAGAAGAGCACACTCCATTTCAACAGCAATAATTCCTATTTTTCTCCACTTAGTAATGTAGTCTTCTTCCGCGTGAAAAGCATCACTTGACCCAATAATTCCTCTCTTAAAACTTATTTTCTTTTCTTCTAGTTCTTCACATATGGCTTCAGTTAACTTAAAGTCTGGCACGGCTGGAAAACAGGCGTCGCCAATGTACATTCCTATAGTGCCTCCAGGCAAATAAGCTGCTCCCTCAGCTACAACAACACTACCTACTTTCAAATCATCATGAAAGCTTCCACAGGACCCAAGTCTGACAATAGTTTTTGCCCCAAGCATTAAGAGCTCTTCAAAAACAATAGCAGCCGAAGGAGCTCCTATACCGTGAGTAGCTACAGTAACTTCTACTCCCTCGTAGCGTCCCGTATAAGTCAGAAAACCTCTATTTTCGTTAACTAGCTTAGCGTCTTCTAGAAGCTCAGCTAGCACCAGGACTCTACCTGGGTCTCCGCAGCACACGACTTTTTTAGCAATATCTCCGGGTTTAGCTAGAATATGAAATGGCTTTGATGTACAGACATGCTTTATTTCCATCATATGACTTACTGATAAAGCAGAATTAATTAGTTTAAGCTGTCATAGCGCTCGAATACATACTTAGTAAGTTTTATTTCATGTGTATAGAGTAGTAGAAATGTGAGTCTTGTAGATAAACTAAGACTTCTCGAAGCAGTAGTAAGAACTCCTAGATACTTCTTAGCAGGTTATACAGGCGGGAAATTAATTTACTTATCTACAGTAGAAGGAGCTACCGACATATGGGCTCTAGACCTTTCAACTAAACATAGAAGGAGGCTGACTGAAGGAGGAATAGCCGCTATAGCTAAACCTTCTGAAAAAACTCCTCTTGCAATATATACGCGCGACGTAACTAAAGGAGAAGAACAGCACCAAGTTTTTGCAGTACACGTCGACAAGGAAGAGAAGAAACTCTTGTTTGATGCCCCTCCCATGAGGATTTTCGGTATAGCTTTTAATGGAGAAAGAGTAGCGTTTACTGGTGCCACACGCGCCGAAATGGGGCTTTACTTAGGAGACATTAGTGGGAGCTACGAGAAATTAGTAAAACTAGAGTCTCTGGCTATAGTGACAGACGTCAACGAAGAATACATTGTTGGCTACGGCACATTCGCTAAGAACCCTAAGTCAATGGAACTATTTATTTACAGTCTAGAGGAAAACAGGCTTAAAGTATATACGCCCAAGGAAGGCAGTATAAACAAGTCTCCTCGCCTCAATAAGTCGAAAATACTCTTCGAGACAAATGCTTTCGGAGGCAATAAGCTAGCAGTCTACGACATCGAGTCCGACGAGCTGACAAGACCAGAATTCACATACAGCGACTATGCTGAATACTCTCCAACAGAAAACTCTGTTTTCGACTGGACGAAAGACGGCAAAATATGGGTCATCGGCGATAAAAATGGTAGAACAAGAGTATTCATCGATGGCCAAAAAGTGCCCTTACCCGAGGGAACTACTACAAATATCACTATAGTAGGAGACAAAGTCTATGCCTCACATTCTTCACTCACTAAGCCATATCAAATATATGAAGTAGACTTGAAGACAAATAAGGTTAAAGTACTGATTGAAAACGATCTCCCTCCTGAAGTAGAGAAAAAGCTAGGAGAAGTACTCTTCATTAATTACAAGTCGTTCGACGGCCTAGAAATACCAGCATACGTAGTTAAATCAAAAGCAGCGCCCGAGCCAGGGCCGACGATAATATATGTTCACGGAGGCCCCTGGTCGCAGGTAGCCGACTTATGGAATACTATGATCGCGTCACTGGTAGTATGTGGCTACCATGTAGTAGCACCTAACTTCAGGGGCTCAACAGGCTACGGCGAAGATTTCAGAATACTAGATATCGGAGACCCTGGCGGCGGAGATCTTCAAGACGTAATCTACGCTAGAAAATGGGCTTTAGAGAACAAACTAGCCTCGAAGGTAGCGATAATGGGCTATAGCTATGGCGGCTACATGACTTTCTTGGCTACAGCTAAGCACCCAGAGCTGTGGACATGTGGTGTAGCGGGGGCAGGTATAACGGACTGGGAAGAACTCTATGAGCTGAGCGACGCGCTCTTCAAACAGTTCATCAATATTCTCTTCGCAGGACGCAGAGACTTATGGAAAGACAGGTCACCGGCAACATATGTGGACCAAGCTAAGACACCTATTTGCATAATCCACCCACAAAACGATACAAGAACCCCACTTAAACCTGTATTAAAGTACGTGCAGAGACTGCTCGAAAATAAGGTAACATTCGAAGTTCATGTAGTGCCGGATATAGGCCACGCTATAAATAAGCTAGAAGACATGCTAAAAATACTACTACCCGCAATACTCTTCCTCGAAAAATATCTCAAAAAAGAATAGCGAGCTCTTAGCAACATTAAGTACTCTTGAATATTAACTTCTTTATCAACATAATACAAAAATATAAGTTAAAATTTCCTGACATTATATCTGTCTGACATCTTTTTGGAGATTCAATTTAATTCAAAAAATCTTAGACAAATATTTTTGTTATCATTCAAAATATACTTAAAATATGAAATAATTTGTTGCATTAACATGCTCTATTCATATTATTTACGAAGTATTGCTCTTAAGTAAAATACTTGATTTAATTTTAAAAATCAAATCTGAGCAACTATTTTCATACACTACACTTCTTGACTATAGCCATATTGTATAATATTCCTATTAAACTTTAAAAATAACGTAATAATATTGGCGTAATCTTTTTATATCCAACTGAACTAATAATTATAGAAAAGGGAAAAATATGGCAGATCCCCTATTGCTAGCTAAACTTAGGATGAGTCTAAGAAGAAGTCATATAAGGAGGAAAATTTTAGAATATCTATTAGCTAAATATCCTGAATATGCATATATATGAAATATCAAGGAAAATAAATATAAAACCTGATTATATTAAAGAAGCTTTGGAAGGAGGAAAATACTTCAGTAAAGATCTCTCACTTACTGCATTAAATGTAGTAGAGAAAAAGAAAGTTGGAAAAATACTAGTCTATAGAGTAAATCCTACTCTTATTAAGGCATTAAAAGAAGAGGTTAATGAGCTATGAAAAGGACTGTAGTCTCTGTAAGAGGTATTTCAAAGTCATACAAAATTATGATAGAAAGAAAAGAGGTAATTAGGAAAGTTTTAGATAATATATTTTTTGATGTAGAAGAAGGAGAGGTTGTGGGCATATTAGGTCCTAATGGAGCTGGTAAAACTACGCTATTTAAGATCATAAGTGGAGTCTTAAAACCTGATGAAAATGATGTATTTGTATATGGCTACAGTGTTGTAAAAGAGCCCGAAATAGTTAAAAAGTACGTTACCATGATTGGAGGACAAGGCGGCATAGGATTATTTCTTCATTTAAATATAATTGATAATCTTAAATTTTTTGCAAAACTATACGGTATTCCTTCTAATTTGGCTAAAATTAGAATTAAAGAAGCATTAAAGGTACTGAACTTGGAAGAATATAGTGAATTACCTGTACTTTATTTATCTAGTGGCTTAAGACAAAGAACACTATTAGCTAAGGCACTTGTAGTGCGATCTCCAATACTCATATTTGACGAACCTACTTTAGGGGTAGATCCCATAGTAGCAAATCAAATAAGAGAATTTATACGAAATTACTTGTCTTCCGAAGAAAAAATAACTATTTTATTCTCTTCCCATTATCCAGAAGAAATAGAGTTACTATGTGATAGAGTAATTATTCTTCATAATGGCAGAGTAATATTCTCTGAATACATTCAAAATATAGTAGCAAAAACAAATACAATAAACGTTACAATAGAACTAGCTAAAGAAAACAATATTTCTTGGAGTACGTTATTAGCCAGTATTAAAGAAAGAGGAGTAGAAAATATTATAGTAAATTCAAATAAAAGTATAACAATAACAATTAAATACAGAGTATTTGATAAGGTAATTAAAGAGATTGTAAACACAATTGAAAAGACTTTTAAGTTAAAAATACGTAGTATTAAGGTAAATAAACCTTCTTTAAGAGATATATATTTAAAATTATTAGAAAGTGATAAAAATGATAAAAATTATTAGAACAAGTTTACTGTTAATAAGGATTGATTTTCTTATACAAAGAAAATATAAATTAGAACTAATAACGAGTATTTTATCAAAAATGAGCATCTACATAATCTTCTTACTATTGGCTATTTTTACCGATTACTATACTGGTATGAAATTTTTCTATAGTAAGTTTATCTTAACTGGTATAGTAGTTGATAGTATTCTTTCTTCAGCACTATATACTCCGTCTCTCGTATTTATTCAGGAATATAAAACAGGAAGACTAGACTTAAAAATGATTCTTCCTCTGAGCATTAAAGAGCTTATATATGCTCTTACACTGAAAGGTATGCTTTGGAGTGTCGTAGAAAACTCTATTTTTATAGTTTGTTGGTTTTACTTTCTTATATATACTCTTGAGAAAAATGTAGTCTTATCACTTCACTTTATTATAGTGACTATTTTAGCTTTATATTCTTGTTTAGAACTAGGCTTTTTATGTTTAGGCATTACCCTTAGTCTAGAAATTAGAGGTTTTAATCCTATGGTATTACTTATCAGAACATTCTTTGTAATAGTTTCAGGAATATACTTCCCGTTAGAAATTTTACCAACATATCTTCGAGTATTTTCTTTAATTTCGCCATACTATTACTTGGCAAATATCATAAGAGGAATAAAGATGAATGTAAGCCACTTAATGATTATGATAATAACGGCTATTCTCTATGCAATAATTGGTTCTTTTTCACTAAATACTGGTATAAAGAATATGATTCGTAAAGGGCTGTGGCAGAGGTGGTTGTGATTAGAAGAAAAGTTATAGAAGTTTATAATATTTCAAAGAAATTTAGAAAAAGCCCAAAATTAGAGCCCTCTGTTATCTTAGGAAGAGGACATTGGATCGTAGCTCTAATAAATGCTATCAAGGAAAAGAACTATGAGTATGTAACTGTATTAAACAAGGTATCATTAACTGCGCATGAAAATGAAATTTTAGGAATAGTAGGTCCTAATGGAGCTGGCAAAACTACATTATTTAAAATACTATCTGGCATGCTCTTTCCCGATGAAGGTTATGGAAATATATTGGGGCTAGACCTAGTAAAAGATTTTCAAGAAATTAAAAGAGTAGTTAATATTATAGGTACATGTGAATGGCTAACATTTTATGAAGATTTAAGTGTAAAAGAAAATTTAGAATTTATTCAAAAAATATATACTTTCTCTGGAATAAAGCCCATAAGAGATGTGGATAGCGTTCTAGAAATACTTAATCTAAAAGAAAGAATTAGTGAAAAAGTCAGAAAACTATCTTCTGGCATGAGACAAAAATTGGCGCTCGCTAAGTGCTTAATAATATATACACCTGTTATACTGCTAGATGAGCCTTTTAGAGGACTAGATATTCTATCTGTAAAAGAGTTAAAAGAAATAATAAAAAATACTTTAAGTAAGGAAGATAATGAAACTATATTAATAAGTTCGCATAAGTTAAGCTATATAGAAGATCTCTGTGAAAGAATACTTATAATGAATAAAGGAAGAATAGTATCATCAATTAGTGTTGAAAAAATAAAAGAATTTTCAAAAAAGTTTATGGTTGTAGAGCTAGAAGTATACGGTATTTATAGCGAAATTTTAAATAAGCTTAAAAAGATTTTTGGGCAAAGCATTGTATATGTTTTTTCTTTTAAATATCCATACACAAGAATTGTTTTTAGAGTCCTACTGGCTAGAAAAGAATATAGTATTTCAGAACTCTTAGATAAATTATCCAAGTATAATATCCGCTATCTGTATATTGAAGTTGAAGACCCTGTTCTTGAAGACTATTTTACCTATTTGATCAAAACAGGAATAGGTGAGGAGGAATATGAGGATTATAGAGAGAGTTTTAGTCTTTCTGAAAATTGATTTCCAAAATTGGATTTACACGTTAAGCTCATTAGTAACAATATGCATAGAAGTATTAATCGATAACATTATATTTTTGCTTATACTCCTTAGCTATAAAAATGTTTTATCAATGTATATAGAAAACTATACAAATTATGTGCTTATTGGTCTTTTAGTATACGACATATTAATGACGATTGAAAAAGCTCTTTATAGTGCTCTGCAGAGAGGGTACTGGAACTGCATTTTTGATGCAATCTTATTCGCTCCAAACTCATTTCTGCCCTATGTAATCTCTCATTTAATTGAAAACTTATTACTCTCAACAATTAGAGCTATAATACTTGTATTGAGCTTCTTTCTTCTCTTTGGTTTAACGCTTAAATTTAAAGTAATAGACCTAGTACTGGCATTTTTAGTAACAATTTTATCAATAATTGCGATGGTAGGCTTAGGTCTCATAGAGGCTAGTACTTTTATTCTCACTAATTCAAAAAGAGGGTCTCCTTTGTCTCACCTACTTGACTTTGTTATAAAAATACTGTCTGGAGCTTATATACCTCTTCAACTAATACCAGCTTACATTAGGTTAGTTAGTTATTTTCTTCCGCACACATATATTATCGAATTGTATAGATATATTTTTCTAGGAACATCAATAAACGTGAATCTATTTCTTCAAGTATTAACTGTACAAAGTTTAACATTGATAATATTAGGATATATGCTTTTTAAGTTAGCGCTAAGACGTGCTAGAGAAAATGCAAGCCTTCTTCTATGGATTTGATCAGCTACTTAAAGTCTTTAGGTAGTGAACAGTTCTAGTACATTATCGTTTAATTTATTAATTATAAAGAATATGAGTCTCTCTAAGACGAAGAATCTTGGAAGACTAGCTGTCACTATAAGTAAGCTAAAAAATATGTCAAAGATACCGCTACCAGCGGTATTTTTCACAGAAAGTATCTTTAAGGAAAACTAGTAGTCTCTTAATAGTATTAAATATTTTTTGGGCATATTTATTTCATGAGAATTGGCGCTCAGCTAATTATATGGGGTAGGCGTGTTGAAGAAGACTTAGCGTCAATAGTAAAAACAGTTGCTGAAATAGGCTATGAGGGTATAGAAACATCGCCTAGAGTTCTAGTTAAGTACGGCGACTGGAAAAAACTCCTTAAAGACTACGGTCTTAGCCTCGTAGCCCTCCACATAGGTGTAGGTAATTTAAAGGAAGCAGAAGACGCTTTAAAAATGCTTTCAGAATTTAACGGCTTCTATTTAACGTTCAGCGGGGCAGGCGGCAAAACCAAGACTCAAAAAGAATACCTCGAAAGCTGCCGCTTCTTAAACGAAGTTGGCCGCCTAGCCAAAGACTATAATGTCACAGTATGCTACCACAACCACGATTACGAAATAGTAAACAATGCCTGGGGGCTGAAAATCATCATAGAAAACACTGACCCCGAGTTAGTCAGACTCTGCGTTGATACTTACTGGGTTAAGTGCGGAGGCCTCGAGCCAGTAGATTTCATTAAAACACATTTAGATAGAATAGCTTATCTTCACCTCAAAGACGGTACTGAAGAAGACATGAAGCACCGCAAGTTCAGGGAGCTAGGTAAAGGCTGTATCGATTTCGAGAAAATACTGGAGATCGTTTCAGAGAAACTCGACTGGGTTATTGTCGAGCAAGACCGCAGCGAAAAAGATCCTTCTCAAAGTATGAGAGAGAGCAGGGAGTATTTAAGGCAGCTAGGCTACTGACATATATTAAGCAGCCTCGTTTACAAACACACTCACATTTAATTTATTCTCGCATAAGCTGGAGACACTACTTTAAGCAAAGTACTCTGCAAAAGAAATCTCTAAAGAACCTTATGTTAAGGCTATATATTCTTTAACGCTAAAAATAGTTACCTTTATTTTTAAAATTAATCAAGTATGTAACAGAAGTAATAAATATCTATCTACAAAATTTAATAAAGTTGCTATTATTCAAAAAGTTTAAATGTTTTTGAATTAAATATCTATTAGTGAAAACTGCTATAAGAGTTAAGAACCTAGTAAAAAAGTACTCTCAAGTTACTGCTTTAAGAGGCGTGAGTTTAGAAGTCCGGGAAGGAACTATTTATGGTTTACTGGGTCCCAATGGTGCTGGTAAGACTACTACAATTAATATTTTGGCAACTCTTCTTAAACCTTCTTCATGTTCGAAAATTGATAGATATTGTGCCTCAGCGCCTTTGCTTAGACTTAAGGCTAACTGGATACAAAAACGTTTATTTTCATGGAAGGCTTAAGGGAGTTCCTTCCTCTATTTTAAAAAAGAGAATAGATGAGTTAGCTGAAGCACTAGATATGAAAAGACACCTGAAGAGAAGAGTTAGAGAGTATAGTGGAGGAATGATTAGAAAAATCCAATTTATGCAAGCTTTAGTAACACGTCCTAAAGTACTGCTACTCGACGAACCTACATTGACTTTAGATCCCGTTTCAAGGAGAATCGTATGGGATCTCTTTAGGAGACTAGTCTTAGAGGAAAAAACAACTATTTTCATGGCTACACACAATACTATGGAAGCAGAGATTCTATGCGATAAAGTAGGTCTTCTGAATCACGGTCTACTAGTTAAAGAAGGTGCACCTAATATACTCAAAGAACAGCTCGGAGTAGGTGTGCTCGAAATTAGAGTTAAGGAAGAGTACTTGAATAGAGTAGTTAACGCGATATCAGAGTACTTAGGGGAGAAAATAGCTCGAATAAGGTCTACTCTGTATGTATTTTTAGACAAAGAAGAATACTTTGAGCCGCTGACCGCTAAGATTAAAGACTACTGTCTTGAAGTAGTTTACAGGAAAATTACTCTCGAAGACGTATTTATTAAAGAAGTGGGGAGGAAAATTGTTGGCTAGAGTTCTTACTCTAGTTTATAAAGAGCTTTGTGCCGCGTTTTCGGAGAAGTCTAGGTTTTTTATAAGAATACTTATAGATGTACTTTACATAGTTATTGGAGGAGTAGCGCTTCAGGCAATGATAGGAAACAGAGAACTGTTTCCTGGAGTAAACTATATTGAGTACTTGGTTCTCGGTATGATTTTTCACAGAATATTTGCCGATACTATGTCGGAGACTTCTATTTCATTGTTCTCTGATCAGAGAAGTGGTATGCTTGGACTGCTTTTAGTGGCTCTTGAAGACCCCAAGTACATTATTGTGGGCAAGTTTTTGTCGTCAACTATAATTGGAATTATCGGCGGTTTAACACTTCTCGCTTCTTTAGCTGTAGTAATGCCCTGTCTCTTAGCGAAAAGTAATATTTTGGCGCTAATAACTTGTATTGTATTTTCATCACTTGTATATGCTTCATTTAGTATGTTACTAGCAACAATAGCAGTTACACCTGAAAGACTGAACTTAATTTTAAACATCTTTGGAAACGTTGTAGCCTTTATGAGTAATGTATTTTATCCTCTTGAATACATTCCAGCAATTTTCCACCCAGTCGTCTACGCCAATCCCATGACTTACGTTGTAACTTTAGCTCGATTTTATACGCTAGGAGTAAATGAACTGCCGTGGGATTCCCTTAGTTTAATTGCTATAATATTAATATATACTTTCGTAAGCATTATCATAAGTATTAAAAGAATATACAAACTTATAGAAGAAACTAGACTATAGTAGACTACATTTTTGAAAAACCTTTTAGCTACTTTCGGGTTTAGAGTAGTTAAATATACCTTGAGGCTAATAGTTATCTGTGAAGCCCAATAAAGCTGTTATTATTGGTTTTGATGCACCTATAGCTAAACGCGTATACGAATTTGCTTTAAAAGGCGAGTTGCCTACAATTAAGAAGCTTATCGAAGAGGGAGTCTATGCAGAGAACTGCTTAGTTCCACTGCCTACTATTACCCCGCCCAACTGGACTACTATTGTTACTGGAGCGTGGATAGGTACTCACCAAGTCTCCTGCTTCAATATATGGTTCCCTGGATGGCCTCTCAACAAAACAGTCCCAGCATTCACCTCAAAGTTCTGTAGAGCAGAGTACATTTGGAATGCTTTAGAGAGAGCTGGCCTTAGAGCTATTGTCATTAACTGGCCTTCAACATGGCCTCCTACAGCCAAAAACATGGTTCAAGTGGCTGGTACAGGCCTCACAGTAAACGAGTGGAGAATAGATCTTCCTGAAGGAACGCATGTCGCTGTAGCTTTAGCTGATGCACAAGTGTTCTGCACTGAGGACTTGCCGCTGGCAAATAAAATTGTTTTAAAGGAAGCTAGTGGATGGGCTAATCTTCCTGAAGCGAAAAAACTTCTTGAAGCAGAACTTAAGCTAGAGTACAGGAGAGCTAAATTCAAGGTAAGAGAAAAGACTTGGTACATGCTTGTAGTAGATGAAGGTGAAGGCTTCTCTAAAGTAGCTTTATGCGAGGAAAAAGACTACTCGAAGGCATTCGCAGTGCTCCGGCCCGGCGAGTGGTCCAAAACAATTTACCAGAAATTCGACACAGAGCGCGGCGTAAAAGAAGCTGCTTTCAGAGTAAAGCTCCTTGAGCTCTCGCCTGACGCGTCTAAAGTAAGACTTCTAGTTACTCCGCTCTGCTGCACAGACCCCAAGGAGATACCCGTTTACCCTGAGGATATTAAGCTACCTTACGACGTAGGATTGCCTGCTACACACGGAGTATTTGACGCACTTAACTTAGGCTTAATCGACATTGATACCTGGATAGAGTGTATTGACATGGAGCACAAGTTCTTCGCAGAAATAGCCGTCATGTTGATGAAAAAGTACAGCGACTGGGCTCTACTATGCATGCACTTCCACTGCCCTGACTGGGCTTACCACGCTTTCATAAATAAAATAGACCCCGCTACAGCTAGCCCAGAGGAGCTCAAAGACTATCAGAGAGCTGAGCTCGAGTTCTATAAGAGCCTCGATAGAGCAGTAGCACGAATACTTGAACAAACAGATGAAAACACTTTAGTTGTCATAGTATCAGATCACGGTGCTAAAGCTACTACCGCGAAGTACTCGGTTGCAGAAATACTAGAGAAAGCAGGGCTTTTAGCCTACAAGATAGATGAAGAAGGAAACAGGGTCATAGACTGGAGCAGAACTAAAGCAGTTCCACAGAGATCATGCTATATTTTCATAAACCTCAAGGGAAGAGACCCACATGGAATAGTAGATCCCAAAGACTACGATAAAGTGAGAGACGAAGTAATTAAGGCGCTGTACGAGTACACTGACCCCGCTACAGGCCGCAAACCAATAGTCTTCGCCCTCAAGAAAGAAGACGCCAGAATAATAGGGCTCTACGGGGACACTATAGGCGACATAGTTTACGCAGTATCACCTTACTTCGGAGGACAACATGGGCCACATCTCCCTACAGCTGAATACAGCATAGGTTCGCTCAAAGGCCTACTAATAATGAAAGGACCTGGAATAAAGAAAGGCTATGTACTAAAGAGAACAGTCTGGTTAACAGACATCGTTCCAACAATATGCTATCTCATGGAACTACCTATACCAAGAGACTGCGAAGGCGCGATAATATATCAGGCTCTCGAAGACCCCGACATCAAAATCAAGGAGTTAAAAGAGCTTAGAAAGAAGTGTGAAAAACTCAAGGAAGCACTAGAGAAAACAATGTACCTTACACACACCTACGAAATGCCTTAACCAACTGCATCACTATTGTATAATGTTTAATATAATAAATTAACCTCTAGTTT
Organism: uncultured Thermoprotei archaeon; assembly: GCA_965367815.1. Lineage (GTDB taxonomy): Archaea > Thermoproteota > Thermoprotei > Thermofilales > B15-G2 > B15-G2. The sequence goes on from CBDUKN010000015.1 coordinate 30,334, forward strand.
TTAACTTAGATCTAATACTTTCTAAAAATTTTTCAAGCGAAAAATCATAGAGAGGCTCTACTTTATTCTTCACATGTCTATGGTGAGGATAAGTTACTATATTTGGATGGTGAGGAGCATTATCCCAGCCTTCTATTATTTCTCCTTTTCTGCTTATCCAGTAGTAACTATAAGCCTCTATTTTATTTTCCTTTACTATTTGACGTATATATACAGTGCTAAAATCAATTAAAACTATTTTTATCCTAATTATATGTAATTTCTCTTGACTAATTATCAGAAATTCTTCAATACTTAGAATTATATCGCTATATCTCCTTAATAATCTCTTTAAGTGTCTTTCTAAGTTCACGTAATTCCTCCTCTATGTTCTCTTTAAGTTCTACTAATGACTTCCACTCGAACCATATCTCATGTTCTTCAAAACTATCTCCCATAGTTTTTTCAAAATGCTCGAGCTTCATTTTATGCTCTTCTTCTAACCTATATATTTTCTTTTTTATTTCGTTTAATTCTCTTTCTAAATGCTCTATCTTATTTTCAATAGAAGTAATAATTGCTGCCTTCACCACATCAGGATATTTTTTAGCTAACTGCACTAGTAAAGCTTCATTAGTCATATTTAATCAAGTATTTTTGGCAAGTTAGTTATATATAAGTCTCTTTGACTTAGATAAAACACGGCAGCTCTCTTATGACCTTAATTCAATCTTTTCTAAATAAGCTTAAGATAAAGTCTACTGCTAGCAGTATTAGAGGCACTAAGAGAAATAGTAACATGAGGTTTCTTGCTTTCTTCTCTTTTTCTTCTAAATACTTTCTGTAAAGGTTTTGGTCTAATACGAATGTATGTCCACATGAAGGGCATGTAGCAATGCCATTACTCGGTACAGTTGCTAAACCAAATACGTAGTTACATGAAGGACATTTAACCCAGATAACTTCTCTTTCCATCTAAGTTACATAAGCCTAACTAGTATATTTGCTTAGTCCTAGTTTAATTAAAGTAGACTCCTTGTTCGTAAATTCTTTAAGTGTAATTATATATATCTGCTGAATGATTAAGAGAGAGAGCCATTATTTTAGCTGTGGTAATTATTATAGGTGTTATTGCTGCCTATATTTTGTATGAAGAGAAAATTTGGTTCTAGTATTTCAGCTGGTGTACGCGATATTTATGTAAACATTAATAGGTGGCTCGATAAGAGGCTTGAGGGGTGGAAGCCTGAGAAATTTAAGCCTATGATGTTTAATGGACATCGTATTCTTGCGTCTGAAAGAACTATACTTGCTGTCCCAATGGATGTTAAACTGAAGTTCCTTGATATACTTCTCGAACTCAATGTAGATTCTATCTCTTTTAATATCTACCCTGAAGTCTGCAATATTTCTTACAGTGAATATGATGAGCTCAAGTACATTCAATAAAACTGAGTTTTCAAGAATACCTGAATATGGAGCTTAAGTATACGAAGATTTTTATTGAGTGCTATAGGCAAGACTACTATTGTATTGTTGTTAAGCTGTCTACTATGATGAAGCGTATAGGCGCCAACTATAGTCTTAGCGAGTGGCTTAGCCGATAAAGTCGGCCCTCTACTCGACTACGTTAGGGAGCATGAAAAAGAAGCATGGATATAGGAAACATTGTGGCTTACACAGAAAGATCCTCGGACCGAGAGAACCTTACATATGGTTTAGGGACTGTTATTGGCAAGATGTATGCACTAAGTGGATTAGAGTTACGGCTTACTTGGCTCAAAAACATGGAGCTAAAACGATTTTACCTTTCTTTACTGAGCAATTTGTTTACTATAATAAGTGTTACGGTAAATGTATCGAAGACTAGGCAAAAGAAATTCTGGAAGCTGTTAGGCAGGAAAGAGCACTGTGTTGTTCTACGCATATAAGAAAATTATAGGAGAAGTTAAAGGTCGACCTGGATTAGTGTTAAAAGCAGATTGAACAGTTAGTATTTTGTGAATCCAGCTAAGTACAGAGATAATTTCTTGCGCGCTGTTGAATTCCGGTACCCAGACTGGATCCCTTGCAGTGTTGATATTGCTCCGCCTGTGTGGAAGAAGTACAGGGAGAGACTTGAAGAAGTAGTGTTGAAGTATAAGAGTATTTTTCCTTGGTTTAAGAAGGGTTCTGTTAACTATGATTGGGTTGGTCACAGAGTTAAAGGCACTATTTTCGTAGATGACTGGGGCTGTGTCTGGGCTTTTAGTGAAGATGGTCTTCAAGGCCAAGTAGTTAAACACCCTCTTAGCGACTGGAGTAAATTAAAGGAGCTTAAAGTTCCTGACCCAGATAAAGGCGTGTGCATAGAAGGAGGGCCCACGATTCCATGGGAAGAAATTGGAGAAAATGTTGAGAAGACTAGAAGGGAGGGAGGACTTGTAGTTATAGGGCTTTCTCACGGATTCTTTTTCCAGCTGCTCTACTACTTGAGAGGGTTCACTAACTTAATGAAAGACTTTGTAACTAAGCCTCCTCAGCTCTATGAGTTAATTAAGTTAGTTGAAGAATACTACATGGAGCTTGTTAAGCGAGCTGTTAAGCTTAAACCCGATATTATTACTTTTGGAGACGACTTGGGTTGTCAAGACAGAATGCCTATTAGCCCTAAGACTTTTCGCGAATTCATTTACCCTACTTACAGAAAGCTATTTACCTATATACGTTCTCACGGAATACATGTCAGGCTTCACAGCGACGGTCATGTAGTAGAAGTATTAGATCAATTAGTAGAGACTGGCCTAAGTATAATTAATATACAAGATAGAGTTAATGGAATAAACAACATTAAGAGAATATGCAAGGGTAGAGTCTGCATAGACTTAGATATTGACCGCCAGTATCTTTTGCCGCGAGGAACTCTTTCTGAAATAAGAGAGCATATTAGGAACGCTATTATTGAGCTAGGGTCTAGAAGAGGAGGACTTATGTTTACTGCCGGAGTATATCAAGATGTTCCTTTAGAAAATATAGATGCCTTATGCAGAGCTCTAGAAGAGCTTAGAACTTTGCATAAGACCCTTCCTTACTAGAAAAATTGTGTATATTATGAATTTTAATTAAAATGCTTTATATATAATTTGATATATTTGATTTATTTCTTGGAGAATTAACGAAGTTTACGCGCGCCTACTTTAGTCTACGTTTCCCTACTCCTAGACAGAGTTAAATTCTGGCGAACTAGGGTCTATGCAGATATGCGGAAAGAAGCTGTTGTTGCAGATAATTTGACTAAGGTGTTTATAACGAAGGAAAGGAAAGGGCTGTTTAAGAGGAGTTCTAAAAAGAAGATAGTAGCTGTAGATCACGTCTCATTTGAAGTGCGTAGAGGAGAAATTTTCGGGCTTCTCGGACCTAATGGTGCTGGCAAAACTACTACTATTAAGATTTTATCTACGCTTCTTCTACCCGATGAAGGTGAAGCCTGGGTTAATGGCTACCATGTCGTAAAGGAGGCTGATAGAGTTAGAGCAACTATAGGTGTTAGTCTTTATAGTGATAGAGGTTTTTACTGGAAGCTTACAGGTAGAGAAAACTTAAGGTATTTTGCATACCTTCATCATATTCCTCCGCGGGAAGCCGAGAGGAAAATTAATGAGCTTTTAGAGCTAGTTGGACTAAAGGAGCATGCCGACAAGCTTGTCGAAGAATACAGTACTGGAATGAAGTCTAAGCTTAATTTCGCTAGAGCTCTCTTAAATGACCCTGAGACACTGTTTCTTGACGAGCCTACAATAGGCCTTGATCCTGCGTCGGCTAGGACTATACGTGAAGTAATTAAGAGGCTTAGCCGCGAGGACAAGACAATATTTCTTACTACACACAACATGGAGGAAGCCGATTTTCTGTGCGACCGTATAGCTATCATAAATAGAGGTAAGATAGTTGCTATAGGTACTCCTCGCGAGCTCAAAGAGAAGATTAGAGACAAGAATATTGTGGAAATAGAGGCTGTTAACTTAACTGACAGTGTTGTAGAGGAAATTAAGGGACTTGAAGGCGTAGAGTATGTTTCAGTGACTTTAAGTGATCCAGCTAGCTTTAAGGGAACTATGCGTGTTACTTTCAACGGGACTTTTGACGAGTGCCTGCCAGATCTACTTAAAGTTCTCGTGGAGTCTAATGTGAGGCTTCTTTACGTGAAGCCTAGTGAGCCTAGTCTTGAAGACGTGTTTATTGCTTTAACGGGGGTGAGTTTCTATGAGGAACATACTAAGGGCTCTGAGAAATAACCTGTTAGTAGTCTACGCAGTCTACGTCAAGGAAATGAAGATCTGGCTGCGCTATCCCTCGTGGATCTTCGTCTTCATTACGCTTCCTTATACGCTTACGGGGCTGTTTTATGGCGTAGGCTATGCTATTGCGGGAGGGAAAGCTTTCGATAATTTTGCACAGAATACTGGAGTAAGAGATCCTCTCTTATACTACTTACTTGGCTCAATGATTCTTCTAGTAGCAATGATCATCATGGAAGACATGGGCGCTAGCATAAGATCTGAGCAAATGAGAGGTACTTTTGAGCTACATTATCTTTCGCCAGCAAATAAGCTTTTGTTGTGGACTTCTTACGTTCTTCCACATGGAACTATCTCATTCATAGTAATGGCGATTGCCCTTACTCCGCCGCTGCTCTGGGAGGCTAAGTCGCTGGACATCCTGTCTGCACTGTGGACAATAGTACTACTACTTATAGGAATGCTTCCTCTCTACGGTATAGGCTTGATAACTGCTTCACTTACAATAAGGTTCAAAGAACCATGGTCTATTGTAAACATAATTAAAGCTTTTATTTCCGTGTGCTCAGGTTTTCTGTACCCGCTGACTATTCTTCCTGAGTGGCTTCAAGTTGTTTCAAAAACTATTCCTACATCATATCTCATAGATCTACTTCGCGATGTTCTATTGTTTAATAAGAAGATCATGCTAGAGGACTTTCGTTTATCAGCATTAATTCTGACAAGCCTCTTTTATCTTGCTTTAGGCTTTGGAGTTTACTTGAGGTGGGAAAACTATGCCCGTAAGACAGGAGATCTCTCTAAGTACTAAAATTAAAGAAATCGCTTTAGAGCTCTACGCAGCTGCCTATAACGGTATTAGAACCTACTTTAGATACCCCATGTGGATAATATCCGATTTAATTACGTCTCCTCTCTGGCTACTCCTATTCATTATACCAATGCTACTCTTTCTGCCTCCCGAGAAGTGGAGTGATCCTACTACGTATCAGTATTTTTACTGGGGCATGATATTCTTAGATGTAATAAGTATGGCTTTGTGGAGCTTTGGAAGCGCTATTAGATGGGAGCAGCAGGCAGGAACTCTCGAATACCTTTACTTAACTAACGCCAGTAGACTAGTCTTGTTCGCTACAAGAATGTGCTCTAGGCTAATTAGCTTCACTATGAGTGCCCTTTACTTAGCGCTACTAATGACAGTAATGTTCGGCGCCCAGATAAAAGTAGCAGACCCCCTCCTACTCCTACTCTCTCTGTTTTTATCACTATTCACTGCCCTAGGCTTCGGGGCAATCTACGCGGCGCTTGTACTTAAGCTAAAGCAAGTAGGTCCTCTCAACAATATACTGCAATACGTTTTAATTGGAGTAAGCGGAATATTTTTTCCAGTAGACCGACTTCCTTTAGAGCTGAAAGTTCTAGCATACTTATCGCCTTTCACTTACTGCGTAGACTTAGTGCGGGCCGCCGCAATGAAAACTACTACAATTATGCCTCTGTGGCACGAATTAGCTTTAATAGTTCTCTTAGCTGTTTTAATGAACTTTATTGGAATGAAAATACTCGGCTATATCGAAGCCACTGTAAAGAAAACAGGAAAGCTCGGAGTATACTGAAGTGTAAAACCGTCTTTCTTTTTAAGTTATCGAAATAAAGAGCCTTAGGCAAGTATTTAGGTTACTCTAGGACTAAGACTTCATATTTGTCTATGCTGGAGACTTTTACTCTGTATACTCCATTCTCGTATTCTACAGTAAATTTTCTCCCTGTCAAAGGGGGTACGCTCTACTGAATTCTCCTTCTCTTATAACTACAGAGAGATCGGTTAACGGCACTACTGACGACGAGGGATGTACGCTTTCTGCAGTACTGGCCCATCCTCTAGTTATCGCAGTATTTCCTCTCATTATTAGTCTCCTGTCGTTAAGTCAAGTTCAGAAGATGCACTATTATCTGACCGCTTCTCTCATAGGCTTCTACCTGTATGAGTCCAGGTCCCCTGACTTCTAGCGGTGGAGGACCACCTGACCACAATACTGAGTTGACTATAAGTGTCTCTAGATCAGGCATTCCTGTTCTCCAGTAAATTCTGCCTACTTGCCCCGAGAAATATACTATGTGCGCTTCTTCTCTAACTATTACGGCTGGTGCATCGAGTTCTGCTCCAGGCTGAGGCGGGGACCGGCCATTCTCATATTCGTATCCGAAGACTATTCCCGGCGCTACGACTCTAGCTAAAGCTTCTGCTTTCATTGAGTAACGAGACTAAAGAAACTCCAGTGAAAAATTAAAGTCATCACTATTTACGTGACTCACAACCAAGTAGAAGTAGTACTCGGCCTAAATCAGCTCCATGTATTCGACAAAGCCTCAGAAAAGCTCTCTTCTAAACTTTATTAAATTTATTTAAATTCCACGTTAATTCAAATCTATTATTGTCTATAGTCTTTAAAACAACATACTCTTTTTCCAGTAGCTCCTCTACAACGAGAGCAGCGAGCTCAGCTAGTTTTACATCGTCAGACACACTCCTTTTACTGCCTTTAAGCCGACACTTTTTCCTCTCTTCAAGCACGATTTTAAGAGCCTGTCTCAAATCCTCCCAAGACCTATTTTTAACAACATTTTTCCACACGAGCTCCATCAAAATACTTCACCTTATTCCCAGTGCTTTCAAGCACTCTTCAAGCTTATCTAAAACATCTTCATCTCTCGCCCTTTTATATAGGTACTCTATATCTAACTTGTTCCAGTAAACTTTAACTAAAATAAAAGCCTTACTTCTATCCTCGTCAGACATCCAATACTTCCATGCACACAAATACTTTACTACAAGCTCTTCTACAGACTCCAAATACACTTTAAATGAGCTAATTTTCAAGACATTGGGCTCTTTAGCTTCAATAAAACTTCTACCAACAATATCCACTCCTTTAGTAGCAAGAGGCTTAAGTTTAGGTATAAGCACTCTTCCTTCTTCTTCACATATTTCTTTTAAAAACTCTCTAACTACAGTTGCTGAGTTCTCTCCTTCAACAATTATATCTACATCGAGAGTCCTATAAGTAGCACCAGTATAGACTTCTACAGCAAAACCTCCGACTATAATAATTCTACCTAAACTTCTTTCTTCAAGCCTAGTATTAAGCCAGGCCAAGAAATACAGGAATCTTGAAGTCTCGTCTTTTATACTACTCATCCTAGGCAATATTTTGCTAAAAAATTCTTTTTTAAGCTCTTCTATAAGTAAATTCACTATGGTAAGTATTTTTCTCAAATTTATTTTTCTTTCGTTAAAGTAATTAAGCAGAAACCCTAACACTATACGAAAATGCCTAGTAAAAGAGAGCTACAAATATCTTTAAGCGAGCTCTTAAAGGACATGGAGCTAGACTCAATAGTAGTGCTTGTTGAGGGAGCACACGACTGTATATTCTTGAGGAGAGCCGGTTTCAATGGAGTAGTAATAGAGGTTTCACGAAAACCTATAATAGATCTCGCTTACCGGCTGATGGAAAAGTACCGCAATCACACAATAGTTATTTTAACCGACTTTGACGAGCAAGGAGAAAAGAAAGCTAAAAGACTCTCCGGTATACTAAGTGAACTAGGCTTAAAAATTAACCATAGGTATAGAAAAGAGGTAAGAAAAATAGCTAGAGAGCTAGGAGTTAAAACTATTGAAGGCTTAGCTAGACTCTACAGTAGGCTTTAAATGCTTCAAGTAGGCTTCAGTTTTCCTTTCTAAAATACCTGCAATAGGACATATTCTGGCGCAGTTTCCGCATGTCGAGCACTTACTTAAATCTATTAAAAGGCTTCTACCCCTGAAACTAATGCTCTTACTATAGCATACTTGTACACAAGCCTTACACGCTATGCAGTAGTTAGCCATACCATAGGCTTGAGCAATTTTCTTCAGAAACTCTAGCAATTCTTTTTGAGGACCTCTTAACTCTATTTTGCTACCCGCTAGTACTCCGCTACACTTCCTATAAGAAATCATATTTCCCTTAGTCTTCACTTTAAGCACAGTTAATATATTCTTGAATGAACTAGAAGGCTTGCTTCTAAAAACAATTGCTGCTGTTTTCTCGGAGACAATTAAAGCTGCTATTTCTTTAATATTTTTCTCAGCCACTTTAGTTAAATTTAAGCCAATTCTTCTAGCTGTCTGCCAGGCATGAGGAGGGTATTTATATAGCCACCTCCACAAGCCGTAGTCAACCCACTTCAAGTCAATGTTTTTCTCTCTGCAATACTTCTTTAGCTTATTGACCCACCAAATATAACGCTCTCTGTAAAACTCTTCTATTTTCTTAAAGTCTACTGAATGCATTGTAGGGCACATAAAGCACCCTATTCGCACTAATCCCCTCGAGTAAAGCGGATTAACCTCGATTTTATTCAAGTAGAGGTAAGCGTAGACATCTAGCGTAGTCCAGTCAAGTATAGGTGACGCAATATACTTTACTCTACCAGGAGTACTTGACTTAGCGAAATATCCCGCACGAGCTCTTTTTGGAGACTCATATTTTCTCTGTCCAGTAATAGAAACTACATCTGTCAGCGGATATTTTTTCGCAAGAAATTCATTTAAGGGAAGTATCTTGAGAACCAAAGTACACCACCGGTTGTCTCTAGCAGGAGGCCCGTGTCTCCTAAATATTTTCTCGAAGAGACTCCAGTCCGCCACTACTTCATGTACTTCAGCCCCTATCTTCGCTCCAATTCGTCTAGAATACTCAAGAGATTCCGCAAACTCTAGTCCAGTATTGCTTGTAACAGCTTCGCATATCCCTGCTTCACAAGCAATAGACAAAGTGACAGTACTGTCTTTTCCACCTGAGAAATTAACTATAGGCTTTAACCCTCCCTTAAAACAATACTTCTCAATAATCTTAATGGCTTTCTCTTTAAGAGACTCTACTCTACTTGAAAGGTACTCGAAGATCTCCGCAATATTTCGTTTCTCGGGAAACTCTATACTTTCTCTAGCCCAAGTTTCTTCCACAAATACTTTGTCTGCAGTTAAGTAAAGTACGCCAAAAGTTTTTTCAGCAACAAAGGGCACATACGCTTCTCCTTCCGGCAAATTTCCTCCGATAATGTCTGCCCTGCTTAAACAGCTCCCTTTAGGATAATCATCTTTAAGCTCAGCGTAGTATCCTAACTTTTCTTCAGCAATAAGCCCCGCTACACTGCCCCAAGGCTTAATAATAAAATCTCTCTCAACACAGTCGTATTCCAGTACAAAGCCCCTTTCTCCCCCAACAACAACTTCGTCAACTGAGTCTAGATGATATATTCTGTTGAGTAAAATAGGCTCTACTAGAACCTTGCCATAGTCTTTAACTCCAAGTTTCTCTTTTAGAAGTTTCTTTATCAATTCCACGTCGCCTTGTACTGCAGGTCTTGGATCATAAGGTGGACTAATATTTAGCGGCAGAGACTTCTCTCTACAAGAAGGACAGTAGCTAGTGAAAACCGGCAAATTACATCTACGACACCACTTCAATTCCGGCTTCACGAGAATTCAGCCTCAACACAACTTAACTTAGCCTCAGGGGGTAGGGGCATGCCTCATACCTCGGTGGCTGCGGCTCCCTCTTCATCGGCATTAATTTTATCCAGTAAAGCTAGATTAGTTTTACTCTTCGAGAAGACCCGCGGTTCATAGGAATGCTATGTTTAAAGGAAACTATGTTACCTATCTTACATATATAATCTACCTTAAAGGAAGAAAGAGAACCAAAGTATTTATGGCAGAAAGTAATCCCTCCCAGAGTGTACAGAGAAATCTTCAAGATTGCGTGGCCCGTCGTCGTAGCTAACTTAATCAGAGTTTCTTTCTTTACAATCGACACTATAATGATAGGACATCTCGGCGCAGCTACTTTAGCTGCTGTCGGCCTAGGAGGCCAGATACTTGATATGTTTTCTATTATCTCGTCTGCTCTCTCGGTAGGTGTTTTAGCAATATGTGCTAGAAGAAAAGGTGAAGGTAGGGTAAATGAGGTATACAAGACTCTCGTAAACGCATTTATTTTAGCTATTTTGATATCCCTTCCCGCCTCTCTGGCTATGGCCCTATTTCCCAAGGAAATTCTCTCTATCTTTAAAGTAGAAGAAAGCGTCTTAGCCGAAGGAGCAGTATACTTGAGTATAAGCGCTCTCACGATACCTCTTTTCTTCATAGTAAGTACATTTGATTCCGCCTTTAGAGGTGTAGGAGACACATTAACACCGATGATAGTCTCTAGTATCAGCGGCGGAGTAAAAGTAGCTTTGAACTATTTGCTCATTTTCGGGAAACATGGTTTTCCTGCTTTAGGTGTGGCTGGTTTAGCCGTATCATCTATTTTCGCTAGCATACTTAGCCTACTTATGTACTTCGCTATAGTCTACAGCCGCAAATTTGAAATCAAAAGAACAGCTTTAAGCGGTATACTCGACCTCGCTTTGTGGAAAAAAATAGCTTTAATAGGAGTCCCCTCTATGGTAGAAAACTTCTTTAGCCAGTTTGCGCGCCTACTTTACACCTATATGGTTGCTTTCTTCGGTACAACTGTTCTCGCCGCTAACGAAATCGGCATAAGGATAGAGTCTTACTCGTTTATGCCCGGCTTTGCTTTTTCCGTAGCCTCAGCCTCTTTAGTAGGACAAAGTTTAGGAGAAGGAAACATAGATAAAGCTAAAAAGGTTTTCAAAGAGGCTTCAATAATTGCGGGCTCAATCATGTTTTTCGCCGCCTTAATATTCCTAGTGTTTCCCGAATATCTTTCTAGAATTTTCATAAGTGATCCCGAGGTAGTAGAGTATTCTGCTCTTTATTTGCGTATAATGGCTTTTCAGCAACCTTTTCTTGGAATCTACATGGTTTGTGCCGGAGGTATTAGAGGTAGCGGTGATACTAAAACACCGCTCTACATCTCACTTATATCTACTTACAGCTGCAGAATAGGGCTAGGTTACTTGCTAGGCTTTATTTTAGGCCTAAACGCCGCTGGAGTTTGGCTTGGCGGACTCTTCGACTTTATAGTCAGGTCTATCCTTATTTACCTGGCTTATAAAAAAGGCGACTGGTGTAAAATAAAAATATAAAGTCTACTTGACTACTGCGTGTTTTTCCCAGCTTTTAACAACTTTTAGCGTTAAATCTAGTGTTTTTGCTCCTTCTTCTATAGGGACAGGCGTTTCTTCGCCTTTCTTAACGCACTCTATGAATATCCTATCTTCTTTCAGAATCAAGTCCTCTCTGCTATTATACTCAGTGTAGGGCTTTTCTTCACTTCTCCAGTAAAGCTTCAGCGACCCTGCATCGAATTCTGCGGTAGCTTTCTCAGCTACAAGGAACCATGAATGTCTGCCTCCATAACTGCTCGCCGCCACGTTTGTAGCTATAATTGATGCTATTGCTCCACTAGACATTTTGATTAGCGCTATGTGACCATCTTCTACAGTATAGTTAGGGTTATCTACACTCCAGAACTTATTCATATACGAATATACTTCGACTGGCTCTCCGAAAAGATATCGTAAGAGATCATAGGTATGAGTTACTTGTTCTACAATTTGACCTCCACTTTTTGTTTTATCACACCACCAGCTCTTTGTCCGGAGGAAGGAAGTCATATCACAGAGATATGTGGCATATACTATTCCTAGTCTTCCTAGTTCACCTTTCTCTATCAGCTTTTTAAGCTCCACTATCGGAAAGGCGTGTCTAAGCTGGTAGCCTACCTGCGTGACCACGCCGTGTTTTTTACAGGCTTCGACCATACTCCACGCGTGCTCGCTCGTCAGCGCAATAGGTTTCTCTATGAACACCGCTATACCTTTTTCTGCCGCTAAGTGCACTTCATCTTTGTGAGCAAAAGGTGGAATGCATATGTATACTGCATCTAAGTCTTCTTTCTCGTACATTTCTCTGTAGTCTTTGTAAGCATTACCGCCGTATTTTTCGGCAGCTTCTTTAGCTTTCTCAAAAACAATGTCAGCAAAGGCGACAAGTTCTACATCCCTTATTTTCGTGAGACTTTTTAGATGTTGGCTAGCAATTGCTCCGAGGCCTACAACACCTACTCTAACCACAAGGGAAACTAGCAGACACACTATAAATAACTAAGGTTTAAGACGAAAACAGCATCAGACCGCTACTACTATAGCTGCAGAAAATAGAAAAATAAAAGAAGACCATTAAGTTTCTATTCTTGATAATTCTTTCATAATTTTTAAAGCTTCTTCAAGAGAGTCTGTAGCCATGAGCACTCTGCGCTCAGCTACAACTTGCTCTCCTGTAGTAGGATTATAGCCTATTTTTTCAACTGTAGTCCAGTGAACTAGTGAGCCGTAAAGAGCCCAGCTAGGTTTCTTGCCGATATCTATTCCCTGCTCTTTAAGCTCATCTATCATTTGACTTAAGTGCGGAGTTTCTTTATCTTTGTAGACCTTATGGTACAGTTGACATACGTAATTATTGAAGCCTATTCTGACGCGATATAAGTAGTATTTTTCGAGTTCATGAAAATCTACTTTAACTATCCTCGAGTCAAAGTATAGTGGTCTCTTAAGTCGAAGCGAAAGGTTAGCCGAGGCTAACGAAGCAGTAATGCTAACTATTTTCTCTACTCTACCGCCATAGGGCACATACTTTAAGAAAAACATACTTATTTCGTCGCTTGTAGTATAGCAGGCGTCACAGTTAAAGAACCTCATTAACTCATAGCAAGTTTTTACTAAAGCCATATGTACTTTGGGATCACGAGGCTGCTCATAGTCCTTTAAAGCTTTACCGAAGCCTACTCCATCAAGCCTAACTACAAAAGGACAAGAAACTTTTTCTTTAGAATAAATTTCAAGGTTTTTAAAGTACTCTTCTAACTCAACGATATTGAGTTCAAGTACCTTCGCGGAAATACCGACTTGCCCCATACAATCACCGCCTACTGGTGTTACTTTCATCTTCAGCAACTACAGTAATTTTGTTTTACCACGCAACGCTTATTCAAATACCTATTGACGCCGAAAATAATTGTTTTCATAAAAGGCCTCTTCGATAAATTGCATTATTCTAAATTTACATATATTTACATTACTTACTTCTGTAAAATATACTGCAATAACCTTACATGAAGATCCATGAAGTAAGGCAGTTGACAAGCCAAAGCTTATCAAGCTTAATAAACAGTGGTTCTAGAAGAAGTTGTCTCCCTTATAACGCTTATTTAAGAAAGATTTGACATGGATTTCTCGATCACTTCTCATATATAAAAAGCTAAACTATTTCTTTTAGACTGACGCTTAGTCTATGTGCCTAAGAAAGTGATTATAGATACTGATATCGGCGACGACATAGACGATGCTTTAGCATTAGCTTTAGCCGTCTCTCCTCCCGAGCTAGAGGTTTTAGCCATAACTACTGTTTACGGTAGAGTAGATTTGAGAGCAAAGCTTGCCGCTAAATTACTTACCTCATTAGGCAGACGCGATATTCCTGTAGCTAAAGGTTCTTCAAAAACTCTCCAAAACTATCTTCCAACACATATCCCGTGTCAAGCTGATGCACTAGGCCCTAAGGAAGAATACGATATTGTCGAAGACGGCTTAGCTTTAATGGAAGAGCTTCTAGACACAGAAGAAGATGTAACAGTAATTACGCTTGGCCCTCTTTCTAATATAGGTTTTCTTCTGAAGAAAAGACCTGAATTAGCGAAGAAAACTAGATTTGTTGTAATGGGCGGCTGCTTTTTCGAAAATAGGGTAGAGTACAATATTAGGTGTGATCCCGAGGCGGCCTCTCTCCTACTAGAGTCGGGAGCCGACATCACTATGGTAGGACTCGACGTGACATTAAAGTGTGTTATGCCGGACACTATGGTTCAAAAGCTTAAAGAAAACCCTAGGCTTGCCGTTTTAAGAAGCTATCTTGAGGCATGGTCAAAGAGAGTTAAGCATAACCCTATACTACACGATCCTCTGACAGTGGCTGTCTCGTTTAGAGAAGACTTAGTTAAAGTGTCTCCTGCTAGAATTGCCGTCGTATTAGATGAACCTAGCAGAGGCTTAACTAGAGTTATTAAAGGAAACCCCAACGCTAAAATATGCGTAGAAGTAGATGCAGAAAAGTTCCTTCAGCTATATTCAGAGAGAGTTATTGCTAAGCACTAAAACTATTTTAACGAAGTAAATCTTAAAATAAAACTTCACTGCCTTAATAACTCTTTTCGAACCTTTTTAATTTTACTTTAAACTACTTGATGACTAAAGTACCTGGTCTTTAACACATAGAGCAGAACTCGCCGAACTATTGTAGCCTCATCTTCGATGATTTCGATATTTTATTTTATATCCACCAGAAGAATCCTTTAGTCTTTTTTATGTATCTTCCCGTTATTAGTATTTCGGTTCCGCATTTTGGACATTTTTTGTCCTTTAGATTGTATTTAATTACTTTTGCTCCGTATCGTTTTATTAAGAGTTCTCCGCAGTTAGGACAATAAGTGTTTTCATAGGGGTGTCCTGGAACGTTACCAATGTATGGGTAATTTACTCCCATTTTCTTTGCTTGCTTGTAAGCCCACTCTAGTTTCTCTACTTTAGTAGGAGGCTCATGATACATGTAGTCTGGATAGTATCGTGTGAAATGTAGTGGTGTATCCGGCCCTAGTTCCTTGAGGTGTCTTTCGATAGTTTCTATTATCATGTTTTCGTCGTCTGTTGCTTTAGTGACTACAAGGTATACTATTTCGACGTGCACTCCCATTCGTTTAGCTTCTCTAGCGTTTCTCCAAACCACATTTATGTCTGCCGAGTTATATTTTCGGTAGGCTTCAGTGTTTCCCTTGACGTCTATTTTCAGTCCGTCGAGCCCTGCTTCAACGAGCATTTTTAAGGCTTCTAGAGTCATGTAGCCGTTGCTCACGTAGGTATTGTAGAGTCCTTTCCTTCTAGCTAATCTAAATACGTCTAAAGAGTACTCGAAAAGGAGAGTTGGCTCGTTGAATGAAACACATGTTCCTTCGTCGCCCCATTTTAGTGCTTTCTCGATTACTCTTTCGGGAGGTATACACGTGGCTCTCGCTGGGTTAGGTTCTACTCTTGATAGAGTCCAGTTTTGGCACCAGGGGCAAGTGAAGTTACACGACCATGTGCTGAAAGTAATTGCAGTGGAACCTGGCCAGAAGTGGAAAAAAGGCTTTATTTCTATTGGCCTTGACTCAAGTGCAGACAGGTCTCCGTAGACTAGAGTATATATGTCTCCTCCAATATTTGTCCTAGTTTTACAGAATCCTTTGCCTCCTTCCTCGATAACACATCTTCGCTCACATACTAGGCATCGTGCTTTGCCTCCCCTCAGTTTCTCATATAAGACTGCCTTTCTTATAGTAGAGAACTGCTCCATCGAAATAATAGTGGCGACGAATGTATTTAAAGAGTATTAGCTAAAGTGTTCCTTTTATTTAATAGATAGATAAAGTTTTTACGCTGCATGTAGAGACATTTACTGTATGTTCGACGTAGTTATCATAGGGGGAGGCCCAGCTGGTTTGACTGCAGCTATATACTGTGCTAGATTCAAGCTTAAGACACTAGTCTTAGAGAGAGAAGTAATTGGAGGTAAAGCGGCTTACGCGCCTCTTATTGAAAACTATCCTGGTTTTCCTGAAGGCGTTAAGGGATTTGATTTAGCTCAGAAAATGTACGAGCAAGCTACTCGAAGCGGAGCTGAAGTACTGTTCCCAGAGGAAGTAGTTGAAGTAGATTTCTCTTCTAAAGTAAAGAAAATTGTTACGCGGAGCGGGAAGACATACGAAGCTAAAGCTGTCATTATCGCTACCGGCCTGTCTAAGAAGCCTCAAATCAAGGGCGTTGAAGAGTACTTAGGAAGAGGAGTCTCTTTCTGCGCAGTCTGTGACGCTCCCTTCTATAAGGGGAAAACTGTCGCTGTAGTAGGTTCTGATGAAAAGGCTTTTGAGGAAGCTATTTACTTGCAGGAGTATGCTTCGAGAGTTATTTTAGTGACTCACTCGGAGAAAATCGAGGCTCCGAACGTTCTTGTCGACAAGTTTGTGGAGAAAGGAGGTGAAGTAATAGAAGGTAGAGTTCTTGAAGTTAAGGGAGACTCTAAAGTAGAGAAGATTTTAGTTAAAAAAGGAGAAGAAGTAGGCGAGCTGAAAGTCGACGGCGTGTTTATTGAGGTAGGCGAGACTCCTTCAACAGATCTGTTTAAGAAAGCTGGAGTAGAAGTCGATGAAAAGAACTTTATTAAAGTAGATCCTTTGCAGAGAACTAGTATTGAAGGTGTTTTCGCGGCGGGCGACTGTACTGGTAGAGGGCTGCAAGTAGTTGTTGCAGCAGGAGACGGAGCTGTAGCTGCGCTTTCTGCATACAAGTACATTAAGAGCACTTTCAAGTAGTAAATTAAATTTAACTGTCCTATAGTAAGTTTTTGTGAAAATCTATATCACAGTCATAGGGAGCTCTGTTATACCAAATAAACGTGTATATGATTTAGCATACAGGATAGGCTATGAGATAGGCAGAAGGAAAGCAATTTTAGTGTGTGGAGGTAGAGGAGGAGTAATGGAAGCTGCTGCAAAAGGAGCTAAAGAAGCTGGAGGAACTACTGTCGGTATTTTGCCTGGTTTTGATAGAAGCGAAGCTAACCCTTACATAGACATAGTAATACCTACAGGCATGTCTCATGCAAGAAACGCTATTAATGTTCTAGCAGGAGACTCCATAATAGTTGTTCACGGTGGTCCAGGGACTTTATCAGAAGTTGGCTTAGCTTTAGCTTATGGTAAACCTGTTATTGCCTTAAGAACTAGCGGAGGTGTAGCTAGTCTCTTGGCAGACCGTCTGATAGGAAGCTTTAAAGTACATGGTGCAGATTCTCCCGGAGAAGCCGTAGAAAAAGCTATCTTACTATCTAAAGCCAGAGAAGGACTATAATATAGCCGAAAACAATGTTTTAGCTACTGAAGCACGTAAATAAGACTAGAGTACCACGCTATCCAAGGCCATAAGACTCCTATGCTAGAGAGCACTATTGGATAAAAGCCCTGCTACTATTTTACAGAAAAATGATTTATATGAATAATAGTTTGCATAGAACCTAAAGGAATGTTATAAGCTTTTTCGTAATATTAATATATGGCTTTGAACATAGCTTAGCCGTGAAAAATGCTCTCTTAGCAGCTATTTTAGGATTATCTATTGCCTGTATTGTACTCTTCGCTCTCAGAATGCATATACTTGGCTTTACTCTCTTCTCAACAGGATTCGCGCTAATATAGGTCTTTTACTTAAGTTCACTATTTCGAATTATTAAAGAAAAGTTAGGTGAAAAACATAGACTGCTCTTCTACTTAAAGTACGTGGGTGCGGTAACTATTATCGTGTACATAGGGTTTCTAATAGACTATATCGTTAGAATAGAGATCAGCAAACTACATATTAGAATAATGATAATTAATCTTGCTTGGCGAACTATAGTCGTAGTAATACTTTTTGTAGTCACAGTGCTCCTTTACAGTGTTTACAAATGGTATAGGTCTACTGGAGGCCGTATTAAGAAAAATGCTCTTTTAGTAGCATCTATTTTAGCTATTTTAGTGCTTATTTGGAGAATAGAAACTCTAATGGCTATTAGGGGGCCCTTCTGCTTTATTTTCGGGCCTTTTGTAATAGTGTTCCTTACGCTAATAGTGTTCTTCGCAACTATACTCGCTATGAGTATGCCTAAGGGAGTACTTCAAGGAGTTTTAGCGTCCTATATGCCTCTAATAGCAGTGCTCGCAGTAATGCTTACTTGTTCACCTAAACAGGAACTCCTGCTTTGTTCCTTCACTACAGGTATTGTGCAATTATTGCTAAAAAGTAAGTCTAGATATAAAATGTATAGTGGAGTGAAATGAGGTTACTCGGTGTAGCAATACTGGATAAAAACGACTTACCTGTTTTAGTGAGGACTTATAAAGAAGACCTCAATATTGACGATATTTCAAACATGCTTTCAGTCGCCTGTTCTTTCTTATCTCAGTCTTCTACAGGAAGTGGGAGAGAAGCCTTTGTGTCAACTGGCGCGACCTCAATATACTACTTTAAGTTAGGAGAAAGAGGATGTCTAGTAGTGGGAGAAAAAGCTGATCAAGAAAGTCTTCTAAAGTCGCTAGAGTTCTCGTTGAAATAGAGTTTGATAAAATAGAGGCTCCGCTAGAAGAAGTGATGTATGCAATCGATAGAGTAGTGGCCGCTGTTTTCGGCGAAGACGATTTCGTTAAACAGATTTTAGGTGAAGAAATTCTTCAAAAATATAGAGTAGTTTTCGTAAACGGCGACAACGTAATTTCATTGAACTTCAGCATAGATGAAAATCTTTTACGTGGAATTAAAAAACTTATTAGAAAAATTAAGAAAAATACTTCTATTCAAGAAAAGACTCTTTCAAGTGGAGAAAAAGTGTTTACAGTGTACCTTGGCTCTAATAAAACTCTATGTCTTATAGGATCCGAACTGAACGAAAAAGCTAAAAGTAAGATAGAGCGTATAGTGAAGATTTTCCGAAAAGATGCTCCTTCAGTGCTTTTGACGGGAGAGCTTAAGAAAATGTACAATGCTGTAAGGGCATCTTATAGTCTCTTAATAGATAATGGAGAAGACTACATGCTTTCTCGAGGAGAATCCTTGAGAAAAATCATCGAAAAAATGTATAGAGAGCACTATGCGGGAACTCTATAGGAGAAACATTTATTACACGTGATACTAGTATTACATGTATGTTAGAGTCCGAGAAGAAACCTATTTCAGTTAGAGGAGTAGATAGGAGCCTCTATGATGAAGCAATGAAAATAGCGCGTGAAACAGGACGAACTATAGGTGAGGTAATAAATGAAGCACTAAAGCTCCTTTTAGCTTTCTATGAAGGCGTCTCAGAAAAAGTAACTTTCGAGAGCGGGCCTCCCGGAGTTGAGGAAATTTCGGGAGTAGAAAAGCTCGTAGTTTCTGAGGAAGATTTGAGGTCGGCATCTAGGCCTGTAATATTCAAGAATATTAAAAAACTCAAGTTTGCTGAAAATGTTACTCAAGAAACTTTCAACAATAAAGTACATTTAATAGTAACATGCGACGAAGTAATTATTCCTCGAACACTATCTAAACTCGAAGTAGCTAAGAAGTGTCGTCTCGTTAAAAAGCTGCATTACGAGAAGGACCCGGAGTGAGGGATCAGGCGGTACTTCGACCCCCTTATCGGGGGGCATTCCCGCCTCTCATCCCTCACTTAACTATTCTAATTGACCTTATTTTAAATTTTCTTTTAGTGAAGCTTGTAGGCTTTGTTGATGAAAGCGGAAGACCAGTATATTGCTGTCGCTTCACAGTTGTTTGCTTATGGTGTATCGTCGAAGAAGGCACTTCATACTATTCTGTAGGAAGACAAATAGCCTCCAATATAGCTAAACTAAGTCGCCTGACGAAAGCTAGAGAACTTAAGTACTCTTACTTAAAGAAAAGGAAGATGGAGCAAAAAGCTTTAGAAGAGATATCTAAGTTTTTTAATATATCCCATGTTTCTGAACACATTTTATCTAGAGTAGAGTCTATTGAAACTAGAGTAAAATTTTGCAAAAAATTATTAAGCAATGTTCTTTCTCAAGCTCCTAAAGTAGACCGTGCAGTAATAATTTTTGATGAAAGCCCTGTTCCAATAAATGTTCTTAGAAAAAGACTTATCGCTATAATTAGAGGCCATGGAGTACATGAAGTCGAAATTAAAGCTAAAAGCAGTATTAAAGTTAAAGGTCTTCAGCTGGTGGATATTGTAGCAGGATATATCAGAGAAAGAGGTAAGCTACTTTAGCTTGGATAGCATACTTTGAACTACTTTACCTATTTTATCTATATCTGCTTCTCTTAACGTAAGCAGAGGGAACTGTATTCCTCCGGCTCTATCTTTACCTCCTCCAGTCACTCCATGATTCTTCAAGTAATCTAGTATGTGTGAAATTAAGTTACTTACTTTGACTTTATATGAACCTAAGTGCATCTTCTCTACAGTTTTGTCGGAACGCAGAGCTATTGCCACTACGAGCTTATACTTCTTTTCTAGCTCAAACATGTATTCTCTGTAGACCATTCGCTCAAATTTATCGCTTGGATTGTACCAGAAAAACGCTGCTTCGCCATATACTTTAGTTCTAGACTTGAATAGAGAGATTTTCTCTCTAGCTCTATCATATATTTTTGCTTCCTCCTCAATATAGCTGATTAAATCGTTCAACTTGTCTTCGACAAGCATTCGAAAAACAGTTTTCCTGAAATAGCTACTGTCGGTGTTCGCTAAGTAGGCTTTGTGCAGAATCCAAGCAAAGTCGTCTTTTAAGCTTTCTCCTAGGTCTATTAAGTCTACAGCACTGAGCATTTTCTTCCAGCGGTCTTCAAGGTTTATATCGAGAAGCACTGAGACTAGACGAGCTACGCTGGGAAAAGGCTCTATCTTCACTAAGGCTTTAAGCCGCCCGCCTTCTGTCACTAAAAATAATCCTGTTTCAGTGTGATGATCAAATAGAAGAGACTCTTCAACTACAGTGTATCCTCTTGAGGGAGGAAGCTCAATTAATATGGCTCCGCCTATCTTCATTTCTACAAGATCTCTGGGCTTAGGAAACTCAACTGAATCGAAGTCGCACTTAAAGCCTTTTTCTTTAAGCCACTTAACTAAAATAGCTGAAGCTAGTATACCGTCCCAATCACCATCACTGATAACTTTAACCCCATGTCTTTCAACAAAATCAAGTAAATATCTTTCTGCAGACACTAAACCACCTTAAGTTTCCTTAGCGCGCTCAATTAACTCAAATACTTCTTCAATAGAAGACAGAGTACAGTGCTTTAAGTAGAGTTCTGAAGCCCTTACCTCAACCTCTTTTTTATCGACAAGAGAAGGCCCAGGCTTCTCCACTATAAGTGATGCTGTAGCAGATCCTACTGCCGCAGCCCACACAGGGTCTTCTTCACTTAAATAGGCCTGAAGAAAACCGCCGGCATAGGCGTCGCCTGCGCCTGTAGACTGTTTAGCTGAAGTAGCATACGGCGGAACATAGTAAAGATTACCTTCACTAAACACGACAACTCCTTTAGCTCCGAGCCCCAGTGAAACCATTACTTTATGCTCCTCTGACAGCTTCGCAAAGTACTTAGGCCACGCTTCGCCAAGTAATACTTCTGCTTCATTAAGAGAAATTCTCAAGTGGTTAACATTGTGTAGTTTATCTAACAGCTCTTTATTTGAATAGAGCATTACTCTGCCGTCTTCACCAAACTTCCTTAAATAGCCCTGCGGATCAAGTGATAAAAACGAGTATTTTCTTTCAAGAATACTGAGCGGAAGCTCTTGAGCTACAGGAGACACATGAATATACTCGACTTCAGCAGGTACTTCAGTCAGATCAACACATTTGCTGACAAGGTACAGCTCTCTACTCTCGCCGCTATAAACTAGCCTAAATCTAGTTGTTTTAACACCAGAGACTCTAGCAACATATTTCATATCTAAATGTTCTTCAAGAAAATTCCAGTATTCTGCCGGAAAATCGTCACCTACTGCAGAAACAAGACTAACTTCAGCGCCTAGGGAACTTAAAACAAGTCCAGTGTAGCTAGGCGGACCCCCTAGCGAAGCCACAGATTTGCCTGCATACACTATTTCATCTAGAGTAATATGCCCGGCGATGAAAACCCTCATAAGACCACTCTCCAAAAATAACTTAAAAACAAATATAATCGTTTAGTTTTTCTTCGTTGCCCGATCTTAAGTTAAAAGATATTGTCTTCGTCACCAGTATCTTATACTAAAGTCGTCAAATTCACCCTTATATTCCTCCCAGTGGACTTCAACCCGCTCTACTCTAGCTAAAGGAGGCCCGCGGTGAGCCCACTCAATTACCTTTTTAACAGCGTCTTCTGGTCCCTCAAGAACAGCTTCTACTCTGCCGTCAGGCAGGTTTCTAACCCATCCCTTAACACCGTGCTCTCTAGCTACTCTACGCATATTAGCCCTAAAAAACACGCCCTGTACTCTTCCCGATATAAATAAGTGAGCTCTAACCATTTTTGCCATAATTTCTCCCTAATTCTATACAAAATATCCATTTAAGTATTCTAGCCTACAATTCATATAGTGACAAAAATCGTATACACTATTGGACACTCCAATAGAAGTCTCTTGAAATTCCTTAAGCTGCTTAAAGACTATAAAATAGTCGCAGTTGTAGATGTAAGGAGATTTCCTACTTCTAGGAGATTTCCGCACTTCAAGAAAGAAAATTTAGAGAAAGAGCTTGAGAAAAACAACATTAAGTATTTTTGGCTCGGAGAGTCTCTTGGGGGACTGCGCCCTATCACTTATGAAGAATATATGAAAACAAAAGATTTTGAAAAAGGCTTAAAAGAATTAATTGAAATTATAGAAAAATATAGCCCTGCGGCGATAATGTGTAAAGAAAGGCTATGGTTCAAGTGTCACAGACGCTTTATTTCAGATAGGCTTATAGAAGAGGGATATCAGGTAATTCACATAATAGACGAGGAAAATACATACAAGCATAAAAGGAGATCAAGTAATAGTAAAAGTTTATTTAGTTAAAATACGTCAGCAAGTAGAAGAGCTTGACGCACCTAAGATTTCAATTGAGTAGAATTTCTGCAGAAACATGTGAATAGAATATATTATCTAAGTGACGAAAAGCTTTTTTAATATCTGAAACATTTCCCTAGAACAATTTAATGCCTCCATCAATATTAACTATAGTAATATTCTCTGGTCGATTTTTACTCAGATACATTTATATATTGGTTTCGAATAACTGGAAGCCCGATGCCTGGCTCTGAGGAAGGAAAAAAGGGTGTAGGGCTTAAGCGAGAGCTTCGACTAATTGAAGCTGTAGCAATTGGTGTTGGAACAGTTGTAGGAAGCGGTGTCGTGAAATTACCTGGAGTACTTGCAGGAATTCTGGGAGCCTCACAGGTAATTGCTTGGATAACTAGTGGCGTTCTCTGCATTTTAGTAGCACTCTGCTTCGCTAAATTAAGCTCAATACTACCTAAGTGCGGCGGTCCCTATGTCTACTGTAGCACAGCTTTCGGCCGCCTTGTAGGCTTTGTTATAGCCTGGACTTACTGGATAGGACTCACTATGGCTATAGGCGCTCTAGCTATGTTCGTAGCCGATAGCTTAGGCATTATACTAGGCTTCTCAGACCCATATCTCATGACAATTACTGCCCTCGTAGTAATCGCTGTTCTCACAGTATTCAATATAGTTGGAGTAAAAGTATCGGGTATAGTTCAAGACATACTTACAGTATTTAAAGTAGGCATATGGATAGTGTTCGTTCTCTTTGGAATACTAGCGTTCAATCCAAGCAAAGTAGGTAATGTATAAGTACCTGAGACAGGTGCCTTAGTCACAGCAGTACTAATAGCCATATGGGCTTACCTGGGCTTCGAGGAGATAACAATGCCTGCCGAAGAAATGAAGAAACCTGAAAGAGATATTCCGCTAGCCATTGTCATAACAATACTCTTCGCTACAGGACTATACGTAGCTGTCTCAGTAATAGCCGCCGGCATAGTAGGTACTTCAGCTCTAGCCTCCTACGGTAGTAGAGGCGTAGAAATGGCTGCGAGAGCACTGTGAGGCGAAGTAGGGGGAACAATATTCTCGCTATTCATGGTATTCTCCGTCGCGGCTGTAATGAACGGTGTCCTGCTGTCAAACAGCCGTCTACTCTATGCTTTCTCAAGAGACGGCTTACTTCACCCTAGGCTAACAGAAATACACAAAAAGTACAGAACTTCGTGAATTTCTATCTTAGTGCAGTCAGTTATAGCGGTAATAGTCGTATTATCTTTTACAACTATAGTCGAAGTGCTCTCAATGATAGACTTCGTGCTACTAGTACCCTACACCTTCGTGTCTCCAGCACTACTAGTGCTCTCAATTAAAAAGAAGACATCAGCCTCATCAAACTTCAATCTACCTAGAGAAAAAGTAGTAGCACTGATAGCCTTCGTGTTCAGCACAACACTAGTAGTCAAGTTTGCTCTCGACCCTACGCACATTAAAGCAGTAGCCTACGGTCTTGCTGCTATAACTCTGGGAATACCAGTATACTTCGCGTCCAAGAAATCAAGAAAATAGTATACCTTAGCTCTTCTTTACTTGAGTTTCTTGCCTTCAGCCGGAAGACTAAAAGATAGTCATTTAAATAAAGATCCTTTTTTAGATTACCTGTTATGAAAAAACTGCTCTTTATTGGCTTGGACTCCGCGCTAACATATTTTATCGAAAAATTCACCGAAGAGAAAGTAATGCCGTTTACAGCTAAACTAATGGAAAATGGCTGCTACTTCAAAGCACTGCCTTCACCTCCAACAGATACTCCAACAAACTGGGCTACCTTAATGACAGGATGCTGGGCTGGTACACACGGCTTGACAAGCTTTAATGTTCACCTACCAGGAGATCCTCTAACAAAACGCTACAGTACTTTAAACAGTAAGCTTTGCCAAGTAAAATTCCTCTGGGATATACTTGAGGAAAATGAATACAAGTGCGTTATAGTAAACTATCCTGTAGCCTGGCCTCCTACAATAAAGAAGGGGATAGTTATAGGAGGACCTGCTCCTTTAGGCTCGCACTGGAGAATAGGTTTCTCGAAATGCTTTGCCACGAAAACCCTTAAAGGAAAATATTCTCCACCTACGTTGAAAATAGAGTTTAAAGAAAGCAAAAACCCTGTTCTAGTCGAGAAAAGCGGAGTAAAGCCACTTGAAGCGAAAATAGACTTATTCATGCAGTTAGATAGAGATAAAATACATTACATAGTTAATAAAACTCCTAAATACACTCTAGGACTAATCGGTGAAAAAGAATACGAGAAAGCAGTTATACTTAAAGGAGTCAAAATCTTAGCTGAGCTCAAGGAAGGAGAATGGAGCCAGTGGATAATAGATACTATTGAGACGGATAAAGGTGAAACTAGAGCAGCAATTAAAGTAAAGCTCGTTCGCTTAGCAGGAGACGCCAGCGACGTGAGACTTTACTGCACAGACTTCTTCGATACTAGAGGCTGGTCTTATCCTGAGAACTTAGCTGACGAAATAGTAGAGAAAATAGGTCCTTACACAGAAGGATTCGAGCACCCAGGCATGCACGAAGACCTAGGCTACATATCGTGGCTTGAAGACAACTACAATACTCTACTCGAGCAGGCTAAAATGCAGGCAGAGTGGTTCACTAAAGTAGCAAAGTACCTTAAAGACAAGGAAAAGTGGGATGCATTCATAATGCACTTCCACTTGCCTGACGGTCTAAACCACTGGCTATTAGGATACATTCACCCAGAACACCCGCTATACACTAAGGAGCGCGCCGAAATAGCTATGAGAATTTACCGTGAAGGATACCGCATAATAGACCACATGATCGAGAAAATTGTTTCGCTAGTAGACTTAGAGGAAACAGTAGTAGTTATTGCATCTGATCACGGTTCAATGCCTCACTGGAAATTCGTCAACCTCCTGCCAGCACTAATTAAGAGAAGTCTTATAGCATACAAGTGGAACCCCGAAGAAAACTGCTATGTAGTGGACTGGAGTAGAACAAAGGTATTTCCGTACTTCGAGCCAAGCTACCTTTGGGTTAACTTGAAGTCAAAGTACCCCCACGGCTCAGTAGAAGACAACGAGTACAACGAAGTAGTAGAGGAGACAATACAGGCTCTCTACAGCATAAGAGACCCCGAGACAGGCGAGTGTCCCATAGCAGTAGCTTTGAGAAAAGAAGATGCAGTCTACTTAGGTCAGTGGGGAAACCGCGTAGGAGACATAGTGTACTTCCTTAAACCCTCTTACAGCTGCTGGAATACACCTAGATTCGATAAAATACCAGCTGAAGTCATGTGTCTGCCAGAAGTAGCTCCAGTGTCGACTAGACCAACAAATGTCACAGGATACCACTCAACATACTTGCCTAATGCCCGCATAGGAGTATTCGAGATACCGGCGCCTGAAATAATCGCTGGCAAAGACTTCAAGAAAGGCTACAGAAGACCCTCACCAGCCTTTATGGTAGATATCGCGCCCACGATATTAAATGCTCTTGGACTCGAAGTACCAGACTACATGGAAGGACACATTCTCAGAGACCTCTTTGAATAGCTATATTTTCAGTATAGTTATTGTACACTAAATTTTTATTTCTATCAATATTATATATATTTCATGGTAAATCAATTTAATTTAATAAATTTACGTAAATTAACCACTCTGATAGTAATTGTAATAATCTTGTCAGCGTTAATAGTCTTCTTTTTGAGAAAAACTTCAAGTGAAGTAGTTCTTGATGTTATAGACTTGAATAAAGCAGACCTCAAAACAAGACTCTTAGTAACGAGCCTCCAGGGCATAGCCAATAGAGACTCTCCTCGCCTATACGTAATATGGTGGAATTTGATCTCAGAGTACCTTCTGAAGCAGCGCTTTTTGCAGAGTATTTGAAGCAAATGAAGCCCATGGGGATCCTAATAGGCTATCCTCACTTAGGTTCTTTAGAGACGCCTACAGTGAAGTTTATAAGCACTTACGGCATAAGAGGTATTCTAGCGACATATGATGCTCCAAACTTCTCTATACACTCTCAAATAGGAGAAAAGAAAAATAGATATCTTCAAGATTTTAGAGAAATTAGAAAAGTAGAGGATAAAATCTATATAGCTTTATTTGCATGCGACCTGGCTTTAAACAGTATGCAGAACTTTTACTACAGTCTATGGAAACCAGAGAATAAAGGAAAAATACCTATTACTTGGTGGTTTGATCCAATAGTGGCTGACTTCTGCCCAGGAATAGTACTGTACTACGAAACTAGAACTGAACAAGACTACTTTTTGCAGTAAATACTTACGGGAGAATAACTCCGTCAGACTTCAAGTACCTAGATGAACTACTTGAAATGTGCGACGAACAGCTAAGAAAATTTGATCTCAGAGTACTCGGTTTTTCAGATAGCTGCTTCAATATAACAGTTCTCCGTAAGTATGCTCAGAAACTCACTTATGTATACGGCTTCGGCTACGGCTATATACCTTCAAGTATTACTCCTAACTATTGGCTTGAAGAAGAAAAACCCTTTGTAGGGCTATATTCCAAAGCAATGGTTACTGGAACACGCCTAGCCCTCTATAGGCTCCTTAAATACTTTGCAGACACGCATAAAGAAAGACCAGCCTTTTTGCTAGTGTATCTATTTATAGGCGACTACATAACAGTAGACGATATCCTGTGGGTAAAAATAGACTAGACCAAGAATACCCAGGAGTCTTCAAGTGGGTCAGAGGCGACGAATTTATGTCAGCAGTTAAAGCTTACTTAGAAAAAAGTTCTGGCTAAATTAAAGTTCTTTAGTCTGCGCTAATCCAAGACACCAAAGCGACGTAGGGTAATGAGGACTACCTCCTCCCGAGTACACTAACAAGAGCCTATTTTTATTTAAGGCAACGAAGAAGGGAGTCGCTACATGGTACTTGTCGAGAACTCCTTCAGAGCCACTAGGCTTGAATATAGGGTTTTTACTATATTTAGTGAAGTTCACTCCGTCTTCACTAAAGGCGACACCTATACTCCAGTGTTTTCCATTATAACCTTCACAAAGTATAAGAACTCCGTCTTCTAGTACATAGGCGCTGTGCCACTCAATGAAATGGCAGTCCCACTCACCGCTTTTTTCCAACTCTAATAGCTTCTCCTATTTTCTTCCATGTTAAACCGTCTTCACTTACGGCTAATCCTATTTGCCTCACTTCGCCGTTGAAACCGGTATAATACATTAAGTACCTTTTACCCTCGCGTAAAGTACAGCCGTGTCTGACAAACCACGAATCCCATGCTTTACCGGGCTTCACTATAGGGTTTCTATCGAAGAGCCTTCAGTCCAAAAGACCTTCACTACTTTTTCTACAAAAAGCTAAACTAATAGTTTAGCCTTTAAGCACTCCTTCGCCACTCATAGTCGATAAATACACGTTATAGACTCCATTGCACTCAACTAAATTAGGATCGTACACTTGTCTCTCATAGTAGCTTCCCTTCGGCCCCACGTCTAGAACTACTCCGATTCTCTCGAAGCCTTTTACCAGCATCTCCTGTAGCTGAAGCCAGCTTACTTCAAGCTTCCTAGTGTACACTATTTAAACAGATTTTGCAGAATATAAGACCATGTACTTGAAAAATTAGTCATTTATACATTATTCAAGCACATACACTAGTGGGAAACTATGTATAGTCTCGGGAAAGTCTACCCCTTAATTATACCCTCTTTACTAAAAGAAAAAATACCCGATTTAGCAGGAGGAGCAGGTACGCCGAGAATGATATATGATCCTGAAAGGGGCTGCTGGCTACTTTTCTTCACAGGCTGGATTAACGCTAATCGTAGAGAAGTATTTGTAGCTGAAGTAAATAAGGACTTCACACTAGAGAACGTAAAGAAAATTCTAAGCGCATCACCTACAAGAGACGCTGTGAACGTAGCATATAATCCCTGGATCGACGGCTACATTCTCTTGACCACCGAAGGAGGCTCACTTCACATAAGGCACTTTGATAAAGACTTCAATGAAGTATCACACAAGTGTCTAGTAGAGAAAGATATGCAAGATTGTGGCGCAGGCATACTCATGTTAATGGGTAAGTACACTGAAGAAAATCCTAATGCTGTTATTTTCTATCCTAGAAGAGAGAAAGTATTAATGAGACTAGTTAATAGAGTCGATGACTTAAATCTACTTAAGCTGAGCGACGAAATAGTTTTCTCGCACTGGGCTGAACCAAACGATGTTATCGACGCATTTAGAGTCAACGATAAGCTGGGAGTACTTGTAGAATACTATACGGATAAGCAGTCATGGAGAAGCCGAATAGCCATGACAGGAGACTACTTTACCCCCGAGCTCAGGGCGCTAAGCGCTCCGCTACCGGTTCCCTTTAATGACGCCTATAGTAATTTCGGGCATCCTTCCTTCACTACTGGTCCCGACGGCGTACC
Organism: uncultured Thermoprotei archaeon; assembly: GCA_965367815.1. GTDB lineage: Archaea > Thermoproteota > Thermoprotei > Thermofilales > B15-G2 > B15-G2. The sequence continues at coordinate 59,701 of CBDUKN010000015.1, forward strand.
TAAAGTCTTGTTCAGCTTCTTTATGTCGCACGCGCCACCGTTCCCTATAACCGATTATAGTAGGCAGTGGAGGCATGAAATATGGGTCTGGGAGCCCGCTGTCAACATATTTGATCCGAGGACTTACGGCAGAATGTATGATAAAATAGTCTTCAGTAAGAAGACTAAGCCTCCCTTATACGACCTCATGAGTGCTGAGAAAATTATCCTCCAAGTTAAGCCTAGAGGAGCTATGCTCACATTAGAGGAATCTTCTTCTATTGAAGATTTCCTTGAAGGAAGTATCGCTGAGAGTAGACTACTTGTTGAAAATAAAGCAGTAGTCGAGAATCCTCTCAACGCTTTAAGAATTAAAGCCGAAGAGAACGTCGTAGTTTACTTGACTGCAATATACAGCTAGTTAAGCGAAAACTATTAAACTATATCTTAATCCAGTTTTTGAAAACTCTTTTATAGGCATAGCTTCGCTGTTTAAGCAGCTAAAATGCTTAATAATTATTTGTTTTAAGTTACAAAAATAGTTAATGAGGCAAGTATTCCTACAATAGAGCCTGCGAGCACTTGTAGTGGAGTATGTGCTTTTACTTTTACTCTAGCCCAACCCAGTAGAGGCACTAATAGAGAGAAAATTAGTGCTTGAGGATAGCCTATTAGAGTAAAATAGGATATTGGTAGTGTTAGAGAAGCCATATGAATACTTATTTTCCATTTAAAAGACACTATGAATAGTATAAATGTTGATACAAAGGATACTAATTCTAACCCTGCTACAACCATGTAGCCTTTCCACTTGAAGAAAACAGCCGCTGCTAAGTATGCGAGAAGACCTGGTATGAACAATGGTATACGGTCTTCGCGCTTCGAGACAAAAATATCTCCCTTTTTCAGCACCTTAGAGTATATTAGAGGAGGGGCAAATGGAGCTACTACGTGTAGAGCAAAGAGTACTAGAATTAGTGAAGGAGATAAAGCTTCTATTATACTGAGAAACACTACTTCAGCAATACTTATTACCGGAAAAGACACTACTGCTGAAACTATGTGTGCAGCCTTCTCGCTGAGCACGCAGTGGAAAAGCTTAAAGCAATATATACCTTACCACCTTTGCCGCGAAGAGCACAGAAGATATCTACCTGTTTCTACTATGTACATAGATGTCCATAGAGCTAAATGTCAAAGAAGCAGGCTACATTAAAGGAAAACCCGTATTGGTTGACTTGGATTTGGAACTAGATGAAGGAGAACTCTTACTCATAGCCGGGCCGACAGGCTCTGGTAAATCTACTTTCTTGCTTCTACTTACAGGTGTTTTAACAAATCTTCTCTATGGCTACGTTGAGGGAACGGTTAAACTCTTCGACATAAATCCACTAGACCCCCGCGAGTTTAGTCTTGTGCCAAAGTACGTAGGCATCGTTCTCCAGTCACATGAACTACAAATAGCTATGCAGACTCCGCTCGACGAAGTCCTTTTTGTTTTAGAAAACCTTAGGTACCCTAATCCGCTAGAAAGAGCCCAAACATATTTGTCTAGATACGGCTTGCTCAGCAAAGCTGAAGAAGATGTAGAGAATTTATCGGGAGGAGAAAAGAAGCGCTTGTGTTTAGCTTCATCTACTGTACATGAACCTAAACTTCTGATACTCGATGAGCCTACAGCTAACCTCGATCCCTGGGGAGTAGCTGAGGTAATAAAGTATGTTCAAGAAATGAAAGACGAAGGTAAAACAATAATTATTACTGAACATAAGCCAGAGTACTTCGAGAGACTAGCAGACAAACTAGCTTTAATAAAAGACAAGACACTGAAGCTAGGAGAACAATATTTTAGAGAATACTATACCTCTTTAAACATCAAGTCTTGTCCTAAAATATCAGACCACACTTCTGTTTGTGTAGAAAATCTTTACTTCAAGTACTGCAAGACATGCCCCTATGTAATAGGTGGAGCTACTTTCACTTTAAAAGCAGGCGAAATAGTCGCTGTTATAGGCCCTAATGGCTCAGGAAAAACTACTTTAGGTAAGCTTGTTTCAGGTCTACTTAAACCAACTTTAGGTGAAATAACTGTATATGGTGAAAAACCTTATCTTCTTCCGAGTAAAAGGCTTTTAAGAAAAGTTATTTATCTTCCTCAAGAGCCTGCCTACTTTTTCGTGAAATCCTCTATTGAGGGGGAACTCAAGTTGGCTTCAAAAATACTGGGTAGAAAATACCAAGACGTACTAAATGTACTTGACCCGTGGATTAAGTCTAGGCTTAAAGATTCTCCTTATGCACTCAGCTATGGTCAGAAAAAGTGGTTTTCGTACGTGCTTACATCTATTTATGAGTCGAAAGTAGTTGTCTTAGATGAACCTACCGCAGGCCTCGACCCTCTATTAGTGCGTAGGCTTTTTGAGTGGATGCTTTCTTTAAGAGAACAGGGACGAACACTGATAGTACTTACACACGACGTTAGAGTAGTAAAGAATATTGCTGACAGAGTTTTTGTAATGGAGAAAGGAAAGCCTATAGAAGTGGATAAGGAAAGAGGTGTTGAGTACTTAAGGAAGCCTGTAGAAGAGGTGTTGACATGAAAAAAAGTCCTTCGATACTATTTGTCTACGGACTATTCTTGACACTTATGGCTTTTTTGCTGAAAAATATAAGTGCTTTAGCTCTTCTAGCTCTTCTCAACTTTACTGTAGGTCTAGCTTTAGGCGGGAAGAGATTTAAAATGCTTTTAGTAGCCTTTATTATAAGCCTTATAGGTGTATTGACTAATGCTCTTGTTTTTGCGGGCGGCGAGCCGCTGTGGTCTTGGGGCTTTATTGTAGTGAGAAAAGGCGCTATTAGAGGATTTATCGAAGTTTCTTTGAAGCTAACACTTCTTTTAAGCGCTACACTGATCTTTTCATCACTTACTAATCCCAGAGAACTCTTAAAGTCTCTTGAATCAGAACTAGGTGTTCCTAAACAGCTTTCATTTATGGTTTCCCTATCTCTCAGACTTTTGAGAATATTTGAAAAAGATTTAGCTGAAATACAGCTTATTAGGCGTAGCAGAGGTCTTAGAGCAACCCCTATCACTTTATCGGACTGGGAGTCTTTGCTGACCCCTCTTCTCAGCATAGGGCTTGAGAGAGGACGGTGGATAGGTATTGCTGCAGAGCTAAGAGGGTTTTCTCTAAGAAAAGTAGAGAAAAAAGGCCTTAAGCTACAGTTAGGCGACGTAGTCCTGATAACCGCTATGCTGGCTCAAGCCGCTATAGCAGTCTTTTTGCAATTAAATCCTTTAATTCGTTGTCCGTGAGGCTTAAATAGCTGCTTATATAACGGTGCACGAATATGAGCTACAGGTACACTACCGTAGATTTAGCTATTTTAGCAGTAGTAGCTGCTGTCTTCGGCGCAGTCTTTACTTTTGCCTGGACACCCTACTACGCGGTTAAAGCTATTGGAGGAAAATTCGCGGCGGTGCTCTTGACTTACGGTATATGGTACATGGCTGCTCCGCTAGCAGCCACCTTGATTAGAAAACCTGGCGCAGCTCTCCTCGGAGAAACACTAGCGGGTCTTGTAGAGTCTCTTTTACCACAAGTAGGAGGCTTCTCATGCTTCATCTATGGTCTAGGCCAAGGAATATTCTCTGAAATAGCCTACGCGGTATTCGGGTACAAGAAGTACGGCCTGCTCCAAGCAGTTCTTGCTGGAGCTCTGCCAGCACTGCCTTCACTAGTGCTAGATATACTGCTCTGGAGCTCGGTGTATCCACCACCAGTCTTCGCAGTACTCTTCGTTTTAGCAGCTGCTAGCGGCGCTATTTACGGCGCACTCTCTTACTTAATAGCGTCGAAAATTGCTGTAAGGAAATAGTTAAGTTAGAATTTTTCTAGAACTTCTCCTGTATCTACATCGACTATTTTTCTTTCAGATTCGGTTAAATGCAGTATGCTCGGAGGTACCTGATAGTATCTGCATGTGAAAATACTCACGAGTTTTCCTCCAAACATTACTCTATAGCCTCGAGGAGGAAAGGCTAAGTGGGATCTAACTATCGTGGAGATAGAGTTTTTCTTCATAAAGTCTTCAACTACTTTTGAGCCAAACACGTATATTCCGTTACCTCTAAAGCTTAGAGAACACTCCTCTATGTTTTCGTCAGGATCATTCCACAGCATCTGGAAAGCAAGTGAACTTGAATCATAGTCTTCCGAAGGCTCTACTTTCTCTATTTCACTGATACTAGGTGTTCTCCAGCCGCTTTCTCCGAAAATAACTGGTATTCCTCCGTGAACCGCAAATATTTTTCTCGAATACCAGTCTTCTATTAAGCAGGCTATTGCAAGCGACTTGTACAGAGGAAGTATTTTAGTAGTATAGAAGACTCTCGCCTGTTTTACTCCCAGCCGCGAAGCCAAGTCTCTTAAAAACCCATAGTACTGATTCATTAACGGTGTCTCATGATTGCCTCTAAGCATGATTACTTTATTGGGAAGGATTTTACTCGCTAAAGTCGCTACACCTATAAGACATTCGAGCTGCTTCGGCCCCCTATCAACATAATCTCCTAAGAAAACTAAGAGAGGCTCCCTGCCCTCTTTAATTAATTTTTCTGCATATTCAACCACTTTAATTAAACTATCTAGGTCACCGTGTAGATCGCCAATAAATATAACATCACTATATTTTCCTTTGATAGAAACTTTAATTAACGATACTCCTTTGAAAGATTGTGTTTGAAATATTTTTGATTTTAAAGGTTTAGCTAAATCTTTTATTAAATTTAATAGATTTTGTGAACTATCAACTCTACTGAGAAATAGCTCTACTTCTTCTTCAACCTTCTTCTCGAAATCTTCGGCAATGCTTTGTGACACCAAGTACATTAAACTGAGAGACATTTATCTCTTTCATAGCTTATTGTTTAAACAGGTTAAATTTTATGTAGATAAAGCTTAAACCTCTTAGCCCGTACTTTGAGCAGATGTATATGAAAAAATCTCTGTTCGTGGCGCTAACCTCTATGTGCGCTGCGCTCTACGCAGTCTTAGGCTATTTATCATACTTGGGATTCTTTACACCAGTTATAGGTGTAGTTAGATTCTGGCCTGTAGTCTTCGTGCCAGCTGTTTTCGCTGTAGCATTTCATCCACTAGTAGGAGGAATTGGAGCTGCTATCGGAATATTCATTAGCGACATGGCTATTCACGGAAATGCGCTACTCAGTCTTACTGCTGGAGTTCCAGCAAACTTCCTCTGCTTCTATATTATAGGGCGACTATGCCGCAGCGAAAAACCTCTTAATCACGCAGCTACAGTAGTCCCTAACTTAGCGATCCTAGGCTTATGTACTCTAGCGTACCAATACGGTTTAATTAACTACTTGGTCGTAGCTACTTATGCAGCCACAATAGTAGTATCGCTCGCCATAGCGCTCGTAATATCACTTAAAAACAAGAAGTGGAGAGCCTTCATGGCAGCTTCCTCTGTAGGACTTTTAGTAGGCTCTATTTGGATAGGCATAACTGTTTGGGCTTTCAGCCAAGTATTTATTCTGCCGGGAGGAGCAAGAAACCTAGCGCTACCAGCTATTGTAGCGTGGACACTCTGGGTATACTGCACTGAAATACCATTTCTCTACTTGCTAGCTCCTCCAGTTCTAGAAATATTAGAGAAAGCTGGACTAGTATTTCAAGGGGATTAACGTGAAGAGAGTAGAAGCCTACGCTCCCGCAGGTATATCAAGTTTTTTCGCTATATGCGATCGAGACGAGAAAGGCGAAATAATTAGAGACCCTCTACGCATAGGTGCTATTGGAGGAGGCTTCAAAGTACTCCCGCCTATCAAAACCGTAGTTGAAGTAGAGGAATCTAGCTCAACTGAAGTAGAGATATACATTAACGGCATGAAGGAAAAAGCCGACACTTCTCGAAGAGTAGCAGAGAAAGTGCTGTCTAGAACTGAAGGCTCTTATAAAATAAAAGTTTACCACGAAATACCTTTACCAATAGGCGCGGGCTTCGGAACAAGCGGCGCCGGAGCACTCTCGCTCGCCGTAGCTCTGGCTAAAGCCCTAGGCTTAAACCTAACTCTTCTCGAAGCAGCTCAAATAGCGCATATAGCTGAAGTAGAAGCTAAGACAGGTTTAGGTACTGTAGGCGGCCTTCTCTCTCCAACAGCCTGCGTTATTACTCGCAGGCCAGGAGCCCCAGGTATAGGTATTGTAGACGGAATTCCTATCGAGGAAAACATTTCAATAGTAGCCGTATACTTCGGACCAATATTAACTAAACACGTTTTGTCAGACCCCTCCGTTAGAGAAAAAGTCAACAGAATCGGCTGGAGCACACTACAAGCTATTCTAAGAGACCCTTCACTAGAAAACTTTCTAGAAAAAAGCATGGAGTTCGCGAGAATAACAGGTTTCATTACACCTGAAGTGAGAAAAGTCATTAGAGCACTAATGGACGAGAGAATCATAGGTTATGCTCAAAATATGCTAGGCAATGCTGTTCACATAGCTATTGAGTCAGACTACTATTATGACTTACTTCAAAACCTTAGAAAAAAGCTAGGCGAAGTAACTATAATTAAACTAGAGCCGACAACACTTACAGTAAGAGTCATAAGCCACTAAACCTTCTTAACCTTAAAAACACACTTACTGTCGCCCTTAGCAATACACTTTTCTTCAACAACCTCTACTTTACCTCCCCACAGTTCACTAAAAATTCCTGAAAGAATTCCTCGAAATAGGTGACTGTTAGGCTCATCTGATACAGCGCCAATACACTCAAAAAGATCCTTAGCCTCAATAACAGACTCCTTCTCCTCTACATACTTACTTACATAGAATTCGCCGAAACCCATACCTTGATAGCACAAAAGCAGGTATTTAAGCAAATTATATTTAGAAAAGAAAAGAGAAATTTTCTTAGCATAATTTTTACCCATATTTAATCCCAAATGATAAAGTAATGCATAACCAGGCTCGCCCATATTTCTAATAGACTCAAGAATACTATGAAGATCTTCTAGCGGAAAAGCTATAATACGAGCCTCACCATGAGTAAACTCCCTCTCAATAATAACAAATCTACTAGCATAACCTAAAGTTCTAACCTTCTTTTCAAGTTCATTACTACTAATACTAGACTCACTTAAGTCAAGAAATATTACTCCATTTACATAAGGGTACCCTGGATGACCTTGAACCACACAACTCAATACATCTATTTTCTCAGAATAAAACAGCTTAAGAGAATCTATTATCTGACTCACATCACTTCCTAGCTCAAAGCTCATAACACATATCCTTCGCTCAGGAAAATACCTCTTCTTGAGCCCCCCTGACTTCATACCATGAAAATGACTGAATTCAATAATATTTAAAACTACCTCTGAGTAATCAAATATATAAATATCAATATATTAGCATAACTGCAAAGTATTAGCAAAAGAAATAAATATTCAATTATTAAAAGCCAAGCATATATTTAAAATGCCTAAATTTACTAA
>CBDUKN010000016.1:0-66322 GCA_965367815.1 uncultured Thermoprotei archaeon
AGAGCTCAGCTAACATAGACTTTATAGTTAAACCAGAGCAACCTGGCTCCTATACTATAGAGTTCAGAGTGCTTAGCAAGAAATGCGGAGTGCGAATAGAAGATTCAAAAACAGTGAATGTTAATGTCGAAGTATTGAAGCCAGGTCCCTTTAAAGAAGGAGATATTACTCCGACCGAGGTCAGAGAAGGTGAAGAAACAACGTTCACAGTACTATTTGTTAACAAAGGAAGTGGCACGGCTAAAAATGTTGAAATAAGAGTTGTAGAAGCACAAGGTTTCGACATAATAAAGGGTTCAGATTCATCGCCAGATATCCCCTCGGGAGCCTATGGACATGCCCAAATAATACTAAAGCCGAGAGAAGGGGGACTTAAGCAAATAAAAGTTAAAGTAACTTACCGAGACGAGGTAGGCAAATACTATGAAGATACCTTATACTACCAAGTCAAAGTGCTTTCTTATTTAGGTGAAATCTCCGATATAAAACTGCCTAGTACTCTAGTAATACAGAAGGCGTATACTTTAACTGTAGAAGTGCATAATACTGGCGACTTAGACTGCACATATGAAGTGAGAGTATCATCGAATCTTCCCGCAGAAATAATGCCAAAGTCTCAGATAGTTTCAGTATCCAAGGGAAGTAGTGACATAGCGGAATTTACTATTAAGCCTGTGGAGAAAGGTACATTAGTGCTAAAAGTAGAGCTCTATATAAAACACTTGGGGAAAAAAGTAGATTCTAAGACAGTATCAGCCCTAGCTAAAGAAGTATCACTGAAACTACAGGAAGTATCTCAGAGCGAAATATATGTAAATGAAAAAGGATACATCAAAGTAACCCTAAGAAATACTGGAGACTTAGATGTAAACGCATTAATTAAAGTAACTATAGAAGGAAAAACATACGAGGAAACAAAGTATATACCAGCAGGAGAAACGATAGAAGTCTCGATTCCAGTAGTATGCTCCAAAGAGGGAGATATCCCTGTAGAAATACAAGTATTGGATAAAAACACGGGTCTTATCTTGTGCACGTCAACAGCAGCAATTCATGTAAAATCGAAACTAATCTACTGGATAGCAGGAATCACTGCAGTGGTAGCAATAGTAATAGTAATCTTAGCGCTAATGTACTATAAAAGGAAAAAGAGCACTACTTTACCTCTCCCTCCTCCTCCACCACCGAGTAGCTAATTATGTTTTTCTAAACTTTACTACCTAGTTTTTAACTTTTCTCAGCATATTTTGATACTACCACAAAAATCATATAGACTAAAACAAAATCGCTATGAATACTAGCACTTCAGATTTTTTATAAAGACTCATTCGATTTCTTTTTCTTTAAATCTCGTGTTCAATAATTTCCATAATTTTATAATTATTCTTAGGGAGACAATATATTTCAAGCTTATTGAAGTTTTCTACAGGCTATTCTCATATATTTTCCTGTAGTCATCCAAAGTCTTTTAGAAGAGCCTTCCTTTACCTGTTTAACAAATTTCTCCGCCCACTTCCAGTCTCTCTCGTATATATGGTAGCTATCTGCTATGTGAAGATAGTATCCTGGCTCTACTCCTATACTCTTCGCCACTAAGCGTTGCAGCTCTGTTAAAGCATACATGTTCATGAAGGCTGCTTTCATAGCATCATTGCTCCTCATATGTACGTGTAGAGCTAGTTTCTCATCGATTACCCTAAACCAAAGTCTCTGGACGCATGGCGGCGAATCCGCGTTAATGTCTTTCCAAGGCATCCACGTTATTGCTTGAGCTCTCCTAGAGTAAGGTGTTTTTGAAAGCTTCTCAACAACGTACTTTATTTGATCAATTACTGTGCCGTCAGGCGTAGTATAATTGAAGAGTCTTTCGTGATAAGTGTAGTGCCAGTCTTTTCCTACTCTCCAGTCATTTACTCCCTCTAAGACTTCGTCTACATACTCAAAGAGCTGCTTTAGTTTTCCTACGACAACTCCCTTTAAGTGTATTCGCGGCTCAGAGAAAGGTTTCTCTACTCTAATAGCTATTGGCAAATCTAAGCTATATTCACCGTACTCAGTGTAAATTTTTGAGCCCTTTTCCCAGACAGCTACAATACTTTTCTCCCAAGCTTCAGGCAGAAACTCGGCTTTAATGAGCTCCAAGCCCCCACTTAATCAACGGTTATTTTTAAGATAAGCTTGCTTAAAATCGAGTAGAAGTATTATGAGAATGATATCTAAGTATTGAGAAAAAGCTAATTGCTCAGTGAACAGAGTTATTTGACTTGGTCTGTAACGTCTCCTTTGAGCACTAGCCTGACTAAAGGAAACTTTCTAATTCTTTTTTCTCTTTTTACTTCAGAGATATCCCAGCCTTCAAGAAAATCGTAGAGTATTCTGCCTTGAGTATGTCGAGGAGGCAGTATTCCGAGCAAATACGATACAGTGGGAGCTACGTCTACTAGCTGGGCGGGCCCGAGGAAATCTACTGGGCGCTCGTAGCCTTCCTTTACTCCAGGACCAGCTATTATCAAGACTCCGTAGTTAGACGAATATTCAGTTTCAGCAGTAGGTATTTGCGGGCCGTGATTTGCTCCGCCAACTGTAATAGAGCCGTCCCATACTGAGTCAGCGCCCCAAGTAAAGCCCTGCGAGTACACGAAAACTACGTCGCCTACGTGAGGCCCCCATAAGCCTACTAGTGGAGCATCTTCTCTTTTCAGCACTAGAGCTACAGCGTACTCGCCATCCTGGTCACGGCACTCTCGCAGAGCCTCAATAACTTTCCTCCGGACTTCCTCGTATTCTTCATCTTCCACAACGCCGTCCCTGTATCTACTCTTGAGATTCACGTAGACATTAGTTAAGTCTACGAAGACTTTGCTCTTAGACCAGTCTGGGACAAGCTTGCCGTTTTCTTTTTTAAGGTAGACAAGACCCTTTTCTGCTAACGCTTTAAGAATAGAGTACTTTTTCCTATTAGGTGAATTACCGTGATCTGACACAACTACGATGTATGTTCTATCGTCAAGCAAGTCGAGGAAACCACCCACTAATTTATCTGCAAGCCTGTATCCTGTTTCAAGAAGTCTCCACGCTTCCTCTGCTTTCGCGGGATCATATTTTCCTCCATAGGGGTCAGCTAGCCCTAAAACCTGGTGCTGAAGAGTATCGAGAAGGTGCCAGTGTAGGAAATATAGTGAAGCATTGTATTTCTCTATGAGGTACTTGGAGGCATTGACAATCCAGTTTATTTGATACTCTATTTCCTCTACCCAAGTCTTTTCATCTATTAGTCCTGAGAAAAACACATGTGTCGCTACTTCATTAATATATGGTCCGAATTTCTCGACGAGTTCTTCGGCTAATTCAGGCGGATACGTGAAGCCGCGGACAGGATATACTTGAGACCTATAGAGCCTTACTCTCGAAGCATCCTCTGATAGCTCTACAAGCTTAAACCTAATAGTCCCTACTTTCTCGCCGTCATCGAGAACAAATTTTTCCTTAATCCAAGGCGACCACTCGCCAGGCTTTAACTCAAATAATTTGTCTTTATAGTCTTTGCTCCTCGATACAACACACCTATCGTATTTTCCCTTTTCACCTAGTACTAGCAAATAGTATCTTACTGGCTCGCCAGGCCAATTAAGCAGTATTTCCAGCTCTGCTTCAAGAGGCTCAGGACTGCTTTCAGGTAGATGCTTCCAGTCCTTCGCTCTAGTTAACTCAATTGGCATCAGGTAGCGCGGAGCACGCGTCCCCGGGAGTTCTAGAGGTGGTTCAGGAGGATAATTTGTGTAGACGGCTGCTGAAGCTAATTCAAAATAGTATGCTATTGGCGTATAAAACCAGTCTACGTAAATAACGTTTGGGCAAGTAGTAGGATATCCTATAAAGTTAAATAAGATACTAGTTAAACCTTGCCTAGAAGCAGCTTCCCACAAGTACTCTGCTTTACACAAGTAGGAAGACATAGCTTCCCTTCCATATTTCTCTGTAACAGGTTCTCCTGGGTCATGACGGCCCCACACAGCTATACCGTGTGTTCCAGGCCAGGCACCAGTAGCAATAGTAGTCCAATTCTCGGGAGTCTGAGCAGGTATAGCTGGTAAAGCCTTCGAGAAAGAACCACGTTCTAAAAGTTTCTTAAAATTAGGGCAAACCCCCTTCTCGGCAAACAATTTAATTAATTTAGGTGAAGCTGCATCGAGACCGAGTATAATAGCCCTTTTACTCACATAGAATAATGTTTTCAGAGTATAAAAGAATAAACTATTTTTCTTTCACTGAACAGGCTTTTCTTGAGTAGCTGGTGCAGGAGGGACAGGTTGAGGAGGCGCTTGAGCGAAAAGTCTGCGGCGTTTTCCGTGTCTATGTCGATGCCTCCATCTCCACCGCCACCTTAATCTTCTAAGCCACCTGAACATCAAGAGTATATTATGAGCATATGCTAATAAATTTTCCCTAAGCATGATGCAAAAGAATATATCCTATGTACTACGTAGTACATATAGCTATGGCTTTCTTAGTGAAAATTACTCGCAAATACCAGATAACAATACCGAAGGAGATTAGAGAGAAACTAAATCTGAGAGTAGGGGATCTTCTGAAAGTAGAGCTAGAAGACGACAAAATAGTACTGAGACCTTTAATTAAACGCGAAAAAGATCCTCTAGAAGAAATGCTCAATTTAGTAAAAGAGCCCCTAGATATCGATGCAGTTAAACTAGTAGAGGAGTCATGGAATGAAGATTAAAGCATATATTGATACGAATATTTTCATATACGCCATAGTAAAGCACCCGCTCTTAGGCGAAACCTGCACCAGAATACTCAGAGACATGAAAAACAAAGTCTACGAAGCCTACGGATCCCACCTAGTAGCAATAGAACTCATGGGAGCTCTCTCAAAAATAAATCCCTCTTCAGCTAAAAGAGCTCTAAAACTCTACTTAGCTTTAGACTTAACTATCGTTCCTTTAACAGAAGAAGTTCTCACTTTAGCAGCAACAATAAATGAAGTAGTTAATATAAAATACGATGCAGTTCATGCAGCAATAACAATGTTGAACAATATACCAGTAGTAATAACAAATGATAGAGACGACTGGCTTAAACTAGCCGAGAACTTCGATAAAGTATTATCTAAAGTATCTGAAGAAGGGTACAGAGTGAGTTTAAAAGATATAAAAATTGTTACTCCAAACCTTTACTTAATGTGGCTTTCAAAAACTCTATAGCTAACTAGTTGCTGAAGAACTGTCTAGTACTTTTAAGCGGTCAAAGAATCTGAATCATTTTTGATTCAAGAATAATTAAAGTAAAGGAAGTTGAAGAAAAGATTTTTCTGCTTATATTCATATTTTCAGTAATTTTCATTAGGCTTTACTCTTAATCAATAAATATATATTTTAAGGTCGAAAAGCAGTATCTCTAGTAATCGCAATAATCTTAATCTTAGTGATCACTATAGCTGTAGCACTAATTTTCTACTTATGGATAGTAGGATATATTAGTTCAACAAAAGACCTTATCAGGGCTACGGCTTAATTAAAATAGAGGGAATAGAGTACAAAGGAGAGTCTGACGGCTACTGCATTTACTACCTTTGGATAAGGCACATTGGCGAGTATAAAATCAATGTCACAGAAGTCTATTTCATAGATCCTACTACTGGCACAGTAGTATATAGGACTCAGTGGACTAGAACATGGACAATAGAGCCATATACAGTCTACTACCTGTGGATAAGTATACTCAAAGGAGCTATAGAAAGAGGAAATAAATACGTGATAAAAGTTATAGCTTATGGACCTAGAGAACTCGGTATAACCGAGGCAGCTGTCCGCAAGCGTATTAAAAAACTTGAAGAAAAGAAAGTTATCTTAGGCTACAGAGCTATTGTCGACTACAAGAAACTAAACATGGTTTGCTCATACACAGGCGTAGACGTTGAGCCCGAAGCTCTAATAAAAAACACGATAAAAGAGCTTAAGAAAATCAAGGAAATAGTTTCACTTTACTTAACCACAGGAGACCACAATATATTAGCAGAGATAATCTGTAGAAACATAAGTGAACTCGATGAAATACATAATAAAATAGCTAGTCTGCTTGGCATTAAAAGAATATGTCCTGCAATAGTAACCGAGATAATTGAGCTAAAAGACTTAGAACTATAGTCTAAGAACCACTTTTCTTTAAAACAATAACGGCTATTTCCGGTGGAGCAAAAAACCTAATAGGTAGAATACTCGTCCCCAATCCTCTATTAACGTACATGTATGTCCCATTGACTAAGAAAAGTCCATGCACATACTTTTTATAGCGAGCTGGCAGAGGCACGAAAAGAGGATCTACAAATGGCACTACTACTTGTCCTCCATGAGTATGTCCAGCCAACACTAAATCCACTTTACCAGTAGCTTCTCCTATAATCTGAGGAGAATGTGCTAATAGTATCTTAGTAGAGTTCTGTGGAATATTTTCGAGAGCTTTAGATAAGTTACTTCGACGAGTATAAGGGTCGTCTACTCCTACAACATACAGTGAACTTTTACCTCTACTTACTACAGCATAATTGTTTACTAAGACAACAACATTTTCAAGGGAACAGAGTTTGTGCAAAAGAATTTTCGAAGCTCCACTAGAATAATCCCAGTTACCTAAAACAATAAAAACTTTAGCTATTGAGGCAAGCTTTTTAATAAAATCTACAGCTTCTTCAACACTATGCTTACTAGATACAATATCTCCTGTAAAAACAATAAGATCAGGTTTTATTTCCTTAACTTTACTTAATACAAGGTCGTCTCTTAGTTTTAAATGAAATTCTCCAAAGTGAGTATCAGATAAGTGAACTATTCTATATCCATTAAAGTCTCCAGGAAGATTCTTTAGCTTTACTTCAACTGCGACGACAATTATAGCGAAATTAGGTTCTACTATAAGTGAGTAAAAAGCAAAAAGAATTATAAGTAAGAGCAATAGCACTTTTGTTCTTTTCATAACCAGCATTAGCTCGCAGACAAAAATATGTTTAACTTACTTGAAAGCTTTTTTAGTACTTCGAAATACTACAGTGTGTCTACTAGACTTTATCCAAAATTCGCTATAGCGGCTGTGGGCGCAGTTGTATTAAAAAACGGCAGAATTCTCTTAATTAAAAGAGGTAAAGAACCTGGAAAAGGCTTATGGAGCATACCGGGAGGAGCAGTACAGGCAGGTGAAAGACTAGAGGAAGCTGTTTTAAGGGAACTTTACGAAGAAACAGGGCTCACAGGTAAAGTAGGTGAACTTATTCACATAGAGGAAGCAATAATAAGAGAAGACAGTAAAGTAAAGTAACATTACGTTATACTATACTACACAGTAGCAAATATTAGCGGGTACCTTAGAGCATCAGGCGACGTTACTGAAGTGAGGTGGTTCAGCTTAACTGAAGCAGAGTCCTTGAAAAATATTACTCCAGGTACGAAAAAAGTATTAAGTAAAGTAAAGTGCTTTAAAAACTAAGCATACTTTAGTAAATTTTATGCTAAAAGTAGAGCAAACAATCGTATTCTTTAATTAGACTTAAGGTAAAGTACACTAACTTTCAATCCTAAAAGAATATATACTAGCAGATAATAATGCTAACAGGTGTAAGTTATGGCAGTCCAACCTCCACCACCTCCACCACCACCGAGTCCAAGCAGTGGAGCATCCAGCGAAAGCAGAGTATTCGGGCTAATAGCATGGTTACTCGGAATAATAGGAGCAATTATTGCTTTAGTACTCAAGCCTAACGATAGATTTGTTAAATTCCATGCCATGCAGAGTCTAGTATTCTCAATAGGCTTAATCATACTGTACATTATCTTCATAGCTTTAGCACATATTCCCTACATAGGCTTAATTTTCGCTATTCTAACACCTCTTATAGGGCTATTAGGGCTCATTGTCGCGATCATAGGAGCAATTAAAGCATATCAAGGAGAGTGGTTCAGACTACCAATAGTATACGATATAGCGACAAAACTAGGTATTTAAGCAATATTTACTATTTAAAATATTTTTTAAAACTATTACTATCTCCTAAAATCAGTTTAAAGGGAATTAAATTATATAAAAATGCTAGCCTAAATAATCAATAGCAGATCCAATAAATATCTAATGCTCAATATATTTAAAAGTATAGTTAGCTTCACATAAGCGCGAGAGGTCTCTACTTCATGAATGCATATAAGAGCTTAAATATTCATTCATGGATGCTTGCTATTGAGTTAAGAAATATCGTCAAAAAGTATGGCAAGACAGTTGCTCTTAAAGGATCATATCTTCAAATAAAGTGCGGTGAGATATATGGTCTGCTAGGATTTAATGGAGCTGGCAAAACAATTACTCTAAAGATTCTTGCAGGGCTCCTTACACCTGATGAGGGAGAAGCCTATGTTATGGGCTACAATGTACAGTAATTATCCTAATAGGGCCTCCAATAAAAGGAAATTCCGGATACCAAGTGCTTGTAGATGTCAGAAGACTTTCTTATATTGAAGAAGTTCACATTTTTCGACAGAGATATGCTTAAAAATGCACTTATTAATTACAATGACAGGTGAAAAATATTATGTTTAAAGTTATAAGTAATCGCATTATTGCGCCTGGAGTTAGAAGAATGGAGATCCTCGCGCCAAAAATAGCAAAAAAGGCTAGAGCAGGACAATTTGTAGTAATTCGAGTCGATGAAAAAGGCGAGAGGATACCCTTAACTCTAGTAGATTGGGACCCGGAAAAAGGGAGTATAACGCTAGTATTTCAGGAAGTTGGGGTAACAACTAAGAAGCTAGGAAGAATAAGGGAAGGAGAGTATATTCTAGATGTGACAGGACCTTTAGGAAATCCTACTGAGATTAAAAAGTACGGAGTAGTTGTAGGTGTAGGAGGAGGAGTTGGGAATGCTTGTCTACTTCCGGTAATGAAGGAGTTTAAAAGAGCTGGAAATTATATAGTCTCTATGATAGGAGCTAGAACAAGTGAATTAATAATCTTGGAGGATGAATTGAAGGAGGTAAGTGATGAAATATACATAGCTACAGATGATGGTAGTAGAGGGTACAAAGGTTTTGTCACCGATCTCCTAAAGAAATATTTGGAAGAAAAAGTTCCTGATCTCGTATATGCTGTTGGTCCTACGATAATGTTGAAAGTGGTCTCAAGTATTACTAGACCATATAATGTAAAGACTATAGTGAGTTTAAACCCTATAATGGTTGATGGTACAGGGATGTGTGGAGCATGTAGAGTAATTGTAAACGGTAAACTAAGGTTCGCCTGCATAGATGGCCCTGAGTTTGATGGCCATAAAGTAGACTTTGACTCATTAATTAATAGAATAAAAATGTATAAGAGGGAGGAAGAATTAGCTCTCTCGCTCTTCGAGAAGAGGGGGAATAAGGATTATGGTATCTAAGAGAGCAATACCTATGAGAAAGCTCAGTATGGATAAAAGACTGACTACATTTGAAGAAGTAGCACTTGGCTATACAGAGGAAGAGGCGCTTGAGGAGGCTAAGAGGTGTTTAAAATGTAAACTAATGCCCTGTAGTAAATCATGTCCACTAAACATAGAGATTCCCAAGTTTGTGAAATGTATAGAAAGGCGCGAGTATGAGAAAGGACTAAATATAATATTGAGGGCAAATCCATTTCCAGCTATAACTGGCAGAGTATGTCCCCAAGAAGTATTATGCCAAAAAGAATGCACTCTACGTAAGCTGGGAGATCCTCTAGCGATAGGTCGACTTGAAAGGTTCCTAGGTGACTATCAGATAGAGAACAATATTATGAATCTGGATGTTCCAGAGAAGGTAAGAGGTAGTATAGCTGTGGTAGGTTCAGGTCCAGCTGGATTAATGGGAGCTGTAGAGCTCAGGAAATTGGGCTATGAGGTGACTATATTTGAGGCATTACATGAAGTTGGAGGGGTCATGGTTTATGGAATACCAGAGTTTCGACTTCCGAGAAGAGTGCTGTGGTTCTATGTAGACTATGTTAAGAAACTAGGGGTAAGAATAGAGGTGGATGTCGTGGTAGGAAGAACTTATACCATAGATGAGCTTTTGAAAGAATATGATGCTGTATTACTAGCCACGGGTGCAGGGACTCCTAAGTTCTTAGGTATTCCTGGAGAGGAGTTAAATGGTGTATACTCAGCTAATGAATTTCTCATAAGAATAAATTTAATGAAAGCTTACAGGTTTCCGGAGTATGACACCCCTATAAAACTTGGAAAGAAGGTCGCGGTCATAGGTGGTGGTAATACAGCAATGGACGTATCAAGAATAGCTCTTAGACTAGGTGCTGAGGAAGTCATAGTACTGTATAGGAGAACAGAGGCAGAAATGCCGGCTAGAAGAGAGGAAATCGAAAATGCAAAAGAGGAGGGAGTAAAATTCATGTTCTTAACACAACCCGTAGCATTAATAGGTGATGAAAAGGGCTGGGTCAAAAAGATACGGTGTATTAGAATGAGATTAGGAGAGCCTGATGCTAGTGGTAGACGTAGACCTATTCCTATACCAGGTTCAGAGTTTGAAATAGAGGTAGATAATGTTATCATAGCTATAGGAGCTGAGGTAAATAAACTCATACAGAGGACGGCTCCTAACCTAAAGGTTGATAAAAAGGGCCATGTAATTGTAGACAAGTACGGTAGAACCTCCATAGAAAGAGTATATGCTGCTGGAGATGTAGTCACAGGAGCTGCTACTGTTATAGAAGCATTAGCTGCTGCTAAGACAGTTGCGCATACAATACATAGAGACTTAAGTAAGTAGTTAGAAAGAGAGTGTCCAGTTGACCTGCTTACTACATGTTTTGTTCATAAGCTAGAGACAGCGAATCCACAAAACTTTAACTAGATCTCCTAAATAATCTCAAAAGAGAATTATTGTATGAAATTAAAAGTTCTAGACAATTAAAC
Organism: uncultured Thermoprotei archaeon; assembly: GCA_965367815.1. Classification (GTDB taxonomy): domain Archaea; phylum Thermoproteota; class Thermoprotei; order Thermofilales; family B15-G2; genus B15-G2. Next base: position 10,946 of record CBDUKN010000016.1, read on the forward strand.
TATACTAGACAAGTCTAGTACATATATTTGTCTACTATTTTCATGTGTAGAATCTATACAGACATATTTGCCGTCTCTGCTCCAACGTGGATGTAGATCACACCTTATTTCTCCCTTTAATTTCGGCATTGAATAAAATCTTCCGATTAAGAAAGCTTCACTGGTCTCAGTGTTATAGATGATGAGATTTCTGTAGCCTTCACTGTCGGGGTAGGTGTCTGTTAGAATCCATTTTCTATTGGGAGAATAGCTGCAATGTCCATTAGTAGTCAAGACGTCTTCTCCAACCGGAATAGCATTTCCGCTAGACTCGTCTATTAGGAAAAAGTGTTTGCCTTTTCCAGGAATCTTACACCAAGCTAAAATATACTTGTCGTCTCTCCAGTCGAAATGAGATACTACTCCACTATCGATTAAAAGATGTAGATCAGTGCCATCTCTATCAGCAGTAAACATACGGGTTAGAAACCTACCGCCTGACCGCGCCCATCTGTGAAGAAAAGCGAATCTATTGCCTCTAGTATTAAATAGGAGGTGGTTAACCCAATGTTTTGCTCCTTCAAATGAAGGCTGAGGAGCTATCTGCGCTAGCTCTTGAAGAGAAATTATAAGCTCATAGCTTCTACTTTCTATGTCTATTAAGTAGATTCCATCTTTACTAGGTGCTTTCTCACTGTACCAAGGATCTTTTACACCACAGTAGCCGTAACCTGGGCGAGTATCATTGAGTCTTGCGAAATTTAAAGATAAAGCATATTTTCCATCAGGGCTTAGAGCATATATTGGCATAGGTAATGACCAGCGCTCACCACTATTAATGTTCAAAATAACTGAAATAAAGCGACCTCCCTCCTTATCATTATAAATTATTGTCGTGTTCTCTTTTCTAGGAAACCATTGAAGCATACAGCCTTGCTGCCAGTTCCAGGCACTAGTCTGCGACAATCTTTTTATTGAAAAATCGTGGGCGTAGTTTATAAGACATATATTGGCTTTATCCTGTGGTAGCGGCGGTCTATCCATGAAATCGGTCTCTAAACAAAGCAACCACTTACCATTCTTACTCCACGGACACTTATCATAGTAGCCGAAGAAATGGTATAAAGGAGGAGAAGTTACGCGGAAAACTCTAACTTGATTTCTCAAATCCTCAAGCTGATTCATTTTCATACATTTAATAAATTAAGTTACTAGTTTTAAGCACTATCTCTCTGCTCCAAGCTCTAATTTACAATATTTTTGAAAGCCATAAAAGAGAATAAACCTATGTATTAAACTATCGCTAAATATAGAATTTTATCAAAATTTTAGTAGGCTGAAAAATAAATTGCTATGAAAGTTTAGATACATAAATATTTGTACTTTATTTAGGTTATTCTTCAATGAATTTATTTAATCTATGCTTGTAGACATATGCGCCGGCAACGTAAATGGTTATAGTTGTTAGAGTTAAGTAGAGTGTTTGTAGTGCTAGTGCTTCGACAGGCTTATCGAATACAGCTATTTGTCTTACTACATCAAGTCCGACTGTTACTGGAAATATGTCTGCAATAATTCTCATGTAGCTCGGTAGAATCCATTTCGGTACAATAATTCCAGCTAAGAACATTAGCGGGAAGGTGACCATAGAGGCTAGCACGTTTGCAGACTTGACTGTTTTTGCTCCCAGCGATAGTATCAGACTTATTCCAATAGTCATTAGAGCTACTAGCAGCATTATATAGACTAGTAGCCAGTGAGACAGGTTAAGTGGATTCCAGTAGATTTTGCCTCCTAGTACTAGTGTTCCGAAAGCAGTGTAAGTTACTGTCGAAATGAGTTCGCTGAATAGTACTGCTAAAGTACCTCCTATTAACAGATCCCACGGGGAAATAGGGGCCGCTAAAAGTCTCTTAAGAGTTTTCTTCTCTCTCCTCTACTACAATAACTATTCCCCCTATTATGCCTATGAAGAGGTACTCTACTCCAATCATACCTATAGTATACCATCCGATAATACCTGCTCTCGTCGCAACACTCCTAGGACTTACTTCACTAAATTCTGCTTCGAGAGGCACGCAAGCCCTTTAATAAACTCTTTTATCAAAGGCAGAATGTAGCTAGACATGTTTTCAGCAAACCGATTAATTATGACGGCTGTTTTGTTGTAGAATATTTGTGCTCTCATGAGCGCTAAGTGTTTGCCAAATTCTACTATGAAGCTTGAAAGCATTGCCTCGATTATTTGTTTCTTCTGTATGTCGGCCGCTGAGACATATATTTTGGCTCTTGTAGTAAAGCCGTAAGTCATGTTCTGGGAGAAGCCTTCGGGAAAAACTATTACTGTATCTAGTTCGCCCGCCTTTAGCTTATTTAAAGCATTTTCAGTTGAGTTAAGCACTTTTACTTCGAAGACTTTAGTGCCGTTTACTTCTATTTTACCCATAACGTCGACTACGAGAGTAGCGTTTAGTGGATACTTGTTTATACCAGTGTCTTCGTAGACTACTCCTACTTTGAGAGTAAGCAGCTTACTGCCTCCTCCAGCCCAGAGCGCAGACATTAGCGCCAACCAGAATACTGGGAAAATTATTGTCCAGAATACTGCTGCAGGATCTCTCATCCAATCTAGCACTCCCTTCTTAGCTATACTTAAAATAGCCCACAACTTCATTCTAATCCCCTTCTAGTAAGCTTAACGAAAAACATCTTCAAGCGTAGGCTCACGAACATCTATTCTAGCTATTTTTCCTCCATTCTCAATAACCAAGGATACTAATTGAGGAAGAGCAGTATCAGGATCCTTAGTATAGAGAACAGCTTTTTCATTCTTCAAAATATACTTTTCGATAACACTGACTCTGCTGAACACTTTGTCCGGGTTTTCTGGGAGCTTAGAGAACTCTAATTCTATTGCAGCGAGAGGCCCTACCATTTTCTTCAAGGCTTCAGGAGTATCAAGCGCCACTACTTGTCCTTCATTCATTACAGCTACTCTATCAGAAAGCTCATCTGCTTCTTCCATATAGTGAGTAGCCAAAATAATTGTTTTGCTTTCTTCTTTGAGTCTCTTAATAGTATCCCATACACTTCTCCTAATATTAGGGTCTAGTCCCACAGTAGGCTCGTCTAAAAGCAGCAATTCAGGGTCATTGATTAGTGCTACAGCTAAATTCAGTCTCCTTTTCATACCTCCCGAAAGTCTTTTAGCAAGAGTCTTCTCTACTTCGCTTAAACCTAAGTACTCTAGTATTCTCTTAGCTCTTTCTTCGCCTCACTACCGGGAATATTGTAGAGACCGGCATAAAACATCATATTCTCCATTACAGTTAGGTTATTATAGAGAACGGTTTCCTGAGGGCAATAACCTATCTTCAACGATACCCTTTCTCTATTCTTCGAAACACCGTAGCCGAGGACTTCTACTTTACCGCTAGTAGGCTTAATTACTCCCGCAATAATATTCATTAAAATACTCTTACTAGCACCATTAGGCCCTAAAAGCCCCAGCATCTCACCCTCATAAACCTCTAGTGAAACCCCCTTAAGCGCTTTGACTCCATTGTATTCTTTAATCAAGTCAACTACTCTAACAACAGGTTTCATCAATAAATACATACTAATACATAAGTAGATATAAAGTCATGAAGCTCGGAAACTCAAAGCATATTAAAACTAATTTAACATAAATTAATATTTGTTAAAAATTAAATATAGCTATGATTTAGTTTCATATTTGAAGAACTTTATTTCTTCTAGGCGAAAAAACATAAATTTCTTTTACACGATATTTTTCCATCAACTTAGGCCAGGCTTTAAGAATCTTCTTCCAGTCATCAAGGTCTTCAGTAACCACTACCTCTAATTCATTTTGAGCTACAAGAGCTGCATGAAGAGCATCATATGTAGTTTTTGAAAACTCCGCTATTATCTTGGCATACTCCAGAGTCTTCCTATCTACTTCAAGAATAATTAACGGGAAATCTAAGTAAGATAAAGCTGCATCATAAGCTGCATCAACATTTATTTCTGAAAGAGCGCCAAATAGCTCAAATAATACCAGTATAGAGCCATATCCTTCAAATTTTCTCGAAATAAGAAGATCGAGTACTTCATAACACTTGCCATAGTATTTAGGATGATTTAAAGCTACATAAATGTATATATTAGTATCGATATATACCCGTTTTCCTTCTAAGGCTTTCTTCAACAAGCTTCACCGCATCTATTTCCTTCGGACCACCTAAATATTTACTAGCAATACTAGATAGTCTAGCTAAGGCTTCGCGTCCCTTAATAGGTTCAAGCACTATTTTCCCTTCTTCTATACGAATAAGGAGCCTATCTCCCACTTTTATTTTCAGTTTTTCTCTAATCTCTTTAGGAATAGTCACCTGATATTTTCTAGTAACAAGTACTTCCGAAACCATTATCAGTAGTACTACCGTACTACAGTATATTAATTTTACCCAATATTACTAGGCACTATCAAGTTATTTTATTATTCAATGTATTTTACATGAGAGGCAGCGGAATCTTTATGCCAGAGGAACGAATATGCAGCAAGTACATATTTTAAATAAATTAAGTATTTCAGCTAGCTTTTAGTTTTTAATATAAATAATTATTAATAATGTAAATAGTATTAGCTATTTAGAGCATTTTACATAAGTACTTCTTTTCTTAAAATATAGTCTAGTCCCTTTAGGTACATTAGGATCCCTACTATAAGTAAGAGTATTGCCTCAACTAGAAGAATAGTAAATGACGCAAACTGACTCGTTAGAGAAATTCCTCCAAGTAAACACTTTCCCATAATATCTAACGTATACGTCTGAGGTAGTAAAATAGGAAGTTTCTGCGAATTGGAGCACATGATTCTAAATAAATAAACATGTATTTTGATTGCTATATTGTTCTAAATCATATTAAGGCGCAAAAGCTTCTGTTTAAATAGTTAAATACTAGATTATAGTTAGCTTTATTTGAGTCTATAAAATCCATGGATTATGCCCTTAGATGTGAGACTGGCTTCTCTTGATGACGTAAAAGGGATTACTGAGGTTCATTGTTCTGATGTAAAAATGTGGAAGAAGCGTGTTGGTGATAAGTGGGTTCCGGCAAGCTATGAGAGGCTCTCTATTGAAGAGAGATTTATGCATGGTGGACCATGGATGAGTGTAGAGACTTGTGCTATTCATTTAAATTACCTTCTTTTAGCTGGGCAGTATCCTTTGGTAGCGGTACTTGACGGTAAAGTTGTCGGTGAGCTCGAGTTGTATATTGGTGAAGAGAAGGGAGTGCTAGGTAAAACGGCTTTTATCGACATATTGCTGGTTCACAGTAATTTTAGACGAAGGGGGATAGGAAGAAGGCTTGTTCAGAAAGCTGAGGAAATAGCTATTGAGAATAACTGTGATACGCTTAGTGTCTGGCCTGAGGAACAGGCTATACCTTTTTATAGTAAGTGTGGAATTGCTGTAAAAGCATATGAGCCCGTGGAAATAGCTATTAAACTAAATAATCTATTATTAAAAGATTTAACGCGAGTTGATATTGTTGCTAGTGAAGCTAAGTACAGTGAGCTGGAGGAAATGCACTTTATTTCTCCTAGAATATATTCAAGTAAAGTTGCTTGGCTTAAATCTAAGTGGACTATTGCTATTAAAGAGTGGTACGGGAAAACAATTAAGGGATGGATTCATGACGCGAAGGCATATTTTGTTTTAAGAGAAAAGATAAAGGATTCTGCTGTGCTTTTTATGTGGATTAAGAGCCTTAAAGACCTTAGTGAAGTCTTAAAAAATATTTTATGTTTAGCGAAAAGAGAGAATATAGATGAAGTAACTATGATTATTGATCAAGAGTTATTAAAGAGATTAGAGAAGGAAATAGTGTTTGACCTTAAAAACAGGTACATAGTCTTGTATAAAAATCTTAAATAATTACTAAGAGCATAACTTGAGTACCTTAAGTCGACTATTTGTGTAAAACATAGTATTTATTGATTGATATGTAGTGAGTAAAAGACTTAAGTATACTTTGTATTGAAGTGTAATTATGAGAATGATAACTACGTCAGTTAGATTACCTAAAGAGGTAGTTGATGAAATTGGAAGATTAAGTAAAGAGGAGGGAGTAGGCAAAGGAGCATTTATCGTAAACTTATAGTAGAGTTGCTAAAAGAATATAAAATTAAAAAAGCTTTAGAGTTATATATAGAGAAGGTAAAGTTTCGCTATGGAAAGCAGCTGAAATTGCGGGAATAACATATGGAGAGGCTTTAGAAGAGTTAAGGAAAAGAAATATCCCGTTTAAATACGATTTAGAAGACCTTGAAGTTGACGTAAACTGGGCTACAAAATGACAGCAGTTAGTAACGCAGGTCAATTAATTCATTTAGCTAAAATCGGAAGACTGAACTTGCTTAAAGAAATTTTCAGTGAAATAATTATACCGAGAACAGTTAAAATAGAAGTAATTGATAGAGGTAAAGAAAAAGGAGAACCCGATGCATTGTTACTCAATGATATCGACTGGATTAAGGTCGTAGATGATCCAGTTAACGTAGATCAATTAGCTAAAAGAGTAGGAATACACCGTGGAGAATTATGCGCAATTCTTCTCGCTAAAACATTGAGTGTTCCAGTGCTACTAGATGACACGGATGCGAGAAAATTTGCTTTAGCTTTAGGCTTAGAAGTGGTAGGCTCAATAGGTATAATCATTAAGGCTACTAAATTAGGATTAATTTCAAAAGAAGAAGGATTAAGAGATTTACAGAGGCTCGCAGAAGTGATGTGGCTAGGTATCGATGTGTATGAGAAAGCGAGAAAAGTTATAGAAAGCTTGTAAATTACTTGAATTTCTAGCTTGTTTTACTTTGATAGAAATACAATCTAGGCATTTTTCTCAATACTATGTGCGCGAAGAACCCTCCTAGGACACAGGATACTAAGTAGCCGTTCATTAGGATTAGTAGTGAAGCGTAGAATACTGGTGTAAAGTAGAGGCTGAGTGGCGTGAAGAAGAGGTACGGTAGGTAGCTGAGTAGTCCTCCGAGAAAACTAGCAGCTAGTGCTTCGCCTAGACTTATTTTCTCGGATTTAAGTAAAGCTAGCTCTACGCCTATTCTCAGTAAAATATCTTTGGGTACGCGGATTATTGGAGGTTTTCTCTATTATCAGTTATTTTAGATAAATTCGCTTATGGTGATTAAATAAGAGCTATCCATTGAGCTCAATAGCATTGTAGTAGAGGAGGCTGTTGTTCGAGTAAATGCTACTATTCGCTGCCAGAATGGACTGATCACTGGAGCATACTATGTCATTAACTCAAGTGAGCCGAGAAATATTCCTGCCCGAGACGGCGCATATGACTTCTCCGTAGAAGTAATGGTAGTCGAAATAAACGCATCTAGCTTTAACGAGGGCTACTATATCTTAAGAATAAGGGGGGTGCAGTGAGTCTGCTTACACAAAGTGGTTAAACATTACTTTAAGAGTAAGAACACTTGTTCCAAGATATCATATTATAGCTTTAACGCTTAAACCCTACGGTGTTTTCAAGGCATCAGATCTGGCTAAAGCAATAGGACTTTCTCTTTCAGCAATATGGAGGTGGAACTATGAGAAACAGAAATTTGAAGCGTATATCCCAGGAGTAAGTGACAGCAGCAGCGACTTCGAGCTAGTCCTAGGCGAAGGATATTTTATTTACATGAAGAAAACCGCTAAATGGGTCGAAGTAGGTAAACCCTAGCCAACTTCCACTTAATACTAGAGAATACTCATAAGTAGTACTAGCTATTACACTATATAAAACTCTAATGAATACTACATTACTAATCTGATAGCTATTATTTAGAGTATATCTTAAATAGTTACTAAGAAGTACTATTAAGTTAGTTACCTCTTTGTACTAGGCTTTTGTTTCTCTATTTCCTCTACATCGCTTATTATGTCGTGAACTATGAATTTTAGGGTAAGGTAAATAAGGGTTAAAGAATTTAATTTAATTTGAGTTGCTCTAAGTAGCTATAGATTTTCTTTGCTCTCTCTATATCTTTTGAGAGTTTGTCAATATATGTTTCCAGAGCGGAGGCTAGTTCCTCAAGTTTACTACTATAAGTTGTGTAGAAAGAATATTTTGCCTTCTCTAATTCAGCCAATATACAGGGATCTTCAAGTCTGGGATATAATTTGTTGAGTTCGTTGAACAGTTTACTAGTTTCTTTATACGCTTCTTCGGAAGAAATTTCTCCTCTACTAGCCTTCTTAAATATTTTATCTGCTTTCTCAATAATGTTGTATGCTTTTTCAGAGAGTTCCAGGGCTTCGTCTTCTGAGCCTGCTTCTGCTAAATACCTGTACCACTGTAACTTTAAGTTAAATTCTCTCTCCTTTTTAATTAAAGTTTTCAAATACTCTTCAGCACTATCTGCTATTTCAACAGATACCTCGCCTATAGTGTCTATGAGAGAAATTGTCTCTCTAGACATAGTCTCCATAAACTTAGAGTACATTGCATCTCCTAATGATACAGCAGCAGCTATCGCGCTTATAAACTTGCCAGCACCAAGACTGAGTACAGTTAATACTATTGAGGCAACGAATTTGATATTGTCGCAAATGGATTTCACCTTTTTCTTGTAGTGGCACTCTTCAATAAAGCGCTCCATATTGCTCTCTGCACTTTTAGCTATACCTTCAGCTACTTTCTTTTCTTCGATAACTCTCTCGTATATTTCCTTAAGTCTTTCTTTTTGCCGTATAAGTTTTTCGAGGGGGTCTTCACCATCTACTTCGATTAAAACGCTGTCTGTTATAGATCCGTCTACACCTTGAATACCGCTATCATAGATTTCACATTTGAGTAAAATGAAGCACGGTTCTTTGGGAGCTATGTAAGCTATACTCTGTCCACACTTAGTTACAAGGAATCCTCCAGAATCATTTGACTCTAGAGACTTTGCTTCCCAGTAGAAGCCTACCCAGTCTTTGAAGTGAAGTATAGTTGAAGTAGATTTGCTTTTCCCTCTACACCATACTTTAAGTACATCAACGTCCTCTCCCTCAGCCTTAAATACAGTAAGTTGTTGAGGCTTAAGCTTAAATAGAGTTAGGCAAGTTCTACCCTCTTTGACAAGGTCTTTAACCTTTTGAAGAATATTTATCTTGTTTTCAACAGTCTTTAATCTATCTTTTAGGAATAAGTAGTCCTTGTACTTTCTTTTGAAATCATGGTATATGTATGAAAGATCTTTAATACTTTCATATTGGAGCAGCTTATTTAGGAGACTGAAATACTTTTCTTTAAAATCACTTACTGTATGTAGTTTCTTTTTAAACTCTCTAAGACTATATGCCAAAATTAATACTAGTGGAGCATCAAAGTGAGACACTCTATGCTTCAGACGCTCTATTTCCTCTAGGAGATAGTCTACTGCTTCTTCTACATCTTCTCTGTTCTGGGGATCAATTATTTTTCTATATTTCTCTAACTCATTAAGTCTGTAAAGTAAAGTCTTTTTCTCATAATCAAGTTCGCTTAGCCGCTTGTCAATGTATCTTAAAGAGTCCTTTTGGCTTAATTTAATAGGATTAACTATTTTTCCTTCAATAGGAGTATATGGATCCCACTTAGCAAAAGGTTCACATTCTCTAGATACCTTCATGTCTCTATAGCATGCTTCTATACTACTTAGAAGAGACTCAAGTTCTTTCAGCTTCCTCTTCTCTTCTTGGGGTAGCTTACTTAGAGCTTCTTCTATTCGCTTTTTCCGCCACTCAGGTTTAGCACACTTACTTAAAACTTGCATTACTTTTTCATAAATTCTAAGTAACCCTCTAAGAGAGTTTACTAAGTCTTGAATCTCTTTCCATATTTTAGGAGACTCTTTAACCCAATCATTGTAATTAAGTGCTAGTAAGTACTGGATCTTATTCTTTAACTGATCTCTCACGTACTCCCAGACATCGCCTAATATTCCTTCAAAAAACTCTTCAGATACATCTACTTTTACTCCAGCTCTTTTAGCACATTCTAAAAAGTCTCTGTAATCTCTTATCCCAAGTTGTTCTAAATAATATTTTGTTTCTCTAGCAAGCTTTCCTAGACTATTTAAGAGAGGCTGTATTTTTTCAATATATATTTCTATAGCCCTATCTTTTGCATTAGTATATGACTTAGGTTCCTTCTCTTTAGTAAACTTCACTTTATCCTTATATCCTGCGCACTTAGCTCCTAGATCTCTTACTCTCAAAGGATCAATTATACTGATTTCTATAACTTTCCTATAAGGCTTAGAGTCCAGTTCTTCTACCTTATTTTCCTTATCATCTACTACAAGCTCTATTTTAGCTTTCTCTAATACCCAGCGACTAATATTAGAGCTGGGCGGTGGTGCAACATAGATTACAGAAGGTCCCTCTGCTTCATTTGAGTGTATATGAGGAGCTCCTGCAGGAGAAATAAAGTATCCGGGGCCCTCCAGTATTCTCCACTTATAAACACAGTTCTGGGGTAAAGGCACTTCCTTTATTGCTAGTTCACCGGACTTAGGACATGGTCTACAAGTGACTATAAGGCTATCTACATTTTTCGCAGTAGCTACTAAGGGGAGAGGTCCTCCTGCCGGAGCTACTATCATTCTGCCCAAAAACACTTCTACGACTTTTTGTGAAGAGTAATGGTATGTTGCACATATTGGCTTCGATGAAGGGTAGTCTACTGCTATAAAGCCTCTCTTGTAACTCCAGCAGAGACAGCAAGATTTTTCTCTTTTCTTCCAGAAGTATATTACTCCTCCAAGACCCCCTATTGTTACTATTATTAAGCCTATTGCTGTGTACTCCGTCTCAGAGACTACTTTAATTTGTACACTTGTATCTTCTTGTGGGTTTATTTCTTTCTCATATTTTATACCTTTGTGCTCTACTACTATTTTATGATTTCCTTTAGGCAAATATATTTCTTTAACTCCACTAATTTTTATTTTCTTTTCCGTACCGTTATTAAACTTTATTATGACTACGGCGTCTTTAATAGGCTGATTAAAGTAGTTTTTAAGATCTATTTTAACCTTATATATACTACAAGGAACTTCGTGTTTCCCGGGCTCGCTTACTTCAAATTTATATTCCTCTGGTGGAGTAATATCACTTCCCTTCCAGAAAACTTTCACAATAGTGTAGTTGCCTTCATCAAGCCACACAAAGGGCTCCGTAATCTTGAGTTCTTCTCCAGTCTCTTTCTTTAAAATAACGTAGTCAGGTTTAATTACTATTCTTTTGCCGATATCAGTAAAACTAAAAGATACTTTATACTGCTTAACCCACTTCGCGTAAATAGTTTTAGGAGAATCCATTACTATTTTTACTTGAGGATTCTTAGACTCAATGCTTCCTGTCCAGCCAGAGAAAAGTAGTCTAGTATTTTTGTCTAAAAGTACTTGAGGAACTATATTTACTTCAGCTACAGTGCTTTTAGTATACCATCCTTCGCCAGTAGGCTGACCATATTTTGAGACTACCTTAAGGTAGTATTGATGAACATAAATGGGCTTAATTAAGGTGTCTTTACTCACTCTAATAGTTCTGGCTTCTTTTGTGTATCCATCGGCCCACTTAGTGAACATTAATCGAGTACCCTGAGAGACTTCAATAGTCTTCGGTACTTCAATTTCATGTACGCCTTCACTTAACTTAACTACTCCTCTTCTGTATTTTTTCCCATCTATTATTATCCAAGAGTTTTCAGGAATATCTAATGTTACACTATATTCTTTCGGAAAACTATAGCATGAGACTCCTTTATCTGGAGCAAGATCTCCAATAGTAGTTTTAACAAGTACTTCTCCAATAAGTTGAGAAATATCATGTTCGACGAAAACTTTAAAACAAATTTTATCTTCTACTTTAATTTCATTTAAGGGTATGGTTATTTCAATAAATTTTTCTGAATACTTAATACTGTATAAGGCTTCTGTACCTACTTTAGTCCAGCCATATTTCCACATGCTTTTAGCAAACTTCCACTTCTTTTCATACGAGCTAAAGTACACTGAATACATAGTGTCTCCGGGAGTCAAGTAATCTTTACAGTTATTGTCGGAAATTCCGTCGGAGTCTAGTGAAATAGTGTAGCTCAAGTAGTTTCCAGGATTACTGGGTATTGGTCCATTTAAATGTATTTTAAAGGTAAGAAAATTTTCAGTTCTTTTTACTTCTATTGCAACTATATCTACGTATCCCTTGTATGTAGATGCTTTGCTTAGAGTGTAGGGATTTACTAGGTCTTTTGTTGAGTCCTTTAGAGTAAATGGTGTTTGAGCTTGTAGAAGTGCTGTAAAAATTATTAAAAGGAGTATTATTAGTGGATATACATACTTATTCATATTTAATCAACTCGTTGATTCAATAGCGTCTAGTAATCTTATAAATTTTTCTTTCTGCTTAGCTAGAATTATAAATGTAGCTTTACTTAAATATAGCTACTTTTTCTCGATTAACAGGTAGTCTTGCTTTAGCAAATATTTCTATTTATTGAGATTTATAGAAATATCTCTCATATTTTTATTCAAAAAGCTTAATTAAGAGTTTAAGTAAGGCTAGAGTAAATGGGTAAGAAAAAGTGTCCTCTCTGCGGTAAAGAGTATCCTGTGTTTGCTAAAGTATGTCCTTTGGTTCACTGCCCTAACTGTGGTTCAACAGAATTAAGCGAAATTAATATTAATGTTGTGGTTGAGGCTGGGAAAAGAGTTGTCGCTTTTATAGTTTTTATTGCTGCAGCATACTTGACGTTTTCTTTCTTAAGTATGTTTAAAAGCGAGTTTTTGGCTGATATTTTGGACTTAGTTAAAGCATTCTCTTACTTAGCCGTAATAATGTACGTTTTCCACATGATAGACTGGATATTTAGAGTAAGTAAGGGAGTGTTCTCACAGTACACTTGTCTTAACTGTAGATATGTTTTTAAGAAGCCTAAAGTAAACGTGCCGCTTGTAGAAGTTGAGGAAAAAGAGGAAACAAAACTATATTCTTCTGATGAAGATACTTTAGTTTACAGCTAAATATTGAAGTGTAAGTGGTATTCTATCGACAGAGTATACACGTTTACTGTTTTCTGCTCTTTTTCTTTGAGTACAATGTATTTTTCTAAACATCATTTGCAAAACTGGTTTAAAAAATCGTTGTCGCTATTAAGTTCCATTTGATGCTGTTTAGTAAAAATAGCTATTTTACCTAATTATGTACACAGCAGAGTCTACTTTAGTTAAACACTAGATTTCAATATATTCTCGATGATATCGCGGAGTCTACCCTTATAGCCTTCAAGAACTTTTATACCAAAAGACTCGAAAAAGAGCTTTGCTCTAGGACCTATTCTATCCACTATGACTACTTCTACTTCTTTCTCTTTCAAAAATTTAGGAAGAACTCCAGGTGAATGCTCTTTAAAAGGATTTTCGACAACTTCTATGTGAGAAACTTTGTTGTTTTCTGTTTCAATTAAAGCGAAGTACTTTGCTCTACCGAAATGCTCTTCAATAGTGCTCTCTAAGCCAGATTTATCTTTTATAGGAGCAGCTATTTTTGTCACATTTTTTGTGCTATAGCACAAAATATATATTTTTCTACGAAAAACTCAATTCATGAAAGCTCTCGGTATATGTGGAAGCCCGAGGCGCGAAGGGAATACTAAATATCTTCTAAAACTTGCTCTCGAGGAGTTAGAGAAGTTAGGCGTAGAAACTAAAGAAGTATTTTTAGCTGAATATGAAATCAAGCCATGTACTAGCTGCCGCTACTGCGTTAGTCATGAATACTGCTGTATTGACGACGATATGTCTAACGTTATTATACCTGAGCTTCTTTCTTCACAAATACTAATTGTAGCTAGCCCAGTATACTTCAATAACGTCAGTAGCTACGTTAAAGTATTTATTGATAGAACTTGGTGTCTCCGAGGCAAACTCAAGAACAAAATAGGAGGAGGTATTGTAGTAGGCAGAGGCTACGGTCTCGAGTCAGCGCTCACCGCAATACACTCATTTATGCTCAAACACGAAATGATTCTATGTCACCGAGGAGTACCAGCTACAGCTTTTGAAAAAGGAGAAATAATTCACAACAAAAGAGCCATAAATGATGTAAAAAAGCTCGCTAAAAGACTATACGAGGTAGCTAGCATAATTTTCTTGAAAACTGAGCAACAATAGTTAATTGACTTTATTTGCATTTTCGTAGACTTTAAATAAGTCTTCTCTTTTCATAAACCTAATATTTTCTTCATGCTTTTTCTTTGATCTACTATTATCTACTTAATTAACTTATCGTAGTCAGTAATAAATACTAAATTATTCTCAATAGCTACTACTATGTACTGTGAACCTTTCAACACAGCCAAGGAGCTATTAAATAATAATTTCATTTTTCTTCTCTGCTCATGCGAATAACTTTAACAAGCTCAGAGGAAGGTATTTCTTTTAAAATTTCTTGTACTTTCTTTAAAGTCTCCTTAATTTCTTCCTCTTCTCTTTTCCTAACTTTTTCTTCTAAAACTCTTTTAATAATCCTATTAATGGAAAATGAAATATTGTACTTCTTAAGCTTTAAGTAAAGACCTCTATTAATCTTAGCGGACACTGGTGTATAAATCACTAGCATTACTTACTACTACAAGTAATACATATTGCTTACTATTGTGGAAATAATGTAAGGAGTTTTCGAAATATAACAGGTGTTACTTACTATTACCTATTTTCTCTAAATACTTGATATTCTATTTGTAATAGCTAAGTTTCAATATTTATCTGCTAAGAATAGATTAAGCAAATTCATTTCATTATTTATACTCATTTATAGGAAAGAGAATATTTTTAAAAAAAGAATAGGTAAAGCATATATACTCAGTGCTAAGAGAGATATTTGATGAAATGGGGGAAAATTAGGTCTAGGAAACCAGTATACATAGCATTGTTCTTCATGATAATCATTACCTTAATGCCTTTCATTATTTCATCAGAGCCAGAAAATATACTCTATATGCTTTTCTTAGATTGGCTACAAGGAAAGCCAAGCGGATTAATTAAATTACATTTAAACATTCCAGAAAAAGGAGTGTACTATGTTCTCATTATAAATTATACGAAAGTACCAGGCAAAATAATTTATTCATCTCGACATATAAATCCTGCTACAATAACTTTTAAAGTATGGAGAATTCCTAAGAGAGTAGACCATATTAACGGAAAAACTGTAGTCAGATATTTTGAACAAACATACTATATTTTCGTAAGAACACGCGACAAAATATACTCAAAAGTAGTAATTATAGAGCCAGAAAAACCAATAACAGTCATTAATGTAAAGCCGGAATTTGTTAGAAAAGCACCCCCTGTTACACTTTCAAGTAATCCTACTTCATACCATATGGGTACAACATACAATTATCAAAATGTAATAATAGGAGAGTATCACTCGATTCAAGGAATAAGTGTTTCATGGGGCTTTACTAGCGGAGACGAATACAGAAAGATAAAAATAGAGTTCTATGAAAGAGGAGCATCAATAACAGGAGAAGACTACTTAGCTTACAAGCGAGGAGAATATAATTTAAATAAACTTCCTTGGTCAAGGCCAAGTTCGCCAGGGAAATATCTTACAGAAATTGGACGTATTGGCTGGACTGCTAGCGTTTCTGGAGGGACATGTGCTAAGGTAAAGGGTCGAGTAAAATACTGTTACGATATGTTCTGTACTGAATATCCAGATGACTTGACAGCAGATTTCATATTGACAATGGTGCCCGTGAAGCTTACAGGATATTGGAAGGATGGAACATTTTCTTGCAGTAAATGTGGAAGAAGAGCTCCATCCAGTTATGCTGGTATCATAGAGTCAGGAAATAGAGAAGGAATTATCGTTCTGGGATCAGGAGGGGGATATAGGTCGTGGAGTACTTCCTTGAAATTTACTATAGGGATAACTATAAAGTGTCCGACGCAATATTCAGGTACTACGGTATCAATAGGTTTTACGTTTACATACACTGTTTCTAGCTCTAATGTATATTGTGAGGCTAAGCCGAAGATACACGTTGTAAAGAGTTCAGATTATGTGAATAAAGATCTCTACTATTGGTTTGAAGGAAGTCCTTCTGCTAACTCAGAGGTAGTTCACTTCTCTTGGACGCCTCCTAGTTCTTAAGGCGATTAAGGTGTTGACATTTAAATGTTTTATGCTTTTTTACACTATTCTTGTGAAAAGAAATTTTTCCTTTGAATTGAAAAAAGTAGTTTTTTATTGACTAGTGTAGCGTATAGAGCTAGTGAGAAAATGAGTGTGGTTACTGTAGAAGAGAAGTTGGCTATGGAGGGCGGTGAGCCTGTTATTAAGAAAAAGCTGCCTCCGTGTTTTCCTGGTGCGCTTTTTATAGATGAGAAAGAAGAGAAGTCTGTTTTAGAGGTTCTTAGGAGTAAGTCTCTTTTCCGCTACTATGGGCCAAATCCGCTATTTAAGGTAGAGAAATTCGAGAAAGCTTTCGCTAAGTATATTGGCCGTAAGTACTGTTTGGGCGTTACATCGGGCTCTGCTTCGCTTTACGTAGCCTACAAGGCGGCTGGAATCGGGCAGGGAGATAGAGTGCTTGTTCCAGGGTACACGTGGATAGCTACTCCGCAGGTAGCTGTGTGCTGTGGAGCAAAAGTAGTCGTAGTCGATATAGATGAGTCGCTTAACATGTCTCCTGAAGCACTAAGCGAAGTGTTGAGCGAAGAAGATAAGCTGGTTGTTCCAGTACACATGAGAGGTGCTCCAGCAGACATAGAGGAGATTGTGAAAATAGCTAAAGAAAAAGGTGTTCCTGTAATCGAGGACGTGGCTCAAGCATGTGGAGGAAGCTTTAAGGGAAAGAAGCTTGGCTCCTGGGGAGACATGGGCTGCTATAGCTTCCAGCAAAACAAAAACATCACTGCAGGCGAGGGAGGAGCAGTAGTCACAGACAACGAAGAGCTCTATAAGAGGGCAGTAGCTTTTCACGATGTCGCTGCCTACTACAGGAAACCTGGCTATATTCCGCCGATACCTGGATTAAACTTCAGAATGTCTGAGTTAACAGCAGCTGTTCTAATAGAGCAGCTAAAGAAACTAGACGACATTGTCGCGAGAATGAAGAGAGCGCAGAAAATTATTAGAGAAGCAGTCGAAGAATGTAGTGGCCTCGAGCTCAGGAAATTGGTCGACGAGAAAGGAGATACAGGCGTATGCGCAGTATTCTTCCACAAAACAGACGAAAAAGCAAGACTTTTCACCAAGGCACTTAGAGCAGAAGGAGTTCCCGCAGGAGTACTCTATTCTCCTGAAGCAAAATACGAGGGACACGCATGGATAAACTGGAAGCCTCTCATAGGCGACTACATGATAGTACCCAAAGGCATGGGAGAGAAAACACTAGACTTGCTCAGCAGAGCAGTACACATAAGTATATCGCCGCTGTACACAGAAGAGGACGCAGAGCTCATAGGAAAAGCAATAAAGAAAGTCTACAAGAAAATACACTAAAAGAGATAATCTATATAACCTAAGTTTTCCTAGAAAATATAGTGTTCTCCAAAACAAACACAAACAAAAATCTAAAAGCAACTAAGTTCAAAAAGCTGAGCATTATTCTAGTAGACTAATTTAAACAATTACCGTTATTTTAGCAACGACGACCTTATTTTCTTTTAAACTTTAATCAAGTAATTCTATTTTTGCCTTATGACTATATCTTATGGAAAAAGAGAGAGAAAGAAATATATTCTAGCAACAAAAAGATAATTTCGTGGGTTTCCTGAAAGAAGAAGAAATAAAAAAGATAATATTACTAAGTTTAACTATAGTGTTATTAGTATATGGAGGAGGACTTATGGCTATTCGAGCAGAAGAAGAACATATCGCGGAATCTAACGACTGGAATGCTTACGTTAAGGAAAATCCCCATAGACAAGCTGTTGTAGTATCTGAGCTTATAGGTTTCTATTATGACTATGAAACATATTTTCATAAAATACAAATACACGGAGAAGGAAAATGCGGGCCGTCTGAGTACATTGAGCCAGCAGGAAACTTAATTCTCGAATATTGGTTTGTGGGGTATGAAGGAGGTATTGAGCATGATGTAATAGAAGTAGACGAGGATAGCTATACTCAGTCTTTTCCAGGTAAATATGTAGACTCGAAATTAGAAGTCAGCAGAGGATTCATAGATTGGTGTACTCATGAGACTGTGTGGCTAGAAGCACTCACGAGGCTGAAGTATCCCTAGATAATGGGTGAGAGCATGTTATTAAGAAAAAGTCTATTATTAAATAATAAGGGTTTCAGTGTAGCTTGTATAGCTGTATTCTTATCTTTAATGATTTTACTTATTATTGTTCAAAATAAGTTAACAGTACTTCAAGGCGAGTCTCAATTCTGTTCATTAAACTACGTAATATATAGACTGCCCAGTAAATTGAGTACCGTCAAAAAATATCCTACTTTACTTAAAGTTCCTGAAGCCAAAAATACTAATAGAGATTACATATCCCTTTATATGCTTAATGGAGAAAAAAATAAGGATTAAGTGTAGAGATGCTTTTATTAGAATAGATTTTATTGAAACTAAAAATAATAAATACGTTTTAGCTGAAATTAAACTAACAATTATTGATTTAAATAATAGGACTAAAACGATACTAGCTAATGAAATCTTGATCAACAAGGAAACTAGAGAAGTTTTTCTACTAAATGGTACAAGAATAGGTATTACTGCAGTATGGCTTCCTTTAAGCTGGCTTAATCACGGTAAATCTATGCGTATTAGCGAGACTCTTGGAATGAAGTCTATTAAATATTCCCCTATGGGAGAATATTTAGCTGATTTCAAGTGGCTCGGCTGGAGAAAAGCTTACGTAATTTCAGCTGACATGTATGACAGTGAAGCAGCTATACTCATGACAAAAGACGATATACTTAGTAAAAAGGAAACAAAATACTGGAAAGTACTTAAAGTATATAAAAAGTATTCTAAAGAACTTGGAAGAAACGCTACCTTTGCCTTAATTTTATGGAAAACTGATAATTCAACTGAAGAAATACCGCTGGAAAGCAACTTTAAGAGAGCAAAATTAAAGAGGGGGTATTATCTCATAGGAGTAAATGTCTATGACGCTGAGACAGGTTTAGCTAATCACTTACCAGTAATAGACCCTTTATTAGCAGCACTAGGGATAAAAATAAATTTTGAAGACTTCTACTTATATAAATATGAAATAAAAGCAATTAAAGAAAATCATCTAAAACACTATATTGATGCTCCCTAAGCTTAATTCTAAATATTTTTATTTATTTCAAACCAGTTTTCAATAAAATGTTTTATCTTAATTAACTGTTTTCACTAATTCAAGGTAATCTAAATTCTCTTAAATGTATCAAATTCCTGTAAATAATGAAATCTTATATATTTTATTTCCTTTCGCACTTAAGTATTTTAACACCTTCTCTAGAGCACACTTCAATTAATTCTTTATCGTAAGTCAATATAGGTAAGTTTAGTTCTTTAGCTATGCTGAGAATTAATTTATCATTAAATTCTTTAAATGGGATACCGTTATCTTTTACTATTTTTAGTGCTTCTTTGAAGTTTTTACGCTTAATAGGAACTATTATAAACTTATTGTCTTCAAGAAGCTCGTTGAGCCTTTTTGCAATAAATTTATCGCTTAAGCCGAGTTTCTTTAAAACGAGAATATATTCTATTAGTACAATAGATGGTATTAGGACGAAGGATGCTTTAGATAAAAGGAGCTTTACTTCTTCATGGAAATCTGAGTCTTCAATAGTATCATAGACGAGGACATTTGTATCTACTATGAATTCCATTCAACAACACCACTCCAGGACTCTTCAATTAATTCCTCTATTTTTTCTGGAGGAAGTTTTCTACCCAGCTTAACTGTTGATCTTTTTCTAGTTTTTCTTTCTTTTAAATGTTCCTCAAGAATCTCAAGTTTTCTCAGCTTCTGGTTTATAAGATATGAAATTTTCTTAGTAGTACCATATTTCTCAATAGACTCTTTTACAAGCTTCTGATAAATATCATCATCTAGTAGCACAGTAGTTTTAACTACCACAAGTTTCTTTACGGCTATATGGTAATAAATTTTACGGCAGAATATCGAATTATAGCACATAGATAATTATTCCCGTTTACAACAACTGATGTATAAGTATTTAAGAAAACTGAGCAACTTGCTATCTATTCCGAAAACAACTTAGTCTCTAAATATACAAATCAAGGATAGTTCATTGAATTTCTTGATAAATCTTCAATGAGAATAATTTTACCTAATTTTTCTCTTTTTTTTAAAAAAAAATACCACAAGAAATATAAGAAATTTCTGAGCTATGTTTTATGTGAGAATGTTAGTAAATACAAAAATGTTACTCGCAATAATGGCTATCATTTCACTAACACCACTTGCTATAGCAGTGTTTCGATCTAATGTAAGCGGGACGGTGCCAGCGGAGGGCTACAAGATTCTTGGAGAATGGGATGGAGTAACTTATTCAGAGTATACTATTTATTACTCACCAATTGATGTTATTATAGCTTTAGTTATAGTAGATACATATATAGATCAGTCAGATGTAACTCTTTACCTCCCTACTGCAGGAGGATACATTCATGCATCTCATGTTCCCTCATTATATGCATGTATTGAGCGCGCCGTACTAGTAAATGACAATGATATATCAGTATCCTACTCTGGTACACTATATGTAGAGACAGTGTATGACCCCTAAGAGGTGAGAATATGAGGAAATACTTATTATCTTTGACTGCAGTTCTACTAGCAGTAATAGTTGGACTGACAATAGTTCACTTGACAGTTAATAACGCAAGCAAATATAGCTTAAGGAACGAATACCTTATAACAAAGGAATACCCTGCGCAAATATGCGACGGAAATACAGATAGGTATTCGGAGGCTATAGCTTTAGCTAAAAAGGTTTTAAGTAAGTATCCGAAGATATCAGAAGACTATCTGTTAAAAAAGTATGGGCTTAAAGTTACTCCACCTTCAAAGAAAGATATTAAAGAATTTCTGGAGAGAAATAAGTTCGGGTTATTAGCGGGATATGGCTGGGTATACGTGCTAGATTCTAGGACGGGAAAAATATTAGGTATGCTAACTAAAAAGACAAAGCTCAATGTGGGAGATAGACTTCTCTTCGTGGTGCATTTAATTACATTTAATGGTACATACGTAGGAACTACAGTATATGAATGGATCGTAGTAAAATTAAATGCTGAGAAAAACTTTCCCATAGAAGGCAAAACAAAAGTAATAGGATGGTTTAAAATGCAAGTAAAACCCTAACTATTTATATTTTTCTCCCTAAGATTTGTATTAAGTGTTAATTATTTCTTTTCTAAAAGTCTTAGTTCTCAATAGTACTGTGAATAAAAACACCTGTATCTGCTATAGATTCTATTCGATAATATTTTTAAAGTTTTCAGCAAAGTGTTATCGCTAGTTAAGAAGCTCATAAGTTATTTCTGTAAAATAATTTGGAATTAAATAGTTTATTTAATTAGGCCTCTTTCTTTAGCTTTTTTAAGGTAAAATTCTTTATATGACATTATTTGTACTCCTTTATCTAGAGCATACTTTACCATTTCTTTAACTATTTTCATTTCAGGGTCTTTCCAGAAGCTCGAGTGGTCGTGTTGGACATAGCACCAGACCAAATTCTTTTCTGCAATATAGTCTATTGTCTTTTTAACATAGTCTAAGTATTCTTCTCTAGACTTATGTCTCTCTTTAAGCGCATTATCGTGCCATCCTTGTATAGGGAACTCGAGTATAGGCGGGTATGTTGGAACATATTCGTCGTACCAGAAAGGCTGTATATCGAGGCTTACTGGAGGAGAATCTCTCTCGTTTCGCTCCCAGCTTCTCGTAAATCTTATTCCAATACGCCATAAAGCTTCAAGTAAGTCTGGCATATCGAGTAAGCCTCGGTAGCAGCCCCATGGAGCAGTCAAACCAATGCACTCGACTCCTAGTAGAGCTTTAAGAAGCTCTGAAGTAATTCGTACTTCAGCTTCTATTTCCTTGGGATGTGCTCCTTTAATTAATTTGTTGCCTCTATACTCTATTACAAGTGTTTTAAACAGTATATGTGAAAATGTATGTTGTTGAAAATCTATTAAATGAGAGTATTTCTCTTTAACTCTTTTAAATTCATTTAAATGATATATTAGAGTCTTGCCTAGCACAAAGAATGTGCATGGAGCACCGTATTCGTCATGGATTTTCGGCGCAAGTTCAAGGAACTTCACAGTAGTGTCTGATCTATGTTGAGTCTCGACATCATATCCTATAAGGAGAACAGGTTTACTGGAACTCACATTAAGAATAGTGTCCGATAAAATAAAACACTTAGCACGAAATAAAATCTACACTAAAATCGAGCATAAAAATCAATTATCTTTTATAAGAACTTAAGGTGTGTCTATACACTCTTTAAGTGTATAGTGCTAAGTAGTATTTGTCCTTCCATAAGATCAATGTAGAGGTAGCGGTCTTTTCAGAGTAGAATACCTACCATAAATTTAAGCACTTTCCAAGATTCCGTCTCCTTTCTATGTAAAAAATGGCGCTGATTTTTATGCTGTTAGCAGAAATAATTCTTTCAACTTCTTATTGATCAAAAACTTATTATTCAATTATGTGTGCTGGTGGAGCTAAGTGAGCCTGCTTTATTTTAACTGATATTCCTTCGTTTTCGTAGACTTCTTTTACTACTTTTTCTACCGTTGAGGAGGTTTGTTCATCGACTAGTATTAGTAGCGAGGGTCCTGCTCCGCTTATGGCTACTCCTTTTGCACCATTAGTTAAAGCTACTTCCCTTATTTTGCGGTATAGTGGTACATATACTTCTCTTGCGGGCTCGACTATTTCATCAAACATTCCTTCGCCTAGGACTTTGAGGTTGCCTGTAGTCAAGCCGTATATTAGTGCGGCTAGTCTGCCTGCGTTTCTTACGTGTACTTCTAGAGGTATTTTCTTGGGTATGATACTTCGTACAATACTTGTTTTTCTTAAGGGAGCTTTTACTTCGGGTAAGACTATTAGGAAGAGTGGTTCTACTGGAGGCTTTATTTTAATTACTTTGAGTGGTGTGAAGCTGTAGAGTACTACTATGTGTCCTAGATAGCTTGCAGCGACGCTTTCGTAGTGTCTTATTCCAGCTGATATGAGTTCTCCTTCGCCAGCATATTTTATGGCTTCTTCTGGTGAAAGCTCTATGCCTAGTGTTTTTGATACTGCGAGCACGGCCGCTGCCGCTGAGGCTCCGCTACTGCCGAGTCCTTTTTCCACGGGAATTCCTTTCCACAGTTCAAGGTATACTCTGTAAGGTAGCTTTTTCTCTTCGAGCATGTATTCTACTGCGCGCTTAGCTGTATTCAGTTCTTTTGAAAGATTTTCGCCGTAAGGTCCTCTAATATCGGTTATCACTACTTCTGGCTTACTGTCTTCAGAGTAGTCTACTACGGATACTTCGTCGTAAAATGCGTCTAGTGCTGCTGCAACGAGGTCAAATCCTGGCCCAAGGTTAGCTGAAGAGCAGTATGCGCGTGCCTTCAACGCGCATCCCTCACGATATGGGCTCGTAGACTATTCCTAGTTCTTCTGCGAGCTTATAGGCTCTATTCATTTCCTCTAAGTAGGGTCTGCGGTAAATGTCAGGGTATTTTTCTGGATACCGTGCTACAATGTATTCTGGCCTATACTGCTCCATAATATTTACTAGTGCTCTGGGAGTGTTTGCCGCAATCCACTTTAGTATTGGCTTCGTGCAGCACTCGATGTGGTTTGGTAAGACTAAGTGCCTTATGATCATGTCGCCGCACTCGTGTGCGAACTTGTGGTTGCGTGTAACTATTTCCCAGTAGTTCTTTACACCAGATAGCCTTTCAGCACACTTGTCGTTTCCGTACTTGAAGTCAGGGAGCCATATGTCTATGACTTCTCTTAAAAGCTTCATTGTTTCTTCACTACAGTAGAAGTTGCTGTTCCAGAGCTGAGGAACATTGGCTTCGAGGTACAGCAGAGACTCCAGGATTACGTGGAGGTTTGGTGTCGGCTCTCCTCCCACGTGGTTAATGTTCTTGGCGCCTGTTTTCCTCAATTTTTCCTGCATACGGGCTAACTTAACAGCGTCTACTACTATTCCGGCGTAAGGGTTTTCTTGAGAAATATCCCAGTTCTGACAGAAAACGCACCTGAAGTTGCATGAGCCGTAGAAAATTGTTCCGCTGGGGACTAGAGGTGCTTCTTCACCTACATGGTGAAACCACGAATGAACGTATACTGTTTTATCTAAGCGACAGAAGCCTTTCTGGCCTTTAAGCCTGTTTACACCACACCTGTGTTCACAGAAACAGCATTTTTCTAAGAGCTTGTAAGCTATAGCTACTTTAACATGAAGAAAACTTACTTCAGGTTTCTCAATTTTACTTAAGTCCTTTTCCTCTTCTCTTATTGAGGCCCACAGTTCGTCAAATACTTTACTTAACTCATCGTGAAGCTTCCAGAGTTCATCAAGAGACATAGACTTTAAGTCTTTTTCACCTGCATCTATGTGCTTACATATAATGAATTTAGCTGGCTTGCGATCCTCCATAACACTTTTGTACCAAGAGAGCCTCTTGCAGACTTCTTCGTAACTCCATACAGTATACGAGTCTGGCCTAATGAGCCATAAACCTATTCTTTCCATTCTAAGAATATACTGGCCACGTAGATTTATACTTTAAGCCTACTAAAGCATATAATTGCTTTATGTAGCCGAAGCAAGCGAAATAGAGAGTTTACCTTTTAAATACTAGAACGTGTAGTGTAGAAAGGTATGACTACGCAGATTTTATCTACATTAGGCTCTTTCTTAGAGTTTCTTGTAGGCTGGCTAGTAAGCAGTGCAATAATATTTTTAGCTATTAAAATTTATCCAGGAAAACAGAAGAGAGAAAGTTTTGGGGGAGCACTTGCAGTGGCCCTAGTAGGCTACGTTGTTCAGAAAGCTTTAAGCTTACTTGGAATACCTTTCGCTACACTGCTATCGCTAATAGTGTGGCTTTATATAATTGGGAAAGTATTTGAAGTAAGTTGGCTCGGAGCAGTAGTTATAGCGATAATAGTATACTTATTAAGCTTAGCTGTAGGGCTTTTAGGAATACCTAGACTAATTTAAATGAAATATTATACTATTAGGACTTAATTAAACGCATATACTTAACGAGCTAAGATTTCTGCTAGTGAGTCCATGGTCTTTTATGAGCTATATGTGTATTATTAATGAAGCTGTTATGAACTACTTTTATGTTCTAAACTATGTTTACTTAGCTCCTCCAGTACTTTTGGATACTTTCTTAGAAGCTCATCTACTAGGTGCAAATACCTAGCTATTCTAACGGTTTCAGGCTTAATTTCGTATAGCTGTTCGCCATTTACGACGACGTAGTGTTTCCTAGGTAGGCTGTTTCCTACAAGAAATACTGCTTCATTTACACTTGCGTGAAGAGTAAAGCAGTGAGGACTTCCCTCAGTTGTAACGACAGTAATGCTTTTTGGTTTAGAGCACTTAATAATAGCGGCTATTTTTCCATGGTGAACTGCTCCCTCTTTCTCGGGACAAGCTAGTAAAACTATTTTATTTTCTGATATTTTCTTGAAGAGAGCCGAGTTTACTTGGGGAAGACAAGCTGACGCTATTAATATGTCTGCATTTTTTAAATAAGGTGCTTTAACCCATACACTTAAGAGCCATCGAATCATATGGCTATAGTACTCGAAAACTATTATTTCTAGTGGATAAATTAGAGTTTAACTTATTGTAAAGTTAAACGTTAAACTATTTAACCGAATACTCGGTATAAAGTCCTAGTATGAGGTATAGAGTTAAAGTACATAAAAAGGGCATAGTAGTTATTCCCGCTGAAGTCAGGAGAAAATATGGTATAGTTGAGGGAATGTTTCTTGAGCTTATTGAAGAAGAAGACGGAATTAAGTTAATTAAGTCTCCTTCTCTGGAAGAAGCCTTCGGTATTGACGGCGAGAAAGCACTTGAGGTAGTTAAGTTAATTGAAGAGGAGAGGAAGAGGGAGAAAAGCCTTGAAGTATGTTATTGATTCAGGTGTTTTCGCCTTATTTTTTTGCTGGAAGTATGTCGGTTAAGAAGTATTTTAATGAAATATTTAAGGGTTTAGCTAAAGGATATACTCTTGAATTGAATATAGCTGAGTTCATGTATAACTATGCTAAGAAGTTTGGGTGGGAGACTGCTAAAGCTAGAGCATCTTTAATTAGAAATAGTAGAATCGCTGTACTGACATTAGATGAAAACTTAACAGAAAAAGCTGCTAAATTTAAATTAAAGTATAGAAATTTACTCTCACTGGTAGACTGCTATACTGCAGCACTAGCTGAAGTTGTTAAGGGAACTATATTAACTACTGACGAAAATTTAGCTTCTATAAAAGAAGTTAAAGCAGTATTATTCAAGGTTTGAGAAAGAAAGTATCAACTAAATATAGGCAGTAAGCTTCATTAGATACTTATGAGAAGAGAGTAATCATAGGAGTAGAAAATAGTTTATAGTTATCTTTTTACTATAAATACTTTGAATCCCCTTTGATATGTTCCATCAAAGTTGTCTCACCAAGCGCTGCCAGGCTTTCTGTATAAGTAGCTTACTTGAAATGCAGGGTTAAACAGGTCTTCCCAGAAGACAAGAAAATCTGCTTCGATTTCTTCGCTCAATACTTCAACATAAATTTAAACACGCCGTCAGGGTCGTGCCATTCAAATATTCAGTCCTTTTTCCCTAAAGTAGGATTAAGCACTATTACGATAGGAGAGTCGAAGGGTCGTCTGGTTCCATGGAACCCAGCTAGTTGAAATAGTATAAGAATCTGACATAATTACTACTGCAGAGCTATAGCGTATTTTCCGGAAGAATAGTCGAAGCACACCCGATGGAATTTTCCTCAGCTGTGTCACCGTTAGTATCAGCTAAAAGTACAATTTTCTTAAGAGGCTTTCTCTGGCTACATGTTTTCAGTACAGAGCCGGCTATCGGGAAAGAAGTTTCAACAGAACCTGAAGCAAGCTTAACGAAATATTTCTCAGACTCACTTACATTCTCCGCTATTTCATGCAGAAGAATATTCTATAAAACTATTTTTCTCGCTTCTTTTGGCTTTGGCTTAAAGATTCCTTTCTCAAATAAGAGTACTCTGCCTTCAAAGTCGGTAACATATATTCCAGTCACAACTATCTCTCTGTTTTCAAGATTTCTGGCATAAATGATAAGGCTTCCGCTTTCTCCTACTTTAACTCCCTCTATCTCTGCTTTTCCACATAATTCTTCTATAGGAAGATAGCCTCGCTTTCTTGTCTCTATCCAGGAATAAAATATTGTTGCAGATAAAACAGCTATAAGTAAGAGTACTACTATAGCTATTATTGAAGTAGCCCCCTTTCTTTCACTTGTTGAGAAATCAGTTTACAGTATATAAGTTTATTGAACATAAATAAAAACTATTACTAGTTTTCAGTAACAGCTTACTACCTATTAAAGTAAAGTACTTTAATTTAATGCGCAAACTTTTTCCTAGCCACTATGTAGGTTTAGCTAATCGATATACTTTAAAAATATAGGCAGGATTATTTGCTTTATAAAAGCTTAAAGCTGCTCTGTCGGCCGAAGTCGCTTTAAGGCGTCTAAGTACTCGCACTACAGTGAGATACCTTCCCCCTATATCTTTAGCTAGCGAAGCCGCTTCAAGAAGTAGTCTAGTCCCTATACGCTTTCTCCAGTACTCTCTACATACGTGTACTCCGAAGTCTATGTTGAAGTTGTATTTGTTTAGCATAGCTATTCCAACAGACTTATTTCCTACCCAAGCAGACAGTACTAAGTGAAGATCTTTTCTAGGCTTAACAGAAAATCTCCAGCTTCTCTTAGTGACTTCTTCTACTACTTTTATTGCCTCTGAGTAATCTAGTATCCTTATATCTACACGCCGACATGCGTCAAGAAAATTTAGCTTACTTAAGTCCCATACGAAGAAGAATGAGCACGCGTCTACCGCTAAACACAAGTTTTCTTCGGTTAGCAGTAGTAAATCGGAGTCTCTGCGTTTAGCGTAATTAGCCCACTTTTCGATAAGCTTAGTTGCATCGCGCTTAGAGTATATGAAGAGGCCTCCTGAAGATCTTTTAGCTTTAGGCCACTCTGCAGCCACTATAAATGCTTCTTTAGTGCTGTAAAGTACTTCTATTTTGCCTACAGTCTTATTCCAAAAAGTTCTCAAAACATACGAATACTTAAGCCAGTTTTTAAACCAGTCTGCGTCTATCACTGCATTATACCTATTGGGCTTCGATTTAAATAAATCAAGCTACGCTAGCTGGTACTCTTGAAGCTTAGTAAAATTCTCGACGAATTTAGATTAGTCAGATAAAGTGTTTTTGCATACTGTTTTATTTGTGTACTAGAATGTTTTTCTGTGACGAAAATAGCTGTAATAGGTTTTGATGCACCTATAACTAAAACGCTCTGGAGACTTATTCAGAGTGGAGACTTACCTAACTTAAAGCGTTTAGTAGAAAACGGTGTTTGGGCAGAGAACTGCATGGTACCGCACCCAACTATTACTCCGCCTAACTGGACAACATTAGCTACTGGAGCTTATCCAGGAACACATGGAATAACATGTTTTCATCTCCCTATGAAGGGACAGAGACCCGGGCACCCTAAGGTATGTTACCAGGCTTTTACTTCAAAAGATGTTAAAGCAGAGTATATTTGGGAGGCGGCAGAAAAAGTAAGGAAGAAAGCTATTGTTCTAAACTACCCTACTACATGGCCTCCTCGAATGAAGAACGGTATACAGGTAGCGGGATACGGACTGCATGCCACTAGCTGGCGTATAACACGTGAAGGAGGCCCGTTGCCTGCTTGGCGCTGGCTAATAAATGTAGCTGACCACCAGTGCGCGACAACAGAAGACTTGCCGCTAGCCGATAAAATAGAGCCTAAGCCCTGCAGAAGATGGAAAAACTATCCAGACGGCAGTATTCTCGAGGCAGTAGTTGAAGTAGGAAAATACAATACACTGGATAAAGTTGAGCCAATAAAGCTGTATTTAGCAATAGACCCTAAGGAAAAGAAAGTTTCAGGCTACTTGAGCAAAAGCGACGAGAAACCTGTTTTCACGACGACTTTAGGTAAGTGGAGTAAAACAGCACAATTGGTATTCAAGACAGATAGGGGTCCTAAGAGGGCTTTCTTTAAGGTTAAGTTAATGAAGCTCTCAGACGACGGAAAACACGTAACAATATACTTCTCTACGTTCTGCTCTCTGAAAGGAGGCACTTATCCGCCAGAGATAGCTGATGAGCTAGAAGAAAACGTGAAGAAAGGACTTCCTCTTAGAGCAATGGAGGACGCAGTCGCCTTAGGCTGGGTAGACTACGAGACCTACATTGAGATGATAGAGTTTGAAAACGAGTGGCTAGGCGAAGCAGCCTACTATTTGCTCACAACAAAAGAATGGGATATCTTCTACATGCACGCCCACGCGCCAGACCACTTCTACCATCTAGCTATTAATAAACTAGACCACGACCCCGACCCGAACCTCAGGAAAAAGCTAGCTGAACTAGAGAGAAGAATGTATATTTCACTAGACAAAATGGTCGGCAGAATACTTGAAGCAGTAGGCAAAGACACTGTAGTAGCAATAGTCTCAGACCACGGCGCCGTCCCCACAGAGCCTGGCTCTAAATATATTTCGATAAACGATATCCTCGAGCAAGCGGGCTTACTCAAATACAAAGACAAAGAAAATAAGATAGTAGACTGGTCTCAGACTAAAGCCTTCGAAGACCGCTCCTGCTACATATGGATAAACCTAAAGTCAAGGTTCCCCGATGGCATAGTAGACGACAAAGACTACGAGAAAGTACGCTGGGAGGTAATAAACGCGCTACACAGCTACCGCGACCCCAATACAGGCAAATGCCCCTTCGCTTTCATACTCAGAAGAGAAGAAGCAATAATGCTTGGACTAAGAGGAGAGACTATAGGCGACATTGTCTTCGGATTCTATCCTGAAGCACCAGGAGAACACGGCAGACAAATAACTTCAGGAGAGTACTCGATCGGATCAATGAAAGGACTGTTGATCTTAAGCGGGCCAGGCATCAAGAAAGGTGTTGTTTTAAAGAGACAAGTAAATATAGCCGACGTCGTGCCCACACTCTGCTATGTGGCAGGGCTACCTGTGCCAAAAGACTGTGAAGGAGCCATAATCTACCAGGCGCTAGAAGACAAAGACATGCATCTGAATAAAATAAAAGCACTTGAAGAAAAGTACCGCAAACTTGAAGAAACAATAAGAGTTATGCGGTCGCTAACTCACACCTACTAAATATTTTCCAATACATTGACTGAAATAAAATAATAGCTGAAACCTGTCTCAAGCGCTCGTAGTACCAGTGGCCGCCGGCCATAGCGGTGTTAATGACAAAGTCTGCGTCCTTTATGGCGTCACGCCTATCTGTAGTTTTCTCGAAAAATATCCATTAAGACTACATGGCACCGTAGAGACTTGGAGTAACGAGAAGATCTCGTATAACTGTAGTAGACCACACAGCACTTCCTGCTCCAATAAAAGTTATTTTAACGCCTTCATCTCCCATAAATTCATCCACTTAATCCTGTCAGCACATAAATAAAAGCTTTAAGCACTTAATATAGTAAGAAATTTATGTAAGAAAAAGTAAGACTATTTTGATGGAAATAACTTACCTAGAGGAGCTATTTAAGGTCAAAGTGAGCTCAAAAGGACAAATAGTTATTCCTAAACCAGTTAGAGAGGCTTACGGCTTCAAAGAAGGTGAAGAAATACTACTAATTCCTCTAAAAGATGGAGTTCTCTTAAAACGTCCAAAGAAGGCTAAAGGCTGAGAGGTCTACTCAAACAACTTGACGTTGATGTGTCTGAGTGTGAGAAAATACTAGCAGAGGCGAAGCAAAGCCTATTTAAGGGATCTTTATGAAAAGTATATGTAGTCGACGCAGTTACTTTTCTATACTATCTTTTAGACAAACTTCCCTCAAAAGCAGATAAAGCTTTTAGAGAAGTGGGAAACGGAGAAGCAGTCATATATCTGCCTGCAATTGCTGCAGCTGAACTCTACTATTTATTTGAGAAAAAGGGCTGGCTGAATTACTGGAATATGCTTAAAAATAAGATGTCGGAGTACACTACTTTTAAATATTATCCATTTAACGAAAAAATACTGAAAAACTTTCAGAAAACTAAAGCAAAAGAATTACACGATAAAATAATAATATTGACGGCAAAAGTACTTAAGGCAAATGCTTTAATAACTAAGGATAAAGAACTCATGCAGTTAAAGGAAGTAAACATAATATGGAAGTAGTTAAGTGTAGTGGATTTTGTTAACTAGACTGACAAGAATCTAGTCTAACTGAAAGTGCTATATTGACTTAAAAATAATATATACGTGGATACTAGGCAGCGTTTCATAAATATATGTCACTTTAAGAGTGTTGATAGGCCTCCTAGATGGGAAGCAACAATGGGTTTTATGCCGCAGACTATCGAGAGATGGAGGAAAGAAGGCTTGTCTCCTCATGTTAAGACTCATCGTGATGTAGAAGAGTACTTTGGAATGGAGCCTAGAGTTTTCTTGCCTGTAAATAGTGGTTTCACGAGACCTCCCTTTGATCCACCTTTTAAGAGAGAAGTACTATGGGAGAGCGGCGAGGTAGTAGTCTTTAGAGAAGAGAGCGGCATAATATGTAAAGCCTACAAGAAGCCTCATGAGACAGCTACTCCTGGAGTAATGTGGGTTGAGCACCCAGTTAAGACCAGGGAGGGCTGGGAGAAAATTAAGTGGAGACTAGACCCCGACAACAGGAAGTGGCCGGACTGGAAGAATCTTCGCGAAAAGTACGATAATTTCCCTTATCCGCTTGCTCTAACTATTTGCGGTGCATTCGGTTTTCCGCGGTGTCTTCTCGGAGATAAGAGACTTCTCTTAATGTACTATAGGGACCCGAGATTTGTTCACGAGATACTTGAACACTGGCTTGAACTCTACAAGAAGATCTGTAGCACAGTTATCCGTAATGTTCGAGTAGACTACATACTAATATGGGAAGACATGGCTTGGAAAAAGGGTCCTTTGGTCTCGCCTAGAATTTTCAAGGAATTCATAAGCCCGTACTACGAGGAGCTAATAAGTCACGTGAAGAAGCTCGGAGTTGATATAATAATGGTTGACTCAGACGGCAATCTCGAGTCTGTATTAGGCTTGTTTATTGAGGCCGGAGTTAATGCCATGATGCCTTTTGAAATAGCTGCGGGCATGGATCCGCTTAAAATAAGAAGAGAATATGGCGACGCATTAGCGATAATGGGTGGGATAGATAAGAGAGTACTCGCTGAATTAAAGAAAGCTATTGAGCGTGAAGTTTTATCTAAAGTACCGAAGCTTGTAGAAGAGGGAGGCTACATACCATTTGTAGATCACAACGTACCTCCTAATGTGAGCCTAGATAACATGAAATACTATATATCGTTAGTAAGAAGCATTACTGAACGAAACCTGCAGTCAGATTAAGTTTAAATAGCGTTTAGAGCGCCTATAAGGAGTTTAATAAATTTCAAAATTAAATTCGCATGTAGAGAAATCAGCCCACGGTAATTAGTTCATCCCTCTGGGTCAATGGGGGGCAAGTCTCATCACTTATGTACCTTACTTTTCTCGCTATATAAGTTTAATCTAGTCTCCAGTACTTATTGTAGAATCCCGCTTTAATAAATCCTTTCCAAGATACTCCTGCTTCTCTTGGATCGTAGATTACGTAGTCTGGTAGCATCATTAAGTCTATTTTCTTTAAAGCACTTAGTGCCTCGGGTGTAGTGCCGCCTACTATGAGCACATATTTAGCTGAGTTCAGGGGATTGGGGTAGACTGTAATTAAGCCGAGGTCTCCTGAAAGTTCTTCATTTTTATAAACTATAGAGTCTTTTTTGAAGTGTATTGGAATATACTCGTTTATCTTAGATATGATTTCATTTGATTCGTGGTTACCTAGTAGAATCAAGTTATATTTGCAGACTTTATCTAAGTCTACTTCCTTGTCACGTATTACTTTAGCTCTACCATTAGCGTAAGCAAACCACCATTTCTGTATGCAAAGAGCTGCTTCTCTATTTACTTCTTCTTGACTTAAAGTTCCGTAGACTAGAACAAAGGGTTTGTTAAAAACGTCGGCTATTGGTCCTGATAGCCCAGGCTTTTTAGCTAGTTTTCTTTCCTCTACTTCTGTCAAGTATTTAAAGTTGTTTTCATTTATGTTTTCTATCCAGTATCCTTTGCTAGTTTTGACTAATGCTTTGCTACCAGCTATTTTTATTGTAATCTGGCTAGGTGCTTTCGGCAATACTATCTTCTCGCTGTTTACTTGTAGTATTATTTTTCTTTTATGTGAGAGTAATTCATTTTCATAGAGGTCTTCTAAGTGAATAATTAGTTTTGCTATGTTTACTGTTTTAATTAATATTTTATTTTGTTCAGGATCTACTTCAGCGTATAGTTTCGCTAGTTCTCTTTCTTTTTGTAGTTCTTTTATTTCGATCCAGTAGGCTTTATTGAATCTAATGGTATCTGTTACATAGACTATTTTGCTCGGTGTTTTTATGAGCATATGTGCTTGAAAGAATTTTTCAAGTGTAGGTCTATCTATACACTCTAGTCCCCAGTAGGGTCCTCTTTCGCTCCAAGTGTGTCCTTTACCTGGTATTTCTTCGTATACTACTTGGTAGCCTAGCTTTCTTAAGAGGCTGTACATTTTGCGTGAAGCTTCTACGGGGACTATTTTGTCTTCAGAGCCGTGTGAAATAAATACTGGGAGATTTAACGCGTTTTCAATAAAGTTTACCGGATTGTATGATTCGTATAGCTTTCTGAAGGCTCCCGGTATCTTGTCTATGTACCTGATTTCGCCGCTACTCGATAAGGGTGCTATAGCAGCAAATAGGTGGGGGTAGCGTAGTCCTATAAGCCATGTTCCGTAACCTCCCATACTGTGTCCAGTTAAGTACACTTGCTTGCTGCTCACCGAGTACTTTTTCTTAACTTCTCTCAGTACTTCAAATACGTCGACTGAGCCTATTTCCCTGTAAGGTATTTCTCCTCTAGCTGATGGAGCGACTATGATACACCATTCTCTTTCAGCGTAGGCTGAAACATACCAGCTACCTTTAAAGCCATGGAGACCTATTATCAGGGGATATTTTCTTTCACTAGAATATGACTCTGGCAAGTATACTCCATATGGCTGGACCGACTTATCTACTTCAGAGAGATAAGTATCTAAGAACCACTCGTTTTTACCGCGGAACCTTAGTTTAAGCTCAAGAATGCTTTCTTCTCCTTGAGCTTCTACTGAAAGCTTAAGTAATCTATTTTGGTCGCTGGCTGTGATTTTTCTTCGAGAAACAAGCTTAAATGGAATAACTGTAATTTCGCCCGGCCCTGCTGTATCGCTTCCCTCGCTTTCATAGAATAAGTCGTCTTCAATTACTCTAACTTTAACATACAGTTCGCTATCACTTAAATTGAGTACTGGTACAGAGGCCCAAGAGTCTACTTCACGGCCTTCAGGAAGATCGGGAAGTACTGCTCTGTACTTATTGACATAGATTTTTCCGCGTGGAACAACATACTTAAGTGAAAATCCCCATCGGCCTGCCAGCCTAAAGACTTTAACCAGTACTCGGTTAACGCCTTTAGTTAATTTAACAGGGAAGAAGTCTTGTCCCACATTATGTTTTCTAGCGACTTTAACTACGTGAACTAACTTGCCGTTTACCCATACTTTAGCGTAGTCTTCGCTTCCGAAGAGAAATACTGCTGTGCAGTCTCTGTCTACATGAAGCTCTGTATAAGCATAAGCTACTCCGTTCTTAAGCTGCCAGTAGTCTACAAAAGTTTCGCCGTAAGCTTTAATGAAGTCTACGTAGCCGTTTTCATCGGCACTCCACTCTCTCCAAACAGCTTCTCCAAGCGGACTAGAGTGCTTTAGGCCCGGGTAAGGCTTAATAGATTCTTCTCCGCCGTGCTCGTGCAGATAGTCTACTTCAAAAGACTCTAATCCATCTCTAAGCAAAGTAGACCTAGGAAAAGGACCGCATATAAGCCATTTCCTTAAAGACAACTCGTCTTTCACCCTCCCTCAAAAAACCTCGATATAACCCTATATAACACTTATGGAACGAGCTTAATGTAAGTAAAGCTTACACATGTAATTAGTAATCATTAAACTACATGCAGGGATGCTAAATAGCTACTACGATGCTTAAAATAGTAGACTTAAGAAGAGATTATCAAATATGGTGAAAAATTATTGATACAATTTTCGGAGAGTTTACGCCGGTCTAACGTGACCCCATTTTTCTAGTGATCTTTTGAGCTCTTTGTGTGTTTCAGCGTATTCTTCTAGGCTGAGTCCCTTGAGGTACGCTTCAATAGCTTGTCTGACTGCTGCGGCTCCTGCTCTAGGTCCATCGGGGTGACCTAGTACTCCTCCTCCGACCTGTATTACTATGTCTGTTCCTAGAGCCTTTATTACGTCGGGAATTATTCCTGGGTGAAGTCCTCCTGAGGAGACTGGGAAAGCTGGCTTAATGTGGTACCACTTCTGTTCTAAGTGGAAAATATCGTCTTCGTCTGGTATAAAGTGTTCTTCGCGCAGTATGCGTGCGTGGTTAATTACGTCCTTTTTCTTCGCCTCTAATTTGCCTACGCCTGGTGTTCCTACATGTAGCTGGTCTACTCCAATGAGTCTGTATAGCTTGCATAGAACATACATTGCTACTCCGTGGTACGGATTGCGTGTAAAAGCAGCGTGGAAGGCTCTGTGTGCGTGTATGCCTAAGCCGTATTCTTCTGCTAGGTCGCGGATATAAGTTAAGGAGCTCCACCCTGCTATAACTACGTCTACCATTACGAAGGGGTTTCCGTAGTCTGCTACGAGCTTAAGCCTTTTCTCCATTTCTCTGACATCTGATGTGATATTAGCTAGCCATACTTTTTTCTCACCAGTTTCCTTTTCGGCTTCATCGATTGCTTTCATTATTGCATTGGCTCTTTTCTCGAACTTACAGAAGGTCTGGCTAACTAAGTTCTCGTCGTCTTTAGCGAAATCCATTCCGCCTACAAGATATTCGTAAACTACTTTCTTCAGCTCATCAGGAGAGTATCCTACTTTAGGTTTAGGTACTGTTCCTACTATAGGTCTATCGTAAACCTTGTAGATTTCTCTAACTCCTTTAATTCCTTTAACAGGACCTTTAAATCCTTTAATAAACTTTTCAGGAAAATAAATATCTTCTATTCGCAGCCCTTTAAGGGCCTTCATTCCGAAAATATTTCCGGCGACCGCAGCTGTAAATCCAGGCATATTTCCTTCTTCAAAAAGTTCTATTGGGTAAGCTACTTTAACTAAATACGAGCCGTCACCTAAGTCCTTGAACTCATAGGCTTTAGCCATAATTTTCCATATCCTATCCGGGAGAACAGAGAGAGTAGTCCACGTACCTACACTACTCTCTGAAGCAACTCTACCTGCAGCCTCCTCTACCGTGAATTTTTCTGCTGGAGTTATTCTGAAAACAGCTATGACATCGTTCTCAAGATCAGGCTTATAGTCCTTTTTAACAAAAGTATTGTACCACTCAAATTTGCTCCCCAAATTAACACCGCTTAGATATTACACTAGACAGTATATTAGTCTATTGAACTTTCCTGTTTTAAAACTGTAACATGGTCTACAGTCTCTGCTTAGTTCAAAGTATTGAAGCAGATTGAATTCTAGTATAATGTATTGAAGACCTTTTCTATTATTTGATAAGTTTTCTCGTATTTTTCGTACAGCTCTAGATACTTCTCGTGTAGCTCTAAGCTAGGTTCATAAACTTCCCTAATTCTTACTGCTTCTTCTATAGCTTTCTCTATACTAGAGTAGGCTCCACATGCTAGTCCTGCGAGAATAGCTGACCCTAGGGCTGCTGCATCAGTTACTTCGGGTACTTTTATTTTAAGTCCTGTTATGTTCGCCTTGATCCTATTCCATAGGCGTATTCTAGTTTCGCCTCCAACCATAAAGACTTCACTTACCTCGACTCCTAGTTCTTTTAGAGCTTTTAGTACTCCTAAGTACTGGTAAGCTACTCCTTCTAGCACCGCCCTAAATAAATGAGCCCTAGTATGGCTACGCAGTATTCCGAGAAAAATTCCTCTCGCCTTAGGGTTTGGTTTAGGCAGGCGGGCGCCCCATAGGTAGGGATAGAACATTAGTCCGTCGCAGCCAGGGCTTACCTTAGAGGCTTCTTCCTCAAGTAAAGCATAGAAGTCTCCTGAAGCCTCTTGGCTCAGCAGCTCCATGAACCACTGGAGAGAAGCTCCAGTAGAATTCACTACCCCCTCATACTCATAGGTATTTGGGACTACGTGGTAGCAGCAGTCAAACCTATAGCTTTTATCGGGCCTAGGACTAAACAAAGGTACCTCAAACGCTGTCCCTGTGCCAGTACCTATGCACACAGACCCCTCTTTAAATACGCCTGCTCCAAGCGCCTCACATGGTCTATCTCCTCCTCCGGCGGCTACCGGAGTTCCGGGCTTTAGGCCAGTTTCCTCGGAAGCTTTTCCTGAGACTTCTCCTACAGCTTCCCATGAGCCCTTTATTTCAGGCAAAATATCCACTGGTATTCCTATGGCTTCACATATTTCTTCGGACCATTTTCCTTTCTTTAAGTCAAGTAGCATTGTTCTAGAAGCCATACTGTAGTCTGTAGCTTTTACTCCAGTTAGCTTGAATATTATGTAGTCTTTTGGAAATAAAATTACGTGAATTTTATTAAATACTTCGGGAAGATTTTCTTTAATCCAGAGTATTTTTGAGGCAGAGAAAATGTAGTCGCTTGGAAGCCCTGTTATTTCAAGTATTCTTTCTCTTAAAAGAATTTTCTCTATTTTCTGTTGCTGAGGAACAGTTCTGTTGTCAAGCCATATTATACTCCTGTAAAGTACTCTGCCTTCTCTATCTAGAGGAACGACTGCTTCTCTCTGGGAGTCTATAGATACACCTATAATGTCTTCGCCTTTGACTCCTGTTTCCTTTAATAGAGTTCTAATAGCTTGAGATGCTGCTTTCCACCATTCTTCAGGGTCTTGTTCAGCCCAGTCTGCCCGCGGATAGTAGATCTTGTGTTGGACTGAAGCTTTGCCTACTATTTTTCCATTGAGAGTGAATAGAACAGCTTTGCAGGCAGAAGTACCTGAATCTATTCCAAGCAAATAAGGGGGTTTATACACTCTTATTTAATTTGTCTAAAAAATAAATACTTTAGCCTATAGTTCAGCTACGCCTTTTCGCGGACTATTCTTCAATAGAGTATTTT
Source organism: uncultured Thermoprotei archaeon (assembly GCA_965367815.1). Classification (GTDB taxonomy): domain Archaea; phylum Thermoproteota; class Thermoprotei; order Thermofilales; family B15-G2; genus B15-G2. The sequence continues at coordinate 49,532 of CBDUKN010000016.1, forward strand.
TATGACTCGTGTACAGCCAGTAAATAGTGCTGAGGAGAAAGTCTGAAGCTTAAGTGCTTAATTTCTTTACTGGAATAGTTTAGTGAACTAACTTAGTGTTTTATAGATTGTTTCTTGATATGTAGATAGTATGTCTGTCTCAGTCAAGGAGTTAGTTTCTAAGATGACTTTAGAAGAGAAATCTATGCTTGTTGTAGGTGCAGGTAAGTCTCGCCGTGTACCTGGAGCTGCTGGTGAAACACGCAGTATTGAGCGGCTAGGTATTCCCTCCATAGTTACAGCTGATGGCCCGCAGGGAGTTAGAATAGAGGGTGATGGTAAACCATATTCTGCGACAGCTTTTCCTTCAGCTATAGTGCTCGCATCTACTTGGAACCCCGAGGTAGTGGAGAAAGTGGGCAGGGCTATGGGTGAGGAAGCTAGAGAGTATGGTGTAGATATTCTCTTGGCTCCTGGCATGAATATTCACAGGAATCTTCTCTGTGGAAGAATCTTCGAGTATTACTCGGAAGATCCTCTTTTGACGGGTGAAATGGCTGCTGCTTTCGTTAAAGGAGTTCAGTCTCAGGGAGTGGGAGCCTGCTTGAAGCACTTTGCGGCGAATAACCAGGAAACTAATAGGCGGTTAGTAGACACTATTGTTTCGGAGAGAGCTCTTAGAGAAATATATTTGCGGGGCTTTGAGATAGCTGTTAAGAAGGCTAAGCCTTGGGCAGTAATGAGCGCTTACAATAAGCTTAATGGAAAGTACTGCTCGGAGAATGAGTGGCTTTTAACGAAAGTGCTGAGAGAAGACTGGGGTTTTGATGGATTAGTTATGACTGACTGGGGTGCTGGAGAAAATCCTGTAGAACAAATGAAGGCTGGAAACGATTTACTGATGCCGGGTAATGATGATCAGGTTAAAGCGATTATTGAAGCTGTTAAGAAAGGTGAGCTGAGTGAAGAAATCTTAGATAGAAACGTAAAGAACATACTGAAGGTAATTGTTAAAACTCCTGCTTTTAAAGGCTACAAGTACTCTAATAAACCGGACTTAGAAGCTCACGCTAAAGTAGTCTACGAGGCGGCAGCCGAGGGAACAGTGCTCCTCAAAAACGAGAACAATACTCTTCCTTTAAGCAAGGAGACTAAAATAGCTGTATTCGGGACAGGGCAAATAGAAACTCTTAGAGGAGGACTTGGAAGCGGCTGGACTCACCCTAAATACACTGTAAGTATACTTGAGGGCTTCAAGGAAAGATGTCTGAAAATAGACAGCGAGCTCGCCGAAAAATACGAGAAGTATGTCGAGGAAATGAGAAGCAGAGAAGAATATAAACCTAAGAGGCCTGACATACCTTTGCCTCCTCTGCCTCAAGACTTTTTAAGTGAAGAAGAAGTAGAGAAGTATGCTGAGAGAAACGATGTAGCGGTAGTCGTTATATCGAGGCTGTCTGGCGAGGGATGGGACTTAAAGCCTGTAAAAGGAGGCTTCTACTTAAGCGAAGACGAAAAAAGCTTACTAGAGAAAGTCTCTAAGGCTTTCCACAAGTACAGGAAAAAGGTTGTAGTAATTCTCAATATAGGTTTGCCTATAGAAGTGGCTAGTTGGAGAGACTTAGTTGACGCTATTCTACTGATATGGCAGCCTGGACAAGAAGTAGGGCGAGTAACAGTCGACGCGCTAGTAGGAGTAATTAATCCTTCAGGCAAGCTTCCTGTAACATTTCCTAAAGACTACAAAGATGTTCCTTCGTGGAGTTTTCCAGGAGAACCTCCCGATAACCCAGTGAAAGTAGTTTACTATGAAGATATTTACGTGGGATACAGGTACTACGATACCTTCGGTGTAGAGCCAGCCTATCCATTTGGCTATGGACTCAGTTACACGGAGTTCGAGTACAGCGACCTCGAAGTAGAAGTCTCCGAGGACTCCATTAAAGTGAAATTCAAAGTAAAGAATGTAGGCAAATATTCTGGAAAAGAAGTAGCCCAGATCTACGTGAGTCCATCTAGAGGAGAAATACCTAAACCTCTACAAGAACTTAAAGGATTCCGCAAAACAAAGCTGCTTCAGCCAGGAGAAGCAGAAGAAATAGAAGTAGAAATACCTTTGAGGCTTCTAGCAAGCTATAGCTGTGGAAAATGGATAGTAGAGGCGGGAAAATACGAAATAAGAATAGGAGCATCGTCAAGAGACATAAAGCTCAAGACTGAAATTACTTTAAAGAAATCTCTGTTCTACGAACCTTAATTAACTTAAATTAAGCATTTTATTTACATTAATTTGAACACTGTTAAAATAATTTTTCTCTTTTCTGCATATTTCAGTTTTCTTTGAGGAATCGTATGCGTATAATATCTAGAACATCTAATTCAATATCCTTAGGACTTCTCCACTAAAGGTTAAGAAAGTAAATGTCCATCATCTGGTAGTACTGGTATCAAAGAATATATAAGAATACCAAAATATTACTAATTTAATCTCCTTGTTAGCTTTTCGCACGAGACTTTTAAGATACCTAAAATAATGCATACGAATATGTGCAAGTTATTATCGTAGTGTTGGTCTTAAGGGTCTGTTCTCTACTTTGTTTTTCTTAAACTATAACACTTACTAATTATTCAACTGTACTATTATCATAGTATAAATAGAAAAGTATATAAGGTATAGGGAGAAAACGATATAAGGGGGCAATATGAATGATTTTAAAATGATTTCAGTGCTAATCATGGTAGAAATCTTGTTCTTCTCCTTACCCTTCCTCCTCGCAATTTATGAAGAAATAGTAGGAGAAGTAGGAGAAACTCTTGAGGGAACAGTAGGATTGATTTCTGTGCTAGGTCTCATATTTGCACCCGTATTAGTAACTAGCTTTTTCTCACAAAAAGAGGAGGAGCTTGAAAGAATTAGGGAGAGAATAAGCGGAAGAAGTGTTCATAGAAAGAAACCGTACGAGGAAAAGACTACTATTTTACCTGTGAGGCGACAAGAAGAAGACCAATATATTGATTATTACATTGATTATTGCTATGAAGAATAATTCTATAATTAAAGAGAGTTTTACAAGTGCTTGTTTTTCTTTAATATAAGGAGACTTAAATACTTAGTTTTAGCCTAAAAATACTAGCGAAAAGGTTATTGAGTAGAGTTTCAGAGACTCTTATTTCTTAAGTGCCTTAAGTATCTGGATTCCTGAGAAAATAGATGCTAGGGAATTCAATGCAATAAAAATTAAGTCTGCTTCGAGAACAGCGTATACTGTAAGTAGAACTGAGCCTGTGAAGTAAAGTAGAGAGAGTCTCAGTGGAACTTCTTTGCCTACACTTATGATCCAGCCAGCAACAATGAACACTAAACCTAAGACACCGAGCACTGCAACTAGCACAAAGCATACTTTTATGCAGATTATATAAACTTTCTTTAACGCAGATATTTGAAAAAAGGATTTAGTACACTATATTTTCTTTAAACAATATAATGAAATAATATTGAGAAAGCTTAAACAGACTTATTGCTTAAACAATCTTCTTGCGCACAATATTCACTCTAGTAGAATCAGGTACATCTATTTTCTTAATTACAAGCTTTCCTCCAATACTTTTCTCACAAACTTTAATAATGACCTCAATAAGTGGACAAGCTACAGGCTCAAATTTCTCCATTTTAGTTAACTCCAAAAACTCAGCAATCTTCATATTTTTAAGCTCTACTACAACAGTATCTCCTTTCTCGCAAATACACATATCTCCAGCAACCTTCAATTTCTCCACAAAAAGGCTCTTCACTTCATCTACTGAAGACTCTTTACTTAAAACACCTCTACGAACAAGATAGCCAATAAGCTCATCTGAAGCGGCCCTAGACAAAACTATACCCCCTTTATCCAAAACTTTATACGCTACCTTATTAACAGCATACATATAAGCAACAATAAACAGTCTACTCGGCCCTTCAGACACACCTACTCCTCCTACAACCATTATATAATACTTATGAAACTTTTCTCAAAACAGAACACACTGCATTTTACCTAAGGACTCAGTACATTTCTGAGCTCTCTCCAGTTATAAAGATCTATTAAATCTCTATAATTTTTATGTGTACTCCAAACATTTCTCAAAAGATTATCCTCTGTTAAAAGAGCATCTGCGTAAACTAAAGCTGTCGAAAAAATTATTCTATCAAAATAGTCCTTTATCCCTAAATCTAACAGCCTATTTTCTTCATCGGCTATTTACTCGTTTACTAGTGGAGTCAACTTTATGAAAGTAGTATAGCGTAAAAATTCAAGCAAATACCTATACTCTTTTCTTAATTTACTACGAAGAACAGGATTTCCTTTAGATTTACTTATGATAATCCATTTGAGTTCAATAAGGGAAACTGGAGACACTAGAAAATAGATGTTTTCGCACTAAACAAGATTTTAGAGTCTTCCTTAGTAAATTTATCTGTTTCAATACCTGATAAAGGCATCAGATAAGTTGTATCAAGCAGAAGCCTCATAGGCCAAACTCTTCCTGAATTTTCTCAGATATTTTTCAGCTTCCTCAAAAGATATTTTAAGCACAGGTTTTCTCTCGAGCAATTCTTCAAGAGTCACAAGTTTCCTAGCAATTACTTCTTTATCAGTCACAATAGCAATAACTTCTCCTGGAGCAGATATTCCAGCCAGTTTTCTCAGCTCTTTAGTAGTATAGATTTCACCAAGTTTACTCACTTTAAGTCTGAAAATTTTCATTTTTTCGGACATCTGATAAAATCCTCTTTTTCCGACTAATTAACTATTCTAACAAATTCTTAGGGAAAAGAATTCTACAAGTTGAATACGCGTAGGCAATTAAGTGCTATCAGCGAAGGTCGAGGACATCACCTATCAGCCTTGCCGGAGTCATCACTAATCTAGGAAATATTCAAGGACTATATAACTTTATAATAAAAAGGAGGTGAAGAGGGGCGCCCCCGGCTCAAGCGGGCCCCGCTTTCATTCAATCCCCTTACGGGACTGTCGGCGGGAGCCCTCAAGAAAACTAGAATAGAGGGAAAATTTATATCTTATTTCAAGAAAGAGTTAACTGTATTAAATGATGAAGGGCTCTTGTACAGAAACGATGAAGAACACTTGATGAACTGACATTTTTGTTAGTTGGCCTGTAAATGAGCTGATTAAGTTATACAGAGAAGGTGTATCTGGTAGCTGAGTATGCCAAGATTTAGAATCGAGTGAATGACTGTATGTCGTTACTTTAACGAGCCAGTGTGTTGAAGAAGAGTAAAGGGAGTTAACTGCCTTAAGTTTCAGTAAGTTTATGGAATATGAGAGGATACAGGAATTATAGGTTCTTCAAAAATGTCTCCGAAGATAGACGTCAGGTCAAGTTCTCTGTCTAGAATCGGATTTTTCCATGTTGTAATGAAGGCCCATACGCCGTCGCCGTCTTTATCTAGGATCGTGTACCTTAATTCAAGTACAACAAGAGGATAAACACGACTGATTTTACGAATACTTCTTGCTAATGCATACCCATTATCAAATAGCTCGTTTATGAAACCTTTACTTACTCCCCATACAGGTATGTATAGATCTATAAATTCCATTAAAATTGATTGAAAGATTACTGTATCGAGATAAAGTGAATCTATAATCTTAAAATCTATGTAATTTTCTTCTCTTTCCTTATCAATAAATAGTATAACTAAATCGCTGTAAGGCTGTACTATTGGCCCTTCTTTTTTCTTGTATACTGTTCCAGCTACTGTATAGCCGAGTACGCCGTCTCTATGGATTGGAATTAAAACAGGAGATATTTCAAATTCATCTTTGTACATAAAAGCAATAAAGTAGTCTCCATTTACTCCAAGTTGATCTAAAGATATGTAAAGCTTTTTATACTCTGATATTTTACGACTTTTTACTCTAATATTTGAAGTTACGTCGATAAACATTTTTCTCCTTGTTTTAGGGTGTATGCCTACATAGTCGAATTTAAAGTATTTGTCATTTAGGGAGGTTGAAGGCTTTAGGTTTAATTCTTTTCTATACAAGTGATAGAACAGGAGTTCGTTCTTTAAACCATTAATAAACCGTTTATCAATTCTATTGCTGTATGAATCAAGAATACCGGATACTTCTGAGTAAGCTAATTCATCATTGCTGGTTTCTTTTAATACTTTACCATATTCTTCATGTAATAATTGTCTAAGTTTTTGGTAGTTCCATAGATAGTTGCGAATAAATGATTCCCGGGCTACAATTTGGTTTAACAACTATTAAATTATTTCCGTACAGAAGTGTTGAAAGATACATAAGATACATTTGCTGCGGTCTTAGAGAAAGTCTTTCAGAAGATTTTTTAGTGTGTAAAGTATATGTATTGCTTTAATCTAATTTATACTGGGTGGTTTTAAGTGAGTAGTCAGAGAGTAGTTAAGAGGGCTTCTGATTTTGTTGAGCGGACAGCTACTTCAGCTGTAGTGTCTTTTCCGGAGGATGGGTCAGTGTTTGTTATAGATTTTCTGAAGCCTAATATTGATATTGTAGTAGATGAGCGGGGGAAGATTGTTAATGTTCGAGGAGAACTCGAGATAACTGCGAGAATAGTTCTTCCTCCTATGGTATGTAAAAGGCTACTTAATGCGTTAAAGAATTCTATCGAAAAATATGAATCTGCGTTTGGAGAAATACATGTTAAGAGACCTGGAGGAGAGAAGAGTCGTAGTTAAGTCTGCTTAGTGGTGAATATGAGCAGGGTTAAAGCAGAAAATATTCCTCGTGTATATTCTTTCGAATCAGAGGCTCTCTCAGCATTATATACGAGTGTAGCTACGGGGGAAAAGGTAGAGTGTAGTGTAGAGGCTTTTGTGTTGAAAGGGATAGTCTCATTTCTTGTACGTGACCAGCTAGTAAGTAGAAGCAGACACTGGTTTATTTTCGGTGAGCCTTCAGCTAAGATTCCGAGGCTTGTTTCTGAAGTAAGAGAAGTTTCAGAATCCTTCAAGTCAGTAACTACAGAGGCTATTGAAGTCGCGGCTTTAATGGAGAGTATTGAGCGTGAGTGGCCTGAAGTGGCTAGAATTGTGTATAAGCTTAAATCAGGTAAGGTTCTCGACGAACGTGATGAAATGTGGGTAAAGGAACTCGCTGAAGCGACTGGGTGGAGTAGAGAAGATGTTATTGAAGACTTAGCTGAAATCGACTCTGATCCCTCTGAGAGAGCAGAGAAATACAGAAAGCTTTATAGGAAATATTTTCGTGAAGCAGTAGAGTTTAAAGAGAAGGGTGACGACCGACAGGCTTCTGAGAAACTCTGGGGAGCTATAGTGGCGTTAATCAAGTTCTATGCGGCTAAAAAGAATGTTCCTATTGTACACTGGAGTCGCGGTAAGCTAGAACACTTTATTACAAATAGTATTAAGCCTCAGCACCGAAAACTTTTCAGAGACCTACTCGATAAAGGGCAGACTCTTCACGAACACTTCTATGAAGGACACCTCGATAAAACCACATTTGAAGAAAGATGGAACGAGCTAATAGAACTACTTAAAAAATCCATAGATATCGTGAAACTATAGATAGTTCTATTTAAAGACACTAATAGAGGTATTTTAGCTCAGAGAATATAATATTGCTAAAACGAGATACTGTATTTTAACGAAAATTACCTTGAACTCTGCTGGGAAAATAAATGTAATAAGTAGGTTTTAGTTACCATAATACCTGTATCTAAATTAGTACTCTTTAATCTCTTTAAGAAGAAGATAAGTATTTATTAACATTGTTAATATTTATACTGGTGGATAGTGCCGAATATTTAAGGTAATTTACTTAATTATACAGCTACTTATTTTAATTTGAATAAAATATTATTGCTTTCTTTTGCTATTAAAATTAACAAGCAAAAATTTAAAATAAATTCATTACCTCTACTAACATGAAAATGAGAAGAGAAACAGTACTTAAAATATATAGCAAGAAGGGATTAATATGGTTAATATAGTTTTTAGAGATGCTTTTAGGGCTTTAAGATTTATTTGGCGCAAAGCTTTGCTAATAAGTATTGCTATGGCTTTTATTAATGATAATAAACTACTATTATGTGCATATAAAAGCTGATTTTATAGATGTTTTATCTGATATAGGTTTGAGGGGCTATTTAGATACTATAGAAATAGTTAATATGATAGTGCTGCTTTTTATTTTAAGTATTGTATGCGATGTAATTAATTTTGTAAGTGAATATCTTTTGCAGTCAATAGGTCCTCAAGTTTACCGAATTCTTGCCTCGATGTTCGCTGAGAAACTAATTAGAATAAGACCGTATAGGTTGCTGAGTTCGGGAGATGTTATAGCAAGATTTGTGTCGGATTTAGAGCCTCTTTCTGAAATTCTTGGGGGACTCGTTATTGCTATAATTATTCAAGTACTTAGAGCAGCTATAGGCACTTATATTCTATATTCATTAAGTCCTCACCTTACTTTAATTACTTTAATAACGCTGCCTATATATCTTGTAGTATTTAAGTTAGGGTCTAAGAAAGTTTCAAGTGCTTCTGAGAAAGAAAGAGTAGCTATGTCTAATTTAGTAGAATCAGTTAAAATGATTACTGATGGAATAAGTTTCATTAAAAGAACTTCTTCTGAAAAATACTTCAAGAAAATATTTGCGGAGAGTCTTTGCTCAAGAATAAATAGACTTTTAAAGCTTATTTTTATTAAAGAACTACTGCATAGGTCTTTTTATTCTTTAGAAAAGTATCTTTCACTAATGCTTTTGACTATAGGAGGTTATTTTGTCTACTTAGGATATACTACTATAGGAAGTGTTATTGCATTTATAGGTGCTGTATATAATGTATACGAGCCAACGTACAATTTATCTCAACTCTTAACAAGTGTCTCTCTCTACGAACCCTACCTTACTAGATTTTATGAGGTACTAAGTATTGAGGAAGAAGAAGATATTGGAAGAGAATTAAGTAAAATAAAGTCTATAGAGTTAAAGAATGTTTACTTTAGAGTTCTAAAGGGAGTTAGTCTTGAAATAAAAGAGGGAGAGAGTATAGGGATAATTGGTCCTACGGCCTCGGGTAAAACAACGCTGCTTCTTCTACTTTTAAGACTATATGAGCCAGAGAAAGGAAAAGTTCTTATTAATGGAGTCGATTACAAGGAGTATAAAGTTTCGTCTCTTAGACGCAGAATATATTACTTGCCTCCAGAAGATTTCTTTTTCAAAGGACCACTTATAGATAATTTAACTTTAGGCAAGCATATAGATCGCAGAAAGATACGTAGAGTTCTGGAAATATCTAAAGCTGACTTCGTTCACGATATTAGTGGAGAGCTTGATCCAGAGAAATTGTCTACTGGTGAAAAACAGAGACTAGCTCTCGCTAGAGCACTTCTTTTTGAGCCAGATGTCCTTATTTTGGATGAAGCATTAGATGCAGTAGATTCAATAACAGAAGAAGCCATATTAAAAGAACTAAAAAATATTTTTAGAGAAAAAATACTTATAATAGTTTCACATAGATCTTCTGCCCTCAAACACGTAGATAAAATATATGTAATCGAAGACGGTAAAATAATAGACAAGGGATCACATAAAGATCTTTTAAAGAAATGCAAACTATATAAAAATATTTTACTAAAGCAGAATGTCAATTAGTTCTATTTCCTAAATAATTTTAAAATTAATAAAGATTATTCATAAATAATGTACTTAGCATAGAATATTAATTCAATTAAATGTTTGAACCATGTTATTTAATTAATGGTTGTTACATTATTTTGTATTTGTTCGTCTATCCTACGGTAGATTAGTCGCTTTTTAGCAAAAATAGAGTAAAATCAAGTCTATCTATGGCTTAGTTTGAAAAATGTAAATATTTTACATAAATTTTTGCGAGATATTTATGTCTATGAAATATAGCATGGTTCGGAGATTGTAATTGTATTCGAGTAAAACTCTTCGATGGAATACACTTAAATTACATTTTAGGAGCCTATATGACAAAAAACTAAAACTCATTAAAACATAGGATTTTTATATATCTAACGTTCAATTACACACGAATCTTTCGGGTAGGGGGAGAGGAGAGGACTTCTCCTGTTCTTCCCGCAATTTTTTCTTTAGTTAATTTTACTCTAACTGAAAGAACCGTAGGACTAAGTATTGGTTGCCTAAAGTTAGTTAAGTCTCTGAGTCTTTATTTTCCGGTAGCGAGAAAGATTTCGTAAAAGTAAAGCCTAATAAGTTTTCTCTGCAGTAAAGTTACATGAACTCTAAAGCTAGGCTTGTTGAAGCTATTTTATGTGAATCACCTGATCGAGTACCCGTAGCGCTGAGGCCTGGTAGGTTTATTGAGTGGCTTTATGGGAGAGGTGATTGGAGGGGGCAGCTTAAAGCTACTGAAGACTTCAACTGCGATGGCTTTATTTATGTTGAAATATGGCCTCCTGATCCTCTGCTGTGGTCTGATGCTCCCTTTCCTAAGCAAGTTAGAGTTAAGAGGAAAATTGTTACTGAAAACGGTAAACGTTATCTTGTGAGAGAAGTTGAGACTCCTAAAGGCTCGTTGAGAGAAGTTAGGAGAATAGTAGATGAATATCTTTTGGTTAAATTAAGGTCTATGGATATTGTTTCTGATAAATGGTATTCTGAAGAATACCCCCTTATAAAAGAGTATTTTGTTAAAGATTATAGTGATTTAGATGCTTTAGAATACTTACTCAATCCTTTCACGGGATCTATGCTTAAAGAACTTAAGGACGCTGTAATGGCTACAGGATCTAAAGGAATAGTTCACGCTTCATTTCCTTCTCCCGTGAATGAAGCAGTACACGCCTATGGTCTAAAAAATCTGCTTGTAGCCTGCTATCGTGAACCAGGTTTCGTTAGAGAACTTCTTGAAATATTCCAGAGCTATCTCATCGATTTAATTCAGCTAGTGTTGAGTGAGACGGCTGTCGACGCAATTCATGTTTCTTGGTGCTATACTTCGCTTAGCTCGGGTTGGAGCCCGAGGCTTTGGGAAAAATATATTGAGCCTCTGGTTAAGGAGCAAGTAGAAGTAACTCATATATACGGAGGATTTTATCACTACTATGATGACGGAGAGTGTATGAGGCTTCTGCCTCTTCTCAAAGACTCTGAAATAGATATTCTTTCTACTCTGCCTCCACCTCCGCTTGGAGACGCGGATATAGCTGAAGCAAAGAAAATAGTTGGCGACAAAATATGTCTTGTAGGAAATCTTGACATACAGCTTCTCAGATACGGCAAGCCCGGTGAAGTACTCGAAGCTGCCCGCAGAATTGTTCACGAGACTGCTCCATATCTTGGCTTTATACTGGGGCCTAGCGACGGATTACATGCACATACTCCTCTGGAAAACGTTAAGGCTTACGTAAAAGCGGCTGAGAAATATCCTATAGCGGATCATTAAGCTAAAATCTAAGTTCAGTTTTACTATAAGTAGGGATGATCGAGTAAGTCCCTCCTGAACTAGTGATGAGCGACCATCCGGTGACCGTTAAAATCAGCAGCTCGTGCCTGTCTTCATTATTCAGGTTAGAGGAGGCTCATCACTAATACTTCTTTATTCTTAATCAAAAATAAGGCTAACTCTCTCCACAGATAGTGCAGTCCTTTCTTCTATAAACTTCTGCTACAGTAAAGGTATTTGTATAGCCGTTAAAGAGAAGCATTTTATTTTTCAGTACTTCGCCGAAACCAGTTATTATCTTGAGTGCTTCCTGTACTTCAAGTGCTGCAATTAAGCCAACTGTCGTCGCTACTATAGGAGGTCTTTCTTCTTCTCTAATTCTTGGAGGCAAAATACATTGAAGGCAAGGAGTTTCACGCGGAATAACTACAAGAAGCTGTCCACTTAAACCCTTAACTCCAGCGTGAACAAAAGGCTTGTTCTCCTTTACGCAGACTTTATTGACAATAAGTCTTGTTTTCCAATTATCTAGTCCATCTACAATTACGTCGGCTTTCTTTACTACTTCTCGGGCATTCTCTTCATTTACCTCAGCTACTACAGGCTCCACTTCTACTTCAGGATAAAATTCTTTGATTTTTTCAGCAGCTTTCTCGACCTTAATTTCTCCTATGTCTCGAGTCCAGTAGAGAATCTGCCTATTTAAATTACTTAACTCTACTTTCTCTTTGTCGACTAAAGTAAGCCTGCCTACACCTGCTGCAGCTAAATAGAGCGCCGCAAATGAGCCCAATCCACCTACACCTATTACCGCTACCGTAGACTTCTTCAACTTAACTTGAGCCTCTTCCCCGAAGAGAGCTACTTGCCTAGAAAATCTCTCTTTTTCATTTGCAGACAACATACACTATGTTTCTACATTATCAACTAAATATAGTTTAAGAGCGATGCGGATACCTGCTAGCAGTACTTAAGGAGTACAATTAAGTACATAAGTACTACAAGTACTAAAGGTATATAAGTACGAGTGTATAATAATTGGCATATGAGTGAAGTAATAAAGGCGGAGATCAATAGGGCACTGGCGCTTAGATTTAGGAAAAAGGCTATGGAAATTTACGGTTATAGAAAGGGGGCTCTTAAGCTAGCGCTAGAAGATATTATTAGCAGATTTGTATATGAGGGAGAAGCAAACTGGGGAGAGCTTCAAGGTAAGCTCAAAATTAAAAAGACTTCTGTAGAGCTTCAGCACGAAGCTTGGAGAAAAGTTGATTAACTATGTTACTGGTAGACACTTGTATATTCCTCGAATTACTTTTAAATCAAAGTAGAGCTCAGGAGTGCAGAGAATTTCTTGATAAAATTGCTAGAGGAGAGTTAGAAGCTATAGTTACTACATTCACTATTCATGCAATTGAAGCTATTATTAAAGAAGCTGATACAATTTTAAGTTTTTTAAGAAACATATTGGCGTCAAAAGGATTATATGTGTATGTTACAACTATTTCAGATGAAATTGCAGCAGCTATATTAATGAGCAAAATAAAAAGAGATTTCGATGACACATTACATTATTATGTTGCAAAAAAGCTTGGAGTCGAGGCAATAGTAAGTTTTGATAAACATTTTGGTGGATTAGATATTCTCAGAAAAGAGCCCCAAGATTATCTTTAATTGAAAGCATTTAAGTGTTTTATTTAACCTGAGCTATACTCTATTTAAAGCTACAATCTGTCTTAATTTTACTGAATCAACTGAGACAATTTTTAATATTGTCTGCCTACAAATATGTCTGTAATGACTATTAGAGCAAATTTGTTGCTTGTAAGGTACGGTGAAATTACCTTAAAGTCTCCTGAAGTGCGAAGTCGAATGGAAGCAAAACTAGTTAGAAATATTAAACTTCAGCTAAATTTAAAGAAAATCTACGACTATACTATTAGGAGAGAGCCTGGAAGAATTTTTATTTATACTGATGAAGTAGATGCTTGCCGAGAAGTCTTACGTAAAGTTTTCGGCGTAGTATCTTTTAGTCCTGCCGTCGAAGTCGAGAAAGACTTGTCTGCCATAAGGGAAGCTGTACTTAAAGCAGCTGAAGTTATTTTAAGCGAAGGCATGAGCTTCAGTATTCGGGCACGGAGATCAGATAAAGCTTTCGAGTACAGCAGCAAACAGCTAGAAGAAATCCTTGGAGCCGACGTTCTAGAGCATATTAAAGGAGTTAAAGTAAACTTAGATAACCCAGATAAAACAATATACGTTGAAGTAAGAGGAGAATCAGCTTACATTTTCTACGAAGTAGTCCCGGGGCCCGGCGGTCTTCCCTATGGGGTAGAAGGAAAAGTAGTAGCACTTATTTCAGGGGGCGTCGACAGTACGGTTGCTGCGTGGATGGTAATGAAGAGAGGGTGTAGTTTAGTGCCAGTACACTTTGATATGAGTCCTTTCTACGGCGAAGACGCTAAAGAAAGAGCTATTTCCGTCCTCAAGTGGCTTAGAGACTGGGTTTCAGAGAGAAAGTGGAGAGCATATATTGTGCCTCTAGGAGAAGTCCACGAAAACATAGACATTACGCCTCGCTACCGCTGTCTTTTATGCAAACTGCTAATGCTTAAAGTAGGCGAGAAAATAGCTGAACTAGAAAAAGCTAAAGCAGTAGTTACTGGAGAAAGCTTAGGGCAAGTAGCCACCCAAACACTAGACAATCTCTACTTTCTAACGACCAAAGTAAATATACCCGTTTTTAGACCAGTCTTAACTTATGATAAAAACGAGATATTAGACTACGCTAGAAAAATAGGTGTAGCTGAAATATCTGACAGGAAAGTAGAATCATGTACATTAAGCCCTAAAAAGAAAGGTTATCGCGTAGTAACACATGCATCGGAGAAAACAGTCTACGCCATAGAAAAGGCTCTAAAGGAAAGTACTTACGGATCTCTTGAGAAGATTATTGAGTATCTTGTTTCAAAGACAAAAGTACTTAACCTTTAATATTTTTTGACAAGTTCTCGTCAAGTGAATGAAGTAGCTTAGCTATACGCTTAGGACTATTATCAACTATTATTCCACTTTTTTCACACTCTGTCATAAGTTTCTCTGAAGGTTTTTCAGCATAAATGAATAGTATGAGTGCATTAGGTTTTTCTCCTCTAATTTTTTCAAAAATTCTGGCTCCTTCAAGTAATTGCTCTATGTCAGTGAACTCCCCTGTTTTAGCTATTTCTACTAATGCAATTAACTTTTTTCCATAAATTACAGCATCGACTCTATATGGATCTTGAGGCAGACTTTCTACGCGCAAGTTATACTTACTACAAAATTCTCTTAGATTGTTAATTAAACTCACTTCAATAAGCTTTCCTTCAACTCTGGCTATATGCCCTCTTAGCCTTAAGTCTTCTTCCAAACGTAGCTTTCTTTCAAGCTCTAAACTCTTTCTCAGCTCAATTACAGCTTTCGAGAGTTCTCTCACTGTTTCTGTAAGCTCTATAGTTTCTATAATGAGACCGGATACTATTTCAGATACTTTCTCGTAGTCGCCTGTTCTCAAAGCATCTGCGATACTTCTTTGAAGATATTTTTCGAGATCTTTTCTTCTTTTTGACATATAGCCACCTTATATTCGAATATCTTGTTATAGTTTTATTAACTTATTTACTGACTACTGCTCCTATTTTAGAGACTCCACGTACATTTTGGACAACTATAATATTTACTCCGGGTTTCACTCCAACAAGTTTTCCGGGAGTTATTATCAAATACTGTGTTTCAGGATTCTTTTCAGCAAGTGATACTAGTAGCTTGAATATTTCTTCACGGTTACGCGGATCCATATGCACATCGAACTCGTCTATTGCTCTAAACGGAGATCTTATATGTTGCTGAAGAGCTAGGAGAAAACACATTATAGCTGTCGTTCTTTCACCGCCACTTTGGGTATAGGGATCTAGTACCGTCGGCGAAGAACCTCTAAAGCCTACAAGAATTTGTATACCGGCTTTCTCTATGTCGTCTATGTTCTCTATTCTCACGTCGCCTACTGCATCAACATGTGACAAGAACTCTACAAAAGTTTTCCTCACGTCCTCTATGAGCTCGAGCAGCTTATTTTTCCAAATACTATATCTATAGTTTAGTTCTTCGAGTGCTTTCCGCCTATTCTCGGCCACTTGTGCTGCTTTCTCCTTAAGTTTCTCGAATGCTTCTCTATACTGAGCGTATATCTGTTCAACATCTTCAGTAACATCCTTATAAGACTCTATCAGAGCCTCCACTCTATTCAGCTCCTTCTCTATTTCACGTATATCTCTCGAAGACTCTACTTTCTCGCCAGTACTCATGGCAACTTTGAGTGCTTTAGCTAGCTCAGCTCTGTGAACTTGAAGAAGATCTTTGAGCTCACTTATTTTCTCTTCAGCAAGCTTTATCTTAAACTCGGTTACTTTCTCTTCAGCATGTTTATCAGAAAAAACAAACCACTTTTCTCTAAGCTCCTGCAGGACAGCAGCTAAATCTACATTATTTCTGCTTAAAGAAAGTATTTTCTCCTCAATGTCGGAAATGCTTGTTAAAATCTCTTCTTTCTTGCAGCGAGTTTCACTTAGGTAGTACGATAAATCTTTTACTTCTTTTTCAAGACCTTGTATTTTTTCTTCAATACTCTTTACTTTTTCTTCACAGTCTCTTACAATAGCCCAAGCTTTTTCCCTAATTAAGTAGTTTTTTCTGTCGATTAAAGCTAGTTTCTCTAGGTAACGCTCATATCTCTTTTTCCACTTCTCTAACTCTTCTTCAGCTTTAGCCATAAGCTTTTTAACTTTTTCTTCTTCTCTCAAAGTATGTTCAAGTTTCTTCATAGCATTGAGTATAGCTTTGCGGTATCCTGTGAGCCCTGTAGCGTCTTCTATAAGACTTAGTTTTTCTTGTGGCGATAGAAAAGCAAACTCTTCTATCATGTTTTGATGCATTATAATAAACATGTTATTGGGATTAAGGCCTATTTTCTTGAGTAGACGCTCTACTTCATGTTTAGTAATTACTCTGCTGTTCAATTCATGCCAATACTTCCCGTCGCTTCTCAAGTATCTAGTTAAATAGAATTCATCGTATTTCCAGCGGGGCAGAGGTCTCTTACCTTTCCTAGGAGAATTGTCTATTACTACAGTAACTCTAGCAATATCTTCTCCTCTTCTAATTAAATTGCTGAGTCTTCTTCCTCGCTCAGTATAAGTTTGTCCCAGGGCTACAGCTATAGCTAAAAGAATGGAAGATTTTCCCGCGCCGTTGGGACCTGTAATAATGTTGAGGCCTGCTGATAAAGGTATTCTAGCGTACTTATATGACATAAAGTTCTC